>CAITIQ010000326.1 GCA_903892415.1 uncultured delta proteobacterium | reverse complement strand
GCTCGGCCAGGAGCAGCTGGGCCATCGGCTTCCCGACAATGTTGCTGCGCCCGACCACCACAGCGCGCGCCCCGACCAACGACACGCCGGTCTCCCGCAAGAGCCGCATGGTGCCTTTGGGCGTGCATGGCACGAGGCCCGGCCGACCTGCCGAGAGCAAACCGACGTTCACCGGGTGAAAGCCGTCTACGTCTTTGGAGGGGTGAATGGTCTCGAGCACGACCTCCTCGCGAATGTGCTTCGGCAGCGGAAGCTGCACCAAGATGCCGTCCACCGCATCATCGGCGTTCAGCTCTTGCAGCTTGGCGATCAGCTCGGCTTCGCTGGTCGAAGCCGGCAAGCTGTGCAGCTTGCCGCGCACGCCAACCTCATTGGCCGCCTTCTCCTTGTTGCGCGTGTAAACCACGCTAGCGGGGTCTTCTCCGACCAGGATCACCTCGAGGCCCGGTGCACGCCCGTGCTGCTGGGTAAAGCTGCTGGCCGCCGCGGCGACCTCGGCTCGCACCAACTTCGCAATCGCTTTGCCGTCGATTCGCTGGCTCATCAGCGCCGGTTTACTCCCGAAGTTCGCGCGCGAGAAGCACAAGGCGAGGCCGCCTGCTTCTTAGGCCGACTCAGGGTAGGCGCGAGCCCGGACCCTCGCGCGAAACTCCAGCAAGCGCGTGTTATCGCGAACAGCAGCCTTCGACGGCCCCTCGACCGGGAACGCCATCAGACTCTCGACGAAGGCGAAGAGCACGGCGTCGATGCTGGTGGGTTCATCGCCAAAAACGAACGGCTTGTCGCCGAGCGCCTCATCGAGCGCCTCGAAATCGCGAGCCACCAGCGCGTGCACCTCCTGCTCGCTGAGCAGGCCAGTCCCTTGCGCCATCACTTGCTTCTTCACCCCGCGTCGAAGCAGCGGCAGCACCAAATGATTCAGCACCGGCGGAGCCATCTTCAGCAGCACCGGCTTGTAAGCAACGAAGCCCTCTTCATCCACCCAGCGAATCCAGCAAAGCCCGAAGTAGGTGCTGGCCTCCAAGATGCGCCGCAAGGCGTGACTGCGGCGTTTTTCGGTTTCACTCAATCGCTGGTCGAGATCCACCCCGTGGTGCGCAGCCAAATGCTCGATCACGCGCTGCGAGTCGGCGACCACCACGCCATCAATGTCGGTCCAGGGCACCTTTCCGTTTGGTGACTGCATGGGAGCACCGCTGCGCGAGTCGAACGGCTGTTTGGCCAAGCGCAGGTAAGTCTCGAGCTTGATGCAGAACGGGCTGACGCTGGGAGCGCCCCAGGCTCCCGGCAGCTGAAAGAGCTTCACAGCAGGCATGCGTCAGCGTTTACCAAACACCGTGCGGCTTCAAGCTGCGCCGTAGGCTATGCTCGCGCCGTGTCCGCCAAGGACCTAACGCAACAGGCGACCGATGCAACGGTCCTATTCGGGGGCGACGATTCGCAGTCGACGCGCGGCAACGCTGAGCTTCCGTTGGGGGAGCTTTTTGCGGGCCGCTATTGGATCGAGCGGATGCTCGGACGCGGCGGCATGGGCGTCGTCTACCGAGCGCGCGACGAACTCGTCGAGGATTGGGTGGCGGTCAAGCTGCTCGACCTCGGAGGAGCGTTCGGCTCGGGTGCCATCGATCTGTTCCGTCGCGAGGTGCGCGTGGCACGTCGCATCACGCACTCGAACGTCGTGCGCATCTACGACTTGGACGATCACTTCGGCAAGCTGTTCATCTCGATGGAGTACGTCGACGGCGCTGATTTGCGTCGGCATATGAACGAGGCCGGGGGAAGTTTCGCGCCGGAGCGAGCGGCCTTCGTCGCGCTGAAGATCGCCGAGGCGCTGAGTGCGGCCCATCGCGTAGAGGTCGTGCACCGCGATCTGAAGCCAGAGAACGTGCTGGTGGCGAAAGACGGTCGACTGGTGCTTTCGGATTTTGGTATCGCAAGCGTGATCGACCGCAGCGCTGCCGACAGCCAGGTGGTCGGCACGCCAACGTACATGGCCCCTGAGCAGGTAGCCGGCACGAGCAATGGCCCCTCGGTGGATATCTACGCGCTGGGCACGCTGCTGTTCGAGATGTTGGCTGGAAGGCCACCGTTCCCCGGCGACAACGGCATGGCCGTCGCGCTCGCGCGGCTGACCGACGCGCCACCCGAGCTGCGTACGCTTTGCAATTGCCCCGAGGAGCTCGCTGCGCTGGCGATGGCTTGCTTGCGTCAGAGGCCGGAGGATCGGCCGGCGAGCACAGAGGAAATCGCTGCTTGCTTGACGGAGATTCTCGAACAGGTGCAGCCCTCGCTCGCTACCGGCGTACCGCTTTTGCGCACGCCTGGTCGCACCGCGGTCCCCAAGATCAGCACCGTGGTGCGGGCAGCGAGCCGGCTCGGCCTTGCCTGCCTACCCTTCAGCTACCGTGGCCCAGCCGACCACGATTACCTGGGAGAGGCGCTCTCGAGCGAGCTCATCGACGTGCTTTCGCGCACCAAAGGGTTGCGCGTGCTCGGCAGCTCCGCCGTCGGCCGCGTCGGTGAAGAGCGCGATCCGCGCGTACTCTCGAACTCGCTGGGGGTGGACTACATCGTGGACGGCGGAGTGCACGTGATCGGCGAGAAGCTGCGGGTCTCGGTAAGGGTGCTCGACGCCTCGGGGACGCAGCTCACGAGCCAGCGCTTCGATCTCGGGATCGCCGACATCTTCGAACTTCAGGATCGCGCGGGGCATCTGATCGCAGAGACGCTACGGCTCGAAATCACCACCCGCAAGCTGAGTGAGGCGGTGCCCGAAGCAGCGGTGGAGGCCTATTTGCGAGCCCGTAAGATCTTGCGCGCCCAAGGCTTCGACCAAGTGGCGGAGGCCGTCGAGCTGCTCGAGAAGGCCGTGGCCTCGAGCCCGAACTTCGAACCGGCGGTCGCGGCCTTGGCCATCGCTACGGTGCAGACCTGGTTCTTCCCTACCGGAGCGCCACAACGTGACTGGGGCGCAGCCGCGGAAGCAGCGGTCAACGAGGCGCTGCGGCTCGCCCCCGAACAGCCAGAAACGCACGTGGCCGCGGCCCGCTTCAATTCGCAAAAGGGCTCACTTCGCGACGCCATCGTTTCCGCCCGCCGGGCGCTGGAGCTCGCGCCGACCTCCCCCGACGCGAACCACATCCTCGGGCAATTGCAGTGCGAGACCGGCAAGGTGGAAGAAGGGTTGGCGCGGCTCGCCATGGCCTATCAACTCGAACCGACGTCGCCCGCGTATCACTACGAGACCGCTCGCTACGCTGCCTTCATTCACGACGTAGCGACCTTCGAGCGGGCCGTCGCCGAGGTTGCCAAGGTCTCCTCCCCCTTCCTACCGCTCCACCTGCGGCTGCGCGCCGGCGCCTTCTGGAAAGACCGCGTAAGGCTCGAGGCGGTGCGAGCGGAAGCCTCGGTCTTGGGCGCGCCGATGGCGGACTTGTTCCACGCCGTGGCGGAGGCCTATCTCGGCAACACCGATCCGCTCGCGGCGGTGGCAGCGATGGTGCCGATCCTACGCTTCGTGAACATGCGTTTTGGGACCATCCTGCGGCAGGTTAGCGTCGAGCTCCACGCCGTCGCGGGGGACATTGAAGGCGCGTTGGAGTGGCTGATTGAAGCGCACAGCACCCTGCTCTACGACATCGTCTGGCTCGACCGCTGCCCGCTGCTCGAGCCATTGCGCGGCAACCCTCGATTCGAACGCATCGCGGCGGACGTTCGCGCAAACGTGAACGCAGTTTGGCGGTAGCGGTGCACGGTTCAACGCTCGGCGAGTTTGAGATCGACGGCATCCTCGGGGAGGGAGGAAGTTCGGTCGTGTATGCCGCACGTTGGGGCGCTCGAGAGATCGCGCTCAAGGTGATCCAAGCCGAAGGCCCTGTGACAGAAGCCGACCGCACGCGCTTTTTGGCCGAGGCCGAGCGCATGCAGCGAGTCGTTCATTCGTCGCTGATATCGCTCTTGGGTGCCGGCTTCTTACCCGACGGCCGTCCCTACATCGCGATGCCGCGGCTGCGCGGGCGCACCCTCGCAGACCACTCAGCACCGATCGCGCTCGAGCAGGCGCTGCCGCTGTTCGAGGACGTCGTGCACGGTGTCAGCGCGCTGCACGCCGCCGGGCTCGTGCATCGCGACATCAAGCCGCAAAACATCATGTGGGTCGAGCCGGAGGATCGCCTGGTCCTGCTCGATCTCGGCATCGCACGCGAGATCGACGCCTCGCCTTCGACCACAACGCGAGCTGGCTTTTCGCGCGGAACGCCGGCTTATATGGCGCCGGAGCGCTTGTTTGGACAAAGCGCCACGGTGCGCAGCGATCTCTATGAATTGGCGCTGGTGCTCGTGGTGATGTTGCTCGGTCGGCTGCCGTGGGAGGAAGGCGATCCGCAAGGCCGTATGTTGCCAGACCTTTCGGCGTCGGGACCGAACGGCGCGCTGATCCCGAAGGAGTTAGCTCCGACGCTGGCGCGGGCGCTGTCGCTCGACGTCGAACGACGGCCGAGTTCGGCGGGCGAGCTACTGGCTTGGATTGTCGAGGCGCATCCAACCACGCAAAGGCGCTTCAACCTGGCGACAGCCCCCACCGTGCTTCATCAGACGCCGCAAGCCGTTTCGCGGCTACATGTGTTTGCCGTCTCCGGCTTCCCCATGAGCCTGCCACAACCCGAGCGAGCAACCCCGCATAGTAGCTTCATTACCCAACCCGCAACGCCAATCCGACGGGCGGCCCTGGTTCCCTCCACACCGCCGAAAGCGGAATCTTCGAAAAGCAACCTGCTTCCTTTCGCAGCGATCGGCGTCACGCTGGTGCTCGCCTCGGGCGGAGCTGCTCTGCTCGTGCGCGCGCGCAGCCCCGAACCGCCAGCGCCGAGCTCGGCCAGTGAAGCAAGCGCAACACCGAACGCAGCCTCGGCTTCGACCGCCGCCGAGACAACGTCCGCCCCAAGCCCAACCGCAGTGCAGGGCTTTGGCCCTGCGGGGCCCTCCGCCGGTGTGGCCGCCTCCGCCTCGCCCACTGCAGTCGCCTCGAGCAGCTCGACCAGCTCACCGACGAAGCCCAGCACATCGCCCGCGGTAACCACGACGAGCTCAGCGCCGGGACCTTCTGCAACGAGCAGCCCGAGCACAGCCCCGGTAGCGATGAGCGCGGCCTGCGCGAGCTACGTAGGGCTGATGTGCTCTCCTTCGAGCGGAGCGACCGCCCTCGAATGCAGCTCCGCGAGAAGCAACGCCGCGAGTTGGTCGGCGAAGCTCCCCGCGGACGTGGCCCGCGACACGTGCCAATCGGCGCTCAACGCCTCACAAATTGGACTCGCCGGGCGCAAAGAGTGGCAGCCCCCGTGAGCTAGGCTTGGCCTTGCACGTGTGCGCGCATCCACTCGGACTCTTCGGCGCACATCGCCAACGTCTTGGCAGCGGTTTGACTGAGCACCTCGTCACGCGGCGGATCCGATGCCGGATCGTGGTAGGCATCGAGCAAGCCCAACGAAGCGATCCACTCGAGCTCGCTGAAGCCTGCACCAACCTTGCGTGCGAGGTCGGCGATCACCAAGGTCAGCAGCTTGAAATGCGGCTTGTACGGAACGTCAATCGTTCGGACCGGCGCCTCGGGGCTGATCCAAAGTTGCTCGGTGGCGGCAAGCACCTCCGCCGCGGCGTCCGGTTCCTCCAGCAACATCACCGCGACGTCTGCAAGCATGCCCATCACCCCGGCATCACGCAGCGAAGCAATGCCGGGCCCCTCGAAGTAGCGGGCGACGACCTGAGGAGGCACGAGCGCCGCTCGCACCGCAGCCTGACCGCCCTGCCCTTCCCACACAGGCGAAACCACGATCTCCCCTTCTGCGAGCTCCTTTCGAAGCGACAGCGCATGCAGCAGGATGGCTCGAGCATCCTGCACGATCGTGTCTGCATCGGGGATGTCGAAGGTCTCGGGGAGGTGCAACATGGCGCGGCTTGGGCCGGAGGGCTGGTCGAGGCTCATGCGATGGAGATACCAGGAAGCCTGCCGTCGCCGCAGCTAACTTTGCTCAACGTAACTTCAAGAACGCCACCACTCCGCTCGCCGTCGCGAGCGCAACAAGAACCGCCAGCCCGATGAGCCACAGCGCCCGCCTCGCTTTCGCCTTCGGCCTCTGCGGGGCAACGCGTGGCGCTCGGTCGCCCGCTTGTTGCCGCATGGTCGCAACAAGGGCTGCGTTGTGCCCTTGCGGTACGGTGTTCGCCATCGGGTTGGCCTCCTGCACGATGGTGGCTGCGAGCCCGGCGAGCCCTGGTGAGCTCGCAGGGCGCTGCTGCGGGGTTGGATGCGTCGCCGCCAACGCTGCCATCAGCTGCGGACTCGAGTCCTTGCGCAAGATGATCTGGGTGCCGTGCAAGCCGGAAGCAGGCTGTACCGGCGGAGAACTCGCGGGCCGCGGCAACAGACCTGTGGCGACGAGCGCGCGCCGCATGTCTTCCGCCGACTTGTAACGCTCGGCGAGTTCCAGCGCCGTAGCCCGGCGCAACACCGCCATGAGCGACAGTGGAATCAGTGGGGAGCGGAACTCGGCCGGGCGCCCCCTGAGCTTCTCAGTGCAGATCGCCAGCGCGGTGCCCTGATAGACGGCTTCTTTCGTCAGCATCTCCGCCAGCACCAGCCCAAGCGCGAACAGATCCGTTCCGGGCCCGAGCGCGGCCGCACGAATCTGCTCCGGCGCCATGTACACCGGCGTCCCCACCATGGCGCCCTGCACCGTAAGCGGCTGTTCTCCCGAGACCGCCGACTTGGCGATACCAAAGTCCAACAGCTTGACCAACTTGGCTGGCTCCGAACATAGGAACACGTTGGCCGGCTTTACATCGCGATGAATGATCTGCTGCTCGTGAGCTTCCTGGAGAGAGCCCAAGACGTCCATTGCGATGCTGAGCGCCTGGTCGAGGGGCAGCGCGGCGACGCTCAACCGCTCCTCGAGCGAGCAGCCGACCAGCAGTTCGAAGACGATGAACGGCGTGCCGTCGCCAGCATCCCCTGTATCGAGCACGCGCACCGTACTCGGGTGACGAAGGCCCATCGCAAGCGCAGCCTCGCGATCGAAACGACTCCGCGCATCGCGCTGATTGAGCGCTTCACGTGAGAGCAGCTTGATCGCAACGGGTTGGCCACTGCCCAAGTGCTTGCCGCGAAAGACCGAGCCAAAGCCTCCCCTGCCTAAAGCCGACTCGAGGAGGTAGCGACCACCGATCATTCTCCCCGCGGACCACGTCCCGGGTCCTGGCCCTCGCATCCCCACGGGGCCATGCTAGCCCACCTCAAGCGTGGATTGGTGCTAGGGTACCGTCCTTGAGACAACATGCACCGACTCCGAAACGGAACTTGTCGGTGCTGCTGCTCGAAGATCACCCGATCCTAGCGCTCGGCCTCAAAGCCGTGCTAAGCGCGGCAGGACACTCGGTCAGCGCAAGCCGCACCTCGGTCGAGGCGGCGCGCCTCCCCGGTCCCAGCTACGACGTAGCCGTCGTCGACATCGAGTTACCTGGGGCCTCGGGTCTCGAGTTTGTTCGGGAATACGCGAGCCGCGGCGGCGCTAGCGTGGTGTTCTCGTTTCACGTCGACGGAGATCATGTACGTGAGGCGATTCGTGCGGGCGCCTTCGGCTACGTATGCAAAACAGCCGAACCAGAGGTCTTTCTCGAGGCGGTTGAACGCGTGGCCCAGCACAAGTCCTACTTCTGCGAGGAAGCGATGGCAGTCTTCCGAGACGAGACAACACCGCTCAAGCCCCTCAGCGCGCGTGAACGCGAGGTGGTGCAACTGGTTTGCGAGGGCCTCACGACGAAGGAGGTCGCAGTGACCTTGGGGCTCTCTCCGCGGACGGTGGAGACCCATCGTGAGCGAGTGATGAGCAAGCTCGGCGTGCGCAACGTCGCAGGGCTCACCCGCGTTGCGGCGGCAGCGGGCTTGCCACGCCGTCCGGGTTAATCCGGACAACGTTTACGTGATTGGTCCGATTGCTGCTCTCCCATCTCTCTCGAGAGGATGGCTGAATGATTGGATCCGCCCACAACGCCGAGGCCAGGCTGAAGATGGCCGCGTTCGACACTGCTCATCGAGCGCTTCTGGTGCTCGATTGCACGGGGAACATCATCGTGAGCAACCAAGCCGCCGAACGGCAGTTGGGTGCAGAAGCAGTCCGCGGCAACATCCTCACCAGCCTGCCAGAGTTAGGCGCTGTCCTATCGCCGCCAGCGTCCACAGCACTTGCCAGCTCAGAGCTACCGCTGGGGCAAGTTGACACACGTGCGGGTGCGGCCCTTTGGTTTGAGTTGGCCGCGCTGCCACTGGACGGTGAGCACTTCCTCCTGCTGCAGCTCGGTGCAAAAGACGAAGGGCAGCCGCCACTCCACACAAGGCCTCCGCCGTCGGAGTTCACGACGCACCAACTCTCGCACGACTTTAACAACGCGATGACCGCCCTGCGCTACCACACCTCGTTCGTGAAGCAGGCGTTGCCGGCGAACGACCCTCTTGCAAGCGAGCTGGCGATCGTCGACGAGGCTGCATCGCAAGCTGTTTGCCTCGCTCGTCAGCTGGTCAACTCGCGAGAAGCGCTGACGGGGCACTGCGCTGCCGCGCTCAACGCCGGGATTCTCGAGGTCGTCCGTCTCCTCTCCCACGCCGATCGCAGGCACACGCCGATCAAGGTCGATCTAGACGCCACCGTGGGCGAGGTTCGCCTGCTGCCAGGTCAGCTCCACCAGCTGGTAAGCAACCTCGTGCTGAATGCGATCGAGGCCAGCAACGGTGCCGAGGCCGTGGTGGTCCGAACGCGCAGCATCACGGATCTCAAGCCGCCGCGCTTCGAAATGCTCGTCGAGGATCGCGGGCACGGCATCCCGATCGAAATGCGCGAGCAGATCTTCGAGCCGTTCTTTTCTACCCGCGCCGGCTAGCAAACGGGCCACGGGCTGGGGCTTTCGATCGTTCGCTCGATGGTTGACAAGGCAGACGGCTGCATGAGCATCGAGTCCCGCCAAAGTGAAGGGACTACCGTGCGTGTGTTGCTACCCGCAGTGAAGGCACGACAAGCCGAGGCGACGCTTCCCTGAAGGCCCGCTTCGCTGCGGGCGCCCCAAGGTTCAGACTCGGCCACGCAGCATGCCGTTCCAATAGAGCTCAGGCAGGCCGTAGGCCTTGAGCATGTACATGCTGAAGCGCTCCACCGTTTGGTCGAAAGGGAAGGTCTCCATCGTCACGCCGTCGTAGCCGAACTCTGCCATGATCAGCTTTCCGTAGCCTGTTACCAGCGGACAAGACGCATAGCCGTCATAACGTTCCTCAAGCGGCTTGCCGGCACGAAAAGAGAGGAGATTGAGCGCGAGTACCGGCGCTTGTTTGCGGACTGCAGCTCCCGTGCGCGAAGTCGGCAGGGAGGAGTTATCACCCAACGCAAACACCTCGGGGAAGCGCGGATGTTGCAGCGTGAACTTGTCGGCTTCGGCCCAACCTGCAGCGTCTGCAAGAGGGCTACGCTTGACGACGTCGGGCGCGCTCTGCGGCGGTACGACGTGCAGCAACTCGTACTTCATGACGACTTCCTTCTTCTCGTCGAGGTGGCGAAAGATGGCCTCCTTCGACTGCGGGCGAACGCCGATCAGATCGTGTCGATAGTGGGTCTCGATCTGCTTTCTCGCGACGATCGGCTCCAGAGCATCGCGATAGCGCTTCACCCCGAAGATCGCTGCACCGGCCGAGGCGAAGATGACCGAAGACTTGTTGCGCACCCCGAGCCTCCGGAGATGGTCGTCCGCAAGGTACATAATTTTCTGCGGTGCTCCAGCGCACTTGATCGGCGTCGACGGGAAAGTAAAGATCGCGTTTCCGCCCTTAAAGTCCTTCAGAAAGCGCCACGTTGAATCCGTCGTGTCGTAACTGTAGTTCGAGCAGATGCCGTCCTTGCCGAGGTGCCCGTCGAGTCCCTCGATCTTGCTCCAGTCGAGTTGGATGCCGAGCGCCACCACGAGTTGGTCGTAGGTCACGCTGTCTCCCGAGCGCAGAAGCACCTGCTTCTTCTCCGGGTGGAACTCCTTTACCGCGTCTCGAATCCATTGAGCTCCTCTCGGGATGTAGTCAGCCTCAGCACGCCGTGCGACCTGTTTATCGAACACGCCCGCGCCAACAAGGGTCCAAAGCGGTTGGTAGTCGTGGTGCTCCGAGGGCTCGATGATCGCGACGTCGAGGTCGGGCTGGGCGGCCAAAAGGCGAGCGGCGACGGTGAGACCGGCGCTACCGCCACCAGCAATCAAAACGGAATGATGTACGATCATTTCGAGGCTCCTGCGGAAAGCGCGGCCGGTCTCCCAGCCTTCGCGAGTGTTTCACCAAACCCAGACGCAAGCGCGATGGCGAAGCCGAGAGCGTGCTGCACCGGGGAGGTGCCTGCGGCACGTAAAGCTCCCCAAAGACCAACAGGCCTTGGGTCCTTGGCGGCAGCAGCCAGCGACTCTGCAACGCGCCCAACCACGTCGAGCGCTGCTGGCTCAAACGCTCCGGAGGTCAGTATCCGATGCAGGGCCTCATGGTGCGAAAGCACCTGTTCGAGTGGGCGCAACAGTTCGGGCGCAGTCAGGCGCTCGACCACGCGCAACCCGACCACGAAGCGCTCCTCGAGGTTGATGCCTTGTTCGGCGAGACGCTGAGCGAGCTGATCGAAGGAGTCGGTAAGCATCGCAAGTCCAGCAGGAAGCTGTGCTGCGAGCTCGATTGCCTTCGCGAGCAAAGCGACGCTTTCGGGGCGGGACAACCGTTCGAGCAGGGCGAGCGAGGCGTGAAGTCGGGCTTCGAGTTCAACGGGGTGCTTCGCTGCAGCGCGGTCAACGACGTCCACCCCCACGGCCAAGAGCCCTTGCGCGCTGGTCTGAAGGCTCTCGAGGCGCGCTAACAAAAGCTCGATCCGTTCGAGTCGGGTCTCAACCGCTTGCAGCCGTTCGAGCAGAAGGTCTTGCGCCATAGCGGCATGCTTGCGCAATCCGTGCCAATGCGTGAAAGGGCCTCGCCCATCGACGCTTGGAACAATATGAAACATCGCGAAACACAGCTGCTCATCGTCCTTCCACCCCACCTTCGAAACGACAGAAGGAGCGGGCCGAGGCAGCGCTCCTTCTGTGCTGGGCAACCAATGCACCGAGCCTCACTCGAGTTTGGCGAGCACGAGACCCAGCTTTTCTTTGACCTTCGCCGCGAGCTCCACGAGCGCCGGCTCACCAAGGGCTGCCATGGTCAACGTCGGATCAATGGCCAAAACTGTGGCCTTCCCGAGATCGTTCTCATAGACGACCACGTTGCACGGCAACATCAACCCGACCTCGAGCACGCTGCTGAGCGCCTCGTAGGCGAGCGGCGGGTTGCAAGCGCCCAGAATCTTGTAGCGGCGAAAATCCACGCCCAATTTGGCCTTGAGCGTGCTCTGGATGTCGATCTCGGTAAGCACGCCAAAGCCCTCCGACTTGAGCGCCTCAGGTACGCGTTTCAACGCGTCGTCAAAGCTACAGCTGAGTTCTTTTTTGAGGCTAAAGGCGGTCATCAGGCATCTTCTTTCGATGAGACCATTCTGTTTGCTGCATCCGCCTTTGGCGGAATGTCAGCTGCATTCGGGCGCGCCGACCGGCGCGGGCTGGGCACCGCTCAGGTAGCCACACCCAGCTTGGGCAAAACCCACGTCTGAAGGACGACCCAGAACACGATGAAGCCGGCAATTCCTAGCCAATCCATGGCTACTTCCCTCGCAAACTATCGAGCCACGACTTCTTGGCCGGAGCTTGTTGCGCATTAGCTTTGGCGGCCTGCTCGCGGCACTGGCAGCGCTCAGCGCGCGGCACATTCCCCAGCACTTGCTCGACGTGCATGCCACAACCGGCGTAGCTGGGCCGACCACACTTAGAACATTGAACTCGACTACACATTGCAGGTCTCCTTTGCTCGGGCGTGTTGCACGCCGCTGTTCTTGAGAGCCTGCCTATGCACAAAGGGTTCCAACAATTTCGCCGCCACCGCGTTCGGCGTTGGCACGGGCCACACGTTAAACCCACCGGTACTTGTACCGTTGTCCACATAGATGGCCGGAGCATCCCAAGACGAAGCCCAGCAGATGGCTGGTCATGTGCTTTTTCGCCTTGGGCAGGAACTTCACGCGCTGCCTGTGACGGTAGTGCGAGAAATGGTCCGTGCCCTTCCCGCCGCGCGCGTTCCAGGATCCCAGCAATACATGCGTGGTGTCATCAACCTGCGGGGGACCATCCTCCCACTGCTCGACCTAAGGTTGATGCTCGGCATGACCGGCGCCATGGCGGATGTAGAGGCACTGTGTGAGCTGCTCGAGCAACGCCAACGAGACCACGAAGCGTGGCTCACTGAGCTCGAGCGCTGCGTTCGAACTGGGGATCCTTTTACCAAGGCCACCGACCCGCACAAATGTGCCTTCGGCGTGTGGTACGATAACTTCAAGACCGAACATCTCGTGTTGCGTTCGGAGTTGTCCAAACTCGATGCGCCGCACCAAGCCATCCACGCTACGGCGAAGCAGGCGCTCGAGCTGAGCGAACGCGGCAAGCAGCACGAAGCGCTCGGGCTGATCGAAGCAAAGCGCACGGGAGAGCTCGCGACGTTGATTCGCGTTCTGACCGACCTGCGAGCCTTGATTCGCGACCAACAGCGCGAGCTGGTGATCGTGATCGAGGAAGGCAAACGAAGGGTCGGCGTTTGCGTCGATCAAATTGAAGGGGTCGAGCCCCTGCCGCTCCAAGGCAAGAACCTCTCCTTCTTGGGAGACCTTGCGATGGGCTCGGAGATGGTATTGCGCAAGGGCAGCGACAAACCGGTGCGCATCCTCGAGGCAAGGCACATCTTGGGCGAACTCCGCGACACGCAGGCGCTTGCCCTGTAGTCTGGCTGGCCAAGAGGGCCATGAAACGTTCGCGTTCTTTCGTCGCAGGGTTGCTCATCAGCTTGGCCGGATCAGCATGCAAGGATGAGGTCGTGCAGCCTCTGCCGCCGCCTGACCAAGACCTGTACGCCTTTGCCAACGGCTGCTTTTCGGTAGCGGCGTCGGCGCGCAGCGGGAGTAGCCCACGCTGGCTCGCGCCGACACAAACACGGCTCGAGTATGCGGCCACGGCAACGGGACCGGAGAGGGGCTCGCGCTTCTTCATGAAGGCCTCGGATCTGGGCACCTACTTGCTCTACGACGAAGAACGTCACTACCTCGTTGCTGAGGAAGGCCGGCTCTTGCGGCAGCGCAAGCTGCAGTCGGACATCCTGCTGCTCGACGACAGCTACGTCTCGGGAGCCGAGTGGGAACTCGTGGCGCTCGAGGAGGAGTCACGCTTCCAGCTGCGCAGCCGGCGCAGTGGGGAGTACCTCACAGCGAGTGGTGGTCTCGGAGCCGAGGAAGAGGCGGCTGACGTGACTTTTCACCCGCAGACCGAGTGCGCCGAGCATCCGGAGCTTACGCTCGACGCTGAGGGCGAGGTCGCCCGCACCACCTTCGACGACGGGGCCGTCTTTGGCATCGTCGATGCGCACTCCCACATGTTCACCAACTTCGGCTTTGGTGGCGGCGGGATCTTCCACGGCGCGCCGTTTCACCGCTTGGGCGTCGAGCACGCCCTGCCGGATTGCACGCAGTTCCACGGCATCGAGGGCCGCAAAGATCTGCTTGGCTTCGCCTTCGACAAGGGCACCGAGGGCAACCTCAATATCGACGTCCTCTTGCCCTCGCTCTTGCTCGGGACGCTCAGTGAGTTCAGCCACAACACCGAGGGCTACCCCAAGTTCACCGACTGGCCGAACGCGCCTTTCAGCTCGACGCACCAGACGCAGTACTACCGCTGGCTCGAGCGCGCTTACCGCGGCGGGCTGCGCCTCGTAGTGCAACACGCCACCACCAACTCGGCCATGTGCGAGTTGATCAGCGGCCAGGACATTCAGCCCGTTCGCTACAGCTGCAACGACATGGTCACGGTCGATCGCAGCATCGAAGAGGCGTACAACCTCGAGCGCTACATCGACGCGCAGTCCGGCGGCGAGGGTCGCGGTTGGTTTCGCGTCGTAAAGACCCCAGCCGAGGCGCGCACAGCGATAAGCGAAGGCAAGCTGGCGGTGATCCTCGGCATCGAGGTATCCAACTTGTTCGACTGCTTCTTGGTGCAACCGGAGGGCATGCCCACCTGTGATGACGCCTTCCTGCTCGAGCAGCTGAACCGCTACCACGAGCTTGGGATTCGCGCTGTTTTCCCCACGCACAAGTATGACAACGCCTTCTCGGCTGGGGATGGCCATCGCACCATCAGCGAGATCGGCAACTTCGCCAACAGCGGTCACTGGTCGAGCTTCACCTTGGATTGTCCGGAGGGCGTGGCCAGCGCCTTTGACAAAGGCGACGTGACCTTCGGCGGGCTCAATCAACCACGTGAAGAATTTTTTGGTCCGCCTCCCAACGACATGAGCGGCTTCGCCGAAGCGCCGGTCAACACCTTGATTCCCTTCCTCGAGCAGCTGCAAGCCCCCGCGCTCGTGGGCGAGTACTGTCAGAGTCACGGCCTCACGCCGCTCGGTGAGACTTTGATCAACGAGCTGATGAAGCGCGGGATGATCGTCGAGATCGATCACTTGCCGCAGTGGTCTTACCAGCGCGCCTTTGATCTGCTCGAGGCCAACGGCTACCCAGCTGCCGCTACCCACGGCACCGAATACAGCGGCAAAATCTACGAAAACGGCGGTATCTCGAAGATGAACTTCTCTCGCTGCCCCGATCCGGAGCGACCCGGCTCAATGATCGATCCGCTGCGCGAGCGCACCGCGCGCATGGCTGCGGCGGGCGGTTACCCGGCGCCCGGCTTCGGCTTCGACCTCAATGGCTTCGCCGGGGCGGCGGACCCCCGCTTCGGCGACAAATCCCCGTGCACGACGCCGCAAAAAGATCCGGTGACCTACCCGTTTACCTCCTTTGGAGGCGACGTAACCTTCTCCGAACCTCACGTGGGGGACCGCACGCTCGACTTCAACACCGAGGGGTTCGTTCACGTCGGGCTGCTGCCCGAGCTGATCGAAGATGCACGTAGAACCGGCGCTAGCGATGAAGATCTCGAGCCGCTGTTCCGCTCGGCCGAGGGCTACTTGCGCATGTGGGAACGCGCTGAAGCACGCTCGATCACGATGAACGACTGACGCTGCGCCGAAGGCTCTTCGCACCTTCGGCATCGTTGGCACGGCTTCATTGCCGTGGCCTGCAGGAACCGAAGCTCGGGCGCGGCTCGCGGGCTTCATAACTCGGCGCCTGCAACACGACGAGTTCGGACGTCGTGGCGCTCGGGGTTCCTTTGGGTCCCGATGAAACCCCGTCGAGTACAGCCACCAGTTGGTCGAGGCTCGGCCCGGGGGTCGCGGGGTAGCCGGCGAGCTGCAGGACGCGCGCAAACTCGGCACCGCGACCCCGCGGCGCAAAGTGAAAGACGCCGCTCGGGCCCCCCTGCACACGAAAGGTTCCATCGCGGTTCGAGCCGGCTGCAGCCTCTGCCGGGAACTCGATCAACAGCTCCTGCGCGCCGGCTTGCCGCGGGCACACGAGCAAGGTCGAGGCTGCGCGACGAGCCACGTACGAGGGCGTGAACGGCTCGCTGCGGAAGGTGCCCTCGGCAAAGGCGACCAATTGCAGCTGCTGCGTCGGAGCTTCATACACGGCGTGCGAGCGAAACGAACGTTCGCCTCCACAACCAACAAGTGCGAGCACGAGCGCGAGCGTGAGGCGCGCGCTGGCCACGTCAGCCCTCAACGGGCGCAGGCGGAAGCTTCACCACGCTGCGTTTGCGCCACACGTGCAGTGCTATCGCCAAGGCCGAGAGCCCCAAGCCGATCAACTGTGAGGTTGAAAGCCCGGCCGCTGCACCGCGATCATCGGCGCGCAAAAACTCGAGCGAAAAGCGCAGTAACGCGTAGAGGCCGAGGAAGGTGAAGAAGACCTGACCGTCATAGCGCTTCCGGCCGTGCACGTAGAAAAGGCAGACGGCCGCTACCAGCAGCGAGCCGACGCTCTCGTAAATCTGCGTCGCGTGCACCGGCAAGGACGGCATGCGCGAACTGGCGATCAAGCCGAGCTTGGCCTGCGCGAGCGAAGCGGGACTGCGGCCTGGAAAGCTGAGCGCCCAGGAGCCCTCGGTCGGGCTGCCGAAACAGCAACCTGCGAGCAGACAGCCCATGCGTCCAAAACCGAGCCCGATCGGGATGGCGAAGCCGGCCATGTCAGCGGCCTTCCAAAAGGGGAACTTGTCACGCTTGAGCAAAAACCAGGCGGCGATCGAAGCGACGATCAGACCGCCGTAATAGGCGTAACCGGGGTTCCAAAACTTCAACCACGCAAAGCAGTCGGACTCGGTCGGGTGGCAGATGCCGCGGGCCGCGTCCCACGCCCGCGGAGGCGGAGCGAACCACCCGGAGGTGTCCTGGTTGATGCAGATGTTGCGGTCGAGCTTGAAGTCCACCTGGGTCGGCGCGACGCACAGGTTGACGTAGTCGTTCAGGTAACCGTCGGCGAGCACGTGCAGCAGCTTGCCGCCGATGATGCCGAACAAGAGCGAGGCCAAGCCGAGATCGACGATCACGTCGGGGTCTTGGCCAATGCGACGCGCCCAAGCCGTGCCTGCGGCTGTCGCGAACAGGAAGCCAACAAGCAGAAAGACGAAGTACGCCGAGGCGGGGAAGTCGGCGATCCGAAACAAAACATCTTTCATCGCCGCTTCCTTTCGCTACCGCTGCCTAGGCCTGGGCCTTTTCAGCGTCTTCGGACTTGGAGCCGCCCTCAGGCTTGTCATCGTCCTCGACCACCTTCACGCGCCGAACCACGCGACGAACAGCGGGCTTGGGCGTGAGGCCGTCGATCGCCATCAAGATCACCCCGGCGACGATCCAAATGTCGGCCACGTTGTAGGTCGGCCAGTGGCGAGCCTGACCGTCGGTGATGATGAAGCAGTCGATGAAGTCGACCACGTGTTGGTGGCGCACGCGGTCCACCAGGTTGCCGATGGCGCCACCGAGGACGATGGGGAGGGCCCACTTGAGCGCGTTTTGGCCGGGCTCGAGCTGGCGGTACATGCGTACGATGAACCAAACCGCGAAGGCGCTGATGGCGAAGAAGAACGGCAAACGAATGCTGTCCGGCTGATCGCCCAAAAAGCCCCAAGCCCCACCCTTGTTGGTGGCTAGGTCAAAGTGCACGTAGTTCTCGATCACCACGATCTTCGCGCCGGGCTCTTTCAGCCGCGCGGCTGCCCACTCTTTGGTGCCCAGATCGAGCGCGGCGGCGATCACCGCTGTCACCGCGAGAAAAACGAGGCTTTGCTTCGGCTTCGCGGCTTCGGGCTTGGGCGCTGGATCCGAGCTGGGCTCGACTTCCTCCAACGCCGTCCTCTCCGAACGCCTTCGGGAACCGCGGCGCGGCTCAGCCGGTGACGCGGACTCTTGTTCGCCCGACTCATCCGATTCGGCGCCGCCCTCATCGGCGTCACCCGAAGGCGCGTCGGCTCGCTGCTTCTCCTCGTCACTCATCCGCTGCGGTTTACCGCGCCTCGCCGCCGCGGGCAATGCAAAGGCAAGCGTGGAACGCCCGCCCCCTGCCCTTCAGTCGCTCTCCTCGACTTGGCCCATCAACGCGCTCTTCCCGGAGAACATCGAAATGGCCATGAACAGCACCCCGACGGCGATCCAAACGTCGGCGACGTTGAAGGTCGGCCAGTGCCGCTCTTTGCCTCCCCAGTTCGCGTAGGCGTGCAGAAAGTCCACCACCACACCGTGTCGCACGCGATCCACGAGGTTGCCCACCGCGCCACCCAAAGCCAGCGGCAGCCCCCACTTCATGGCCCAGTCGGACTTGTTCACGCGCGCGTAGAGCGAGCAGATGAAGACGCTGGCTGCCGTGGAGACGAACAAGAAGAAGGGCCGCCGCCAGATCTCCGGCAACGAGCGCAACATGCTCCAAGCGCCACCGGGATTCTCGGCGTACTGAAAGTTGAAATAGCCATCAATCACCACGATTTCCCGGAGTTTTCCGCGAATCGGATCGGCCCCGTGTAGCGCCTCGCGCGCCCACTCTTTGGTCCCGAGATCCAACGCTGCCGCGAGCACGGCGACCACGGCGAAGAACCAGTAGGAAGGCAGGCCCTCGTCCTTCTCGGACAAAGGCGCGGCCCGCTCGAGGTCTGACGCGGACTCCTTGGAGGCAGGTTCAGGTTCGACCACGGGGCCCAATCCGATAGCACCTTCCGCCCTGGATGCACATCTGTTTAGTCTTCGTCATGCCGGATCCCCCGTGGAAGTTGGACGTGGGTCTCGAGAGCGTGCTCCGCCGGTGGGAGCAGACGTCGAGTCTCCAAGCTTGTTTTGTAGCCCAAGAGAACGACCCGGGGCGCGGCAAAGACGTGCGGCCCATTCCAGCGTCGCTCGATCCGCGCATTCGTGCTGCGCTGCTACGGCGCGGCTTCAGCGAGCTCTACAGCCATCAAGCGGAGGCCTTCACCCAGGCCGAGGCCGGCAAACACGTGGTCGTCTCCACGCCCACCGCCAGCGGTAAGAGCCTGTGTTTCCACCTGCCGGTGTTCAACGCCTTGGCGCGTGAACCCGACGCGACGGCCCTCTACCTGTTTCCAACCAAGGCGCTCGCGCGCGACCAAGAGGCCAGCGTGCGCGAGCTGATCAAAGACGCTGGCGTGGATGCGCGCGCCATCGTCTTCGACGGGGATACGCCGGGCGATGCGCGGCGCGTAGCCAAAGAGCGCTCCAACATCATCATCACCAACCCCGACATGCTGCACAGCGGCATCCTTCCGCATCACGCTGGCTGGGCGCGAGCGCTGGCCAAGCTCCGCTACGTGGTGGTGGACGAGCTCCACACCTATCGCGGCGTCTTCGGTTCGCACGTCGCGCACGTGCTCGCGCGGCTGTTGCGGGTGCTGCGTTTCCACGGCTCTTCACCGCGCTTCATCGGGGCCACCGCCACCATCGGTAACGCCCGCGAACACGCAGCGCGCATGTTCGGCGTAACGGAAGAAGAGGTGCACCTGATCGCAGAGTCGGGCGCACCGCGCGGCGAGCGAAAGTTCTTCGTTTACAACCCGCCGGTGGTCAATCAGGAGCTGGGTATCCGCGGCAGCTACCTCAAAGCCGCGGTTCGCCTCACGGCCGATTTGCTGCAGGCTCGCGTGCCCACCATCGTGTTTGGGCCCTCGCGCAACTCGGTGGAGATCATGCTCAAGTACCTGCGTGCTCGGGTGTGCGTTGGTGAAAGCGGTGAGCGCGCCATCCCCGAAGACGCGATCATGGCCTACCGCGGCGGCTACCTGCCCGACACACGGCGCAAGATCGAAAAGGGGCTGCGCGAGGGGGAGATCCTCGGCGTGGTCGCCACCAACGCGCTCGAACTGGGCATCGATATCGGCGATCTCGATGCTGTGGTTTGTGCCAGTTACCCCGGAAGCATCGCGGCCACCTTGCAGCGCTTTGGACGGGCCGGCCGGCGCGGCAAAGTCTCAGCGGCCATCCTCGTCACCGCCAGCCACGCGCTCGATCAGTTCGTCGCCGAGCACCCCGAACACCTGTTAAACGGCTCGGTTGAAGAGGCCCGCATCGATCCGACCAACACCGAGATCGTGATTCAACACCTGAAGTGCG
This sequence comes from uncultured delta proteobacterium, assembly GCA_903892415.1. GTDB lineage: Bacteria > Myxococcota_A > Polyangia > Polyangiales > Polyangiaceae > Xiheicaenibacterium. The sequence goes on along the minus strand of CAITIQ010000326.1, from coordinate 1,864 downwards.
CCGCCTTCGAGCTGCCCTTCGATCGCGAGTCGGCCTACGCCTCGCTGCCCAACGACGAGACCACCCAAGCGCTGTCCTTCCTCGAACGGCACGGCGTGGTGCATGAGCAAGGCGGTCGCTTTCATTGGGCCACCGACAAGTACCCGGCCAACCATGTTTCGCTGCGCAGCGTCGGTTGGGACAACACCGTGATCATCGACGTCGAGAACGAAAAGACGTTGGCCGAGCTGGATTGGCGAGCCACGCCCACGATGCTGCACGAGCAAGCCATCTATCAGCATGACGGCGAGCAGTACCAAGTGGAGAAGCTCGATCACGAGAACCACAAGGCCTTCGTGCGCAAAGTGGAGCCGGACTACTTCACCACAGCGATGACCAACCGCAAGGTCACGCCGCTCGACGTGAACGACGAGTGCAAGCTGTTCCGCGGCAGCGGCGTGCTGGGCGACGTGAGCGTGGTGGAGAAGGTGGTCGGCTTCAAAAAGATCAAGTTCTTCACCCACGAGAACGCCGGCTACGGCGAGGTGCGTTTGCCCGACATCCAAATGCACACGACAAGCTTCTGGTGGACGGTTCCGGCCAGCGTCTGCGCCGAGACGGGCTTGCCGCGAGCAACCATCATCGACGGTCTACGCGGCATCCTGCGCGCACTCGAGACCGTGGCAACGATCGCGCTCTTGTGCGAGCCGCGAGACATCGGGCAAGCGCTCGAGGACGGCATGCTCGAGCCTGGTGATCCGGACTACGCAACGCGCATCAACGCCGGGGTCACGATGTCGCAGGAGTTCGACCCGACGTTGTTCCTTTTCGACAACGTACCGGGCGGAATTGGGCTCGCGCCGCGCATTTACGAACGCGCGCCCGAGCTCTTGGGGCTGGTCAAGACGCTGCTCGAACGCTGTCGCTGTGAAGCGGGCTGTCCGCTCTGTGTTGGGCCGGTGGTGAGCTCGCCCCACGCGCTCGAGGCGAAGGCCCAAGGCTTGGTGCTGCCAGCCGCGCTCGAAGGGCGACGCAAGCTCGTGGCCAGCAAACTGCTCAGCCATTTGTTGTTCGACGCCTGAAGCCGACTTCAACGCGAGGCGGGAGGGTTGCCGGGCTCGTCCTCGAGCAAGCGCAGCGAGCTCTCGCGCAACATCGCTAGGTGCGTGAGCGAACCCACTCCGCGAGCTGCGCCTGCCTCGAAACGACGGGCCATTCGCTTGAGATCCTCAGCCAGCCCGCGCGCCTCTTTGGCCGCTTTGCGGTCGAGCATGAACAACACCTTCTCCCGTTTGAACGCAAACTCGAGCAGCAAGTCGGCGAGCCGGTCGGCCTCCCGGCTGAGCTCGAGGAAGTCGTGGCTGAAGCGAACGGTCGTCTTTTCCGATTGGGAAGGTGCTTTGGGAAGTGCGTTCATCCGGCCCCCTGGCTGCGTTGCGTTCAACCGATTCGGCGAACGCCGCTCGCGCTTTGCAGCCAACGTGCCAACGAGGCGTGGCTCAAAAGATGCGCGCGGCTAGCGGCAACACAGTGACTGCAGCGGTTGCGGTCGGCGCTCGCTGTGCAAGGTTGCAACCCAATCGCGCAACCTTGCGATCGGAGTCCTCACGCCAGTCCATCTTGGGAAAACGAGCGCGGCGCGACGAGAGCCGTCCGCCAGGCTACGCTCGGCCTCCGAGGTCAAGATGGGTGCTTGGACGACATCCAAGGCCAGCTGATCTACGTGCGGCTCTTGGCCGTCGCCGCCGAGGAAAGCGGGTCCTTCGGAATGTTGGTGGACCGCAGCAAGCCGTCCGGCTCGAGTCGCGAGGTTGCCACGCGTTGGAAGGAGCGCTTTCTCGATCTTGAGCGCGAGATTCCGACGAACGCTGCGCGCCAAGCCGCG
>CAITIQ010000325.1 GCA_903892415.1 uncultured delta proteobacterium | reverse complement strand
CGAGCGCCGCTTTTGGGGGCGCCGCGGCCAGGAGCAGGCCGGCCGCTGCGACGGCGACGCGCGCGGCGATGCGGAGGGCTGACAACCATGAGCGCATCGAACCAGGCTATCACTGGCGAAGTGCGTCGCGTCGAGGTTGACCCACGCGCGAGGGCGCACGATGGAGGTCGCATTTGGAAGGTGCTCGTGCCCTCTCCGGTTCGGCCCGAAAAGCGGAACTTGGGGCGAACATCGGGCAGGGCTGGTCCACCGAAGTTCCGCTTTTGGGGCCCGGCGTGGCCTTTGGCGCCCGCCACGCCTCTTTCGGCGTGCGCCCGGCGTACGCGCGACGAGAGCCTGGAATGGAGGCCAAATCGCGCGGGCTTTACGCGGGCTTGCGCTGGCGCACGGCTTGCGAAGGTCCGGCCATGAGCGAGTTCCTTCACCTGGCTGCGCGCGCGTACCACGCTCCGATGCCGCTATCGAGCCATGCGATCGCCTGTTGGCTGTGGCCACACCTGAGGAAGGCCTTTCCAAAGGCGCTCGCGGTTGTGCTGATGCCGGACCATTTGCACGTGGTGCTGCAGGCGAGCGAGCCGTCGAAGGCCCGCGCCGAGCTCGCGTTGGCGCTGGGCAATTGTGCGCGCGCTCGTGGTCCGGTGGCGGAGGTCGGTTGGGTGCCTGGGGAGCGGCCGTCGGCGTTCAGCGGTAGCGAGAAGCTCGCGCGCAACGTGCGCTATGTGGCGCTCAACCCGGTGCGCGCCGGCCTTGTCGAGGATCCGCTCGCGTGGCCCTGGTCGACGCATCGCGACGTTTTGGGCTGTGTCACCGATCCGTGGGTCACGCCCAAACGGTTGGCCAGCGCGCTCGGTTGGCCTCCGTTGCGGGTTGCGCGCGAGTGGCATACCTACGTTGCGCTCGATGCGGGCAAGGCGGCGAGCGCTCTGCCCGTCTCGTTCGCGCATCAGCCGGAGCTTCCGTTCGGTGAAGTGCCGCTCTCGTGGATCGCCGCCGCCGCTGCGGCTGCAACGCGCGCTCAGCCGGGGCAGGTGCAGGCACGCGGTGCGACGCGCGCCCTGTTCCTCGCATTGGCGAAGTCGGCGGGCTGGCCGTGGTCCTCGGCTGTCGCCGCGCGCTGCGGGATCAGCTCGCGCGGCGTGCGAAGGGCTTGGAGCAAGAACGCGCCGAGGTCGCTCGCGGCGGGGCTCTTGTGCTTGGGGGACGCCCGGCTCCGGGGGGGAACGCTAAGCGCTCGGTAGATTGGCCCCAAAAGCGGCACTTCGGGCGGTCATCGGGCGGGGTTGGTGAACCGAAGTTCCGCTTTTCGGGCCAGCCCGGAGGCCTCCGCTCCCTTGGGCCATTCGCGCCCGAAGGCGCCCGAACGGAGGCCCATTCGCGCCGGAACGGGCGAAACAAGGCGCTTTTTCTTTTTGATCGACGCGACAAGTCCGTTCGAGTTCCGTCTGAGGCGCATCATGAAGATCGAGAAGCTCAGGCACGGGGTTCTGATAGCGCTGCTCGCTGGGTGTGGAGCGGCGGTGACTGAGGTGCCGTCGCAGTCGCGCGCGGCCACGGGGGAGGCGTCGTCAGCGCAGGACGAGGCGTTTAGGCCGCCGCCGCCGATTGGTGTGGCCTTCGGCGGGGAGGATCCGGGCGTGAAGCGCGGGCTCGGCAAGCAGGCTTGGGTCTACTCACCGCCGCGCAAGGACGTCCCCATGAGCAGCGAGCTTGTGTTGCGCGAGGTCGTCAAGCAGAACGGGACGAAGGCAACGTTCGAAGCGGGCGGCATCGAGGGAGAGACCTTCGAGATTCCGCAGGCCTTCAGCGCACCGCTGCAGACTCCCACGGTTGCGGTGGGTGACCTCGTGCTAGCGGCCTTCATCAGCAAGGCGGAGTGCGGGCGAGTTCGCGCGCTCGAGGCGGGTAAGGTCGAGGTCGAGTTTCTCTGGGGCTCGACGCCGAAACGTGAGCGTGT
>CAITIQ010000324.1 GCA_903892415.1 uncultured delta proteobacterium | reverse complement strand
GTGCCGGATCCCAGACGTGCCCGTCGTCCTCGGCACCGGCCTTCTGCGGTTGCGACGCCCTGTAGCGTCGAAGCCAGGTGTCTACGTCGAAGCGAACCGACTGCACCGGTGCCTGGCCCGCCGCGCGCCCGCGCTCGTCGGCGGTCTGGATCAGCTCAACGGGGCCCTCGATCAACCCGGTGGTGCCGAGCGCCAGCCACACCGCGTGCATGGCGGGCGTACCGGGCGAGAGGTGGATGACGACCTCGGCCTCGGGGTTCTCGTCGCGCACGCGCCGCAGGGCGCCCTCGGCGAACGTGCGGATCGCGGCGTGGTCCGTGGGCGACGCGCTGGTCTTCCACGGGACCTTCACGATGTCGGGGCAGCTTGGGTCGAGCTCGCTGTGCAGCTGCTTGACGGTCTCGCGCAGCGCTTCGCGCTCCCGATCGCCGTCCGGCTGAGAGGCATCTCGCCAGCAGAGGTACACGCGGCGCACTCGTGCCCTGAGAGGGCTCTTCGGGTCGCTGAGGGCTGTGACAAGCGGCGCGGCGCAGTGGTTCACGCTCACCCACGTGACGAGTACCGCGTCGGTCCGACCATTGGTAGTCTTGGTCATCGCAAGACCACCGTCGCGCCGAAGGTCCCAGCGGCTTGTCGCGCCCGCTCGGCGTCGGAGCTGCTGTCGAGAACTACGTAGACCTTGCCTCCGTGGTCGAACAGGCGCGGCTCGTGCGGGATCCGGGTGGTCGTCTTCTTCGGCTTCCCGTCCTTGCCCGGCTCCTCGCGCTCGACCTCGCGCAGACGCTCGGTGGCCCCCTTGGGGAGGCTCGGTGGGATCACGTCCCATGCGAAGGTCACGCGCTGCGGAAGCTCTCCTGGTGGAGCGGCAGGGGTCAGTGCGGGCGCGGGCGCGTCGTCGAGGGCGAGCGCGTCCAGCGCGATGACTGCGGCCACCTTCTGCGCGTGAGACTCGGTTACCTTCACGACGCCGTCTCGAAGCCCTGCCTCCGCAGGAAGGAAGTCCCCGAGGTGCTCGCCCCGCTTCGCGTCGGCCCTGTAGACCCACGGGAACGAAGCGGCCCATTCTCGCAGGGTCTCTTCGACGCCGCGCGCAACGCTACCGGATACGACGGCGCCGACCTCGAAGCCCTGATCTAGCCCGTGAGCTTCGAGATTCGCGGACATAACCAAGGCCTGGCCGTCCACGACGAGAGCCTTCGCGTGGAGCTTGTCGTGGGCGACGATGGAGACGCCGGCCGAGGCGAGTTCGGCGACGCCGGCAGCTACCGCGCGCCGTGGACGCGTGAGCAACGTGACTCGCACACCACGCTTCGCTGCCTCGACGAGCGCGCGAACGGCGGCGTGGTCAGCGCTGAGCCCGTAGCTGGCCACGAGGATCTCGCTGCGCGCGTCCTTGATCAGCGCGACCACGCGGTCGCGCAGACGAGTTCCGTCTCGAAGCGTGGCGACGACTGCTTCCCAATTTGGCCGGGTAGGCGCAGCGGGATGGTTGGGCCGAATCTCGATCAGTCGGCGCGCTCCACGTAGCTCGCGCTCGGCCTCGCACCAGAAGGCCCACTGGAAGCAGGCCGCCAGTGCCCTAGCGCCCTCGGGATCCAGCTTCACTCCGAGCTCGATGCTCTCCTCGAGGGCCTTGTTGAAGTTCGCCGTCGACAGCCAAGCGCGCGCGCCGGTCGGCAGCTGCGGATCGACGACGAGAAACTTCGCGTGGATGTGCTCAGCGGACCGGAGAAGCACGTTGCCTGCGAGCGACTCCAGCAGCTTCTTATGCTGGTCCGCCATGCGCTGCTCGAAGGACTCGTCGTCACGCACGACCTTGCCGATGCGCTGCTCGGAGGCGGTGAGCACGTACACCCGAACGCCGCGCTTCGCCGCGCGAAGCATTGCCTCGGCCAGGCGATCGTCCGCGAGGAGAAAGGACGACAGCAGAGCGACATCCTCCGCGCCGTCGAGCCCCTCAACCAGTGCCTGGCGGAATCGAGCTTGCGGCCCGGTGCGCCAGACGCCGTCGATCACGATTTCACGAGTCTCTGCGCTGGTTGGGCGCCTTCGCATCCAGCCCGCTCCGAGCGGTTCCGCTGTCAGGTCGAGGGTCCGTTCACGGTGAAGTGGAGAAATCATGGGTCAGCTCCAGAGCCCGAGGTCAGACGGACCGAGCACGAACCAGGCGCGCTCGTCTCGATCGACGCGTGCCTTGGTGAGAAGCTCGGATGCACTCAGCACGCGTGGGCTGTGGTGCGGGAAGCGCGCGCGCTGCTCACGGCCCTGGCGCTCGAGGAGCGCCGGCGTGACGTAGTCGGTGATGGCTTCCCACTGAAGCCACGCGAGCCACGCCTGCGCATCACCGTCCGCGGCTGGCACGAGGTCGACATCCTTCAGAACGGTTGCCTCGAAGCGACCAAGCCCCACCAGCTCAGAGGACGGCACGTCGAGGTCGCGCCGGAAGCTGTGGCGAGCGGCGGCGGGCAACGACGAGAAGGGAACGGGAACGACGGGCTTGCCGGTGGTGGCCTGCCAACGCTCCAGCT
>CAITIQ010000323.1 GCA_903892415.1 uncultured delta proteobacterium | reverse complement strand
TTCTAACTCCGAGAATCGTACACCCCTGGCCCGAGGAGCGCTTTGCTCTCCGTTGATCCGAGGTGGGAGCCCGGTGCGGGAAAACCGCTCGCCGGGTTCTGTCCGGGGGGCGGCTCGAAAGAGCCGTCCCTACCGGGACAATTCCGAGCGTGGCAAACCACGGCACGGGAAGATCGACCGTGCGCGCAGGCGGAGCAGGAGGCGGCGGCGGGGGCTCTGCAGCGACCACCGGAGTGGGCTTGGCGATCGCGGTGAGGGAGATGGTCAGCGTGCTGAAGGCCGTATGCTCGCGCAGAAAACGCAGCCGTCCCGAGATGGTGTCCATCTCTGCAGCGATGCGCTCGAGCTCTCGTTGCACCGTCAGCATGTCGGCGAGCGTCGTTGCTCGGGCGAGGAACTCTTCCACGCGCTTGCGCGTGGCCTTGAGGTTCTCCAAGCGCACCTCGAGGTCGTGAAACTCCGCTGTGACGTCGTCGGCGTTTATGTTCTCGTGCCCGACGACGCCGAGCTTCTCGACCTCGGTTAGCGCTTCACGAAAGCTCCCGGACGGGATCTTGAGCTTGACCGTCGCGTTCGTCCGTCCTCCGAGATAGCCGCCAAATCGCTCGGCGATGGACACGGCTTCGTCGATGCTCCTGCCGATCTGGCCCTCAGGAACCTGCAGGCTCATGTCCCCGGTGTAGAGAATCAATACGTTGGGTTTGGCGGGGCGTTCTCCGCTCTTGGCGAGCTCTGTTGCACCGCGAGTCAAGGTCTTTGCGGGCAGCTTGGTGGAGCTGGGCCCACTAGGAACGGAGGGTGGGGGAGCCGGTTGGGAGCCTCCAGCTGCAGCACCTCCTGGAAGCGCAGGTGAGCTGGCGCTCGGGTCCATTCCGGGACTCGCTTGGGCCGGGGCCGGGGCCGCCACGGGCTGGCTTGGATGGCTCGCGAATTGATCGGGCGAAATGGGCGCATCAGGCGCGTTGGCTCCGCAAGCGACGGAGAGTGAAACCAAACAGCCGATGAAGAATGGGTATACGCGTGAGCCGCGCAAATGGGTCGTGATGAAGCGCACGGAGTCCTCCTTGGGAAGGGAATCTTTTCCGACGTGCACTCGAAGGGGAGCGTCAGCGTCGATACGGAAACGACGGAGCTACGACGTCCTTACAGGGCGCCTGCAAAATCGTGCGGACTTCAGGTTTGAATGGTTCTCCGCGTTCTGGCAACAGATCGCGCGGACGCCTTTGGCGCACTGCGGTCCGTGGGCGGATTGCAGCAAAACGAAGTCCCCATCGGGTGTAAGGTGGCCGCGCGTGATCTCGACGAAGCTTGCAACGGATTGGGTGGAGGGCGTTCTAAAGTCGGTGCCGACTCGCAACGCCCCGGTGACGACAGACCCCTCGCGAAGGGTTGTGCTTGGACTCAACGCCTACCACGGTGATTCCTCGGCCTGTCTGGTGGTCGGTGGCAAACTCGTCGCAGCGGTGGAAGAGGAGCGCTTTCGGCGCATCAAACATTGGGCGGGCTTCCCCTCAGAGGCCATTCGCTATTGTTTGGCGGCCAACAAGCTCAAGCTCTCCGATGTGGACGCGCTGGCCGTAAACACGGACCCGGCCGCCAATCGGCTCGAGAAGTTCAGCTACCTGTTGAAGCGTCGCCCGGGGCCGGAGTGGTTGTGGCAGCGCCTTTCCAACACGATGAAGAAGGCGACCATCGCCGACGAACTCGAACGAGCGTTTCCCGGAGAGCGCTTCCTTGGGGCGGTGCGCAACGTTGAGCACCACCTCTGTCACCTCGCCTCGGCCTATGCGGTGTCTCCGTTTCAAGAGGCTGTAACGGTCTCGGTGGACGGTTTTGGCGACTTCTCGAGCGCGGCTTGGGGCTTCGGAAGCCGAGGCGAAGTGAAGGTGGACGGGCGCGTGTTTTTTCCGCACTCCCTCGGCGCCTTCTACCAAGCGATGACGCAACATCTGGGCTTCACCCACTACGGGGACGAGTACAAGGTGATGGGCCTCGCGCCCTATGGGAAGCCAACCTTCCTGCCTGAAATGCGGAACATCGTGCAGCTCGTGGAGGGCGGGGAGTTCAGGCTCAACCTCGACTACTTCGTCCACCACAAGGAAACCTTCCACTACACGTGGGACAACGGCTCGCCCGAGGTTGGTCGGCTTTACGCCCCCGCGCTGGAGTCGTTGCTTGGGCCCGCGCGCAGCAAGGAAGATCCACTTACCGATCGCCATCGGGATCTCGCGCATTCCGCACAAGCCATGTACGAGGAAGCGTTCTTCCACCTGCTCGAGGCGCTGTATCGCCGCTACCCGTGCGACAACATCGCGCTGGCGGGTGGCTGTGCAATGAACTCGGTGGCAAACGGCAAGGTCGCGCTGCGCTCTCGCTTCAAGAACGTCTACATCCAAGCTGCGGCAGGTGATGCGGGCGGCGCGATTGGTGCGGCGATGGTCGTCGCGCGCGAAGGTGGTGGCAGCGTGTTGCCAACCCATTCGATGGACCATGCGTATTGGGGCCCGGAGTTTGACGACGCCGAGATCAAGAAGACGCTGGATGCAGCAGGCTCGAGGCTTGACGGTTTGCAGCGCCAACACTTCGCTGACACTGCCTCCTTGTGTGAGGTCGTTTCGGAGGCGGTGGCAAACGGTGAGGTCATCGGTTGGTTTCAGGGCCGCATGGAATGGGGTCCCCGCGCTCTCGGCAATCGCTCCATCGTCGCGGATCCTCGCCGGGCCAATATGAAGGACATCCTCAACAGCAAGATCAAACGGCGTGAATCGTTCCGGCCTTTCGCTCCCAGCATCCTCGCTGAGGCTTCATTCGACTGGTTCGAGCAACAAGGCGAGGTGCCGTTCATGATGCAGGTCTTCCAGGTTCGTGAGGAGAAGCGCGCCCTCGTTCCGGCCATCACGCACGTCGATGGCAGCGGCCGCTTGCAGACGGTCAGCAAGACCTCCAACCCGATCTACCACGAGCTGATCAGCGCCTTCGCCAAGCGCACGTCGGTGCCGATGGTGCTCAACACCTCCTTCAACGAAAATGAACCGGTGGTCTGTCGTCCGGAGGAGGCGCTCGACTGTTTCTTGCGCACGAACATGGACGTGCTGGTGCTTGGGCAGCATTTGCTGCGGCGGCCCAGTCAGAGCTGAGTCCTTCGCACGCTGTGCGGCAATGTGGCTTTCTACGGCTGCGTAGGTTTCTCCCGATCTTTTGAACGCGGCTCAACTACCATTCGAGCATGCGCTTGCACAGGCTGCTCCTTGCTGCCGTTGGGCTCGTCTCCTGATGCATTGGCGACATCGGCGAGAACGAATCGTCCTCGCCCGACGCTCCGGTTCCGACCAATCCCACCTCCTTCGAATGCGACCCGTTAGCGGTGCCGCAAGCCCTACCGCTGCGACGTTTGTCGAGCGTGCAGTATCAGAACACGGTGGCAGACTTGGTGGCTGTCGTGGCGCCTGCGGAGGCACCCGGGATCGTTGCGACGTTGACGCCCTTGTTTGCGCAGGTCCCCGACGACCGACGGGTTGGTCCTGACAAACACTACGGTGGGTTCACCCGACTCGACCAAGCCGTGCACCAAGAGCACGTCGATGTAACGTACGTGATCGCGAGCCAGGTCGGTGCAGCGCTGACGTCCGCTCAGCTCTTGCCGCAGGTCGTTGGGGACTGTGCAACCGACGCAGATTCAGCCAATGACGACGCTTGCCTCGACGCCTTCATCCAGCGTTTTGGTGAACGAGCCTTGCGCTCCGAGGTGTCTGCCGAGGACGTGGCGTTCTATCGTGAGGTTGCCGGCGCGGCTCCCTTCGAGCCGGCGGATTACGCTGACGTCGTGGCACTGCTGCTCACTGCGCCACAAATGCTTTACTTCGTTGAGCATGGTGAGGGCGCTGAGGACGCCTACGTCGACCTAAGCGCCTACGAATTGGCCTCGCGGCTCTCGTACCATTTCTGGCAATCGATGCCCGATGATGAGCTCCTCGCCGCGGCGCGTTCGGGCGAGCTGCTAACGCCCGCTGGCTACCAAGCTCAAGTGGAGCGCATCTACACGAGTGAGCGCACGCGCGAGGCGGTAAACACGTTCTTCTCCGAGTGGCTGGAAAACACCACGCTGGAGGAGCTCGATTCACGCGTTGGCGATCCGATCTTCGACGCCTTCAGCAACGGCTTTACACCAGGGCCTGATCTGCGCGAAGACATGCTCGCTGAGGTCGCAGACGCCGCCACGTACTATGCGTTCCAAGGCGGTACCTTCGAGGACCTCCTCACCAGCGACAAGTCCTTCGCTCGCACCGAGGACCTCGCGACAATTTATGAATCACCGATCTGGGATGGCAGCAGTGAGCCTCCGGCGTTCGGGTTCGAAGGCCGGCGCGGTCTGATCGCGCGCGCGGCCTTTCTTTCGACTGGTTCGGCCAACACTCGTCCAATCATGAAGGGTGTCTTCATCCGCAAAGCGTTGCTTTGCGACGAGATTCCCCCTCCTCCGCCCAACGCTGCGGCCAGTCCTCCGCAGCTGAGTGAGTCTTCGACGACCAGGGAAGTCGTCGAGGGCCTGACCGGTTCCGGCTCGTGCGCAGGTTGTCACGTCGGACTGATCAATCCGCTCGGCTTTGTGTCGGAGAACTACGACTCGCTTGGTCGTCCGCGCACAGAGCAAACCTTGTTTGACGAGGCGGGAAGCGTGGTCGGCTCGGCGCCGATCGACGCCACGGCCGTTCCGGCTGTCGATGACTCGGAGGCAGCCGTCAGCTCGGTCTCCGAGCTTACCGATCTCATCGCGGCGAGTAAGAAGCCGCGCGCGTGCTTTGCTCGTCACTACTTCCGATTCACCTTCGGTCGCATGGAGGATTTTGAACTCGATGCCTGTGCGCTGGACGCTCTGACGACCGCGCTCGACGAAGGTCAGCCGATGGCAGAGGTACTGCGCACAGTCGCACTCACCGATGCGTTCAAGCGACGGTCATTTCAGGAGGCGCCGTGATCATCTCTCGCAACCGCCGAATGTTTCTGCGCGGAGCCGCAGGCTTCGTGCTCGCCGTGCCATTCCTGTCGTCGCTCGCAAAGAAGGAAGTCAAAGCGGCGCCGGGAGACCGCAAGCGCTTCGTTGCGTTGGCAACGAACCACGGCGGGATTTGGCAGGCGAACATGTACCCGAACGAGGCCACGCTGACCCAGTCGATGCAGTACGCAGGGCGCCCCGTGCGTCGGGGGGCGCTCGCGCTCGAGGTAGCAAACGGCGTTGCCTCGCTCTCCCCGGTCCTCTCGGCGGATTCTGGCGTCTTTACCAGTGCCCTGGCCGCCAAGATGAACGTGCTCCGCGGGCTCGACGTGAGCTTCTATCTCGCACACCACCGCGGTGGTCATCTCGGCAACTTTGCCGAGAACGACGGCAACGGCAGCGACGCGCAGATGATGACACGTCGTCCGACGATCGATCAGATTCTCGCTTGGTCCAACACCTTCTACGCCGACCTCGCGACGATCAAAGAGCGCAGTCTCGTGGTGGGAAGCAACGGCATGAGCGCCTACTACACGAGCCCGATCGATCAATCAGGCGAGATCCAGAATCTCGCACCCGAGAACGATTCACTGGTGCTCTTCAACAAGATCTTCGTTCCCGAGGAGGATCCTGCCACGGTGAGGCCGCTTGTCGTCGACAGGGTGCTCGAGAACTACAAGCGCTTGCGCAATGGAAGTCGTCGCCTCTCGAACGAAGACAAGCAGCGTCTCGACGACCACCTCGAGCGTCTCGACGAGCTCCAACGCAAGCTCAACGTGGAGGTTTCCTGCGGGGAGATCATGCCGCCCAGCGAGAGTTCGGTCGAGCAGTACAGCAGCACCTTCGGCGTTGATCCCAGCGCACAGCGACGCTTCTGGCAGTTGCAGAACGATGTGATCGCCGCCGCGTTTGCTTGCGACACCTCGAGGATCGCTACCATGTTCGTGGGCGATCACTTCTCCTCGTACGCGGGGGATTGGCATCAAGACATCGCCCACCAGGCCCAATTCCCATCGGGTGAACAGCAACAAACGATCGCCGCTGCCCATCGTGAGTTCTTCGGCTCCGTATTTCTCGATCTCATCGCCAAGCTCGACGCAATTCCGGACGGCGAAGGAACGGTGCTCGATGGCACCTTGGTGCAGTGGACCCAAGAGGCTGGTTGCCTGACGCACGACCCGATCGAACTGCCCGTCGTCACCGCGGGAGGCGCTGGTGCTTTCTTCACCACTGGCAACTACGCGGACTATCGCAACCTCACCAAACCTGCACACCAGTCGAGCCCCGACAGCGCCGTCAGTTCGCACACTGGGCTGCTCTACAATCAATGGCTGGGCAACGTTCTCCAAGCCATGGGGCTCAGCCCATCCGAGTTCGAGTCCCCGGACCATGGCGGATACGGTGAAATCAAAATCGGAACAGAGACTTGGTATGCCGGCTACCAGAAGTACGAAAACGCTGAGCTCGCGGTGATGAGCGAGATCCTGCCCTTCATCAAGGCCTAGTCGGGAGGTTCCCAAACCTCCCGACCAGGCTTCTTCTTACAGTCCGGCGTGGATCTTGAACGCCGCTGCGATGGCCGCCATTCTCTCGGTGGCTCGGGCTTCCGCCGCGCTCATCGCTTCATCGCCAACCACGGTCTCACGAACGTCGAAGTAGATCTTCAGCTTCGGTTCTGTGCCGCTCGGTCGCGCGATGATGCGGCTCCCGCCGACGAGGTCGTAGATGAGCACGTCGCTCGGCGGCAGCACCAACTTCGACTCGCTACCATCTGCTGCGCGTTTGGTTCCCGCTTTCACGTCAGAGAGCGCGAGAACCTCCGCTGGACCAAACGCAGACGCCGGGGTTGCGCGCAGGTGGCCCATCACCTCTTGGATCTTCTTGAGGCCGTCGGCGCCCTTCATGGTGACGCTCAGTTGGCTGCTCACGAAGCAACCGTAGGCCCGCGCGATGCGCTCGAGCTCATCGAACACGGTCTGCCCTTTGGCACGCAACCCGGCCCACAGCTCAGCGAAAAGCAAGGCCGCGCTGATGCCGTCCTTGTCGCGCACCAACGGACCGACGGTGTACCCGAGCGCCTCCTCGTAGCCGAAGACGAAGGATTTTCCGGCCGTCTTTTCCAACTCCATCGCGCGATTCGCGATCCACTTGAAGCCCGTTAGCGTCTCTTCGTAGTGAACGCCAAGCGCGCGGGCGATGGCGCCAAGCTGCGGTGAGGAGACGCATGAAGCCAGCGCCACGCGGTTGTCTCCTTTCGCTCCCTCCGTCAGCAAGTAGTGCCCGAGCAGCACGCCTACCTGGTTGCCGGTGAGCTGCGTAAACGGCTTATCGCCGTTGGCCTTGCGTACCGCGGCGGCTAACCGGTCGACGTCCGGGTCGCTCGCGAGGATCAGATCGGCGCTCACCTGCTCGGCCAGCGCATACGAAAGATCGAGCGCGCCTTTCTCTTCGGGGTTCGGGAACGCGACGGTGGGGAACTCCCCATCCGGTTCGGCCTGCTGCGCGACGCTGTGCACGTTGCTGAAGCCGGCGCGTTTCATCGTCTCACGCACGAGTCGATCGCCCACGCCGTGCAGCGCGGTGTAAACGATCGCCGCGTCGCGGGCGCCGCCCTTGTTGATCGAGAGTGCCTGAACTGCGTCCAAATAGGCCGGCTCGAGATCGCTCGGGAAGTCTTGCAACAAGCCCGACTTGCGCGCCTGCTCAAACCCTACGTTGGGCACGAGGTCCGCGTGCGGCGCGCCGTCAACCGCTGCGGCGATGCCCTTGTCATGCGGCGGAATGATCTGCGCGCCGTTGCCCCAATAGACCTTGTAACCGTTGTACTCGGGCGGGTTGTGGCTGGCCGTTACCATGATGCCTGCGGCTGATCCCAAGCGCGTGACGGCGTAAGCGAGCACCGGCGTTGGGCACACCCCTTGGGAGAGCTGTGACGGGATGCCCATCGCTGCGAGCACGCCTACCGCCGCCTCGGCGAACTCGCGACTGAAGCGCCGACCGTCATACCCAATAGCGATGCCACGCACCTTGACGTTCGCCTCGGGGTCGCCCAGCAAATAGGTGCCGAGTCCGAAGGTCGTGCGCAGGATTACCGCGACATTCATGCGGCTTTCACCAGCGCCGATCACCCCGCGCAGACCCGCAGTGCCGAATTCGAGCGGACCAACGAAGCGCTCCGCGAGATCCTGGGTTGCTACGGTGTCACCAGTTTTTGCGCGCTCGAGCAGTGCGCGGAGCTCCGCGCGTGTGCCCGCCTCGGGATCGTGAGCCAGCCAGATTTCTGCGCGTTCAAGGAGCGTGGTCATCGATAGCCTCCAATCACTTCGCTGCGGCCTTGAGCGCCTTGGCCAGCGTCTCGGCGGTGGTGGTGTCGTAGGTGCCAGCGGCAAACTCCGAGGTTTGCGCGAGCTTACGCAAGAACTCGAGGTTCGTCGTGCTGGGACCCGCAGGGCCAGTGAGTGTGATTTGTGTGCCCTCGAGGCAGCGGTCGAGCTTCGCAAGCGCGGCTGCACGGTCTTCGGCCCAGACCACCAGTTTTGCAATCATCGGATCGTAGAAGGGCGTGACCGAGTCGCCTTCTTGCACGCCAGTCTCGATGCGTACGTCCTCCCCGCTCGCGGGCCAGACGATCTTGTCCAGCCGACCGGGCTGCGGCGCGAACATCTTCAAAGGGTTCTCTGCGTAGATACGCGCTTCAATCGAATGCCCCGTTTGCTTGGGAGCCAGCACCTCGGCGGAGAGCGGCTCGCCGGCTGCAACGCGCAGCTGTTGCTCGACCAAATCGATGCCGGTGATCATCTCCGTGACGCAGTGTTCAACCTGAAGACGGGCGTTGACTTCCAAGAAAAACAGCTCGCCCTCGGCGCTCGCTACGAACTCGACCGTACCAGCGCCCTCATATTTCACGCTCTGGACGACGTTGAGTGCGTCTGCGAGCAGCTTCGTTCGGCGCGCTTCGCCTTCGATCCCGCTGAAGAAAGGGGCGGGGGAGGGTGCTTCTTCGAGCACCTTCTGATGGCGACGTTGGGCACTGCACTCACGCTCGAACAGCGCGACTCCCTTGCCGTGTTGGTCACACAGCACCTGCACCTCGATGTGCTTGGGGTTCCTCACGTAACGTTCCATGTACACCCGCGGATCGCCGAAGGCGCTCTTGCCTCGGTCCGAACAGGTCTCGATGGCGCGGGTCAGCTTGTCAGCCGTTTCGACGATTTGCATGCCGATGCCCCCTCCGCCACCGGCGGCCTTTACCAATAACGGGAAGCCGATTCGCTCGGCCTCTCGCGCGATCAACTCGCCATCGTTCGCGTCGACGGGGCCGTCGGTTCCAGGCGGGGGCTGGAGCCCTGCGGCGCGAGCCACAGCACGGGCGCGGATCTTGTCGCCAAACGCATTCAAGCAGCTCGGCGGGGGACCGATGTACACGAGGCCGGCCTCCTTGACCGCCTGCGCAAAGCTCTCCTTCTCACTCAAGAGCCCGTACCCAGGGTGGATCGCTTGCGCGCCAGAATCCTTGGCCGCCTTCAGGATGGCCTCCATGTTCAGGTAGCTCTCCCGTACCGGCGCCGGCCCGACGCAGTACGCGGCATCGGCAGCCTTCACGTGCAGCGCGTCTTTGTCCGCCTCCGAATACACCGCGACGGTCTGGATGCCCATGCGTTTGCAGGTCCGTTGAATGCGGCAGGCGATTTCGCCTCGGTTTGCGATCAAGATGCGATTGAACATGCGCTCCTCATCTCCGTCGAATCGGGGTTGTCGAGTCAGCCGATGCCGAAACCGGTCGTGCTGCAAGCACGTAGGGGGGTCAAGCGAGTGCGTGCACTTCTACCAAGCGGGTGCGGCTGCGAACGCTAGTTCGCAGCAAAAGTCAGGGCTGCGCCAGGCTTGGTTGTGCGGCGAGTTCGAGGTAAAGACCAGGCGCCGTCTTAGGCGACTCCGGTCGTCTGCGCTGGGGATGGGGTCCGAAATGAAAAAAACAAGCGAGCTTCCGGGATTCTACAAACTCGACATGATCGCGCGGCGCAAGCTCGCTGCGGAGCACGCCGGACTCGCCTGCGGGGACCTCGAGGTGCTCGCTGCCGGAAAGGGTCTCGCTGACGGCCAGGCAGAGCACATGGTCGAGAACGCGGTGGGCGTGATGGGCCTGCCTCTCGGACTTTGCGTCAACATGCAGGTGGACGGCAAAGACCACATCGTGCCGATGGCCGTCGAGGAGCCGAGCGTGGTCGCTGCCTGCAGCTACGCGGCGAAGTTGCTCCGACAAGGCGGTGGCGTTCGCTCCACTGTTTCGGCGCCGATCATGATCGGTCAGATCCAAGTTTTGGAGGTGCCGGACGCAGCCGCCGCTGAACAAGCTCTGCTCGCGGCGAAGGCTGAATTGATTGCGGCCGCCAACGCTGGGCACCTCGGCTTGGTTAGCGCAGGTGGCGGTGTTGTCGACGTCCTTGTTCGACATCTGCCCGCCGAGCCCGAGGAGGACAATCTCGGACCGATGCTCGTCGTTCACCTGTTGGTCGACGTGCGCGACGCGATGGGAGCGAACGCCATCAACTCGATGTGTGAGAAGCTCGCTCCGCGGGTCGCTGAGCTCACCGGTGGTCGAGTTGGTCTGCGCATCCTGTCGAACCTCAGTGACTTGCGCACCGTGACCGTCGAGGGTCGGGTGCCGGTGAGCGCGCTGGACGGCAAGGGCACCAACGGCGGTCGCGAGCTAGCGAAGGCGATCGAAGAGGCCAGCGTGTTTGCGGAGCGAGATCCGTATCGCGCAGCGACGCACAACAAGGGCATCATGAACGGGGTCGATGCCGTCCTGATCGCCCTGGGCCAAGATTGGCGCGCCATTGAAGCCGGGGCTCACGCCTTCGCGGCTCGTCGCGGTCGCTACACGGCGCTGGCTCGCTGGCGACACGAGGGGGACTTCTTGGTTGGGCGTATGACGTTGCCGATGGCCGTCGGCACGGTTGGTGGCGTCGTCAACGTGCACCCCACCGTCAAAATCAATCGTCGGCTTTGTGATCTGGCCTCAACCGCAGAACTCGCAGCCGTAGTCACCGCGGCCGGGCTCGCTCAGAACCTGTCGGCGTTGCGAGCCTTGTCGGCGGAGGGCATTCAAAGTGGCCACATGCGTCTGCACGCGCGCAACATCGCGCTTCAGGCCGGTGCAGACGAGTCTGAGATCCCGCTGGTCGCGAGCACCATCGCCGACCGCAAGACGGTGAATCTCGAAGCTGCAAAGTCCGCCCTCGCCGAACTGCGAGCTGGCGCTGCCCCAGTCGAGGTCAGTGCTGATTGCCCAAAAGAATCACCCGCTGAAGCGAGCTTGCCGGCTCCTGTGGTTGGCCCGTGTTTGGCGGATGAGAATGATCGGGCCTTCTGCTCTGAAGTCCTGCCGTCGGTTTCGCGAACCTTTGCACTTTCGATCCAGGCGCTGCCCTCGTCGCTTCGCGACGCCATCGGCGTCGCCTATCTGCTTTGTCGCATCGTCGATACCGTTGAGGATGACCGTCGGTTGGCGCCCGCTGTTCGAGGCGCACTCTTCGATTCGTTCGACGCGGTTCTCGCGCGTGCAGCGGAAGGGGACGCCTCTTCCGCTGTCGAGTTCGAGTCCAAGAGCGGAGTTGCGGGCCTCGGCCCCAAGCCTCACGAGCGGTTGCTTTGTGATCGAGCGGGCGCGAGCTTCCGCGTTTTTGCGAGCCTCCCCGTCGAGCAGAGAGCTGCCATCTTCCCTTCCGTGGCGGAGATGTCCAAGGGCATGCGAGCCTACTCCGAACGCGCAGATGAAGAGTCGGGGCTCCGGCTACGCACGCTGCCAGACCTGGAGAAGTACTGCTACTACGTCGCCGGTACCGTTGGCGAGTTGCTGACGCAGCTATTCGCCCTCTCGTTTCCAGTAGCGCCAGCCGCACGCAAGGAGCTGCAAGCACGGGCGGTCAGCTTCGGCTTGGGCCTTCAGCTCGTAAACATCCTCAAAGACGTGGCCGAGGACGCCGAGCGTGGAGACTGTTTCTTGCCGCAGGCGGAAGCAGACGCGCACGGTATTGCCCTATCTGATTTGTTGGTGCCAGCCGAGCGCTCGAAGGGGCTGGCTCTGCTCCGCCACTTGTCGTCCCGCGCTCGCTACCACTTGGACCAGGCCGAGGAGTACACGCTCTTGTGGCCGGTAGAGGCCGCGCCGGTGCGGCTCTTCTGCGCCGTGCCGCTCGCGCTCGCGCTCGCCACGTTGCGTGAAGTCGAGTTGGGCGAAGACGCTCTCAAGCAAGGCCGCGCGCCTACCGTCTCGCGAGCTCTGGTCATGCGAGTGTTTGAAGACGCTTTGGCCGCGACAGGCGACGTCACAGCTGAGGACCCCAATCGCGCTTTGGCCGCGCTCTTCGATCGCGCGCGCACCGGGGTTGTTGGGCGGCCTGCTCGTCCGAGCGGCGCTGTTGGAGCTTTCTCGAGGGCCAACTCGGGGCAAGACGCAACGAATTCGCAAGATGCCTCCAAGCGAGGATTTGAAGGAGACCCGATGACGACATCGTTCACCCCGAAGACGTATGGCCTTCAACCCCGACGCGAGTTTGGCGGAAAGGTGCTCGTGACGGGAGCCGCCGGCCACGTGGGGGCGAACCTCGTCTACCGCCTGCTTTCGGAAGACCGTGACGTGCGAGTGCTCCTTCGTGAAGGCAGCAACAACGACGCGATCGATGCCATCGAAGCCGCGCTCGGGCGCAAAGTCGAACGCGTGTTCGGAGATCTGCGGCAACCCGCAGCAGCACTCGCCGCGACCCGCGGTTGTGAGGCTGCCTTTCACGTAGCCGCGCGCGTTTCCACTGCGTCGGCCAACGAGCGTGACCTGCTCGATATCTATCAGTGCAACGTGCTCGGCACTGCCAATCTGCTGCGTGCCGCCGGCGAAGCTGGCGTGAAGCGCACGGTGGTTACGGGGTCGCTCTCTGCGGTGGGGCTCGACATGGAAGATCCGTCGAGGCCCTGTGACGAGAGCATGCCGTTCTATCCGTTCGCCGAGCACCTGCCGTACGGTCGCACCAAGTCGTTGGTCGAGCACGAGACGCTCAAAGCCGTGGTGGAAGGTGTTGATGCAGTGATCGCTACCTCGTGTGCGGTGCTTGGTCCTTGGGACTACAAGCCCTCGCGCATGGGGCGCACGCTGATCGATTTCGCGCAGGGCAAGCTGCGTGCGTTCCTCCCCGGTGGTTTCGACTTCGTCAACGTGAAGGATCTGGTGGACGGTCACGTTGGCGCCCTCGAGCGCGGTCGTACCGGTCAGCGTTACATCCTGTCGACGGCCTTCGTGACGGTGGACGAGCTGATGGACATCTTCGAAGAGGTCTCCGGTAGGCCGCGCCCGAAGCTCCGCTTGCCGCCCACGCTGATGGCGGGCGTCGCAGAGGTGACGTCGCTCTTCATGTCGACGTTCTTCCCGGAAACACCGTTGCGCTTTACGCCCGCCGCCGTTCGCCTCTTACGCATGCAACGCAAGGCCGACACGTCGAAGGCACAGAACGAACTCGGCTTTGCTCCAACGGATGTTCGCTCCGCGATTCACGAGGCGTACGCGCACTTCGCTGAACGCGGTCTCGTGCCGCAAGGCCCGGCGCGCGGTGGCGTAGAGAGCGTTCCCCCGGCTGCTTCCGACTCCAGTTCCAAAGAGAGTGAAGGAGCTGCAGCGTGAGCCCTCCCAGCTTCGAGAATGCCAGCAACAAGCGCGAGAAAGCTCGCGCTGCTGGGCTCGACCCGAACTACTGGTACGCGGTCGAGTTCGACAAAAACATCGCGAAGAACCAGATCAAGCGGGTGACCTTCTGGGGCACGCATGTCGCGCTCTATCGCGATGAGCGAGGCTCTCTGCGCGCGGTTGAAGACCGCTGTGCCCATCGTCATCTGCCGCTCTCCATCGGTGAGGTGCGTGGAGAACGCATCGTTTGCCAGTATCACGGCTGGGAGTTCGACTCGGATGGGCGGCTCGCGCACGTGCCCCACGACCTATTCGGTTTGAAGGTGCCGCAGTGCAGGCTCAAGACGTACGCCGTTCAAGTTCGTTATGGGCTCGTATGGATCTTCTTTGGTGACCGTGAAGCTGCCACCAAAGTCCCGCTGCCCTTGATCCCGGACCTGGAGGGGCCGGAACCCTGGGCCTGCGTGCCCGTCGAGTTCACGATCAAAGCGCATCACTCGATGATCATCGACAACGTGAGCGACTTCACGCACGAGTACCTGCATCGCAAGTTCAAGCCGTTCAGCGAAGCCAAGCTCACCCACCTCGAGTCGACCGACGACGCGGTGTTCGTCGAGTACGACACCAAGGTCGGCGGTGGCAAGGTCACAGGCATGTTCGTCGACCGGCGCGCCGTGGATACGAACCACATGAAGCTCGGCTACCAGTATCCCTACCAGTGGTCGAACACCGATGACGCGATCAAACACTGGCTATTCAACGTGCCGATCGACGAGCGCACGACGAAGAGCTTCTACCTGTTCCACTTCAAGAGCTTCCGTGTTCCGTTCTTGCCGCTGCGCTTTCCGAAGCGGCTGATGGTGCCCTTGATCAAGGCCGCCAACGAGCTGCATGTAAAGCCGCTCCTAAGCGAAGACGCGGTTGCTTGCGAGGCCGAGCAGGAGGGCTGGGAGCGTCACTGGGACCAGCCGGTCGCAGAAATCTCTCCAGCCGTACATGCGTTCCAGAACCTCACCATCCGCAAGTGGGAGCAGCATCTGGCACGAGAAGCCGCAAAGAAGCTGTCCAAACAGCCGCTGAACCTGCGCCGACGCGAAGAGCAGCCGAGCGAATAGCGGCCGTTCTTCTCAGCCGCGATCTGGCTGGGAGGACGCTGCGGGAAGCACGTATCCTCGCGCAATCTGGGCTTCCCATGTCAGAAGATTTCTTATTTTATCAACAACGGGTATGAGCATGCTTCTACGTCAGGAGAATTCGTGATGCGAAGGGACATCCGCTCGTATGACGTCGCCGTCATCGGCGCCGGACCGGTCGGTTGCGTTACAGCGCTCGCGTACGCGGCCCGTGGCGCTGAGGTGCTGCTGTTGGAAGCCAATCCCAAAGCCTGCGGTCGGCTCGCTGGCGAGTGGTTGCACCCTGCGGGCCTCGAGATCATCCAGCGGCTCGGCGTCGACATGGGCTCGTCTCGTCCGTACCCCACAGGCAAGGGCTTTGTGGTGTTCCCCGACGACGGTACCTCGCCCATCGTTCTTCCCTACGCAGCGGGCTCGTTCGGCTTGTCCTTCCATCATGAGCGGCTCGTGGATCGCCTGCGGGACCACGTGCAGAAGCAGTCGCGGATCGATTATCAGGAGCCTGCCAAGGCCACCCGCATCGTCGGTCAAAACCTGACGTTCAGTTCGCGCACCGGCGCTAGCAAGACCATCTTTGCCGAGCAGATCGTTGGCGCCGCCGGGCGCTCCGGTGTTGCGCACGCAGCGCTTGGTATCGGCGGCAACGTGGGTACGTATTCGCGCATGGCCGGACTGCTCCTCGAGAACACGGACCTGCCTTTCGAGGGCTACGGTCACGTCGTGCTCGGCGCGCTGGGGCCGGTGCTCATCTATCGCATCTCGGCGGACCTAGTCCGCGTCTGTATCGACGTTCCGCTCTCGCTGCGAATCACGCGGGACAAGGAAGCGGTGCTGTACGAGAGCTACGCGTATGCTCTGCCCAAGAGCCTGCGGGAGCCCTTCCGTCGCGCGCTGCTTCACGGAGAAATCTCCTTTGCTACCAATCAAACCCGCGCGCGCTGCGCCTTCGGGCGGCCCGGGCTAGCGCTCGTCGGGGACGCCGTTGGTCATCACCACCCGCTGACCGCGCTCGGCATGACGCTTGGCTTCCAGGACGCGGTGGCGCTCACCGAAGCGTCGAGTTTTGCCGCCTACCGTCGGCAGCGCTCGATCGAGAGTCGCGTTCCCGAAATGCTGGCAATCGCGCTTTACGAGGTCTTCGCCGATACCCACGATGAGGTGGTCGAGCTACGTCGTGCCATCTACGATTTGTGGCGCACCAGCCCAACCGAGCGACTTCGCACCATGCGCTTCTTGGCCTGCACCGAGCACAGGCCGCTCGCGTTCGGCGGCTCGTTTGCAAAGGCCATGGCGCTCGCTGCCAAGCGCTTGGTTGGTCGCGGCGTCGCAACCTCGCAGTGGTCGCACGTCGCCTCGATCACCGAGCAGATCGGCTCGCGCGTTCGTTGGCTCGTCACCGGTGCGCTTCACCTCACCGAGGCTCGACCTGCCAAGGAACTACCGCGGAGCGGTGACAACAAGGAGACCAAGGAGGCCCGTCCGAGTGAAGAGCGCTATGCGGGCGCTCTGCGCGCTTCGACCGCCAAAGCGGATGTGGTGGAGCTTCCCTCTGCGCGTGAGCATGCCGCGCGTACGGGGCGCGACCGCTGGGATCCAACTCGTGCTCTCGAACGTGGCCGCAAGACGATGCGTGCGCTCCAGGACGTTGACGGGTCATGGGAAGGCGAGGTGGTCTGGTGCCCGATGCTCGCCGCTCAGTACGTGCTGGCGTGGCACATGATGGGGCTCCCGATCGACGAGACTCGCCGCAAGCGCCTCCTCCTGCACTTTGATCGTACGCAGCTGCACGACGGAACCTGGGGCTTGTCCGAGGTCTCCGAACCGAGCTTGTTCGTCACCACCCTGGTCTACGTTGCAAGCAGGCTCCTGGGCTGCAGCGCTGACGCGACAAGCTTGGCGAGCGCACGGCAGTTCATCGTCCGCGAAGGCGGAGCAACCTCCGTTCCTTCGTGGGGTAAGTTCTGGCTGGCGATGCTCTCGCTCTACGCCTGGGAAGGCGTAAACCCCGTGATCCCCGAGCTGTGGGCGCTGCCGAGTGGCCTGCCGATCCACCCCTCGCGCTTCCAAAGCCACACGCGGGTTACCTACTCGGCCATGGCGGCCCTCTATGGAGAGCGCTTCCAGGTCGCACTCTCGCCCGTGATTGAGGAGCTTCGTTCAGAGCTTTTTCCTGAAGGCTTTGCCAACGTGGACTTCGCGGCGAGCCGCAATCAGGTGCGGCGCGAGGACCTCTACGAGGTGCCCGGCGCCGTGCTCAAGGTTGGCTATGAACTCGTTCGCTTGGTGGACAAGCTGCAGACAGAACGTGGGCGCAAGAAGACGCTTGCGGCGATCCGTGAAGACATTCGTTGGGAGCTCACCACCTCCAACCACGCATCCATCTCGGCTTTGAGCGGGCTGCTTTCAACGCTCGCGCTTTACTCCGCCGATCCTGACGATGTCGACGTCGCCAAGGCTGTTCGGCAGTTCGAGGGTTGGCTTTGGGAAGACGACCGCAGTGGGACCCGTGTGGCCGGCGCACGCTCCGCGGTCTGGGATACCGCGCTGGCGGCACAGGCGCTCGCTGCGGTGGATTCGGCGGATGACGAGGATCGCAACGCGCTGCTTCTGGCCGAGCGTTTTCTCGCGGCGCAGCAAATCACCGAGACCCCGGCAGACCTCGCGCATCACCATCGCATCGACCCGCGTGGCGGCTACGCAGTGTCCTTCCGCTCTCAGGGTTGGCCGTTGAGCGACGCCACGGCGGAGGCGATGGTGGCGCGGATCGCTGTCCCCGTTGGTGAGGGGCCCAGCGATCTCGCTGTTGAGCGCGCGACCGAGTTCGTGCTTCGGGCGCGGGGCAAAGACGGCGGTTTTGGTTCCTACGAGCCAACGCGGCCCTGGCCCTCGCTCGAGTGGCTCAACCCGGCCGAGCTGTTTGGGGAGCACATGACGGAGCGGAGTTACGTGGAGTGCACTGCCTCCTGCATCGCGATGCTCGCGCTCGTTCGATCCAAGCGCCCTCATCTCTTGCGGCGCAATAGCTTGAGTGAATTGCCGCAGGTGATTGAGCAGGCCGTCGCGTGGCTGCGCTCGATGCAACGGCCTGAAGGCTGTTGGCAGGGCGCATGGGGCGTTCACTACATCTACGGGACGATGTTCGGCCTTCGTGGGCTTCTCGCAGCGGGGGTTCCCCCCACAGATCCGGCGGTGAAGAAGGCTACCGCGTGGTTGCGCGCACACCAAAAGCCGGACGGCAGCTGGGGTGAGCGGCACGCGCCGCACACGACTTCGTACGTTGAGTCTGAGGACGGCCAAGTGGTGCAAACCGCCTGGGCGCTCAACGCGTTGCTGCTCGCCTCTGAGCCCGATTGGGATTGTTTGGATCGCGCGGCCCGCTTCTTGGCGCGGACCCAACTCGGCAGCGGAGAGTGGCCGCGTCAGGAGCCTCATGGGGTCTTCTTTCACACGGCCTTGCTCGATTACTCGCTCTACAAGAGCTACTTCCCCCTCGTGGCCCTGGCCGCGTTTGAGAAACGCCGCGCTGAGCGCGACCAGTTGATTCAAGAGGCCAAGCGGGCAACCGTAGCGGCTGAGTAGGTAGCGGCTGAGTAGACGCTGAGCGCGTTGGCTAGAGGGTGGATCCACACTGGAGGATCCACCCTTTGTCTTGAGGCTTTGATGTAGGCAGGAATCTGGGGCTTTGACGTTGGCGCCGAACTTGCCTACACCAGCCCCAACGTGAACCTCCGAACCTGCTTGCTCGTCGCTCCTTGGATTGTCGCCTGCGCCACCACCGACGTCGTTGATGACGGTTCGGTCTCGACCGGAACCGAGGATGGCGGCGTGCGTCCGGAGGGTGGTGGAGGCAGCGGCTCGGGTGGCAATGAAACCACGAGCTCCGGCGTGGCGGGCCAAGGTGGTGGCTGTATCGCGGAGGACCCTTGTGGGGATGGCGTCGACAACGATTGCAACGGCACCGTCGATGACGGCTGTGAATGCACCCCGGGCGACGTAGCGCCGTGTTTCTCCGGCGCACCCGAGCTCGAAGGCGTTGGCGAGTGCGCAGCAGGAAGCTCCGTCTGCAATGATGACGGCAAGTGGGGAGCCGAGTGCGACGGCGAAGTGTTGCCCGGAGCCGAGGTTTGCAACGGGCTCGATGACGATTGCAACGGCATCGCAGATGACGGGTTCGGTACGCTTAGCTGTGGTCAAGGCGTTTGCGCCAACACCACCGATGAGTGCGTAGACGGAGCCATCGCAGAATGCGACCCCCTCCCACCACCCGACGCTGTCGAGGACTGCGACGGCGTAGACGACGACTGCGATGGCAAAGTCGATGAGGGCTGCACCTGCACCAACGGCTCCACGCAAGCTTGCTACACCGGTCCCATGGGTACCGCTGGAACCGGCAGCTGCAAGACCGGCACGCAAACCTGCGTCTCGGGTCAGTGGTCCGCCTGCATGGGCGAGGTCGTGCCCGGCACAGAGACCTGCGACGCACTCGACCAAGACTGTGATGGCAACGTCAACGAGGGGTCCTGCAGCGCGGCGAACGGGCTCGCTACTTGTCAAAACGGAGGCTGCGTCCTTTCCGGTTGCAACCCTGGCTTTTCCAACTGCGACGGCTCTAGCGCGAACGGTTGCGAGACCTCTCATCCCGGCCATTCGAATAGTGCTCCAGGCGAGTTCTTGGGCAGCGTGGACTCGGATGCGGTGTACGGACTCGGCTGCTTCTTGGGCGGCACTTGCGAGGGCCCCGTCATCACAGAGCAGGGAACCACCGGCCGCTTCTTCACGATTGAGGCCTACGAGGACAGTAGTTGCTGCGCCTATGTCGGCATGCGCTTTGAACTCATTGTCCCAGCCGGCGTCGACTACGACCTCATCCTCTCAGGCACGGCCTGCCAAGCGGATCCAGCGTTCACGTCTGTCAACGCTACTGGAGTCAATGAAGTGATCACCGTGTGGTGCGAGGACGACTGCGGTGGTGCATCCAACACCTTCGACGTGAACGTCGAGGTTCGCTACTTCAGCGGCTCCTCCTGCCAGCCTTGGACGCTCAACGTGCTCCGCGGAGCCTGCTGAGTTCTCAAGCGGCTCGTGAGCGCTTGTCCAAGAGCCAGCGCTCAATCTCCTCACGCTTCCAAAAGTTGACGACTTGGTCCGTGCTTACCCACGCTCGCATCGTGTGCAGCGCGGCGTTGTCCACGCGGTCGAGTTCATTCGTGCGATGAGCGTCGCTGGTCAGTACGACGCGTATGTTTCGACCTCGCAGCGCACGCAAGATGTCGATTGTGAGGTCGAGCCGTGGCAAGCCACCGTTCACCTCGAGGGCCGTCCCCGTTCGCTCCGCCGCGTCGAGTACAGCGCTGATATCGAGGTCGATCGGCGGCCTTGCTCCGATCATTCGTGCGGTCAGATGGCCAATCATATGGATGTTGCGGTCCTCCATCGCTCGCAGCACGCGCGCCGTCTGTTGCTCCCGCGTGAGATCGAAGTGGTCGTGGATTGAGGCGAGGCAAAAGTCGAAACGACTGCGGAACTCGTCGTCGTAGTCGAGTGAGCCGTCTTTGCCGATGTTGAGCTCGGCACCAAACAGCAGCCGCACCGAGGTTGTCTTTTGTTTCTGCGCGAGGTCCTGTTGCTGGGCCTCGAGGGCCGCGCGTTTGACGCCAATCATCGAAAGATTCTCAGCGTGTTCGGTGATGGCCAGGAAGGAGTACCCGCGCGCTTCGGCGGCGCTCACCAGGTCATCCAGCTCAGCGTGGCCATCTCCCGAGAGCGCCGTGTGAACATGGAAATCGCCGGCGTTGCTCAGCTCCGGAAGCAAAGGCGGAAGGGTACCCGCCTCGGCCGCGGCGATCTCACCCTTGTCTTCGCGCAATACGGGGTGAATCCAGCGTAGGCCGAGGGCCGCGTAAATGTCGGCCTCGGTGTGGCTCGCGATGACCTTGCCCGTGGCGATCTCACTGAGCGCGTACTCATTGAGCGTCAGGCCGCGAGCGATGGCGCGCTCACGCAGCTTGATGTTGTGGCTCTTGCTGCCGGTGAAATAGAGCAGCGCTGCTCCGAGCTCGTGCTCCTTCACCACCCGCACGTCGATCTGAAGGCCGCGCTGGGTCACAACGCTGGTCTTCGCTTCGCCCTTCGCCAGGATCTCCGCCACGAAGGGCATCGCCGCGACGTGATCCATGATCGGCACCGGGGCGTCCGACACCACTACGATGTCCAAGTCCCCAACGGTCTCCGAGAAGCGTCGCAAGCTGCCGCAGAAGTGTGCGGCTTTGGCGCCTGGAAGTGCCGAAAGTTCGGCGACGAGCCGTCGCGCGAGCGGTAGTGCAACCGAGATGGGCGTGCGGCTTTCATCCCCAGCTCGCGCCATTCGTTCCAAGGACTTGGCTAGGTTCTCCTCGGTCTTTTTGCCGAAGCCCTTGATGCCCTGCAGTCGTCCTTCGGCCACGGCTTGCTTCAGGCTGTCGAGCGAATCGACCCCAGCCTCCTTCCTCAGCTTGGCCACCATCTTCGGCCCCACGCCGGGAACCTTCATCAGCTTCACGACGGAGAGCGGGTGTTTGAGCCGCAGCTCCGTCAGCTTCTCGACTTTGCCGGTATCGAATAGTTCACGGAGTTTGGCGGCGGTGCTTTTGCCAATGCCATCGATCTTGGTCAGCTCGGTCGCCGTCATCGCCGACGGGTCAGCGGTCAGTGCTTCGATGCCGTGGATCGCACTTTCATACGCCCTCACGCGAAAGGCCTGCGGATCCCCTTCGTCGAGCAAGGTCAGTTCTTTGAGCTCCTCAAGAAAATCGAGCGCGCGCCTTTTTCCGTCCACGGGCGGAGTGTAGCGGAGCCTGCACGAGCAAGGTAGGCGGGCTGTTCGAGCACGGCTCTGCGTTGTTATCGTACGCTGGTGCCGAAAGAAGAAGCGCCGCATACGTTATCGGTTGGCGATCGCGAGCTGCGTGTCACCCATCCGAGCAAGCTCTACTTTCGAGAGGCGGGCATCTCCAAGCGGGAGTTGGTCGACTACTATCTCGCCGTCGCTGAGGGAGCGCTCTTGGGCATTCGCGACCGTCCGCTCGTGCTCAAGCGCTACGTGAACGGCGCAGCAGGCGAAGCGTTCTACCAAAAGCGCGCACCCAAGCCGCGGCCCGCGTGGTTGCGCACGGTCGAGCTGGCGTTTCCCTCCGGTCGCACGGCGGAAGAGCTCGTCATCGATGACGCTGCTGGGCTTGTTTACGTGGTCAACCTGGGCTGCATCGAGTTGCACCCGCACGCTGTTCGCTCGAGCAATCTCGAGCATCCAGACGAGCTGCGCATCGATCTCGATCCGGGGCCGGGGGTGCCTTTTTCCGATGTGCGGCTCGTCGCGCTGGAGGTGAAGAAGCTGCTCGACGAGCTTGGCCTGCGTGGCTTTCCGAAGACGAGCGGCTCACGTGGAATGCACATTCTCGTGCGGATTGAGCAGCGCTTCGGCTTCGAGGAGGTCCGGCGTGCTGCCCTCGCGCTGGCTCGTGAGGTGGAGCGGCGGGTGCCTAAGCTCGCGACCAGCAAGTGGTGGAAGGAGGAGCGTCACGGCGTCTTCATCGACTACAACCAGAACGCCAAGGACAAGACCACCGCGTCGGCGTACTCGGTACGGCCTTTGTCCGATGCACGCGTATCCACTCCGCTCTTTTGGGAGGAGGTTCCCGACTGTGATCCCGCCGCGTTTACGGTCCGTTCGGTGCCGGCGCGCGTTCTCTCGTTGGGTGACCCAGCTCGTCAGCTGAATGAGACGGTCGGGTCGATTCAGGAGCTGCTAGCGCTCGCGGAGCGCGACGACGCTACAGGCTTACCCGATGCGCCCTGGCCGCCTCATCATCCCAAAACAGCGCAAGAGGCTCCGCGTGTTGCTCCCTCGCGAGCGCGCGGTGCCAGCACCAACGCTCGTGCACTCATTCCCATCCTGATCATCGCCAACGCGCAACGCAAAGAGGACGCTTTGCTCGGGCTCGAGCGCTGGAAGCGGCGGCATCCGCAGGCGGCCGCTCACGTTGCCATGGAGGACGTCCTGGTCGACAGCATGCGCGGTCGATCATCCACGTGGACGCGTATTCGGGTCAACCTCCGCAACGTCCCGAGCGAGCTTCGCCCAATACAGGAAACGCCCGACCCAAACGAAAGCACGCACAGCTTTCGTTGAGTGCGCTCAGAGCTTCTTGCGCAAAATCTGTGAGAGCTCCTCGGGCGGTGTCACCTCGAGTTGGGCGTAGTTGCAACTCTCCGGCGTGCGGTCACTACGAAAGCGTCGGAACTGCGCCGTGTGCCGGAAGCGAGAGCCTTGCATGTGATCGTAGGCCACTTCACATACGAGCTCGATGCGCAGCGGTTCCCAGTCGAGGCTCTTGTTGGCGTTCCATCGACTTTTCATATCGGGCCGCCGACCAGCCGCGTCAGCGGCCGACCACTCCTTCCAAGGGTGGCTCTCCTTTGCGCCCTCGCGGTACGGCGCGAGGAAGTCCACCAGCTCTTTGCGTTTGGCGGCCGTGAAGCTCGCCGCGACTCCCACCGAGTGCAGCACTCCTTGGTCATCGTAGAGCGCGAGCACGAGGCTTCCTACGAGGGTGCCTTTCCCATCCTTGTGCCAGCGAAAGCCGGCGATCACACAATCGCAGGTCCGCTCGTGCTTCACCTTGAACATCGCACGCTTGCCAGGCTGGTACAGACCGTCTTTCGGTTTGGCCATGATGCCGTCGAGCCCAGCGCCCTCGAAGCGGTGAAACCACTCGGTCGCGAGCGCGCGGTCACTCGTCGCAGGCGTGATGTAGATGGGCGCTTCCGCAAGCTTCAGCACCTCTTCGAGCTTGCGTCTGCGTTGCTCGAATGGCGTCTCTAGCAGGCTCTCATCGCCGAGCGCGAGCAGGTCCCAGAACACGATCGCCGCGGGGGTCTCCTCGGCCAACATCTTCACGCGCGAAGCGGCAGGGTGAAGCCGCAGTTGCATCGCTTCGAAGTCGAGCGCTCCGTTGCGTTCAATCACGATCTCGCCGTCGAGCACCGCGCGCTCCGGCAGCCACTTGCGGAGCGGCTGATCGAGGTCGGGGAAGTAGCGGCCCATCGGCTTTTTGTCGCGGCTCTGCAACACCAACTCATCGCCGTCGCGGAAAACGAGGGTTCGAAAGCCGTCCCACTTCGGTTCAAACAGCAAGCCTTCTTGTTCGGGAACGGCGGTGAGCCGGTTGGCCAACATCGGTTCGATCGGAGGCGAGACAGGGAGTTTCACGAGCGCCAGGATACGACCGCTTTGGGTCCACCAAAGCTGGATGGCGCAAAAGTGAGAATCATCGTTGTGGCGGACAATCAATGTCAGCTCTCTGGAGTGCCTGGATTGGCAACCAACGTCGAGGGTGCTAATCCGTTCAGTATGAGGTCCACCGCTGCTGATCTACTTAATTTAGCGAGCGGGATCCCAGGGGTTTGGGTTCGTCAGTCGGAGCCTGCTTCCAGCGCGGAGGTCCTGCGCTTTGAACAGGCTCCCGCGGTCAGGGTCGAGTGGTCATGGTTGTCCTCTCACGTCCAACCAGTTGGAAGTGGCCTTTCCCTGGATCAGGTTCTTCCAGACGGTGGGCTTCCTCGTGGAGCCGTTGTGGAAGTGAGCGCCTTTCGTGGGCTTGGTCGCATCACGTCTCTAGGTTTGGCGGCCTGTGCTTCGGCCCAGGCTGATGCTCGATCGCGAGGGGGTAATGAGAGAACGCTCGGGGCGATGTGCGCCTTCATCGATCCGTGGAGCACCCTCCATGGGCCGGCGCTTCTGTCTCACCAAGTGGATCCAACGCGGCTGATCGTCGTGAGACCCCCATTGGAGGCTCTCGCTCGGGTGGTCGTTAGAATGGCGGAGAGCCATGCCTTCGCGGTGATTGTCGTAGACACCGCAGGTGTGCCAGGTGCGGCTCAGAAGGGCCAGTGGCCCACCCTCTCTCTTGATCGCTGGGGCACGGTGGTAAGGCGTCTCGCTCTTGCGGTTGAACGTGCTGACACAACCATCCTGTTACTCACAGACAGCGCTCAACGGCGTGCGCTTCCGCTGCCCGTTTCTCTGCGCTTGGAGGTGGAAAGTCCGGCGCCCAAACGGTGGTTGGTCAAGGTTGCAAAAGATCGCTTCGGTCGAGTTGCGCCGGCCATCCAAGCCGCATTGGCCGGTTGACCGCGCTACTGTTATATGTTCATATGTTCAGCGTGAGGCGCTTGGCTGCTATCGTGCTTCCGCAGCTTGCATGTGAGCTTGCGCGCCAGCACCTTGCGGGCGGAGCGGTTGAGTTGTCTCCGCAGGGTGGTGACGCTGCCAAAGCGAGCGGACTTGCAGTCCTCTATGCTGAAGAGCCGGCTCTCTCCGCTGCTGGCACAGAAACCGCGGGGGTAGGGAATGGTCCAGCTGGCACAAGCTGGGTCTCCGCCGTTGATGACAAGGCTGCGGCGCTCGGAATTCGGCCTGGAATGCGAGTTTCCGCTGCCATGGCGCGCTCGGCAAACGTTCGCTATGTGCATTTGCCACCCGCGCGGCTGGTGCAGGCGCTCGGAGAGCTCGCTGAGGTCGCCATGGGCTTTGGTACCCCAGTTGAAGTCGCCTTTGAGGACACTCTTTGGGTAGATGTTTCGGGAGGCGCCCACCTTTTTGGCGGAGAAACCGGCCTGCTCGAGGCTATGCAGCAGCGTATTGGCCAATGGTTGTCTGCGGCTGGTCGGTCAACACGTGTAGAGGTGGGGCTAGCAGACGGTGCCTTTCACGCTCAGGCTCTCGCGCGCTATTCATCTATCTATCCAGCGGTCCCACGCATCGCTGAAGAGGGCGCTAGTAAGAGTGCTATTGCTCCGCTGCCACTTTCCTCGCTGAGTCGAGCCCTCTCTCTGCAAGCCATTCCGGACAATGAATGGTTGCCGGCAAAGGAGCTACTCGTTCCTACGCAAGCAAGCCCCCTGGTTGAGACGTTTGCGCGCCTAGGCGTTTTTACTCTGCATGACTTGATGTTGATTGACCGGTCGCAGCTTTCTTCTCGGTTGGTTACTTTGTTGGGTGTAGAGCCAGCCGAGCTCGTGATGCGTTGGTTACAAGGGTATGATCCTCGGCCGCTCATCTCATTTGCACCAACGGTCGTACTAACGGACAAGATGTGTTTTGAGGACGGTGTCGAGACCGCTCCTCAATTGGTTTTTGCAATTCGAGGAATGATCTCGCGGTTGTCTAGTCGTTTGACCGGGAGGAGGCAGGCTACCAATCGGATCGATATCGTTCTTCACTACGACAAGACGATGGCGCGGTTCTCTGCAGCTGAGGCGTCTGCACGCCCCTCAAACTGGCGAGTCTCCAACTTCGTTGAGGATGTGACTCGCGTCACCCTTTCGGTGGATTTACCGGCCCCGCTTTCCTCAACGGAAGATCTGTTTCGGGCGATCAAAGCGAAGGTTGAAACCCTGAGCCTCTTGGCGCCTTGTGTTGCGGTGGACTTATCGTTGTCGCGTTTGATGGAGGCTCCAGCCCTGCAACTGGATCTTTCGCGAGCTTCCAGAGTGAGTCCAGAGGCGCTGCCAGCGCTTTTATCTGAGTTGTCGGCAGAGCTCGGCGCCGAGCGAGTAGGCATGTTGACGGTCGAGGATGACCATCGTCCTGAGCGTCGGTCTCGCCTGGAGTGGTCCAACATTCTCAGTGAGCACCGCGCGCGCGTGGCTCGCCGCGCAAGCACAAAGGTGCAAGCCAACCTGACGTTTTCCTATCCAAAGCCTCAAGAGCCCTCGAGGCTTTTACCCACGCCAGTGGCACTTGGCTCTATTGGCTCTGCCTCCAAGAGCGGCAACTTGGGCTTTTTGAAGAGCGGTGGGTCATTGGTCATCGAGTCAGAGACGTTTACGATTCGTAGCGTTCAGTTTGACCGTCGGATGGATTCCGTCGTCTGGTGGACCAAAGTGAGTCCCAGTAGAGACTATCTACGTGTGGAGCTAGAGCTTCCTTCGCACGCAAAGAAGAGTGCTGGGGAATCCGCTGCAACCATCCTAGCTTGGGTATATATCGATAAAAGGACTGGGGAAGCCTTTTTACATGGCTTCTGGGAATGAGCGGTTTGCCTAATGAGGCCTCCGTTTGTAGAACTCTGCGCGCGGAGTAATTTTTCGTTCCTCGAGGGGGCCTCCCACCCGGAGGAGCTGGTGACCCGTGCGAGAGAGCTGGGCATGCCTGCCGTTGGTATCGCCGACAGAGACGGTATCTACGGCTTAGTAAGAGCTTATCGCGAGGCGAAGGAAAACGGAGGCCGGCTGATCAGCGGAGCCGAGTTGACCCTCGCCTACTCGGGCGTGGACTCTCACGTGCCAGCGGGATCGGGGGTCCCTCATTGGCTGCCTGGAATGCCGCTACGAGTGATTCTCCTTTTGCGAACTCATGCGGGGTATCGCAACCTTTGTCGGCTTTTGACGCTCTCGCATCAGCCCTACGAGAAAGGCGTTGCACGTCTTGACCTGCGTCATCTCGCTGAAAACTCAGCTGGGCTTGAATTGGTCTTGGGTGTGGACGCAGAGCTACTGTCTGCGGGGGGACTCGCGCCACGGGATTGGGCGCCTGAATGGGCCGCGGTGTTAGCAGCCTTCTCAGGCCGAACTCACGTAGCAATCCATCGTGCGCTCGACGGCCTCGATAGTGAACGAGCTAGCTGCGGTGCGTGGCTGGCGGAGCAGCTCGCAGCCAAGCCGTTCGCGACTATGCGTCCACTTTTTCACTGTGCGAGTCGGCGGGTCCTTTGTGACGCCGTGGCGTGCATTCGTCGCAAGCAAACGTTGGATCAGGCTGGCCGCTCTCTACTGGTCAATGCCGAGGCAAGGCTTCGTAACGAGGAGCAAATGTTGGCGCTCTTCAGGGATCACCCAGAGTGGGTGTACAGGGCAGGAGAGCTGGCCGAGGGGCTGACGTTTTCCTTCGCGGAGCTGCGCTATCAGTTTCCATGTAACCAGCATTGTCTCGAGGGAGAAACGCCTGATATTGCGTTGCGCAGGATGACGGAGGAAGGGCTGCGCGCTCGCTACGCTCCTCCGGTGTGGCCAGGTGGTCCCCCTGCGTCGGTGGTGGAGCAATGCAATAAGGAGCTGGCGCTCATCGCCAAGCTCGGGGTGGCTCCCTACTTTTTAAGTGTCTATGAGGTGGTGCAGATGGCGAAGCGCAAGCGAATCCTCTGCCAGGGTCGAGGCAGTGCTGCCAATAGCGCAGTCTGCTTTGCTCTATCCATAACAGCTGTTGATCCGGCTCGTTCCAACTTGCTGTTTGAGCGGTTCTTGTCCGCTGAGCGGGCTGAGCCACCAGATATAGATGTAGATTTTGAGCATGAGCGAAGGGAAGAGGTGATTCAGGAAATTTACTCCACCTACGGTCGGGACCGTTCAGCGATGGTCTGTGAAGTGATCTGCTACCGCGGAAGAAGCTCGCTTCGCGAGGTAGGAAAGGTCTTCGGCCTATCGAGTGACCAGTTGGACCGCTTGACCGGCTTGGTTCTTCGTTATGACTTAGCGGACGTGACGGAGGCTCTGGTGAAGGAGCTCGGGCTGGATCCAAAGGAAGAGCGCCTGCTAAAGACCATCCATGTTGCCAAGCTGCTCGAGGGAGCGCCGAGGCATTTGGGTATTCATGTTGGTGGGTTCATTCTAAGTGCCGAACCGCTCGATCACGTAGCGCCTGTCGAGCCTGGCCGCATGGAGGGGAGAACCGTCATCCCCTGGGACAAAGATGACCTCGATACGCTGGGCTTCTTCAAGATGGATGTGCTCGGCCTAGGCATGTTGACCTGCGTCCGTAAGAGTCTGGCTCTACTTCACGAGCTTGGGCTCGACTCCGCTATTCGTTCGAACGAGGACGAGCTGTTCGACCCGCTCGACGTCGTATCCCGCATACCCGCGGAAGACGCAAAGACCTATGAAGCGATTGGTCGGGCTGACACCGTGGGCGTATTTCAGATTGAGAGCCGCGCGCAAATGTCGATGCTCCCGCGGCTCAAGCCCAAGTGTTTTTACGACCTCGTGATCGAGGTCGCGATCGTGAGGCCGGGCCCCATTCAAGGTGGGATGGTGCACCCCTATTTGCGCAGGAGAACGGGCCAAGAGCCTGCTCGTGCGCCTCACCCTTGTCTCGAAAGCATCCTCGAAAGGACGCTGGGGGTGCCATTGTTCCAGGAGCAGGTCATGCAAATAGCCATGGTTGGGGCTGACTACAGTGCAGGGGAAGCCGACCAACTTCGACGTGATATGGCCGCTTGGAAGAAGCATGGGCGGCTCGAGCGTCATCGCGATAAGTTGCTAGCTGGCTTTGCCCGGCGGGGAATAACGGAAGAGTTCGGAGAGGCGCTCTTCAAGCAAAT
The DNA here is from genome assembly GCA_903892415.1 of uncultured delta proteobacterium. Taxonomy (GTDB): domain Bacteria; phylum Myxococcota_A; class Polyangia; order Polyangiales; family Polyangiaceae; genus Xiheicaenibacterium. The sequence goes on along the minus strand of CAITIQ010000323.1, from coordinate 21,674 downwards.
ACAGGGTTTTGGCGAGTACGGCTTTCCGGAGTCCCATGCTGCTAGCTTTGCGTTGATCGTCTATGCCTCCGCTTGGCTAAAGACGCACCACCCAGGCGTTTTTGCCTGCTCGCTTCTGAACGCCCAGCCGATGGGCTTTTATAGTCCTTCGAGCATCGTGCAGGACGCTCAACGCCACGGTGTTGAGGTCCGTTCACCCTGCATCTTAAAGAGTGGGTGGGATAACGCACTAGAGCCCAGTGTCGCCTCCTACGACGAATGGGCTCTCCGGCTTGGGTTTCGCCAGATCGCCGGCATTGGTGAAGCTGCAGCCCGTCGTATCGAGGCCGCTCGAGTGAGCGGCGGTGGGTTCCACAGCGTTGGGGAATTGGCGAGGCGAGCTGATTTGAAGAAGAACGAATTGGTTGCGTTGGCTGAGGCTGGCGCTCTCGAGGCTATTGAGCAGGGACGGCGGCATGCAATGTGGCGTGCCTACGCCCCTCGGTTGCCAGGCCTCTTCGCCGAGCAGGAGCTTGAAACCCAAAAAGACCTTCCGAACTTACCCCCCTTGCGCAAGGTGGAGCAACTCGTCCTGGACTACGGGCGCATGGGCCTCTCGGTGGAAGACCACCCCATGGTTCACATGCGTGAGGAGCTGCGCAGGCGTGGCTCATTGGGTAGCGAGCGGCTGTTTCGGCATGAGGAGCTGCGGCATCTGGCCCATGGGCATCGGGTCACGATCGCCGGGCTAGTCACGGGGCGGCAGCGGCCCCAGACCGCTAGCGGGGTAACCTTCGTTTCGCTGGAGGACGAGACGGGCGTTCAAAACCTCATCATCACCGTCAGCGTATTCGAGCGCTTTCGGCATGCGGTGCTGTTCTCGAAGTTGGCGCTCGTACGTGGTCTGCTCGAACGCGAGGGAGAGGTGCTCCACGTTCTCGTTCATTCCCTGGAGCGGCTGGAGTTGGACGGCGGGGAGTTGCCAACAAAGTCGCGGGATTTTCACTAGAGGCGCGCGTCGCGCTTGTGGTTTTTTTAAGATGGCGTCACTCTGAAAGAAGTTTGGGAGCAGCGAGAGCACGATGACGAAAGCGCCGGATAGCAACGCCAAGACCTTCGTCGTCGACGTCGATCCGGTCGCGATGAGTCGAGTCGGCGTTTTCACCGTGACCAGTGGGTTGGACGCCGGTCGGGTCCTACCCATCCCCAAGGGAACCATGGTGACCTTTGGCCGGTCGACCGACTGCACGTACCCCTTCGAAGATCCGAGCCTTTCGCGGGAACACGCCATCGTCATGCGCGTCGGCAATGACTACACGCTCAAAGACGGCGGTTCGACGAATGGAACCTTCGTCAACGATGTTCGCGTACCTACCACCGCCGTGCTTCGTGACGGAGACCGTCTCCAACTTGGTCTTCACACCATGTTGCGCTTTGCGCTCGTGAGCGCCGATGAAGAGGCTGCACTGCGGCGCGTCTATGACGCCGCGATCAAGGACGGCCTCACGGGGGTCTACAATCGCAAGTATCTCGAGGAGCGGCTGCTGAGTGAACTTGCCTTCGCCGCTCGCCACCAAACCTTGCTGAGCGTCATCATCATCGACGTCGACCACTTCAAGAAGGTCAATGACACCTTCGGTCACCTCGCTGGAGACGCTGTGCTACGCAACGTTGCGCGGGTATTCGGCGGGGGAATGCGGCCCGAGGATGTCGTGGCGCGTTACGGCGGGGAGGAGTTCGTGGTGGCTTTGCGCGGCATCCCCTTGCAAGAGGCTGCCGTGGTTGCAGAGCGGCTCCGTCGCGAGGTAGAGGCCTCGGTCGTAGACTTCGAGGGCCAACCCATTCGCGTGACCTCCAGCGCAGGAGTGGCCTGCTCGAACGAGTTCCAGGTGGCTGACAAGGTCGCCTTGCTCGGCGCCGCAGATGGGCGCCTCTACAAGGCCAAGTCGAGCGGCAGAAACCGCGTCGTCGCGTACTAGCGAGTCCGGCGCGGTTCAGCGCATCCGCAATTCTAGTTGCAGCTGAGTGAGATTGGGGTGCCCTCAAAGCTTGCCGGTGGCCAAGTTTCGCCTTCCGGAGTTCGGGCCGGCACGAGGTTGTTGTTCATCTCGTTGAAGTCCGAGTTCGGATCCTCGCGTTGGACGACGCCTTCCACGAGCCAGCACATCGAACCGAGCTCGTCGTCCTCAACCCGCGTCTTGACGCAGCCTTCGGGGCGCTGCTCGGGATCCGTGGGACAAACCTTGAGCGAGCCCTTGGGCGCAAAGGTGTTGTCTCCACCGGCGGTGAGGTTCTCGATGGTTTGGGAAAGCTGATCGCGAAGCGTGCCTGTGAATGCTTGTTGTGCTGGATTCAACGTTAGGCTGACGACACTGCTCTTCGCGTCGCTCTGGATCGAGTCGCGAATGGGAAGGGCCGAGTCGAAGGTGCCATGCTGAATCTCCTGCACGATCCGTGTGTACAGCGGGCCCCAGTTCCAGGTCGGTCCGCCAAGGCAAAAGTCTCCGCGGTTCGTGCAATCAGCATTGTCGAGTACAGCGGCGTAAATCTTGTCGGCGCTGTTCGCCTTGTTGTAGTCCTCTAGCTTGTTGATTAAGGCGGTATTGCGGGCGCCAATGCGGTTGATCAAAAAGCGATTGCCGTCTTCAATCAGATAGTCGACCGCGCGCTCGGCTTGCCCGTCGGCCGGCACGAAGCCAGCGAGCCAAACCACGTCAACCTTCGCTTCCGGATCAACCGAGCGGGCGCCCAATGTGAAGGCGTTGAGCTGCGCAATGACCTCCGGTACCGGGAGCGCTCCAATGAAGCCGAAGTTGTGGCGCTTGGTGTCGCTAGCTGGTAGCGAGCCCGCGAAAGAGGCGAGCGCAACTCCGGATAGGTACCAAGCTTGGTGATAACGCGGAACGTAGCCGGAGAAGTTCCCGCCGTCCCAACTGGGGATGCCGAAGTTCAAGAAGCGGACGTTCGGGTTGTTCGCTGCCAACTCCTGCGCAACGCTGCCGAAGCGTGTGGTGGTCACAAAGATCACTTCCGCGCCATCCGCAATGAGTCCGCTCATTGCGTCTGCCTCTTGATCCTTCTGAATATCCTGCGCAACCAGCGCAAAGTCCAGCCAAGGTACTGCCGCCTTTGCAGCCAACCGTCCTTCATCGTGGGCGCGTGAGAACCCTGAATCGACGGGGTTTCCGTCGTAAACGAAGCCGACCTTGAAGGCGACATCGCATACGTCGGCGGCGCAGCTGGTTCCCGCGGGACACTCGTCGGCGGTGCTGCAGCTGAGCACGCAACGCCCGTCTACACAGTCCGCTGCCTCACCCTGACACTCGGTTGCTTCTTCACAAGTCTGACCAACTCCGCCCTTGAGTTCCGAATCAGCTACGAGAGAGCAGGCAGCGAGAAGCCCAGTGAGGGTAACGGAAGCGAGTTTGAGCTTAAGTTTGTTGGGACGCATTTCAAAAAGCTCCTCCGAGTACGCCACCAGCGAAGTCGGGGCTGACAGCGGGCGAGATCCAAACAGCCTTCTCAGTCTGGCTTTCGGGCGAGTAAGTGAGCTGAACAATCAAGGTAACGGCCCCAGAGACCAGCGCTCCGGCAATCAATCCATCCGTTACACCCGCGAGCACCTGCGTTCTGGACTCTAAGCTCTTGGCTTCCTCGCTCGGCTCACCGCTGTAGCTTTCGGCAGAAAGCTCACCGGATGCATCCAGCGCCAGAATGCCGGTCACCAAGGCTCCTGCAGACAAGCTTCCAGTGACGATCCACCCGATGAAGAATGGCGGACTATCGACTTCAACGGCGGGCTGAGGTGGAGCGGCCGGCTTGGTATCGGGAACCGGCGCGATTGGTGTTGGCTGCGGCTCTGGCTTGGGCGCAGCAGGTTCGCTTTGCGATTGCTGGCGCAGCAGCTCGGTGATGCGAGACGTGGAGGTCGCAACCAGCTCAACTTCAGTCGTCGTCGACTTTAGGTACCGGCGGTAATACTCGACGGCCAAGTCGCGGTCTTGCACCTTCTTGTCGTAGATCTGGGCGACGTTGAACAAGATGCGGGCGTCGACTGATTTTTCGTAAGCCTGCATGTAGAGCGCAACGGCCTGGGCGTAGTCCCCCGCCTCGTACTTGGCGAACGCATCGTTGGCCAAGGTGGTTGCGTCAGCGGGGGGCGGCGCTGCAACGGCAGGCAGTGCGATGGACGTGACGGCGCAAGAGATGAGCGGTCCTGCGGACGGGCGAAGGGATGAAGGTCCACCGCGAGATCCGCGACGCTCGGATAGCGCCCTTGCGGCTTGAGGCAGAGGCAGCGTTCGATGATCTCCACCATCTCGATCGGCAAGGTCGGACACAGGACCCTCAAGTCCCGACGATCACCATTGAGGATCGCCATGCAGGTTGTCCCCGGCGTCTCTTTCTCGAAGGGCGTAATTCCGGCGAAGAGCTCGAATAGCAGCACTCCAACGGACCACACGTCCAAGCGGCAGTCGGCTGCACGCGAAGAGGTGATTTGTTCTGGCGCCATGTAGCTCGGTGTTCCAAGCAAGCGAAAGTTTCCGTGTTGACCAGAGCCTGGCTTCATCGGGTTGTGTGCGAGCGCCGCGCGCGAGATGCCGAAGTCGAGCAGTTTGACCACAGTTCGCCCGCCAATCTCATCAGCCAAGAAAAGGTTCTCGGGCTTTACGTCGCGATGGACGATGTCATTGGCGTGCGCCACTGCGAGACCGGAGCAGGCTTCAATCACCCAACCCGCCGCCACCTCGAGCGAAGGTCCACCGTTGGTCTGCGTCCATGAACGAAGATCCTCGCCATCCAGGTACTCCATGACGATCACGGGGTCTCCGTCGTCGGTCGAGACAACGTCGAACACGCGCGCAACGTTCTCGCTGCGAATGCGAGCCGCTGCTCTTGCCTCGGCGCGGAATTTTTCTGTGAAGCCGCTGTCTGCGCGGAAGTTGGGTCGCATCACTTTGAGTGCGACGCGCTCATCCAGGTCCTGGTTCACGGCCTCAAAGACCTGCGCCATTCCACCCGCGCCAACGAAGCGCCCGACCACGTACTTACCAGCGACCAAAGTTCCAGGTTTGAGTGCGGCAGTCTCAACCAGCGTGATGTCCTCTTGGGGGTCGCGGTGCAGGGCGGCTTGGTTCATCGTTCCTCCGGGAAGGCCCGACGTTGGCAGTAAACAGGCGCGTCAGCAATGCGAGGGTTGAACCCCGCACCTCCAAAAGAGTGAGTCAATTTAGGTCTTTCGGAACCGCACGCTGGTCGTGCAAATCCGCAATGCGTGACGCTCGTGGGAAGAACGCTCGAATGCGAACGTGCGCACTCCTCCTCACCATCTCGGCATTGCAAGCTTGCAGTGCTTCGCGCGAGGATGCGTGCGTGACCCTGCCCGATTTTTCTCCCATCGACGCTCTCGACGACACCATCTTGTCCAAGCTCAAGGCGCGCCTCGTTGCAGTCGGGCTGACCGCAGGCGCGATCGAGCCGATCCTCGGCGCCGCACGTGGCGTGCACCCACTGCTTCGTCGACCGGTGCTTCACCATCACCTCCGGTCGATCGCGGAGCCGTACGCCTATGCAGCTCGCGCTCTTATGTTTGGCGATCCGATCGAGCAAGCTGAACTCCGTCAGACTTTTGGCGAACTCTTAGCTCCACTCGTTGCAAGTGGGCTCCTCCGAGAGGTCGGCGCTGGCTTCGTTTCGCCGTTCACGATGTCGGTCGTGGACGGTCTCTTCTGCATTGCCGACTTGCTGGAGCACGCTGGTGAAGCGGTGATGGGTTTGGGCCCTCTGACGATTCCTCTTTGTGCCGCAGTCAAACCAGCTGGTGCGCTGGGCAAAGCGTTGGACCTCGGTTGCGGAGCCGGCGTGGTGGCTCTGCTTCTGGCACGACGCACCGTCAGCGTTGTTGCCACCGACATCAACCCGCGCGCTGTTGCGATGACTCGCTTCAACGCTCGCTTCAACGGAGTCAGCAACGTCGAGGTTCGACTCGGTAGCTTGTTCGAGCCCGTCGCTCGCGATCGCTTTGACCTTGTTGCCTCGCAACCACCGTTCATTCCGCAGTCCGACGACGCTCGTAGTGGTGACTTCATGAGCGGCGGCAAGCTCGGAGATGAGCTTGTGCTATCGCTTTTGGACGCGCTTCCTGACCATCTCGTGCCTGGTGGTCGGGCGGTGATCGTCGCCGAGTGGGGACATGGCCCGCGCCATGCTGCGCCCGGCGAGCGCCTAAAGAAGCAGCTCCCCAACGTTCCTGCGGATGTGATGCTGTTCGAGTACTCGCCCGTGAGTCTCGCGGTGCACGCTGCTGAGTACTCGGCCGCATTGCACCCCACGCTTGGTGAAGCCTACGAACTCGAAGCGCTTCGCCGGCTCAAGCACGGTCTCACCATGGGCATCGATGAACTTGTCCCATCGCTGGTGGTCGTGCGCCGCGTCGATGATCGCCGGCCGCGCTTCGAGGTGCTGCGCGGGAACGCGATCTCTACAGCGAACTCGCGGCGTCTCGACGCGATGCTGCTCGCGCGGGAGGCCGTGCGCTCGCTGGACTCGTTGCTCGACTCGATCGTCTGTCTACCCGAGGGCGCGACCTCATTCGACTTGGGCAGCAGCGTTCGCCTGGAGTTGCCTCCACAAGAAATGCTCGGCCCAATCGAGGTGACTGGTGACTTGATGGCGCTCTACGCGCGCTTCGGTCAGCCCGCCACCGTCCGAGCCGCGATCGACCGTCATCTTGCCGCTGGCGCCTCCGGCGAATCGCCTCAGTCCCTGGCCAAGCAGGTCGCTAGCGCTTTGCTCAACGGACACCTCGAGGTGCAGCCACGAACGCTAATCATCGCGCCGGGCTGATTGCGTAGCCTGTTGGGGAGCACCAACAGCCTGTTGGAAACGCCCAACGACGCGCGGAGTTTGGCGGTACAATTTGCGGCGAAGCTTGCTCCCAGCCGTGTGGCGCGTGCTTTGCTGTGGGGCGACTATGCGGATGATTGAAGCTACGGATGAGGAGTCTCCCCTAGCGCTCGAGGTGGACCACGTGCAGGTCTCGTCGGGCCGGTCGCTTGCGCCAGCTCGCAGCTTCTCGAGTTTTCCGTCGCCCTCGTTCCGAACGTGTGGCGCACACGGGCTACCCATGGATGCCAGCGGTGACTGCCCGCAATGCTCGCATGAGCGTAGCGTTGCGGCGGCTCGCTTGGCGCGAAGGCGGTGGATCACTGCACTGGCGGCTTTGATCGCGCTGCTTTCCCTTGCGGGCCTCGGCTACTGGCGTTCGACGCGCGCGGAACGACAGGGCAAGCTTGCTGCTGCGACAATCTCGCAACGCTACCCAGGACATCTCGTGGTTTATACGATGCAGGGTTGTGGGGCGTGCTCCATGGCTAAACAACATATGGATGCTCAAGGCATCCCCTATGTCTCTCGCCCCATCGATTCGGACCCCACGGCTGTAGCGGAGATGGAGTACCTCAATGCTCGTCTCGTCGTTCCCACGTTCGTCGTCGGGGATGAGGTGATGGAGGGCTTCGACCCAAGCGGAATCACGCTCAATCGAGCGATGGCGAAACACGGAATCAAGCGGCAGCCTGGCGCTAACCTTTAGCGCATGAATCAACCCACCAGCATCGGAGGTAGCCAGCGGGCACTCGACGCCATCTCTGCCGTGACCATCGCCGTTGCGCGAGGACCCGACGCTGGTCGGCTCTTGGAGCTACCCGGAGGTGAGTGCGCGAGCGTGGGTAGTGCTGAGGGCAACTCACTCACGCTCACGGACCCAACCGTGAGTCGTTATCACTTAGAGATTGCGCCCACGAAAGGTGGTTTGCACCTATCGGACCTGGGCAGCACCAACGGTACGTTCCTTGGGAGTGTTCGGCTCGAGTCTGCATTCCTGCCACGTGGCAGCCAACTGCGCCTTGGTAATACCGTGATCGTGGTCGATGCTGCTGGGGCCGAGTTGCGTCCTTCGCCGAGTGCCCTCGAGCTACCGGGGATGGTGGTTGCGAGCGACGCTATGCGCGAGGTCGTTCGGCGCACCAATGCGCTCGCCTTGGGCAACTCTCCAGTGTTGATCTCTGGTGAGACCGGCACCGGTAAAGAACTGATCGCTCGTGCGCTGCATGAGCTCGGGCCGCGCCGAGCTGGCCCGCTGGTGGTGGTGGACTGTGGTGCCCTCCCATCAACGTTGCTCGAGGCTGAGCTCTTTGGTCACGAGCGTGGCGCGTTCACTGGGGCTGAGCGTGCACGAGCCGGGGCGTTTGAACGCGCAGATGGCGGTTGCATCTTCCTCGACGAGATTGGGGAGCTGCCCTCTCCCGCGCAAGCGGCTTTGCTCGGCGTCCTTGAACGAAAGCGGTTTCGGCGGGTTGGCGCCGAGCGAGACCAGTCCGTTGACGTGCGGGTTCTTAGCGCAACCAATCGCGATCTGCGTTGCGAGGTCAATCGGGGGACATTTCGTGCCGACCTCTACTATCGACTGGCCGGCGCAAGCCTCTGGCTACCTCCACTGCGCGAGCGCAAAGAGGATATTGCGCCACTTGCTCGGCACTTCGTTCGAGACCTGACGGGTGACCCGGGGGCGCTTGGGGAGGACGTCTTTGCGGTGCTCGCCGAACGAAGCTGGCCGGGAAACGCGCGAGAGCTGCGAGCGATGGTTGAACGCATCGTTTCGTTCGGGGTAGGGGAGTTGGGACTGACTGCTGTGCCGCCAAGTGAGGTGGCCCCAGAGGGTCCAACCAGCGCTCTCAATACTGTGCGTTATCGCGACGCCAAGGCTGAGGCTGTTGCAGCGTTTGAGCGAAGCTACCTCGCGGCGCTGCTCGCTGCGTCTTCCAACAATGTTTCCGAGTCCGCGCGTCGCGCCCAGATGGATAGGCCGTATCTGATCGCGTTACTCAAGCGCTACGGTTTGCGCGGCTGAAGCTAGCGTTCGCGTGAGCCACGTACGTACGCGGCGAGCCCAAAGAGTGCCATCAAGCCAAGACCTACGAGGACCCATGTGGAGACACGAAAAAGCACGACGAGAACCAGCAATAGTAAAGCAGGGTAGGCGGCCAGACGCTTGGCGAGCCCCTGTGGCACGCTCGCAAGCAGGCCGGGGGCCCTCGTGCTTCGTTCGTCAGCTTTGAGCATCCCTGGGTGAAACAGGGTTTGGGGTTTCGTCGCCTGCGCACCGGGATCAACCTCGAGCGCCGTCGTAAACTTGGATGGCGCTGGTTCCTCGGCGGCCAGCTCCATCGGCACCTGGCTGGGCGCGCCCTGCGCAAGGTTGGGTACGGGGGGAGCTTCCACCGTCGTTGCTTCGGCGATGCTCGCAGGTCGTTCCGCCTCGAAGATCGCCAGCAGCGCGGCGCGCACCGCCTTGGCGTCGATTGGTCGTTCCGAACGCTCCTTGGCTAGCAGTCTTTCGAGCAGACGTGAGAGCCGTGAAAACTCGGGACGGCCGTCGCCACCCGGTAACGGGTTGGGCTTCACACTTATGTGCGCAAAGAGCAGCCCTGCCGCAGTTTCCTGCTTGAACGGCCAACTGCCGCAGGCCGCGCGATAGAGCGTCATGCCGAGGGAGTAGAGGTCGGAGCGGCCGTCGAGTGGTTCGCCGCGAATTTGCTCGGGCGACATCGTGATCAGGGTGCCCACGAGCACGCCGGGGTCGGTCTCGAGCGTCGAGCTATCGATCTGCTTCGCGACACCAAAGTCGAGCACTTTAAGGTCGGGAACTCCTGCCTCATTCGTGATTAGCAGGATGTTGGCTGGCTTGATGTCGCGGTGAACAATGCCCAGCTCATGAGCGGCGCTCAGTCCTTCGCAGATCCTGGCGCCGATGCGCGCAACCTCCCCGATGGGCAATGCGCCCTCGCGAGCGAGTCTTCGCTCCAGGGTCTCGCCCTCCAAGAGCTCCATCACGATGAAGCAAGAGGTGCCGTCTTTCCCGGTATCAAAGATGGAGATGACGCTTGAGTGATGGAGCTTGGCGGTGCGCTTCGCCTCGGTGAAAAATCGTTCTGCGTGCTCAGGGTCCGAAAGTAGCTTGATCGCAACTGCGCGCTGCAGCTGCCGATCCCATCCACGATGGACGGTCGCCATCCCCCCTTTGCCAAGCACTTCTTTGAGCTCATAGCGACCGCAAAGCAGAGCTCCTTCGGGTTGCTGCTTGGCTTCTGTGTGCGCCGTCACGTACGAGGAGCCTACCAGCAGGGCCTCGAGCAATGGATCGCGCGTCGCGTTATCAGTCCCAAGCCTCGAACCGACGCGAAGAGCCTTGCCGCGAGGCCGCAGTGCAGTAAGGGTTTCCGTGCGTTACCGAAGCTTTGGAGGAACTGATGCGCTTGCCTTACTCGCCTGTGGTTGCATTCATCCTTGTCACCGCTTGTTCCGCCGGAAATGACCCTGATGGGAATGGTGGGAACGGAGGCAGTGGTAGTGGGGCGTCGGGCCTCGGTGGAGAGGGTGGATCCATTGCTGTTTGCGATAGCTGCTTCGGGGACGCGTACACGCCCTGCAACCCCGATGGCACTCCCGGCGAGCCAATTCCCTGCCCCGAGCAGTGTGCGCCTGGCGCGGGCTGCGTCGAGTGCATCCCCGGAGAAACAGGGTGTGTGGGCAACGAGGTGCATCAGTGCTCCGAGGATGGGACTCCGAATGGGCCGCTCGTCGAGACCTGCGATGTGAATGCCGGGTTGACCTGCGATAACGGCGTATGCAAGACCGCCTGTGAGATCGCGGCGGATTCGCCGTCGAACGTTGGCTGCCAGTTCTGGGCCGTCGACCTGGATCAGCAAGACGGTTTCAATGACCCAGCTTCAGAACCGTGGGGGCTCGCTTTCTCCAACACCGGCAACGTCGCGGCGAACATCACCATCGAGATCAATGAAGCGCCCTACGGTGAGCCACAGCAGCTCATGGTCGTGGCCCAGGAGACGGTCCCGCCGCAGTCCCTGTTGGCGCTCAACATGCCAACGCGCGAGCTCGACTGCGGGACGATGCCCAACGACTATGCTTCCCCGGGAACCTGCCTTTCCTCGAGAGCGTTCCGCATTACGGCGTCGGCACCGATCATCGCTTACCAGTTCAACGTTTTCGAGAACACTTACTCGAATGATGCCTCGCTACTCCTTCCAACGAAGGCGCTTGGCACCAAGTACCGAGTCCTCGGTTGGAACGCAGGTCATCCAATCAAGCTTGATTTCGGCGGCTTCGATCTGCCGCTAGACCGCTCCTACGTAACGGTGGTCGGCACGGAGCCTGGCACCACCGTAATCGTCAATCCGAGCTGGAGGATCAAAGGCAACCCTCCAATTGACGCCACTCCCGCGGGCGGTGAAATCACCGTGACCCTCGGGCCGTTTGATGTGCTCAACCTCGAGACCGACGACGGCACGACAGCCGATGACGTGCAGACGGTTGCCGACCTTAGCGGCACCGCCGTGTCCTCGGACAAGCCGGTCGCCGTATTCACCGGGGTCGAGTCAACTGGCGCACCGGGCTGGCTCGAGGTCCCGCTACCGCCGGGTTGGACCTCTGAGAACGGCACCTGCTGTTTGGACCACCTTGAGGACCAACTCTTCCCGCTCGAGTCGGTTGGCAAGAATTACGTGATCAATCGCAGCCCGGTACGTTCAACCTCGTCGTTCCGCGAGCCCGACGTGATTCGCTTCGTTGGTGCTGCAGAGACAGCCAACATCACCACGACTCTTCCCGCACCCTTCAACCAATTTACGCTTCAACCTGGTGAAGTGAAGACGACCTGGACGCAAAACAACTTCACGGCGACGGGAGATAAGCCGTTCATCCTCGGCCAGTTACTCGTGAGCCAGGGCTACGTGGATGGTCCGTCGCTTGGCGACCCGGCTCTTACCATCTTCCCTCCGATAGAACAGTTCCGCTCCGACTACCTCATTCTCACGCCGCCCAATTGGACGCAGAACTACGTGGTTATCTCTGCGCCAGTGGGCGTGGACGTAACTCTCGATGGTGGGTCCACGGCCTCCTGCTACATCGAGCCCGCGGGGATGGTTGGCTCAGTCGCTTATGAGACACGAGAGTGTCCCGTTGCTACGGGCGTTCACTCGATAACCTCTGCTGAACGAGTTGGCGTTGTTGCGTACGGATACGGCTCGGCTGGTTCTTATGCACTCGTTGGCGGAGCTGACGTAGAGGTCATCTACGAGCCACCGCCGATTCGGTGAATAGCTGCGGTCCTTGGCTGGCGCGCGTGTGGATGTGGAAGCCTCCACCCGCGTAACGTCCGAGGTCTGCTAATTCATCAGTTGCTGAATCTGCAGTTGGAAGTTGCCCTGACCATTACCAAAGCCGTCAACCACTACGGTCACTGGCACACCTTGCTGTAGATTGACGGTTACCTGGCCTTGGGCCGAGCCCATGAAGTCATCATTGCAGGCCAGGGAGCCGCCCTGACATACTCCACCAAGTACATAGATGACTGTGTCGTAGCTGGAGCCCGTAGTATTGAAGCGGTAATTACCAGTTGCTGGCGGGGTAAACAGGAACTGTTGGTCCGGCGCGCTTGAGCCTACGCAGTTTGGAGTGAAGCTGTTTTGCAGGCCGGTAGTACTTCCGGAGACGGTTTGCGGGACGGCGCTACCAAGATCTAGCGTTGGACATTGTGCGACTGGGGCGGACGTAACCGCGAGCGTGTAGCTGCCAGAGAAGGCCGCATCGACGATGATGTTCACGCTCTCTCCAGCGACTAGATTGCGTTGAATTCGACTCGAGTTGCCGGGCCCTGAGTTGTCATCGCAAGCCAGCTCGGTACACGTTCCACTCAGCAGGGTGAGCACCGTGTCGATACCGAAGGAACCTGCGGTAGAAAACGTGTACGTGCCATCCGCAGGCGCCGTAAAGGTATGACCAACTTCTGCGGTGGGGCCGTTGCCACAACTGGGGAACAGTCCGCTATTGAGCTGACCAATCGTGCCGTTGACCGTTTGCGGAACGGCCGATTGCAGAGCGAGCTGCCCGCCGCACGTTCCGCAGCTGCCGACCAAACAGGTGGATTCACAATTACCGTTGATGCAGTGATCCCCGACGCCGCATGCGATGTTGCAGTCCCCGCAGTTCACGTCGTCGGCTAGGGTGTCCACACATTCCCCATTGCAGGAGGTGAGGCCTGCGTCGCAGCCTTGGACGAACTCAACATTGAGCTGGAAGTCGCCAGTGGCGAACCCATCGATCACCAGCAACACCGAGTCACCTTTGGAGATGTTCGCGGACACCGCTGCGTCCACGCCAAAGGAGTCGTCGTTGCAGTCGATCGTCTCGCAGTTAGCGTCCAGCACCGAAAGGATCGTGTCGTAGGACGAACCAACCATATCGAATTGATAAAAGCCGCCCGTGGGTGCAGTAAACCGAAACGCGGTCTCCCCCACCATCGTCGGTGCACACGCCGGCGAAAAGACGTCGATACTCCCGAACGTTGAGCCAAAGGTAGAGAAGCTCTGGGCCTGCGGCAGCTCGGTCACGTCGCAGAAAAGGCCGCAGGTCGGGTTCGAGCAGGCAGGCGGTTCACAGGCGAAGTCCACGCATGACCACCCGGTTGGGCATTCAATGTTGCAGCCCCCACAGTTGTCCTTGTCCGTGGATGTATTCACGCACGTGCCAAGGCACTCCTCCGTAGGCGGTGCACATTCGGTGATGCAGATTCCACCTGAGCAAACGTCGCCTTCGAAGCAAGGGATTCCGCAATCACCGCAATTGTTGGGATCCGCGGAAAGGTCCACACACTGCCCAGAGCACTCGGCCAAACCAGGGGCGCAGCCCTCTTTGCAGCTGCCTGCGACGCACACGGTGCCATCTACGCAAACCGAGTTGCAGTCCCCACAGTTTTGCGAATCGTTTTGAGGGTTGATGCAGGTTCCGTTGCACTCGAGCAGGCCTGCGCCGCAGGAGTTGCCGTTGCATACCCCATCAACGCAAGCGAGCCCGGCGGTGCACACCTCACCGCAGGCTCCGCAGTTCTTCGGGTCGCTTTGGACCTCGGCGCAGCCGTCCGTGCAGAGAAGCTCCCCCTCCTCACACGGGTCAACCACGATGACGCTGGAGCAGCCAGCTAGGACGAAAGAGACGGAAGCGAAAAGGGTAAGGGTTCTTCCAAGCCGCATGACTCGGATTATCCCACACGCGACCCGCTTCCGTCTGTTGCTGATCCGTCTGTTGCTGACTTAGCGGCCGACCGGAGCGGCTGCTGCGAGTTGTGCCACGGCCATGTCTGAGGTGGAGCCCTCGACCTTGTATTTCACGATGCTGAGTAGTGCCTTGAGGCCCATGCCCAGAACGAAGACCACCAGGAAGCCGCCGAGCAGAAGCGAAGGCGCGGGCAGAAGTGCCAGATTCCAGTTCCACTCCTTCCCCTTGGTGGCGATGTCTTCGAGCTTGTCCGCAACGAAGGCCACGAGCACCATCGTTAGTGTTGGCAGCGCGATACACCAAACGACAGCGAGTGAACGCCAACCGAAGAAGGCCTTGTGCTGGCCCAAGGGCGCGCCGTCGATGAAGCGGTTGCGCATGATCTTCTGCAACTTACCGAGATAGAGAATGCCTGAGGCGATGGTTAGGCCAATTGCGATAATGAGGAATCCCAGGACGCCAACCAGCGCGAAGTAGATGATTCCCTTGGAGGCGTCCTTCTCAATGAAGACGTATTGCAGCGTCGACAATAGCTGTTGAATGAACACGCCCATCGTCGGTACGGCGACGAGGCCGAGCGACAGGCTCGTTATCAGCGTGATGACGAAGAAAGCCGCGAGCGTGATCAGCGTGGCGATCATTTCTGCGGTCACTCGCTTGAAGACCAGGCCAAACACGTCTTTGGCGGCAATCTCACCGCGCATGGCTCGCTCAGGTATGGCCAAAATCGCTTTGACCAGGTCCTTGATGCTCACCAAGAAAAGCACCACCGCCAGACCGGTGAGGATCACGGGCACGTAGCTAAGTGCGCCGCTAATGCTCTTGAAAAAGTCGCCGACCTTCTTGAATACGTCGACATCTTCTTTGAACTTTGAAGCATTGGAGAGAATGGCAACGCCAAGGTCCTCTTCTTTGCCGTTGCCAACGTCTTGAAGCGGAACGAGAAGCAGGCCAGGCGTAGCTGATACTTCCTCCAGCTGCTCGTCGATTGCGTCAAAGGTTGCATCTTGAATGATCACCTGCGGGTTTGTGAGCGAGGCCATGGAGGCCTGCACCGTACGGGTCGCCACCATGACTCCGGTAAGGAGCAAGATAGAGACGGTGAGGGCCGCTCCAGCCAACGCCGAATAGGCGAATAGCTTGCCCATCTGCCCGGGATACTTCTTCCCGCGAATCAGCGGTAGCAGCAACAAGAGGAGCCCAGATAGGCTGAGTCCGGCGAGAATCTTGGCAATCACATTGAGTTTAGCGGCCTGTTTTGCGCTCGCCTTTTCAACCGTCTTATCGTGGGTCTTCTCCTTGACCTCCGCGAGCTTCTTGCGAAGCACGGGCATGTACATGGCGGCAATCTTGGCCATGTCGTCGGGGTCGAGCCCCTCGAGGGCCTCCGCTTGCTTGTCGAACTGGGCCTCCGCGGCTTCGCCCATATCGCGGTCCATGTCGAGTTCCCCAAGCTCCGCAGGGGTAACCTCGGTGAGCGCCTCCATATCGGCGGCGTCGAGGCCCTCCATGCCTTCAAACGTGGCTGCAGGAAGTTCGTAGTCCTTGCCGTCGACGCCCAGGCCGTCGGCCGGATCTTTCGAGGGTTCACCCACCTCGTATCCAGCGGCCTTGGCGTCCGCGATATCGTATTCGTCCGTTCCAGGCTTCTCCTCCCCAGCGACTAAGCCGTCCGCGTTGGGAACGTCGGCGTCACCTTCGGGCTTGGCGTCACCTCCGGGCTTGGCGTCACCTTCGGGCTTGGCGTCACCTTCGGGCTTGGCGTCACCTTCGGGCTTGGCGTCGCCTTCGGGCTTAGCGTCGCCTTCGGGCTTGGCGTCACCTTCGGGTTTAGCGTCACCTTCGGGTTTTGCGCTCTCAGCAGGCTTAGCGTCCTCGGCGGGTTTTGCGCTCTCAGCAGGCTTGGCGTCGTCGGCTTCCTCGTCGGCGTACACCACACTCGTGCTGCCCAAACAGGCAAGCAGCGTCACGAAACCTAAGCCCCAGCGTTTTGACATTCGCGCACGCTATCCCGCCGTCTCTTCGAATCTCAAGGGGGGGATGAAGCACTTTGCACCGATGCTGAAGGAGCATCGAGCACTACCAGTGGGCGGATACGCTCGATGAACCTACGTTTGATTCCTCGTACTCGGGCCAATTCCTCCAACTTACGAAAGCGTCCACCAAGCTTTGCTCGCAGCGCGATGATCGCCTCAGCCTTCTTGCGGCCCACACCAGGAAGCCGATCGAGTTGTTCAACGTCGGCCAGGTTCAGCACGAGCCTGCCGTCCGGCAGCAGCGCCGACGGTGGAGGTGACGGTGGCGTGCTCGCGCTCGAGCTGGTGCTGGCGTGCAGCGTTGCTGGTGACGCTGAAGCGACGATTGCTACGGGGCTCGCGCTCACCGCAGCAGCTGCGTGACTGGTCGCGGTGGCTCGCGCTTCGGCTTTCGCTTGCGCCGGCGCTGCTGCAAAGAATCGATCTCCCAGTCCCGAGCCCAAGAGGGCAAGCAGGCCGAGGATGAAACAGGCTCCTACGGCTTTGGCGACAAGCGGTGCCCAGGCGGTGCTCGCTACGCTTTGCCAAAGAGCGACCAATCGATGAAGGCGTTCGTTTTGGTTCATGCGCACGCGTTTTGCGATGCGCGTGCCAAGCGAAGTAACGCAAAAAAAGCCTGATTTTGGCCGTGATCTCTGCGCGGCCGCACAACTGGGCCTGGCGCCCGCCAGCGCTCACATACCGTGTTGACGCAGCTTCTTGTGCAGGCCCTCGCGGGTGATCCCCAACCCCTTGGCCGCCGAGGTCTTGTTCTGCCCGTGTTCGCGGAGCGTCTCGAGCAGCAGGTACTTCTCGACCGAGTCCATCATCTCGCGCAGCGTGCCCTTGGCAACGCTGGCCTTCGCAACGACTCCGAGCGCCTTCTTGATCTGCGGAGAAAGTAGCTCGGGCGTGACGAAGGCTCCCTCATCGAGTTGGATCACGATGCGCTGGATTTCATTCTGAAGCTCGCGAACGTTGCCTGGCCACTCGTAACTGGTGAGCAACTCGAGCGCTTGTTGGGAGAAGCCGGCCGCCGGTTTCCCGATCTCTTGGGAGTAGCGCGCTAAAAAGTGCGTGGCGAGAAGGGGAATGTCGTCACGACGCTCGCGCAGCGGCGGCAAGCGCAAGGGAAACACTTTGAGCCGGTAGTAGAGGTCTTCGCGAAAGAGACCTTTCTCTACCAGTTCCTCGAGATTGCGGTTGGTCGCAGCGACGATGCGCACGTCGACATGCTTGGAGACGGTACCGCCGACGGGCCGAATCTCCCCTTCTTGCAATGCGCGTAGCAACTTCGACTGGAGCGAAAGGCTGGTGGAGTTGACCTCATCGAGGAAGAGCGTGCCGCCATCGGCGATCTCAAACAGGCCCTTCTTCTCATCGACGGCTCCAGTGAACGCGCCTTTCTTGTGCCCAAAGAGTTCACTCTCGAGCAGGCTTTCAGCGATTGCCGCGCAGTTTTGTGCGACGAACAGCTTGTCGCGCCGACGCGAACGGTAATGAACAGCAGCGGCAATCAACTCTTTGCCGGTGCCTGTCTCACCCTCGACCAATACCGTGACGCGCGTGTCGACGACCTTCTCGAGGTGGCGATTGAGCGCCATCATCGCGTCACTCGTGCCGATGATGGTCGTTTCGCGGCCTCCGCCTCGGCGCTTCTCTTCACGGCCTTTTAGGAAGCTGTTCTCTTTCTTGAGTTGAACCTCGATGGTTGAAAGCCGCTTGATCAAGCGAGCACTGGATACGGCAAGCGAGGCGTTGGATGCGAGCAGCAGCAACAGCTCAACATCGTTATTGGTGAGCATTCCTGGCGCATTGCGGTTGTCCGCCTGCAGCACACCAACGACTTCGTCACCGCGCCAGAGCGGTACACCGATGGTGCTACGGATCGAGGCGCCCATCATTGATTCGCTAGCGAAGGCTTCTGAGGGGGCGTCGGCGGCCAGCACCGCGGCGCGCTCCTTCACTACCTTCCGATAGATGCTGCGCGCGACGGGAACGGTCCCAACGGGGTGCACTGGCGCTCCTCCAGGAGAGCGCACGCGGGTGAGCACCGGCACGAAGGTTGAGGTGTCTCCTCGACCAAGGTCGTCGTCGCGTAGCACGAGCGTCAAATGGGTTGCCGCAGGAACCAACTCAAGTGCGCTGTCAGCCACTTCAATCAAAACATGCTCGAGGCCTTGCGCAGCCCCAATCCGTTTTTGGGCGGCATAGAGCTTGGTAAGAACATTGGGGTCCGCCTCTCGAACGCGCACGTTTGGTAGCGCGTCGAGACGGGTCATCGATAGGACCTGCCGCTCGTCCCCCTCGTCCAAAAGGGTTACCAAAAGCGTTGTAACGGCATCCCCCGTACCCAACTCGATCTGGTCCCCAGCTTCCAGGTCGGTGGACGGCATCTCCGCGCTTAGGCGTATCCGCCGATCACCGCGCGCCAGGGTGGTTCCGTTCGTCGAGTTGTTGTCGACGAGCAGCACCCGATCGCCGTCCCGAACGATGCGACAGTGGACCCCCGATACATGCGCTTCCTCGAGCGCCACATCGTTTTCGGGATGCCGCCCAATGGAAACCTGGGGCCCTCGAAGCTCGAAGGCCGTGCCGGCCGCTAAGCCCTGCACGACCTCCACCGAAAGTGCGAGCTCGAAGCCCATCGACCTGGCTATTGAGCCCGCGACCGCAGCCGTGCTGCCGTCTCGACGCACATCTTGTAGTCGGCCATGAGCTTGTCGTCTTTGGCCTCTTCAGCCTTGTCGAACAGCGCATTCAGCTTGTCGGCGATTGCCGCGTCTCCTTTCGGAGTGATGGCTTCGAGCGCCTTCAGCGCCGTTCCACGAACGAGGTCATTCGAGAGCTTGGACAGCGCGTCCACGAGCTTGGCACGGTCGCCGTCCTTGCCGAGGACGCCAATCATGTACGCCGCTTTGATCGCAGTGAACTGCTTGTCCTTGCCCTGATTCTCGTCGAGCGTCAGCGCAGAGAAGTAGCAGTCGACGTTCTCCTTGCAGTTGTTCACGAGGTCCTTTGCCTGCTTGAACTCCTTCTCGAACGCCTTTCCGATCTGCGTCTCCTTCTTCTTGCCGCCTTCTTCCTCGATGAAGGCCTTGGTGTCGAACAGGGTCTGAACTTCGGCAACCTGATCTGCCTTCATCACCTTGGTTGCAGAAACCAGCGCGATGCTGCGGATGGGGTCGAGCTCTGCGGCCTCGCCCTTGAGCTCGGCGGAGTTCTTGACGAGCCAGGAGGCAACGCTCGGATCGAAGAAGTCGCTGGCCCGTTCTGCAAGGATCTCACGAGCGGGGCCAGCCACCGTATCGAGATCCAGCTTGGACTCTTCGTACGTTTTTTTGAAGGCGTTCAGCGCCTCCTCATTGCGCGGCAGCAGCGAAAGTACGAGCGCGATGATCACCTTCGTGCTGGCGTCTTCTCCTGCCTTCTCCTGAGCCGAAAGTAGTGGCTTGATCGACCCTTCGGACCCAAGTGCGCCCAAGACCTGCGCAGCGGTGGAGATGTGAGCCTTCTCTGCCGCCTTCGTTACGGACTCAGCAATCTTCCCGTTGGTGTCTTTCTGGGCGCCCTTTAGCTGTTCGGCGATCGAGAACTTCACCATCTCGGCGTCAGACCCGTTCAGCAGGGCCTCAGCCGGCGCGATGCTCGCTTTGCCGATCTTCACCATGGCCACCAAAGCCGTCGAGGCGATCGGCCCCTTAGAGGGGTTGATCACGATCTGGAGCAAGGGCTTGGCTGCCTTTTCACTCTTGAGCTCGCCCAACGCTCGGGCGGCCACCGTCTGCCAGAAGGCCTCGTTTTGCATGGCCTGTTGGTTCGCCGGATCGAAGGGCTTATCTAGCGCCTTGATGAACAGATCTTCATGGCTCTTGTCGGCGAGCGCGAGCACAGCCGCGGTTACTTCCTTGGCGATCAGCTTCGCCTTCGGACGAGAAAACTCCATCACTTGGTAGACGCGGATGACCTCATTGGCCAGCGTCTTGTTGTTCATCGCCGTGACAGCGCGAACCACGTTCACGACATCGTCTTCGTTGGTGTCCGGCTTGTAGTCGTCGAGCGTCTTCTTGAGGCAGGCGTCCGCTTTGGGGTGACGCATGTCGGCGAGGAGCTTCACGAGCTGCGCGCGCGTGCGATCTTTGACCTTATCGTCGAGGCAGACTTTGGTGAGGGGCTCGACGATCTTTTCGAGTAAAGGCTTGACGTTCGGACCATTGCGGTCCTTCTTATCCTTGGCCATTGCGTCTTGGTAAAACTGGTCCAAGCGCTTGATGGCCATCGCCTGCCGATTGGGATCAGCCAAATCTTCGGCGTGAGTGATGGGATCGTCTTCGTCGCGGCAGCCCGCAAGCGTCATGGCCGATCCCAGCGTTGTGGACGAAATCACCAGGCCCAACATGAGCGAACGGGCGAGCGGGGCAAACCGGCGGTCCTTGCGGAGCATTTCTTTTCCTCCCGATAATCGGGCAAGAGCCTTTTGAGTGGACGACTGGCGCTGGCGGTCGGTCTCGGGATGCCCCCGCGGACCCCACGGCACAGCCGCTGAACCGTATTCAGCGCTCAGTTGGGTGTCAATCTTCCGCGCGGTGCCGGCTTCAGTTGGGGCCCCAAGCCAGGTCATCCTCAGAGGGCGGTGCTGCAAATGAAGTACCCATCCGGCAGCAACGCGCTCTGCTTGCAGACCGGTTGAACCACGAAGCCAGCGATCTCGAACGGGTCGCATGGGGGGCCGTTGGGGTCACAAAGAACTCGGCTCGGGTCGTTGCACTCCTGAACGCAAGTGGTCGCGTCGTAGGCTTGCCGCCCGAAATCTCGCAGCGCGCAACAAACGGTCCCCGACGAGCAGTCGTTGGGGTGGTCGCATGAGAGCACCACCTCGTTCCCGCTGCAGTTGTCGTTTGGCGAGCACTGAAGCTGTTCGTCGTTAAGGTCGAAACAACAAGCTCCCCCTTGACTCACGTCACACGCGATTCCGCCGCAATCGACGGTCGGCCCAGGAGGATCACCGCTGGTGGTCGCGGTTACTTCGCCAGTGGTGGTTGAGGTTGCCACCGTTTCTCCAGCTGACGTGGAGGCGGCTTGATTCGTTGATGTCGACCCCGTCTGTCCGCCTGAACTCGAGACCGTCTCACCGACCGACGCTGAGTTCGTTGAGGTCCCACCCATCGACGAGGTTGACGAAGTCGTGTTGCTCGAACTCGTAGCATTGACAGCGCCACCTTCGCCGGAGCCGCCCTCTGCAGCGCCGCCGCCGAAAACGCCCTCCCAATCCGGCGCACAGGCGCTAACAATGAGCGAGAGAAAGCCCAGCCCGAGCTCTCGCCGAAACTGCGTTACAGGCATGGGCGCGAGTTTCCCATAGTTTGCCCGCACCTTCGAGAGTTTCCGCCAACGTGCCCCTTCGACCTTGGCACGAGTCATTCCACCGAAGGTGGATGCAGCAACAAGAATGACTCGTGCCCTCTTCGAGAAGACGGCGGAAGGCCCTATTGACCGGGTTGACTTGGCACGAGTCATTCCACCGAAGGTGGATGCAGCAACAAGAAT
>CAITIQ010000322.1 GCA_903892415.1 uncultured delta proteobacterium | reverse complement strand
TGAAGTCGCGCCCGACCGACACCGTGGCATCGTTCAGCACTTCCGCCGTGAGGTCCTTCTGCGCCCGCAGGAACATCAACTCGGCGCCCGCGCTGTCATCAAATCCGATGTGCTGGTAGCCCTGACCCCCCGGCGTGCTGATGCCACCCCAGCTCGAGACGTTCTTCTCCGCAGGCAGATCCCTTTCAGGGCGATTCTTCCCGTCGTGTACGCGGCCCACCACGATCGGTTCATCGGGGTCGCCGTCGAGGTAGGCCACCAGCACTTCGTGACCCACACGCGGATGGCTCATGTGCCCGTGACGGGGGCCTGCCCAGGCCTGCGAGACCTCGACGCGACGGGAGACCACCGCATCGCGGTCCCAACGAAACCGGCACAGGACTCGGCCGAGTTCATCCACATCGATCTCTCCGTCCCCGACGACGGTGGCACGCTGAATCCCCGGGATCTTGAGGCGCGGAGGTCGGGGTGGAAACCAGTGGCGGTCCTTCGGGATGCATGTGGCTACGTGGCGCGTGATCATCTGCCCCGGACCCGCGCGCCACTCACTGTGGACACGCAAGACCAGGAGCGGCCCCTCCGCAAGGGGCACGGGTGCGCGCTCGATCTCGAGCGCCGTCCCTGCGTGCAGGAAGGCATTGGTCTCCACCTCAACGGCATGCGCGGGCTTTGCCTGCTCGAAGAACCGAAGTTTTGCTTGGCGGTCGAGTTCGGCCTCGGTGTTCTCGACGTGAGGATCGAAGAAGTACTGTCCAAGACGGGGAGCGTCGACGCCCACGTTTGAGACGCCTTTCGCTTCGAAGTCGGGCCGTTCGGTCCAAGCGTCGCGCACGAGCACCCCTTCGATGGTTTGCTCGAGGACCTCCGCGACGCGGATCACGATGGGCTCGCCACCTACGACGAGACTGGCCCCCGGGAGGTAGGGAAGGCGGCGGACCCCCGCTGCTACCCGTGCGGTGCGCGTAACGAGGTGAAGCGATGTCTGCTTCTCAAGGTCGTAGAAGAACGCGACGCCATCCTCGGCCAAGAGGCGCCGCATGGCGTCCCAGTCTGATTCCTCGTATTGAACGCGGTAAGCGTGAACTGGCAGTTCTTGCGTGGGCTGCACGAGGACGTCGCCTACGTATGGCGCAACCGGCTCGATGATCGCCGTCGCGATCTGCGCTGCGTCCAGGTCCTTGAAGATGCGGCTGTTGCGCCTGAGCCGAAGAAAGCACGTGCGCGGCTCCAGGCGCATGGCGAAGAAGGACCACTCGAAGTCACTCGACAGATGACGAAGACGCGTACACACCGCGTGAATCGGCGGAATCGTGGGCTCCTCTTCCAAGACGACCCGCACGGCAAGGCCGATGACGCTGGCGACCGATTGCACCGGATGCGCCAGCTTTACCACCAGCTCGAAGACGAACTCGTCGGAGAGCTTCTGATCAAGCGTGCAGGAATCGACCACGAAGGTGAGTGTTGTGTCGTCAAGCTCCAGGTGGACGGGCACCCGCGAACGGCTACCTTCTACGGCTGCAACGGAAGCAAGCGGGGAGATGGTGCTCATGAGATCCTCACTTCGACACGGTCCAGAGGGGAGACTTCGTCATCACGCCTTTCGCGAGCAACGCGCGGTCCAGCAGTTGGGCAGGCACCAGCACGCCGCAACCGAGCTTCCCGGTGTCGTTGACCAGGTAGGCGGTGACGCGGCCTTGGTCATCGCGCACGACCCCGGTGACGAGAATGGCGTGTTTCCCGTTCTTGCTGTCGCTCGCACCGGGCGTCTGCCAGAGGATGTCCGGGTAGACGCCGACGAGCACTCCCTTGCCGCTCTCGACGCCCTCGACAATTGCCTCCGGGCTCTGATCGAACGCCTCGGCGGGGACGCCATGGTCCTCGAGGATCGCCACTTGCTCGTCAGCACCCGTGCCGCCCGACTTTTGACGCAACGGCGGCTCTTTCGACTGGTCGCGAGAGTATGCGGGCAACCCTCGTTTCTTGCGAGCTGCGGAAGAGAGATAGGAATCGATGGCGTAGTCGAGCAGTGAATCTTCCGACAGTTGCTCCGTGGGCGGCCGACCGTGATTGATCATCTGACGACACGACTCGAGCCCGCAGTTGTCGTAACTTTGGCTCTGGCGCTTCTTGGCTCGACCGTCCGCAAGCCCTTGGCAAACACTCGTTGCCAGCGCCGGGGCTCCCCCCACGGAGGGCCCTCCGACGAAGACGTTCGCGGAGCCCGGGCCGAGCCTCGAGCCGTGTTGAGTTCGCGAGAGCGTCGTCGCGACGCCAAGTTTTCCGAACACGACGGTAGCGGATCCTGTCGTGATCGCGTCGACGCTTCCCCCGCACAGGATGACGCCCGTGAACGTCATCACCGGTTGGGCGTTGACGTGAACGGAAGCGACTGGGCGCGTAGCGACGCCCAGGTCGTGAATGGGACAACCGGCCACATCGCCGTTCCGAATCGCTGGCTTGCTCATGAGCTGCTCCAAGAAGTTTTGCGCACGCTGATACATGCCACCTGCGCTCTCCGAGCGCTCAACTCAGTGACTGTGCGCTCGCCCGGTCCCCCCAAACTCGCGCTGCGCGCTCGCGGGGGGACTCCGACTCAACGAGACCGTCCAACGGTTTAGCCGCCAACTCGTTCTTCTTCATCGTTGTTCAATCCCTGGCCAGAGGTCGAGCTGCTCAGCTATTTCGAGGGTGGGCGAAATTCTCGTGATGTAGGTGATGCGAATGCCGAGGCTCAATTCACGCAGGCCTCAGCGGCTCCACCAAAGTCCATCTGGGCGCAGCTCGCGCCGAGCGCACCGTCACTGCCGGCGACAACACCGTTGCCCACTCCCAGTCCGCCGGCCCCTGCGGCACCAGCGGTGGTGGTGGTGCCTTGCAGCGTCGGAGCGGTTCCCGTGAAGACGAGGGCAGCGCTGTGCCCACCGCGCCCACCGCCTCCGCCTCCGCCGTTTCCGCCAACGCCGCCGTCGCCGCCATCACATCCAGGTAGCGACCCGTTGGCGCCAACTCCATTATTGCCGCCGTCTCCGCCCAACGCCCCCGGTTGGAAGTTGCCTCCAGCTCCGCCCTGACCCCCGGCAGCGCTTGTCAGCACGCTGTTGGTCAAGGTCACGTTTGCGTTGAGCACGACCAGGCCAAAGCTCGCGCCGCCGCCGCCTCCGCCCGCGCCTCCTTCTCCACCGCAGCCGCCGGATCCACCCGACCCACCGGAAGCCCCGCCG
>CAITIQ010000321.1 GCA_903892415.1 uncultured delta proteobacterium | reverse complement strand
CGGAACGGCTGCGAGGCGAAGCGCGCCTCACAACGATGCGTCCAATCTCCGCCCGCCGTGCCTTCGAGTTGGCAGGCCACCACCAGCAGCGGCTCGGCCAGCTCGCTGCGCGGATGATTCACCACCGGCAGAATCGAGCCCGGCTGCAGATCGTAGGCGGTGGTCAGAAACTCGGCGCTGCGAGCGTTGGCGCGCTGGGCTTCCAGCCGCTTGGCCGCTTGTTGCGCGCCTTGCGCCTCGTTGGTGCGCGCAGGCCCGCGATCATCAGCGTGCGGCGTGCCACCGCCCTCGCCCTTCCACAAGAAGCTGCCGTAGTTGTGGTGGTAGCGCTCGAGCGAGGCCTCGATCGACGTCCCGCTGTTCGACGAGGCCAACAGCGGGTAGTCGAGCGGCCGGCGAAAATCGACGTCGGATTGGGTGTAGCGGCCTGGACGGAGCAGGCGCCCGGTCACCAGCTTGGTCACGTATTCGTGCCGCAGTTGTTGGGTCGGGGAGGCGATGAACGGCACCGGAAGACGCGGCGCCCCGCGTTGCGGCGCCTCCGACAAAACCAGCGTCGAGTTACCGCCTTCCGCGGCGAAGAAGTACGAAACGCCGATGTCCTCCAGCATGCGCGAGACGAAGGCGAGATCGGTCTCGGCGTATTGCGTGCGGTAGCGCCGCTGCGGATAGACGCTGGCGTCGAGATCGAGCCGCGGCGAGATGCCCCAGGTCGAGAGCACCTCGAGGACGATCTCAAGCTCGCTCTTGTCCTGAAAGACGCGGTAGTTGCGACGTTGGCTGAGCAACCACAGCGCCGGACGCAGCGAAACGGCGTAGGTCGAGAGGCCGCTCTCTTCGACGGCGGTAAGCTTGATCTCGGCGCAGACCCCCGTCCACGTTCGCGGCCCTGCAGCCAGCGAACCGTGGATCTCGAAGCGCGCGCCGCTGCCGATGGCCGCCTCAAAATCGACATCCACGCTTGGGGTCACAACCACCAGCTCGATCTCGAAAGGCGAGGACATCGCCTCGCGCACGGAGAAGGAGCGGACATCCAGCCCGTGGGCTCCCTCGAGTTGCAGCACGAGGTTTTGCGGCGCGAGAGCTTGGGTCAACGATTCAATGGTCATGGGGCGTCCAATCAGCGAGGAACGCTCAGGCTAGCAAGAACCGTGTCGAGCGATGCAGCCATCAGCAGGCGTCCGTCGCGCTCGTACTCGAGCGGGTAGAGCGTGTTCAAAGCCACCAGCATCGTCACCGGTTCGGCTTCATTTGTAGGGAATGGGCACTGATGAACGAGCAAGGCGCACCCACCTTGCAGGCGACCGTTGTGTTGGAAGCGAGCGATCGGGATTGCACTCGATGTGCGCTTCCCACACTTCATGTATCCGCGTTCAGCGACGAACAGCCCGTAGCGTGGGTCGAGGCTGCCGCGCGGCAGGTTGGACGTTGCGTGGCTCGGTAGGCTGGGCGCGAGGATGCGCAACGTGTGCGAGGCCGAGATCGCCCAGCCCGCCGCCGGCCCGAGGAACGCGCCGTTGTAGCGATAGGGCACGAGGCTGAGCGCGTCCTCCCGATCGCGCGGGCCGAAGCGAGCGGGCTCCCAGGAGGGCAAGCTGGGGTGGGCCGGCGCCTCGCCGCGAAGGCGAGCGGCAAAGCGACCCGAACCGAGCAGCGGCGATTCAGTAAGCTCGAACGCCTCTTTCACTGCGTCCTCGTAGCGACCCGCGTCGCCGAAGCGCAGCCACGAGAGCAGCTCGCCGAGGCAGACAAAGCCTTCGTTGCTGTACGCCGTTTCGCTGGTCGGCCTGCAGTCGAAGTCGCTCACCAGTAGATAACGCAAGAGATCGCCCGGCTGGGCTGGGCCATCGTCGCCGCGCAAGGTTCGCGAGAGCAGTCGCTCGGCGAGCGGGTTCGCATCGTCGTCGTGGCGTATGTCGATGCGACGAGGGAAGCCGGCGCGGTGGCACACAAGATCGA
Organism: uncultured delta proteobacterium; assembly: GCA_903892415.1. Taxonomy (GTDB): domain Bacteria; phylum Myxococcota_A; class Polyangia; order Polyangiales; family Polyangiaceae; genus Xiheicaenibacterium. Next base: position 32 of record CAITIQ010000321.1, on the reverse strand, counting down.
CGAGCCGCGCCTGCCCGAGCTGCTTGCGCGCG
>CAITIQ010000320.1 GCA_903892415.1 uncultured delta proteobacterium | reverse complement strand
TCACCCCGAGCGCGCCGTCAACGAAGCGAAGGCGTTCTCGCGCGACGTCGATCCGAAGATGCTCGAGGGCCGCGTCGATCTCACCGAGTTCCCCCTGCCGACGATCGATCCCGAAGACGCGCGTGACCATGACGACGCGATCTGGGCCATGCGCCTACCCGAAGGTGGCTATCGGGTGATTGTGGCGATCGCCGATGTGTCGGCCTACGTCACCGAGGGCTCGGCGCTCGATGAATCGGCGCGTGAGCGCGGCTGCTCGATCTACCTCCCGGATCGCGCCATACCGATGCTCCCGCGTGAACTCTCCTCGCATCTTTGTTCGCTGTTGCCGAATGTGGTCAGGCTTTGTTTGGCTGCCGATCTGACGCTCGACGCAGCAGGCGAGACCACGAGCGTGCAGCTCGTGGAGGGCTTCATGAATTCGCGAGCCAAGCTGACCTATCCCGACGTCGCCCTTACGCTCGGGCTCACCAGCGAGGGCGTCCGCAACCCGGCGGCCGAGGCGATGCGCGCGGACCTGGAAGTTCTGCGTGAGATCTCGTCGATGTTGCGCGCTCGCAGAATGCAGCGCGGTGCTCTCGACTTCGATCTTCCGGAGACCAAGATCCTGGTCGACCCCGAGACCAAGCTGCCGATCTCCGCTAGCAAGCGAGGCAAGGATCCAGGCGTCGCCAAGGCCTATCAAATCGTCGAGGAGCTGATGCTGCTCGCCAACGAGACGGTGGCTACCTTCCTGACGAACAAGAAGGCGCCAGCCATCTTCCGCAACCACGGCGTCCCCGACCCCGCCAAGGTGCAACGCTTCGTTTCGCTGTGCGCGAAGTTCGGCGTGACGCTGGATCCGGAAGACGCAATCGACTCCAAGAAGCTGTCGAACTTCGTGAAGAAGCTGCGTGAGACGGAGGGTCATTCCATCCTCGACACGTTGCTCGTGAGGACGCTCAAGCAGGCCGTCTACGACGTGACCAACATTGGTCACTTCGGTCTCGCGTCCACCGCCTATCTACATTTCACCTCGCCCATTCGCCGTTACCCCGATTTGGTGGTTCACCGCGTGGTCCGCCAGGTCCTGCGCGGAAAGAAGAACCTCGTCTCGGAGGAGGGCGTAGAACAGATGCGAGCCGCAGCGGTGCTTGCCTCCGAGCGTGAACGTCGGGCCATGCAGGTCGAACGCGACGTCGTGGATCTGTACGGGGCGTTGCTGATGCGGGACTCCGTGGGAGATCGCTTCACCGGTACCGTGACCGGCATCGTCGGTTCGGGGGTGTTCGTGACGTTGGAAGAGCCCTTCGTCAGCGTGCTCGTAAAGATGGATGCGCTGGGTCAGGAAGAATACGAGGCCGACGAGGACGGCTTTGCCGTCAGCGGAAAGCGCTCCGGGGATCGGGTCTCGCTCGGGGATGTAGTGCAGGTCGAGGTGATCGAGGTGTCGCTCGAACGGCGCATGACCTACGCGCGTCGCATCGCGACGACCTCCGAACGGAGCGAGGTGAAGCCGCTGGGTTTCCGCGCCAAGAAGGCGGCTGACAAGAGCCGCCGCGAGGCGAAGTCGGCGCGTGAGGACAAGCCCAAGGGCGGCAAAAAAGCCGGACGCAGCAAGTCGACGCGCAAGGTGTTGCCGAAGAACGCCAAGGCCAAGCTGAAGGGCGGCAAGAAAAAGAAGAAGCGCTGACCGCGCCGGTTAGCGGAGCAGCACGAGGTAGCCCACCGCGCTCAGCGAAAAAACGCCGAGCGCCAATAGCGCGACGGCAAAGTCGGTGATGCTCCAGGTCGCGCCGCGGTAGCGCTGTCGCACAGGCTCGGCAGGTTCCTCAAAGCCATCGACCTCAGCCTCTTGCTCGGCCTCGAGCGATGCAACCGGTGCTTGCGGGGCAGGGGTAGCGGGCACGCGATAGTCGAGCTCCGACGCAGCGAGCTTCTCGTCCGGAGCTCGTTCGCGTTCGCGCAGCGCTTCCGCTGCGGGGTAGCTGAAGCTGAGTACGCTCGCTCCAAGGGTAAGCTTTTGGCCGGCGCGCCAAACGGTCTCGTTGCCGGTGAGCGGCCGGTCGTCAAGGAAGGTACCGCTCTTCGAGCCGAGATCCTTCACCACGAGATTTTCGCCGCGCACCGTGATTTCCACGTGACGACGCGAGATATCAGGATCGGCCAGGATGAAATCGGCCTCCTGCGAGCGTCCAATGACCAGGGTCTGTTCGAGCGGCATACTGAGCCCAGCGTCGGGGCCCTCCTCAACGACGAGTAGCGGCCTACCATCTTCCCCGGCTTCGCTGAGTTCGGACAGGACCAGGGCGAGTGCCTGCTCCTTGGACCGGTCGCGGACGTTGCGGGTTGGGGCCGCTGTCGTTTCGACGATCTCGATCCAAATCGCGCCCAGGCGAAAGAGTTCACGCTTGCCGAGCCGTTTCGGCACGGCCGGCGGCAACTTCAAGCCGAGATGGCGCGTGCCGTTGGTGCTGCCTTCATCCACGAGCACAAATTCGGCTCCGCGGGCCCGAAGGCTCACGTGCCTTTGACTGACGCTGCGATGCGGGATCCGGACATCGCAGCCCTCCCCACGCCCGATCACCACTTTGGGCGAGTCGAATACCAGCGCCCCGTCGAACTCGCCGGAGGATTGGTCCGCTTCGGCGAGCGAATCGTGGTGAAGGAGCGCGAGATCTGGGTCGGACCCATGAATCACGACAGCAAAGGGCATGCCTTACCATTGCGATGCTCAGCGAATCGGGCCAACTTTCGGCCGGACCCCTGGGCAGCGGCTGTTGGCACTGGTTCCGACCGCCAAGGCCGGATAAGCTCCTCGCCCTATATGGCTCGGCTTACGCTCATGACAGCTGACGGAACCCAACCCGTCGAGCTTCGTCCTGTGAATTCGCTGGGTCGGCACCCGAACAACACCATTCAGCTGCTCGACAAGATCGTCTCGAAAGAGCACTGCATCATCGAGCTACGTGGTGAAACCTACGTTCTTCGGGACCTTGGTAGCCTCAACGGCACCTTCATCAACGGAGAGCGCGTTCGAGGCGAGGCCGCCCTGAAGCACGGTGATGAAATTGCCCTGGGCGCTACCCGAGGCCGTTTCGAAGAGGGCCCGGCTCTGCATGGCGTTGCGCCGATGGGCGGCCCGGTGGCAAACGTCAACCCTTATCCGGGGCAGGTCAACCAGCCGCCCAACCAGCAGCCGCCACCGCGACCGGGCTTTTGGGGCGCTCAATCGCCGATGGCCCAATCGGCTGCCATCCCGTTTGGTGGGCAGCCCCATCAACACGCTCCGCACTCGGTTCAAGGTCAGGTTCCGAGCCAGGGTATGCGGCCGCAACAACCTGGTATGCCGCCGCAGCAGCCCGGCATGCCGCCACACATGCAGCAGCCGCAGGGCTACGGCTATCCCCCAGCGCAACGGCATCCCGGGTCGATTCCGCCGCCTGGTTCGCAGATGCCTGGTTCGCAGATGCCCGGTTCGCAGATGCCCGGCTCCCAGGCGCCCTCCACTGGGGGCCACGGTGTTCCCTCTTCGGGTCAGTACCCCCCGGGTGGGACCGCTCCGCTACCCAACCCGCGCTCGGTCTTGGCTGGTGTGCCGGCCGCGAATCTTACGGTGCGCGGGGGCAGTCTCAACGGCTTCGTTCCTCCTCCCGTTGCTGCCAACATCTCGATCAGTGATCAAGAGCGCCAGATCGGCACGCAGATCGACGCGGTCGAAAAGGGGTTCCTCTCGTTCGACCGCATCGCAAACGACGTCAACCAGCTGCGCGCCGACTACGAGCGGCTGCGGCTCTCGCACGAGCTGTCCCACGCCATCGGCATCGAGCGAGACACCACCAAGCTGCTCGACAAGATTCTTACCTCCGTCCTCAAGTTCATCAGCGCAGACCGTGCGGTCATCTTCTTGCGCAACGAGGCAGGGGAGCTGCAGCTGTGCGCCAGCAAGCGGCGAGACGGGACCAACACGCCCATTACGGTCTCTTCAACGATTCTGAACCACGTTGTCAAAGAGCGCGCTGCGGTGCTGACCCACGACGCCGCGATGGACTTCGCCGCATCCAAGGGTAAGAGCATGATCCTCAATCGCATCAGCTCGGCCATCGTGGCGCCGCTGCTCCAGCACGACAATGAAGTCCTCGGCGTGATCTGGCTCGATTCGGAGACGCTCGCGCGCTTCCAAGCGAAGGACTTGGAGTTGATTCAAACGGTCACCAACCAGGCCGCGCGCTTCATCGAAATCAACATCCTCGGTAAGAAGGTGGAGGCCGAGATCGTCTCGCGTGAGCGGCTCAGTCGGTTGCTCTCGCCCAACATCGCCGAGCGCGTGATCAGCGGTCAACTCGAGGTGAAGCAGGGCGGTCAGCGAGTCGAGGAATGCACTGTCTTCAACAGCGACATCCGCGGATTTACGCGCATGAGCGAGGGCTCGACCCCAGAGGTGCTGGTCGAGATGCTGAACGAGTATTTCGAGCTGATGGTGGACACCATCTTCAAGTACGACGGCACCCTCGACAAGTTCATGGGTGACGGCATCCTCGCGCTGTGGGGCGCCCCGGTGCAGAGCCCGGATGATGCAGTGCGTTCGGTCGAGAGCGCGTTGGAGATGGCCGAGGTGCTGGGGCAGTTCAACCGTCAGCGCATGGAGCGTGAGGTTCAGCCGCTCGCCGTCGGCATTGGAATCCACACGGGGCCTGTCGTCGCGGGCTACATCGGGAGCTCCAAAGCGCTCTCGTACACGGTGATCGGTGACACGGCGAACACCTCGGCGCGCCTCTGCTCGGTCGCGCTCAGCGGTCAAATCATCGTCAGTGAAAACACGCTGGTCCGGCTTAAGAACAAGTTCGAGGTCGAGGAGCTGGCGCCTGCCAAGGTGAAAGGCAAAGAGAAGCCGTTGCGGGTTTACAACGTGCTTCGGCGCGCGCTCAAAGTGGCCGTGCCGAACATCTTTGCTGCGGAGCCAACCTCCGCCATCATCCCCACCAATCACTGACAGCCATCACTGATAGCCATGGTCGTTCTTCCGTTTGAAAAGTCGGTCGCCGAGCTGATTGAGAAAGCTCGGCAATTGCGCCCCTTGGTTGGGGAAGACGCAGTTCTCGCTGGCGAGCTGGCGTTGATTGACGTCGAGATTCGGCGCATGGCGGACGAGGTGTTTGGCGGGCTCACGCCGATGCAGAAGGTCCAGGTCTCGCGCCACGCGAGTCGGCCGTACACGCTCGACTACATCAAGCGCTTCATCACTGACTTCGTCGAGTTGAAGGGGGACCGGCGCTTCGCCGAGGACGCCAGCATCGTCGGCGGACTGGGCAAGTTCGAGGGCCGCTCGGTGGTCGTGGTTGGACACCAAAAAGGCCGAGGGACGAAGGAGAACATGAAGCGCAACTTCGGCATGCCCCACCCCGAGGGCTACCGAAAGGCGATCCGTCTTTATGAACTCGCGGACCGCTTCTCCTTGCCGATCTTGACCTTCATCGACACCCCGGGCGCGTACCCGGGAATCGGCGCTGAAGAGCGTGGGCAAAGTGAAGCCATTGGCGCGGCGCTCGCGGCGCTGGCTGTGGTGAAGGTCCCGGTGATCGCCTCGGTGATCGGGGAAGGCGGCTCCGGTGGCGCGTTGGCCTTGGGCGTGGCGAATCGCGTGCTCGTGCTCGAGTTCGGTTGCTACTCGGTGATTTCCCCCGAAGGCTGCGCGGCCATTCTTTGGAAAGACGGCACCCGCACAGAAGACGCAGCAGACTGCCTGAAGCTCACCGCGCCCGATCTGTTGCGGCACCGTGTGGTGGATGAGATCGTCGCCGAGCCGCCGGGCGGAGCACATCAAGACCACGACGCCGCAGCTGGGTTGCTCCGGGCTGCAATCAGCTCGCACCTAACGGCGCTGTCGAAGTTGTCGCCGGAGCAGCTGGTGGACGACCGCTACGTACGCTTCCGTTCGCTCGGGGCGTTCATCGATTCGGCCGCTGGCTCGTCCGCGGCCGGAGCCTGACGCAGTTCAACCACGTAGATCGCTGGGGCCACGCCAAAGCGAATGGGCAACCCCGTGGTGCCAATGCCCGGGTGGACCAGTAACCGTGAAGCGCCGACGCTCGCCGTGACCGTCCGCTGTTTGAAGATCAGTCTGCCGAGGTTGAACCACGGACTCAAGAGCGGCACTCCGATCTGCCCCCAGTGAGTGTGCCCAGCGAGTACGAGCGGAACACCGTGCTTGGCGAGCTCGTCGAAGACTCGCGGGTCGTGCACCAGGGCTAGCTCGGGTACTCGCTGGGCGCGCTCAAGAGCCAGCTTCACGTCGGCTTTCCGGGTGTAAGTGTCATCGATGCCCACCACGCACAGCTCCCCGCCGTTCCGTTGAATGAAGGCCGCATCGTTGTGCAGCACGCGAATCCCAACCTGCGCAAAGGCCGTGAGCAACGGCTCGCGCTCGCCGAAGTTGTCGTGATTCCCCAACACCGCGAGTACGCCATCCGTCGCGTTGAGCTCGCCGAGCGCCTCGGCGACCTCTTGGTGAAACCGGTTGCCGGTCGTGACGTAGTCCCCAGTCAGCACGACCAAGTCCGGACTCAGCTGGTTCACGCGAACCGCTAACTCGCGCACTCGTGCGCCACGAAAGAGCGAGCCAACATGCAAGTCGGAGAGCTGCACCATACGGTAGCCATCGAACGCAGCTGGCAGCTTCGAGACCGAGGCGACCTCTCTACGTACGACGACCCTTTGCGCGCGAAAGAACACCGCGAACACCCCCACCGCGTAACCACCGAGGGCAACTGGCAGCGCTTCCAGCCACGGTCGGTTCAACAGTACGAAGCTGCCGACGGCGGGGGCCAGCAGCAGGCTGCACCCGGCAGCGCCAGCCCATTCTGCGAAGTAGGCTCGCTCAAAGAGAGCACGCAGTGCGGTGGTAGGGCGGTCGTTGAAGACGAGCTTCAAGCGTCCTCGCAGGAGCGCGCTCCAGGCGAAGGCAAAAATCACTGCGAGAGCCCAAAAACCGCTCGGCGCAAGCAACCTTGCCAGCGTCCAGCCAGGGAGTAGGTGGCTCACAAACGTGAACACGAACAGTTTTTGCGTAGGGTCCAGACGAAGGCGGGGACTCATCAAAGATCCATCGACTGGATTATCGCTCGGCTCCGGACGTGCTACCCACGGCGCGCCATGATGGCCTCACCTCGACATTCCCCAACGGGAGTCAAAGCGCCTCACGGCGCACGCGTCATCGAGCTTACCTGGTTGGACGGGCATGTCTCCCCCATCCCTCACGAGATTTTGCGGGGCTATTGCCCTTGTGCGCACTGTCAGGGTCACGGCGGCAACACCAAGTTCGTCCCGGGTGGCAACCTGGAACTCATGAGCATCGAGCAGGTGGGCAACTACGCCTTTTCCTTCACCTGGGCCGATCAGCACGCAACCGGTATCTACACATTTCGCTATTTGCGCGCGCTCTGCCAATGCTCCGAGTGTGCACCCCATTCGGAGTTCAAGGTCGTTTCCCCATGACGCGTTCAGTCTCGCTTCCCTGTGACATCATCGACGCCGAGTTTGTCGGAGCCATCGCGCGCCCCGCCGACGAGGCCACCCTGCAAGTGACCGGCGCGGAGATCGCCTTTGCAGGCCGCTCCAACGTCGGCAAGTCCTCCCTCATCAACACCTTGGCGAGTCGCCGTGGCTTGGTGCGCGTGAGCGCGACGCCGGGCTGTACGCGGCAGATCAATTTCTTCACCGCGCGGGCCCGCGACAACCTCAACCTCGTGCTCGTGGACCTACCGGGCTACGGCTTCGCCAAACGCTCGAAGAGCGAGCGCTCGGAATGGGCGGAGTTGATCGAGAACTACCTCAAGAAGCGCTCGTCGTTGCGTGCGCTCGTGCTGCTGGTGGATTCCCGACGTGGGCTCGAGGAGGACGACCTCGAGCTTCTGACGTTCGTCGCTCAGACTCGCAAGAGCACGCCCATCGGCGTGCTGGTGGTGGCAACGAAAGTCGACAAGATCCAAGCTTCGAAGAAGGCCTCCACGCTCGCGGCGCTCAAGAAGGCCTCTGGCGTTCCCGTCCTCGGCTTCTCGTCTGAGACGCGTGAGGGATATGAGGCGGTCTGGCGCGGGATTCGTCATGTGGCAGGCTTCAGCGCGGAGGCCGCTGAGCTAGCCGCAAAAACGGTGCAAGGGGAGGCATGACCCAGGTGGAGGCTGTTTCCAAGGCTGATCGGGATCTTGCAGATCTCGCCGCCATGGAACGTCTCCAGCGTGGGGATGTCGCCGCGATTGCTGTGCTTTACGAGGCACACGGGCAGACAGCCTTCGGTCTCGCAATGAAGATTCTGCGTGACGCCGCTGAGGCCGAAGACATCGTTCAAGACGCGTTCGTTGCGGTCACCAAGCGCGCCGATCAGTACCACTCGTCACGCGGCTCCGTTGCTGCGTGGTTGATCACCGCGGTGCGCAATTTGGCGCTGGATCGCGCGCGGCGGCGCTCTCGTCGCGCGCAGATAGCTGAGGCGGAGCTGAGGCACGAGCTGCCCGAGGCTCCACGAGACCTGGAGGGCTCCCTTTCTGCACTGCGAGAGGGTGAACGGGTGCGCAAAGCTTTGGGCACCTTACCAAGTGCTCAGCGTGCCACCTTGGAGATCGCCTTCTTCGAAGGGCTTTCCTATCCGGAGATCGCTGCGCGTGAAGGCGTACCACTCGGCACCGTGAAATCGCGAGCTGCTCGGGCGCTGCACGCGCTCAAGGAAGCGCTCGAACGCGCGGAACCATTTTGAGCTGACGCCGCGGCGAAACTGCGTCATCGCAGGGCCTTGGTGGACCTCTCGATCGTCTCTGCGACTTTGCCCCTCGCGCTTGCCCCGCTGGTGCTGCTGGTTGGAAGCTTGATCGTGCGGTGGCTGGGCCGGCGTCGTGGCGCGTTGCCTTTGCTACTCGCAGCGGGGACCTTGCTGGCGGCCTCTCTCCCAGTGCTCCTCGCGATGCCGGCGGCGCTGCGGGGCGCAACCGTGGTGGACGCGTCCGTGCTGCGGCTGTTCCGCGTTGGCTCGGCAGACTTGGTGCTCGGACATCAGTTGGACCGCCCGGCGCTCGGTTTCGCGATCGCTGCTTTGCTGCTCACCGCGGGCGCCATTGGAGGCGCGCTGCGAGTCGAGCGGCTCCACGGCCGTGCCCCGTTCACGCTCGCGACGGCGCTTTGGTTTGGTGCGCTTACCACCGCGGCCGTGCTCGCGAATGGCTTTGCGACTGCGCTTTTGTGGTCAGGCCTGGCCATCGCATCGGCCGCGCTGACAGCGGAGACGCGCACGGTGGCGTTGCGCCTCTCGGCGTTGCTGCCCGTTACGGCGGCCGCAGCGCTCTTGTTCTGGAGCTTGGGCGGCCAGTGGCTCGATGAGCAACGTTATCTCTCGGACTACCGCGCGCGCTTCGCTGTTTCAGGCGAGGAAGGTGAGCGCACGCGTTCGCTCGCCGACGCGCGAGCGCTGGGCTACCTCACCGTGCTCTCGCACCCTGGTGCCGACGTCTATCTCGGGGTGGCCAGCGAGGCGCAACTCGCCCGCTCCAACCCGATCGCCCGTACACCGTTCACCCGACTCGAGGTCCCCGTTGGCCTGCAGAAGGTCGTGATCGTTCCGGGGGACGGAGCCTTGATCGCTGGAGAAGGTGTTGAGGCGGCAGTGCTCGAAACGGTCAACATTCGCGCCGGCGAAGAGATGGTGATCGGCCTGGTCGGTTCCACGTTGAACTTTGTTGAAGTGCGCGCTCAGGTCGACGCGAAAGGTGCCTTCAGCGGCAAACCTGCGGAGGGAATGCAGGCCCTTCCGAATCGACGCATCGCCGGCCAGCGGGTGGGGGTGTTCGGGGCGGGCTTGCTAGTGTTGGCCCTCGTGCTTTCGGTCGTCGGTCACGTCGGGCGTGGCGGTCAGCTTGAACCTTTCGCGCTGTTCGGCCAACTCGGTCTAGTTGCTACTGCCTCGCGCTTGACGCCGGTGATCGGGTCGACCTCGTTGCTGCTTTGGGGGCTCGGCGCGGTGGCCCTCGTGCTTGCGTGGGCGGCCTTCCGGCGGGCCTCGGGCGCCGCAGCGGCTGTCGGCCTCAGCGCGGTTGGCCTGCTCACCGGCAACCCTGAAGCAGGCGCCTTGGTGCTGCTCGCCGTTGGCTTGCTCGGCTTCGCGCTCAGCGAGTCGGGCACTGCGCCGAAAGCAGCTCCTGCGGCCGAATCAGCCGCCGAACCTGAAGCGAATTCCGTGAAGTCGGCGGGCGGGAAGGCGAACCGCGCCAAGAAAAAGAGCGCCGCCGAACCGCGCGTCTCGCAGCCCGCGGAGGCTCCGTCCGAGGCAGCTCCGTCCGAGGCAGGCGCCGCTTCTGGATCGCGCAACCTCGTCGAGTGGGCGCTCGGTCTGCCGATTCCGATCTTGGGGCTGGCCCTACCCGCAGGGTGCATCGCGCTAGCGGGCTTTGCCAGCTCCCTCTCGCAAGGGTTGCTTGGGGCGCTCGCAACAGCGGCGGCTTGGAGCAGTTTGAGCCTGATGCTTTGTGAGCCGCAGCAAGCCGCACGGGTTGCCGCGGCGTCCCGCCCGATCGTGCTGATGGCCGTTGCCTTACCTGTGCTGCTAACGCTGCTGCTGCGGCCGTTCGTGGTTGATAGCTCGCTTGGTTTGTTTGGTCCGATGTTGATCTTGCTGCCCTGGGGGCCAGCCTTCGTCGCTTCGCGCATCGCCCGCAATCGGAAGCTCAAGGACCGGCCAGCGCAACCGGCCGTGGTTGCAGCTGCGGCCGAGGGCGGTTGGGGTGAGCAACTCTGGGCGATCGCTGGTGCGCCGCTCTCGCTCCCTGCACGGCTCTTTCGTGAACGTGAAGCCGTTACCACAGCGAAGGACGAGGCCTGAACGTGAAGCGTCTCTTCGTTCTGCTGCGCTACTTCACCCTGTTGCTCGCGCTGGTGGTCCTCGGCTTTGCGCCGCGCACGGTGCTCGCCCACATGGGCGAAACGCGTCCTTCGATCGAGGGACAAGACCGTCCGCTCGACCCTCCGCCCGGCGAGCGCGGGAAGGCTGTGCTACTCGACCCACCGAGCTTGCGGATCGAGCCGAAGAACGGCCAATTCCAAGCGACCTTCCGCGTAAAGAACGAGGGCCCTGGAGCCCTGCGTATCTATCGCGTGGGTTGGCCTCAAGACGATCAAGCCCCGCGATTCCCCGCTGGCGTTCGTGTTCACTCGACCGATCTCGAGACCAAGCCGCTCGCTCCTGGCGAGGTCCGTACGTACACGGTGGAGTGGGTGCCCGGTCAAACGCTGGCTCGGCAAGGCACGGGCGTGATTTCGATCGAGAGTACGTCAGCGGCCCCTGGCGCAACAGCGTGGGACCCCGATCTGCGGCTGTTCATCGAGTTCGATCGCAGGCCGTTGTTCTTGCGCGCCTTGCCCGACGTCAGCTTGCTTTTGCCGTTGTTCTTGGCCGCTTTTGCGCTGCTTTCGTTCCGTATGCGGCGGGTCAACGAGCGGGCGATCTCGATCGTTGGGCTGGTGATCGGTGCGCTCTCGCTGGCGGCCGATGTGGGCCTGGTCGCGACGATGAACCGCACCTTGGGGCGGGCCGATGGCAACTTTGGTTTGCAACACCTCGAGCGGCGAACGTTGGCTGGGCTCGACTGGTTCCTGGGGCTCGACGGCCTCAACGCACCGTTCTTGCTCTGCGCCAGCGTGCTCTTGGTCGTGGCCATGGCCGCGACCGCGCCTGGCCCAACCTCGAGGGTCAAGGTGTTCGCGGCGTACGGCGTGCTCGCGTCGGCCTGCAAGTTGTTCGTGCTTTCGCAGTCGCTCGCGCTCTCGGCGCTGGCGGTCTTGGTCGTGGCGCTCGCGGCGCTCGCGCTTTTGTGGTCCACCGCACAAGCTGATCGCAAGCTGCGTGAAGGCAACGCGCAGATGGGGCTGGGCCTGGCGTTGGGCGCCTTCTGTTTTGCCGCCTTCGGTCACTTGGTAGCAGGCGGCGCGTTGGCGCAGCACCCGGAGCTCGCCGAGGACTCGGCTGCCTTGCCGGAGCTCGCACGCATCGCGCTGCATGCTCATGCGCAAGCGACGCCGACGCACGTCATTCTGCTGGGGCTTGCGAGCGCTGGCCTTTTTCTAGGCGTACCTCCGTTCCACTCGTGGCTGGAGCGCGGCATGCGACCAACGTTGGCGCCGCTGACCGGTTTTGCGGGCCTCCTCGGAGCGGTGATCCTGGCTCGCAGTAGCTTCACGTTGTTTCCCCATTCGCAGGCCGAGCTTTCGCAAATCCTGCTTTGGGCAGGCGGTCTTTCGTTGGTCTGCACCCTTGTCTTCTTGCTGGGTGCAAAGGAGCTTTCTACCTTCAGCGCAGCCGTGGGGCTGCTCGGTACGAGCGTGGCGCTGGTGGCGTTTGCCACGCGCACGATGCAAGGCCTGGAGGCGGGCATCGTGATGTTGGCCGTTCGCTGTTTGGCGCTACCGCTCTTGCTGCTGCTCGGTGCGACGCTGCTCGAACGCACCGGAGAATCGCGGCTCGCTCAGCACGCTGGGCTGTTTGCAGCGGCGCCACGTTTGTCAGGCTCGTACGCGTTTGCGCTGCTCAGCGCTGCTGGGTTACCGGGCGGTGCTGCGAGTTTTGCGGCGCTGCTTGCGCTGCTCGGCGCTGTGGGGCGCTGGCCGACGTTGGCGGTGATCGGCGTCGCGCTTTGGTGCGTAGCAGCGCTGTTTGCCGCGCGCGGCTTCTCGATCGCACGCGGCGATTCGCCGAAGTGGTGGTCTTCGGCACTGCGCCTGGAAGCTCAAGGCGGGAGGCCGCAAGACCTGCGTGGCGAGGAACGTGTTTGGGCGTTGTTGCTCGTGGTCTCGTTGCTCCTGATGCTGCTCCTGCCGCGGGTTTGGTTCGGTTCAACCGCGCGTACCCTGCTGGATGTTTTCCGTGCCTTGGGCGCGCCCGGCCCGACTCAGGTGTCTTGATTCATGACCCTGCTGAAGATCGCCACCATTGGTCACCCGCTCTTGCGCGAGCGGTCGCGTGAGGTATCTCTGCCGGAGCTCGGCTCGGCGGAGGTTCAGACCCTGATCGACGACCTGATCGAGACTATGCGTGACGCGAACGGCGCAGGGATCGCGGCTCCGCAATGTTACCGGCTGTTGCGCATTTGCGTGATCGAGGTGAAGGGCAACCCGCGTTATCCGCACCTGCCGGACATCCCTTTGCTGGTGCTGGTCAACCCGGTGATTACGCCGCTCAGTCCAGAGACGTTCAACAACTACGAGGGTTGCTTGAGCGTGCCCAACCTGCGTGGGCTCGTAGCGCGCCATACGCACGTGAAGCTCGCTTACACAGACCGCGCGGGCCAGCCGATCGAACGCGAGGTGCGCGGTCTAGCCGCCTGCATTTTGCAGCACGAGTGCGACCATCTCGATGGAACGTTGTTCGTCGATCGCGTCAAGGACCCGCGCTCCTTGACGACGCTTGCGGACTACGAGCGCTTCCACAGGGGCGCCTTTCTCGATTCGCTGCGTGTGCTGCTGAACGCTGAAGTGAGCCGCTAAGCGGCGCCTTCGTCGAGCGGCCGCTCAGTCGATCAGTGCCAACACCGAATTGCCGTCGTTGGCTGCAGCTCGATAGAGCGCACGCACACCCTGATAGAGCTGATCGAGCTCTGCGATCTCTCGCTCTTCCTCGGGCTTGTCGTCGTCATCGTCATCGTCGTCATCGTCCCCGGGTTTGCCCTTCTTCTTGGGCCCATATTCGCCTTGCACCGTCTTGCCGCGGAGCGACGGATAACGCTGCGTGACCAACTCGGCGCTGAGCGCGTCTAGCGCGTCTGCCACCACGCGCACCTTCTCGGGCGCGAGCAGGCGCGCCGTGCCGAAGGAGCCCTTCTTACCGAACAGGCTGCCCCTGCGGCCGATCACCGCGTCGCCGAGCGCGCCGTTCGAGTTCTCACCCGCGATCATCAGGTCGAGAGCATGCCAGGCCTTCCCCAGCTCGAGCACCCCGCGCACCGGCGTTCGGCGATGCTCGTCTAACACCTCGTGCAGAAGGCTTAGATCATCCACCAGCACCGCTTTCCGCTTGGGGGAGAGCGAGAGGAGCCAACCGTGCATAGCCATAACGCTGATCCAACCACTGAACCAAGCCGCGGCCAAGCCGAAGTTGGTTCAATGGGAGCTCTCTTGGGCAAGCAGGCGGGCGCGCGAGAGCGCTTGCCGCAGGGCTCAGTTGCCCAAGTCGATGGTGCGACCGATTTGCGGTTTTAGGCAAAGTAGACGGGGTTTCTCGTCCTTCATCGAGGTCTTGAGATGCTCGATCACTGCCTTGCCAACGGCTTCGCTCGGGACCGTGACGCCCAAGCTGCGGGTTGAACCGACGAACTCCACGAGGGCGATTGACTTGAGCTCAGCGAAGCCGGCGAGCCCTTTGCGTGTCGCGGGAAAGGCGAAGCCGGCGGGCGTATCCGGCTTGATGTCGTAAAGCCACAGGAAGGGCGTCGTGCAACCAGCGGTGAACTCGATGCTGGTGGTGGGGATGAACTCCTCGAGGCCAATGTGGGCGCGGTAGAACTTGCCTTTGTGCAGCACCATGTTGCGCCCAAAGCTGGTGCTCCAGTTGAAGCTCGCTACTTTGGTCCAAGCGCCATTGTCGAGGCGGTGCACCGCGAGCCCGTCGGAGACGTAGAGCACGCCGTCGGAGACGGTTGAATCGCTGTAGTTCGAGAGCTCCGGCAGCTTCTTCACGGTGTTGTTGCGGAACTCGAGGACGCCGCCGTAGCTGGTGATCCAAACGCCGTCGCTACCGGCTGGATATACCTTTTGGAACGTCGGCGACTTGCCCAAAAGGCCAGGCTCGAGCTGGACGATCTTTCCTTTCGTCTCGTTGGGCGCCCAGACCTCGAGCGCTCCGCTTTGATCTTTGCAGTGGTTGCCTGCGGCGACCAACATGCCGTTCGCCGCTGCTCCAAACGCCCAGCTCTTGACCGCTGGGTCCGGCGAGCCGTTGGTTTCACAACCTTGGGACCCGGCCGGTACCGAGTAGCGCTCAATCGCTTTGCCGCGGCCAGCGACGATGCGTTGCCCTTCGAACATGTCGGAGCCCTGAACGGCCAGCGTATCGCCCACCCACACAGCGCCATTGAGCCAACCGCCCCCGCCTGCGAAGGGAACCTCTTGCCCTTTGCCGGTGAGCGGGACGTAGGTCGGCACCGGCGCTCGCGGGCTGGTGAAGCTCATGTAACCGTCGAGCGCGTCGGGGTAGCGGCCACCGACCCAGGTGATGTAGCGCGTGCCGAAGGCGCCGGCCTCGCCCGAGACCTCGGCGACCCACTCGACTTTGTTGCCGTTCACCCGCCCGACGCGTCGGCCCGCAGAGACCAACAGTTCGCCGCTGACCTCATACACGCCGGAAACCTCCGGCAGCTCCTTCTCCATCATGCGCGAAGCCGCGAGCACTGGCGGGGCTTTGGGCCCTTCGGGCAGGCTAGCGCTGGCGCTCGCGCTTGGAGCCAACGACGCCGCCGAGCTCTTTGCGCTCGCGCTCGCGTTTGTGGTGGTGGCGGCCTTTGACGAGTCACTCGTCGGAGTGCTGGTACCGTCGCCACAGGCGGCAAGTGAAAGGGAGATCCACGCGAAGCCCCGCAGCAAGTGTGATCGCATGCCGAAGTCATCGCAGAGGCGTGCTCCGCCGACAAGTTCAGGTCGATTACTGGTTCGTCGGCTTTACGGTCTCGCGCCAGAGCGGCAACTCCGATTCGATGCTGGCTTCAGCGGGCGACGTCAGCGTCGGGTGGCCACCAATCGTCGCGACCCGTTGCAACGTGACCCACCACTCGAGCGTGGCGCCGTTCGGCAGCGGGCCTGGGCGCGGCGTGAGATCGATCTCGAGCGGTTCGTAAAAGAGCCGGGTATCGCCCAGCAACGGTCGCGTCGAGCTAGCCGCAGCGAGCCCCCAATGGCGCGTCAGCACACTCACGTCGCGCGCGAGCTCTTTGCCGTCCTTTCGCAAGGCGGCTCCGATCTCGACGCTGCGAAAAAGATCGCCGGTGGGGAAGCCGTGCCCCGGGTAGGTTTGCGCGATTGTAATGCGCACCGTCCCGTCGGGTCGCTGGTCTGCGCTGGCTTTGAGGTACGAGCGCACCCACACTGCATCGCGCACCTCGAGAAAGCTGTGCGAACGAAGACCGTCTCGCGGTTGCATGTGGCAACTTGCGCACGCCCGTTCACTCGCGGGCGAGCGAGCGTGCTCGCGTACCGTGGTCTGCATGAACGCTTCGTCCCCGCTTCGCGTCTCCTGCGGGAAGCGAAACTCGTGACACCCGGCGCACGCACCCGAAGCTGCAAATTGGGGCGAACGGAGCACTTCGTGTGGCCCCTTCTTCTCGGGTTTGACGTCGACCGGCGCCTTGGTTGCGCCCATGGTTGGGGACGCGTGGGCGGCCGCGAGGATGGTCTCGTCTGCGGCCACGTGGCAGCTCACGCAGCCGACTCCGAGCGCAGCCTCGCTCGGCGTGGGGGCTAGCGCTTGCGTGGCCTCGGGCGCATGACAGCCGTTGCAGAATGCGCTCGGTTCGCGGGCTGCGGCGCTTTGGTACGCCGAATTGGTGAAGGCGCTCGCGTGGCGCGAAGAGAGCCAGGAGGCCGCCACATCGCGATGACAGCCAACGCACTCAGCGTTGCGTAATACCGCCGCTTTACCGCGCGCACGATTGGGGCCGGGCATCCTCGGCTCACCGCTGGAACTGCCGGTAGCGGGTTCGTCCGGCGCCGCGAGGCGGCTCGTTGTCGTCGGAGCCGAGCTAGCCGAGCTCGCAAGACTCGGCGCGGGGACGGCGCTGGGCGTCTCGAGCGCGCCGCTGGTGACCGCTCGCGTCGAAGCTGATTCCTCCGCGCAAGCCGAAGCCGCGAGCAACATCAGCGTGAAGCAGCGCGCTCCTTTGCGTACGAACGTTGAGACGGGAGGCGCGGGCAAGGAGACGGCATTATCACCGACGTCCTAAAGGAATGGCTTATCTTCAGCGCATGGTGGCCACTGCCTCGCCCAGCGATGTAGCGCTCTTTCAGCAGGCCGCTCGCAAGGTCTGCCCGTTCAGCGAGCGAGCGCTGCTAGCGGCTGGGCCCAGCCTACGCGCTCTCAGTTTGCTCAAAGGAGAGGCGTTCTTGCGCGCAAACGATCGGGCGCACGAAGTGGCGGTCGTGGTCTCGGGCCTCTTGCGTGAATACTTCCTTTTGCCCGACGGCACCGAGCGCACCAAGGCCTTCATCGAGCCGGGCGCGTTCTCGGGGTCGCTGGCCGATCTGATCTCTGGCCGGCCTTCGCGCGCGTGGATCGTCGCCGAGCAGCCGTCTCGTTTGCTGACGTTACCGGCCAAGGAAGTGGTGGCGCTCGCGCGTCGCCACGCAAGTTGGGCGCGCTTCCGCATCCGCGCGACCGAGGCGCTGCTGCTGCTCAAGGCCGAACGCGAGTACGAGCTCTTGGGCTTGGATGCAGCAGCACGGTACTCGGCGTTTCAGCAGCGTTATCCCGGCCTAGAGAGCGTGGTCGCCGCTCGTCACGTCGCTTCGTATCTCGGCATCACGCCGGTTCACCTCAGTCGCTTGCGACGCCAGCGAACCCTGGCGGCGCGGGCGCAGGCCCGCGCTCGGTAACCACGGCATCGCTAGGAAGCCGGCCAAGAAGGAGCCGTAACGAAGCCAGATCAGCGAGCTCTGCCAGAAGGCGTCATCGACGGCCCAGGTCAGCGCTCCGATCGGTAGTTGCCAGGCAATCAGGCTCACCCGCAACAGGCGCGTGAACGGTCCTCGATCCGGCAGGCTGATGCCGACCAACACGAACGTGAGATGCCCGAGCATCCACTTGAGCTGACTGAGCCAAGACCGCTGCACGATCTCGGCGAGCGGCAGCGCGATGCCCTGATCAGCGACTCGCAGCATCGCCAGCAGATGGTGGTTCTCCTGAAGATCCAAAACGCCCGCCGCGACTCCGCCCACCACGATCAGCCGCTGCCAAACTTGCCACTGACCCTGCGAAAGAAAGGCCGCCAGCGCCACCGTTGCGCTCACGTAAGCGGCGATGAAAAGGTCGTCGAATACGATGATGGTCCGCAGCCACGCTGCATCCCGCTGCAGCGCCTGCGCGTACACGGCGGGCGCGTGCACAAGCTCGAACCATTGCTGACTCACGCCGGAAAAAAGCGTCAGCACGCACAAGAGCAGCAAGAGGCCGAACGCCGCGAACGAGGAAAGACGGAGCACCGAGAGCTCGGGAGTGGCTTGCATCAGTCGAGGCTAGGCGGCGGGGGAGGGTCGCCGCGGCAACCTAGGTTAAGAACTTCCGACGCGGGTACGACGGGGGCGACTGGTGCGATTAGACCGATTGGTCTAATGTGGGGCGATGCGCCAACGTGTCTTCTTCGAGGTGAATCAGGTCCAGGTGGTCGGTGAAATGTACTGGCCGGCGCAGCCGGGGCCGCACCCGGCGGTGGTGGTGGCAGGGCCGATGACCTCGGTGAAGGAGCAGGTCACCGGGGTCTACGCTTGCGCGCTGGCGATGCGGGGCTTCGCTGCGCTCGCGATCGATCATCGCTTTTTCGGCGAGAGCGGCGGAGCCCCGCGGCAGTTCGAGTCCTGGCCGCACAAGGTGGAGGATTTGCGCACTTCTCTCGAGTGGCTCGCCGCGCACCCAAACGTCGACGGCGAGCGGCTTGGGCTCGTGGGCGTCTGTCTCGGTGCGGGCTACGCTGCTTGGGCGTCGCTCGACCATCCCCGCGTTCGCGCCCTCGGCATGGTCGCTGGCTACTACCGTGATCCGAGTGAGCTCCGCGCGAAGGACGCTACAGGCTTCGATGCGAAGGTCGAGGCGGGCCGCGCCGCGCGGATGCACTATGAAGCGACGGGTGAGACGACAACCGTGCCGGCTGCTGCCCTTCAAGGTGATGCTGCGATGATGTTGCCCGATACCTTCGACTACTACGCCACCCAGCGAGCTGCGGTGCCCAACTATCGCAACCAGTTTGCATTGATGTCGCGGGAGCTCTTTCTCCCGTTCGATGTGCAGGCCGCGGCGCCCAAAGTCTCGGTGCCGGTGGCGATGGTGCACTCGGAGAACGCGCTCTCCCCGGCTTGGGCGCGACGCTTCTACGACAACGTCCCTGCGCCCAAGTCGCTCACCTGGGTGGAGTCGTCGAACCAGGTGGACTTCTACGATCAGCCGCGGCTCGTGAACGCGGCGAGCGAGCGAATCGTCGACCATCTGCGCCAGCATCTCGTGCCCCGAGGCGCTGCATGAGAGGTCGTGACACGCGCGAGGCGCTGCTTTTCTCGGGTATGGAGCTGTTCCTGGAAGGCGGTTATGACTTCGTCGGGACGAACGCCATCCTCGAGCGCGCCCAGGTCCCGCGCGGCTCTTTCTACCACCACTTCGAAGACAAGCAGGACTTCGCGCTGGCGGTCGCCGAGTTCTACTACGAGCAACATCTGCCATCGCTCGACCGCGCGCTCGGCAATGAAGTGCATCCGCCGCTCGAGCGGTTGCGGCGCTATTTCGAGGCGCTAAAGCGCGACTTCGAGCGCGCCGGCTACTCGGGCGGCTGCTTGCTCGGCCTGTTGGGCCAAGAGCTGGCTGACCGCGGTCCCAAGCCGCGCCAGGCGTTGGCGAAGCTGTTTGGTCGCTGGCGTCACCGCATCGCCGATTGCTTGCGCGAGGCTCGAGAGCGCGGGGAGCTCGAGCCTGCTTTGGACTGTGACGAGACAGCGGCCTTCATCCTCGACGCCTGGGAGGGCGCGCTCATGCAAATGAAGCTCAAGAAGAGCGGAGCGCCGCTCGAGGGTTTCCTGCGCGTGGTGTTTGGGCGGCTGCTCTCGTGAATGCGGGCCTCGCGGCCGGCTACTAGACCAATTGG
Source organism: uncultured delta proteobacterium (assembly GCA_903892415.1). Lineage (GTDB taxonomy): Bacteria > Myxococcota_A > Polyangia > Polyangiales > Polyangiaceae > Xiheicaenibacterium. The sequence continues at coordinate 31,701 of CAITIQ010000320.1, read as the reverse complement.
TCTAATGGAGTTAGCGTGCCCGCTGGAGGCACTGGTTCACTATGAAAATCGGATTTGTCGGCGCGGGCAGTCTGGCGCGCGCACTTGGCCACGCCCTCGCCCTGGGTGGGCACGAGGTCGTCTACGGCGTTCGGGCGGAGGCAAAGCTCGAGGCTGGCGAGGTCCCCATCCTCACGGCTATTCAAGCGGAGGTGGTGGTTCTCGCCGTTCCGTTCGCCGTGGTGCGCGAGCTCTTGCCCGGCTTGGCGACGCAGCTGACTGGGAAGATCGTCGTCGACGCCACCAACCCGGTGAACGCCGACTGGTCCCCGATGTTGTTGGGCCAGGAGAACTCAGCGGCCGAGGAGGTTGCGCGCGCGCTCCCCGGCGCGCGCGTGGTCAAGGCCTTCAACACCATCTTCGCCGACGTGCTTCGGCAGGCGCCTGAGCCTCGTCCAGCCGGGCGCGTCAGTTGCTTCGTGGCCTCGGATCACGACGAGGCGCGCGCGATCGTCGTTGAGCTTGCGCGTAGCGCCGGCCTCGCTCCGGTCGAAGTAGGGCCGCTTACGGTTGCCCGTCAGCTCGAGGCGATGGCCCACCTCAACATTCAGATCGCGGTGGGCATGAAGGGCGGCACCAACGCTGCGTTCGTTTACGAGTAGGCCCGTCAATGTCCGAGTCGATCCGACATGACCCGGGCTGTTTGGAGTGGCGGAGGTGGGTATGATTTCCCCACAAAACCCGGATCACCCGCCCTCCAAAGCCCTCCCGTCCCTCGTCAGGCGGATCACCCGCGAAAACCCGCCCTCCTACCGCATCTTTGGCCGGATGATCCGGCCGCTGGGACGCCCGACGCTCCGCCGGAGCGGATGATCCGCCTCGTAAGTGCTTGATCTTGCTTGGACGAGGGCGGATGATCCGCTCGGAAGTCGGGTCGGAGGTCGTGTGGGAGCGGATGATCCGGCTCCAGACGCGAAAGCTGGCCGGTTTTGGCCGGGTGACCCGGCGGGTCATCCGCTCGGCGGGTGATGGAGGCCGGATGATCCGCCTACCCGGTTCGGAAATCCTGCGGACTTGGACGGGTGATCCGCCTGGAGCCGGGCGGAGGGGCTGTTGGGGCCGGATCATCCACGTTTTTCGGGAAATTTGCAGGGGTTGAAGAACCTGGGCCATAGGTGGCCCGGCTGGATGCGACACATCGCCCGCTGTCATGGTGAGACTCGGCGCAATGTCGCGGCCCTGGGGCTCGTGGCCCGGCTGGATGCGACACATCGCCCGCTGTCACGATGAGACTCGGCGCAATGTCGCGCCCTGGGGCTCGAGGCCCCGCAGGATGCGACACATCGCCCGCTGTCACGGTGAGACTCGGCGCAATGTCGCGCACCGGGGCTCGAGCCCTTCGTGCTTTCGAACGCGCGGAGGCGCAGCCCACGTCACTGCTAGGCTGCCGCGATGCTGACTCGTGACAAAGCCTTAAGTGCCGTCTGCGACGGAGTGACCCGTTGGCTCGCGACGTCGGTGTGGTTGCTCGCGTTGGCCCTACTGGCCGTACCAGGCGTGGCGCGCAGCTTCGAGATCGTCGGGAAGAACCCCGATTTCTCGATGCAGCTCGAGGCCAAGCCGAACGAGCGCTTGTGCATCATCGTGCCCGAAGGCCGCGAGGATGCTGGGTGCGACGGTATCGAGCCAGCACAGCGTCGCAAGTTGCGGGACAGCGTCAGTGGTCGCAAGACCGAGACCGTCGCGTTTGTGATTTTGCGACGCGAGGAGCTGTTTTCGATCCTGCATGTGCAGCGAGAGGGGTCACCGTTCGATCCGGAGACGGAGTTCAAGAAGGTAAGCGAGGGCTTCATCGAGGGGCTGCTGGGGGCGACCAAAGGCGGCGCTGACTCGCAGGAAGTACGCTTGATTTCGCTCGCCGATCGCAAGGCAGCCGAGATCGATGTGCGGCTGCGCGTAGTGGGCGACGACCCGGTGGCCTCGCTGTTTGGCTACGTGCGCGCGTACCTTCTGCCAGTGGGTAGTGTGACCTACGTGCTCTCGTTCAGTGCCCCGCGTAGCGAAGAGCGTTGGGCGAGCGGACGAGCACGCGAGCTGCTCGATTCACTCGAGGCCGCCAAGCCGGTGAGCTCGGCCTTCCGTAAAGGCCAGGCCGTCGGCCGGGTCGTAGGCATGCTGAGCATCGTGCTCGTCGCGGCGCTCGTCGTGGTTTGGCTGGTGCGCAAACAGCGAGCCCAAGCACGCGCACGCCAAACGGGGTGGGGCGCGCCTCCAGGAGGATGGTCGGCGCAGCAGGGCGCCCCCACATGGCAGCCCGGTTGGCATCCCGGACCGCAGGGGCCGGCGTACGGACCGCAGGGGCCAGCAGCGTACGGACCAGAGCAAGGCCAACCACCAACGCAGCAACCTCCCCCGCCCCGAACCTAAGCGCCGCACCCTCGGCCCGGCCGGCCCCTGGATCCCACAAGCTGGATCTCGGTTGTCTCAGGCACCAGACATTGTCCTACATAAGCCCATAAATGCCTCGCTCAACGGAGCACCAAGCGTTGGTCTGAAACCTGCTTTATTGCTGGCATGTCCCTACGCCGCTTTGCTCGCCAGACGCTCGCAGGTCTCTCGATCATCACCGCCTTCGCCGGGTGCGACGACACCGGCAGCGCTGAAGACAACATCACCGACATCAACAACAGCTCGGTCAAGAAGCAGTCGATCGGCAACTGCTGGGCCTATGCGTCAGTGGGTTGGGCTGAGTCACTCCACCTGAGCGAGACGGGCAGCGAGCTCAATCTTTCGGAGTCGTGGATCTCCTATTGGCATTGGTACGAGCAGATCGCCGGCGCACCCGCAGGCACCAGCGCGCGGCTCGCATCGCTCGACAAGGGCCAGATTTCGACGGGCGGTTGGTTCGGTTTGGCCGCGGAGATCATGCGCCGCTACGGCGTGATTGAGGAAGGCCGCTTCATCCCCGAGGAGCAAGAAGAGGCCCGCAGCGCGCGGCAATCCTCCGCGCTGAGCGCGATCAATGAGTCGCTGAAGAACGGCGCGCTCAAAGACCCGGCCGCTCGGAAAGACCGCAAGCTCGTACGCGCCGAGCTCGACAAAGCGTGGGGCTTGAACGCAGCCACCATCAAGGGCCTCGACGACACCTTTGGTCCGGATGTCAAACGCACCTTGCTCGACGCGAGCGTGGTCCCGAGCGCCGAATCGGGCATTCTCCTGGCCAAAGACATTCCGGTGGGCCAGAAGATCTCGCTGGCCGACGCGATCGGCACGCCCTCGTCGAACTTCGACTTCCTGAAGCGCAAAGGCAAGTTCGCTTGGAACGAGGTCAGCTACCCGACCAGCCCCAGCGCACGCCGCGACCTACAAATTCGCATGCAGTCGGCGATGCACGACGGCATGCCGGTGATCATGGTTTGGTTCGTAGATTTTGCGGCGATGGATTCGCAGAACCGCTTCACTGCGCCGCCTGCGGTCCCCGGTCGACAGGGCGGCCACATGACGATCGTCGAGGACTACCAAATCAACGACGTCCCCGGCTTCGGCACGCTCAAAGCTGGGGAGCTCATCACCGATGACAAAGCGCTCGACGCAGCCCTCGCACCGCAAGCAAAGATCGAGTTCATCCGCATGAAGAACTCGTGGGGTACCAGCTTGGCGCCCAACAACTCCGGCGAAGAGCTGCGTGGCTTTCACGACATCTACCAACCCTACTTCGACGGCCAGCTCACGCGCTGCACCGAATCCAACGGCGACAAGTGCGGCATCAAAAGCAAGACCGCTGGCTTGACCGGGCTGGTGCTTCCGCCGGCAACCTTCGTCACCAGCGCCAAAGCCAAGCCCGGAACGTGTGCCGTCGACCTGTGCGCCGCTGGCCCCGCGCTTAGCAGCGAGACCTGCACTGACAGCGACAAGCAAGAGTGCATCGACGTGATCTGCGCGGCGGACAACTTCTGCTGCTCGAACTCGTGGGATGACGTCTGCGTCAATGCCGCCAAGTCCAACGCGACCTGCGCGCTCAGCTGCGGGTCCTGACCGCTTCATAGCTGCGGCTGCGTCACTACGCCGGGCGTTCTCTAACAGGGCCATCACGCCCGGTGAGAGGTCGCCCGTTGGTTTGTTGGCGGCACTCGCAGTGCGCGCGCCGCCTCATGGACGAGCGCGCGGAACCAGGTGTAGCGGGGGTCACCGTCTTGCTGCGGGTGCCACGCGACTTCCATCGTGATCGGCGGAAGCTCCAACGGCGGCGTGCGAATCGCCAAGCTGCGTCGCGAAGCCAGCGCAGTGCGAAAGCTCCAGGGCAGCGTGACGATGCGGTCCGAGCGTTCCACCAGCGCGAGAGCGAGCGAGAACGACGTGACCACGCGGGAGACGCGTCGTGCGAGGCCGTGCGCTGCGAGCGCGTCGTCAACGGCGCCATGCTCCGAATCCCCGCGCGGCGAGACGAGCACATGTTCGGCTGCCGCGTAGCGTGCGACCGAGAGCTTGCCTTTCAACAGTGGGTGACCCGCGCGTAGGACGCAGAGGTAGCCTTCGGTGAACAGCGGCTCGCCGCTCAAGCGGTTGACCGAGGCCGGGACGACGAAAAGGCAACGCTGCTCGGGGCGGATGTTCGGACCGGGCCCACTCACCGTGCGAAGGTGCAACTTGGCTCGCGGTGCACGCTCGGACAGCAGGGCGTCGAGCGGGCGCACGAGCACCTCGGCGATGCGATGGGCCACCGTTAGCACGAACTCTCCATCGTACGTCGCCGGGTGAAACGGTACGGCGGCGTCGACAAGGCGCTCGGCGGCGGCGATCACGTCGCGTGCAGGGCCGCGCAGCTCCTCGGCGCGCGCGGTCCGCGCGAAGGCCCGCCCAACGCGCACCAGCAGCGGGTCATCGAACTCGACGCGGAGGCGGTGGAGCGCGTTGCTCGCCGCAGCCGGCGTGATCGAGAGCAGCCGAGCCGCCCGCGCGACGTGCGCCTCCTCGAGCAAGAAGTGCAGCGCGCGCACGTGATTCAGGTCCAAGGTCGATAGCTTCACAGCGTGAAGCATAGGCCTTGCATCGATCAAGTTCCCAGATCGTGTGGACGTTCTAGGTTGCTGGTCGCCGAGACACGTTTTGGCAGGCGGCGCGAAGTGCCTCGCAAGTCGGGCCTTCCTGAGAAGGCGCTCGCTTGAGCAGCAGCAAGAGCTTCACCGCGTGAACGATTCGGTTTTGAACAGATCAGAGGAGAACCCAATGAACACTCGAAACAGGGCGCTACGGTTGCACGAATACGGCCAGCAGGATGGGCTCCGGGTGGACGAAGTCGCGCCGCCCGAGCTGGCACCGACACAGGTGCTGGTCGAGGTGAAGGCGGCTGGCGTGAACCCGCTCGACCAAAAGCTCGCGGCCGGCTGGCTGCGCCAAGGCTTCCCGCTCACGCTGCCGGCGACGCTCGGTCTCGAGCTCGCGGGCGTGGTCACGGCCGTGGGCTCGGCAACCAGCGGAAGGTTGGCCGTCGGGGATCGTGTAATGGGGCTCGCGGGCATCGGCGCGTATGCAGACCTGGTGGCGGTCTCCGAGGCCGGCCTGGCGGTGACCCCCGCGGCACTCTCGGACGTGCAAGCGGCAGCGCTCCCGGTTGCAGCGTTGACGGCGTGGCAGCTGCTGCGCGCCGCGGGCGAACCTCGCTCCGGAAGCACCGTCCTCGTGCACGGCGCCTCGGGCGGTGTGGGCGGATTCGCGGTCCAGCTCGCAAAGGCGCTCGGCGCCAAAGTGCTCGCGACCACCTCCACCGAGAGCGTCGACTACGTACGCGGGCTCGGCGCCGATACCGTGTTCGACCGGCGCGCGCAGCGCTTTGAGGACGAGGCTCGCGACGTCGACCTGGTGCTCGATCTGGTGGGCGGCGACACGGTGGAGCGGTCATGGGCTGTGCTCGCGCCGGACGGTGCGATTGCAACCGTGGCGACGATGGACATCGCCAAGAAGACGCCCGCAGGAAAACGCGGTGTATGGCTCAGCATGAAGGGCGATCCCGAGCTACTTGCGCGGCTTGCCGCAGACGTTGCGAGCGGGGCGCTGCGCTCGGCCATCGCCGAGGTGGTACCACTCTCTGGCCTCGCGCAAGCGATCCTCGGTGCCGGCGCCCGAAGAGCGCCAGGCAAAGTTGTCGTTGATATGACGCTCGGACAGTGACGGAGTAGCCTTACTCGTAGACGAACGCGGCGTTGGTACCGCCCAAGCTGGCGGAGCGCGACATTACGCCGACCCCAGAACGGTGCGCCACTCGAACGCCCGCCGCCTAGAAGCTCCCAGTGATTCCCACCCGCGTGCCATTGGCGTCAGCAGCCACCAACGGCTGGAACTTCACGTCGACGCCTCCGATGTTCGTATCTCGAACGAGTACGTCTTGTTCTGCGACGATCCCCGCAATCAACATCGCGAGGCCCGAACTCTGGATCAATCCATCCACGGTCAGTAGCGCAATGGCCGCGCCATCGATGTCCGTGTAGCTGGCGATCACCGGCATGGTGAGGAACGGGCCGAGCACTGGAATCATCAGCACCCCTCCCGCGACTGTGCACTCGCTCGAGTCGAGGCTCGTACAGGCCGAGACCACGATGGCGCCCGGCAAAACCCCAAGCGTCAACCACGACGCTCCCAGCGTCACGCTGCCCGCGATCACAAGTCCGGTGCGCATCTGCGTCTCCGGGTGGTAGCCCGGGGGGACGGGATCTCCGGGGGCCCACTCGTTCCGCACGTTGGTGTAGTTCGGTATCGCGGCGACGGGCGCGGGCTGCGGCGCGGCTGCAGGCACTCCAACCGGCTGGGTGGCAGCCATCGGAGCGCTCGGCGGGTCCGATGCGGGCGGTGCCGCCGGGGGCTCAGCTTGCTGCGCGAGCGCGGCCGGACTGAAAGCCACAGCAGCAGCGGCGAGCAACGAAGAAAGAGCTTGGCGAACCGGAGAATTAGCGAAAGTAGGCGTCATCGTGCGCCAAGCTATCGCAGAAGGTGCTTCTTCAAACCAGCACCTTCTGCGTCAGAAGCGTGCCCAAGCGCGCTGCTACTTCTTGCGCGGGGCCAACATGATCGCCGCAAGCGCGCGGAACTCCTCGAGGCTGGCCTTCGTCATCTCCAGGCTGAAGCCGAGCTTGCCGTCCTTTGCACCGAGCGTGATCGTCGAGGGCGCTAGGCCCTTCTCCGGCAGCTTCTCGAACGTGGCGTCCACCCGCTCAGCGCCGCGCAACAAGAAGGTCTCCGGGGACTTCTCATCCGGCGGCAGTAGCAGCGCCGCGCCCAGCAACGTCGAGCGGAAGGTGCGCAAGGTGATGAAGGACCCGAGCGAGGCAGGCCGCGAGCTCAGCACGTTGACGGGCTTCTTGTCGAACGTCTCTTTGTTCTGCTTCGCCCGCGAAATGCGCTCGATCAGCTCCGCCTGATCAAAGCCGGCCGCGATCCAGCTGCTGTCTCCGTCGGGCCCGACCAAGAAGTGCAGCTTGCCGGTCGACTTATCCTTCTTGTTCCCGATGTTCAGCTCGAAGGCGAACGCGCCCGCACCCAGCTCCTTCGGCGCCTTGACCTTCTTCAAGCCGAGCTGTTCATCTTTGGAGACGGTCGCCAGCACAGCCTTCTGAATGCCCGGTTGATTGAAGGCGGCGACCCCGCTCTCGAGCCATTGTCCAACGGCTTCCGGCTTGCTGTTCACGCCAATCAAGTAGAACCCGAAGATCGCGTCGAAGCCGGCTTGCCACTTATCGGCCGTGCTCTTGGCCGGCTTGGCCGGAGCAAGCTTCGACGCGCCACCAAAGATTGAGACCGAGGTCCCACTGCCGAACGGCGCATCGAAGAACGCGAGCATCTTCTTCCGCTCGGCGTCGCTCCCAACCTTCTGCGCCTCGAGCAGGCCCTGCACCAGGCCGCGACCTGCTGCGAATAGCTGCGACGCCATCGCCGTATCGCCAACGTTGAAGAACACGCCGCTCGCGGTGTCCTTCGGTCCGCGCTCGAACAGCGCCGGCATACCGCTCGGCGCCGTCACGAGCGACTTCACCAAGCTCGAGCTTGGTGCGGCAGCGAGGGAACCGCCGAGATCGAGCTTCACGCCCTTGGCCGGATCGAGCACCGCCGTCAGTCGCAGATCCTTCACGTCGGCGAGCACGCCGCCGAGCTCCGCTGCCCCGAACTTGAACAGTCCGTCGATTGCTTGATCATACGCATCCACGCCGCGGTGGAACTTGCGCGAAGCAACGCCCGCGAGGGAGGGCCCCATCTTGCGCACGAGCTCACCGTACTTGGCGTTGACCATGCCAACGTCCAGCGTCAGCTCGAGATCCTTCGCGCTCGCAGGCGCAACCGCTGCCGTGCGTACCAAATACGGACCGAGCAACTCCACGTCCTCTTCGTCCAGCCCGCATACCAGACGCACTTGGATCTCCCCGGCCGAGGCCATCACGAAGCACTTCACCCGCGCGCGATCGCTGCTCAGCGACCACAAGCCCGGCGAGACCTCCAGCAGCCGTTCTCCAGCCGCGAGCTTCACGCCATCGAGCGACGTCAGCGGCATGGTGAAGGCCAGGTTCACGTCCGGACGCTCGCCCTCGACCAACGTGGCCATCAAATCCACCGAGCCCTTGAGCGCGATCTGATCGGCCAGCGCCATCGGATCCACCTCCAAGCGCAACTGGCGCTTGAAGAACTCGGCCAGTAGGCCGCGCGCCGTCTGCTCGGCCGCATCTTTGGGCGCACCGAGCAATGAAGACGCAACGCCGAGCGAGTTCTCTAGGCTCTGGATGCGACCTTGCGCCACGATATTGGCCGGCGCCGAGACCGGCGAAAGGTCGATGGCGGAGGCCGCAGGCGGCTCGGTCACCACCGCGCTAGCGCTGGTGGTGGGCTTATCGACGCGGGGAGGGGGAGCGCCGCAAGCCATGAGCATCGCGGAAGCCAAGACGGCGACGTGGCGGATCTTCATCGGCCGTCTTTTGGCGCGACCGAACGACGAATGCAAGGAAGGGTGCGCATTGCACTCGACGGTGCAGAGGACTAAGACCGCGCTGGGAGTTACCAAAATGCGGAAATTCATCGCGATCCTGATGTTTCTTGCGGCTTGCGGGTCGAAGACCGGCCCCGCCGTAGAGCCAACCTCCGAGCCGACGGCCACGGTCACGGCTGCACCGACGGCTGCCGTTACCGCCGAGCCCACCGCTGCACCACCGCTGAGCCGGTCGTTGAAACGCCTACGGCTCCAACCACGCGTCCGCCCAGCGGTCGCCCCGCGCTCGGCTTCTCGGACCCGGTCAAGGTCACGCAGACCGTTGGCGCAAGCCCGATCGCCAACTTCACGCTCAGCTCCGAGAACGCCAAGTTCCGCGTTCCCGAATGGGCGCTCGACGAGGGCGTGCTGCTGACCTTCATGATCGATAAGAAGCCCGCCAAGAAGGCCAAGGGCGGCGCCGGTTCTGTGTTCCGTCTGCAAGCTCAGATCCCCCCGGCAGAGAGCTTCTCGCTGGTAACGAGCAACGGGCCGAAGTTCGAGGTGCGGCTGCCCACTGCCAAAGTTGCCTCGCCCAACCTCGCCATCGGCGTCGCCAAAAAGGATGAAAAGGGCCGAGACACCATCGAGTGGAAGGTGATCGCACCGAGCAAGGTCGAAGGAGATATCGCGCTGTTCGAGCTGAGCGAGTTCAGCGATCTGATGCTTCAGATCACCTCCGAAGCGCCGTCTCCCTGAGCGCGCCGAGGCCAGCCAGCGCGAGGTCGAACGAGGCCCGCGCAAGCTCACCTCGCGCAATGCTCCGACCTGCAAAATACGAGAGCCCGGCGTGTGCAAGCGCTGGGCTTCTTGCTACCAGCCGCTCGCTCACCGGCCTGCCGGCGCCGTAAACGAGCTCGAGCACCCGCGATCGAACGCGCAGATCGAAGCCGAGCAAACCATCGAGCTGGCCGAGCCCCAGCCCATCGAAGTTAAAGCGTCCTCGTCGCGCGCCCGCCGACAAATGCCGCGCCGCCCACAGCCCGTACTCGATCGCTTGGGCGATGCCTTCGCCGAGCACCGGGTCGATCCCGGCCGCTTCTCCCACGAGCAAGATCGGCCCTTTGCCAAGCACGGCTCCCGGCGCGATGCCTCGCTCCGCATACCTGCGCCAAGGTCCGAGCGCCTGCAGGTGCGCTGTGCGATCGAGCAGGCTCTCTTTTAGGGTGCAGCCAACGCTGGGCCCAGCCTCTTTTCCGGCTAGGCCGGCTCGGCTCGTGCCTCGCAGCGCCTGGCTCTTTACCGCGTAAACCCCGTGCGAAACCATCGTCTCTCCGCCGAGGGGCGTCGGGAACTTCCACGCATAGCCGGGCAAGCTCGCATCGCTGAGATCGAACAGCACCGTGCCTTCACGCAGCTCGCCTGCGAGCGGCCTGCAATCGATCTCGATCGCCTGCGCCCGCAGCTCGCCCTGCGTGAAGCCGGCCGCGCGCCGCACGTAGGAGCCAACTCCGTCGGCTCCTACGACCGCGCGCGCCCTCACGCAGAGACCGCTCTCGCACACAAGCTCGACACGTCCGTCGGCCAGCGTGTGCAAGCCCACGAGCTTCTCGCGCGTGCGCAGCTCGAGCCCGCGCGCTTGCACCGTCGCTGCCAGCGCCGCATCGAACTCACGCCGCCGGATCACCCAGCCTGCATCGTCATGCTCGGCGCGCACGCTGCCGTAGCGCGTGCGCGCCTCGATCGCGCGGATGGTCACATGCGGGACCTCTGGCCGCGCACCGATCAGCGACAAGAGCCGCAGCGCGCGGGCCCCTACCGCGCCCGCGCAGATCTTCTCCCGCGGGTACTCCTCTCGCTCGAGCACGATCAGGCCTTTGGCTAGCTCGGGCTCGAGCTCCCTCATGAACAGCGCCGTTGCCAGCCCGGCTGGCCCACCACCGACGATGGCGACCTCCACGTCGAGCGGCGCCTCGCGGGCTTGCACGCCGTGCTTCTGCCTTTGCGTTCGGCGGAATGCAAGGCTCGTTCTTTATCGGCAATAGCGCTACTTCCAAAGCGTGGCACTGACCGACGGTCTCAATCCTTCACAGCGCGAAGCGGTGCTTCACACCGAAGGTCCCTTGCTGGTGCTCGCGGGCGCTGGTTCCGGCAAAACCAAGGTCGTGACCACCCGCATCGCCTACTTGATGGAGCGCGGCATCTCGCCACGCAACGTCTTGGCGATGACGTTCACCAACAAGGCCGCTCACGAGATGCTCGAGCGCGTCTCCAAGATCGTCGGCGAACGCCAGTCGAAGGATCTATCGATTGGCACCTTCCACAGCTTCGGCCTGCAAATCTTGCGGGACAACGCCAAGGCGCTCGGTTACCGCGGTGGCAAGTTCACCATCTTCGATCAGGCGGATTGTTCGGGCGTGGTTCGTGAGGCGCTGCGTGGCGTCAAGACCGGCCGCAGCTACGACGTGGGTGCCATCCTCGGGCGCATATCGCTCGCAAAAAATGCCTTCATCGCGCCCGACGCCTACGAGGCGTCGATCGGCAAAGATGGTCTCGAACCAAGCGAGTACGACGCGATCACCGCGATCGTCTATCCGCAATACGTATCGATGATGAAGGGCTTTTTGGCCTTCGACTTCGACGATCTGGTGTGCGAGGTCGTCAACTTGTGGCGCTCTCGTGAGGACATCCTCGAGAAGCATCGCACCCGCTTCCGCTACCTGATCGTCGACGAGTATCAGGACACCAACCACGCCCAATTGGAGCTCGTGCGGGTGCTCGGTGGTGGGCACAAGAACGTGTGCGTGGTCGGAGACGACGATCAATCGATCTACGCGTGGCGCGGCGCCGACGTGCGCAACATCCTCGACTTCGAGCGCCACTTCGAGGGCGCGAAGGTGGTCAAGCTGCAGGAGAACTACCGCAGCAACGCCAACGTCTTGCACGTCGCCGGCGCGGTGCTTGCTGGCAGCAGCGGCCGTCGTCACGCCAAGACCATCATCGCGACGCGCGCCGCCGCCGAGCCTGTGGAGGCTGTGATCTTCGAAGACGGCGAGAGCGAGGCGAGGTTCGTCGCCCGCACCATCGACGACCTGGTGCGGCAAGGCAAAGCGCGGCCCAAAGACTGCGCGGTGCTCTATCGCAGTAACCTCCAAGGCCCCGAGATCGAGGCGGCGCTCAAAGAGTACCAAGTGCCCTACTCGATGATCGGTGGCACCCAGTTCTTCGAGCGCAAAGAGGTAAAGGACATGCTGGCGTATCTGCGCGTGGCCTTCGACCCGATGGATGAGATCGCCGTGCGCCGCGTGATCAACTACCCAGCGCGCGGCATCGGGGAGGTCGCTCTCGACAAGCTCGGTGCCCACGCAACCGCCAACGGCACCTCGCTCTTTACCGTGCTCACGCGCGCCCACGCGATCCCCGATTTTCAGACCGCAGCCGTGGCCGGAGCACGCGAGTTCACCGCTGTGATCGACGGCATCCGCACCGATCTATCGAAAGGTCTGCCGTCGGCGACGGTGGCCAAGAATCTTTGTGAGCGCATTCACCTCAAGGAGGATCTCCAAGCGGCCTCAACGTCGGCCGCCGCGGCCACCCGGCGTTGGACCAACGTCGAGGGCATGCTGCGCTTATTCGAACGTCGCGATGAGCGCGGCTTCGGCGACCGCGATCACTTCGAGCAGTACTTGCGCCTCTTGGCGCTGCGTGACGCCGGAGACGACGAAGAGAAAGGCGACGTTTGCACGCTGACGACGATGCACGGAGCCAAGGGCCTCGAGTTCCCCTACGTCTTCATCGTCGGCATCGAGGAGGGCCTCTTGCCTCATGCGCGTACGCAAACCGAGCGCGCCACCGACGTACCGATGGGCGAGCACGCCTCCAGCGTGGACGAGGAGCGGCGTCTCTTCTACGTGTCGGTCACCCGCGCCAAAGACAAGTTGTTCATGTTACGCGCTGAAAAGCGCATCGTCCGGGGCCGTGTGACAGCTCGCATCCCAAGCCGCTTTCTCACCGAGATCCCCACGGATCTTTACGTCGAGCGGCGTGAGACCAGCACGCCGGCGGTGGATCTCGAGCGGGCTCGCAGCGGCGCTGCGGGTCTACTCGCAGCGCTCGGTTCGCTCGGCAATCCCTTCGGCAAACCCTGATTCCTCGTTCTGGCCGAGCGCGGCTCGGCGTTTGGCGCCGAAACTTGGCCGAACTCGGCGCTCTTCGCTAGAGCCCTCTGATGCCGTCGATCCGTGGTCTCATCACCTTCGCTCTATCGTTCACTGCTCTCGCCTGTGTACCGCCTCAGGTGCAGGCGCAAAAGCTTTCGGAGAACGCTAACGACCTGGTGACTGCGGCGCGCTTCGGACGCATGGACATCGTGCTCGACTCGGTCAACCCCACGGCGCGTGAGGCCTACTCCGACGCCCACTCCGATTGGGGCGGTCGCATTCGCATCCTCGATATGGAGTACGGCGGCGCACGCATGCTCGGCAACGACAAAGCCGTGGTCGTCGTCAACGTGCAGTGGCAGCGCATCGATGAGTCGATTTTGCGGGGCACTGCGCTCAAGCAGAAGTGGGTTCGGCTCGAGAACAACCGCTGGATGATCGACGAAGAGACGATGGCGGGCGGGCACAAGGGGCTGATTCGCGAGCCCGACCCGAAGCTCGATGGTACCTCCGCACCCGACAAATCGGCCTCCGTGAAGGACGATTCGCTGCCTGGAGCCTCGATTGATCGATCGCTGATGCCGGAAGGCGAGCTTGGCGTTGGTTCCGACCCGTTCAGCGGATTCTGAAGCACGCCAACCTTGCCGATGGAACGACAACGCCCCGTAAAAACGGGGCGTTGCTTTTTGCCTAGCGGCCTACTTCTTCTTCGCGGCGGGCTTTCGCGCGGCGGCGATACGCCTCTTGATGCGCTCTTTCTTCTTCGCTTGCCCCTTGCGGCGGCGCATCTTGTTTGATCTGCGGCGATCTCCGTTAGCCATCACGAGTTCCTTTGGTGGGGTTCTGCCAACCGCGAGGTTGGACCTCGCAGGGCCGGAGGACTTCCCACGGGAGAGCGGCGAGAGCAAGAACATTGCCTCGTTCTGAACGACGAGCGGGAGAGTCGACTTTCACTAAAGCGCGCAACAGCGGCGCAGGCGCGAACTAGCGGCCTTCGCCAGCGGCACCCTCGAGCGCGACTTCCTTGCCGCGTACCTCGAGGCGATAACGTGAGTTGACGGTCTCGATGTAAAAGACCTCACGGCCCGCTAAACGGAGCACTCGCTTGACCGGCGTCGTCACGTATTCGTGCATGCCGTCGGAGAACTCGATCACCACGACGGACCCCTTGCGTGGTGCTCGGACGAGACGACCGACGACGGCTCTCGACCCCTTTCCGAGTTTGCGCAAAACCACCTGCACAGTGCCAAGCTAGCACAGCCGAGCCGCGTGGTCTCTCCTCTCGCGTTTTTCTCCGCTGAACCCCGAGCCGGCAGGGTCGGTACAAATCTGCGTTCCTTAAGCCTCTGGAGCTTCGTGGCTGTCCACTTCGGTCCTTTGGGAGATTCCGCTTCGTCCACCAGCCGGTCCACTTTCTGTTCGTTGCACTGGTGGAATCCGCTTGCCGCGGCAGCGCAAGGCGAATGGTGTAGCGGCCATGAAACCGCGGGGCCTCCCTCTGGGATCCGTCGAAGTCATTACTGGGTCGATGTTCAGCGGCAAGACCGAGGAGTTGATTCGGCGCGTCAAGCGAGCCCGCTTTGCTAAGCAAACAGTGCAGGCCTTCAAACCTCGTATCGACGACCGCTACGACGCCGAGAAGATCGTGAGTCACGCAGCCGCAGAAGAAGGCTCGTCGAAGGTGCTTTCAGCGGTGGCCGTGGCCAATAGTGAAAGCCTAGCTGCCCGGGTGCTCGAGGAGACGCAGGTCGTGGCCGTAGACGAGGCGCAGTTCTTTGACCGCGGTATCGTGGACGTCGTGCAGCGGCTCGCCGATCAGGGCGTCCGCGTGATTGTCGCTGGCTTGGACCAGGACTACCTCGGGCGCCCGTTCCACCCGATGCCCGAGCTCATGGCCATCGCCGAGGACGTCACGAAGGTGCATGCTGTGTGCACGGTATGCGGGGGCGAGGCGTCACGCTCCCAGCGCTTGATCGAAGATCGTGGCACCGTCCTCGTCGGTGGGAGTGAGAGCTACGAGGCCCGTTGCAGAACCTGCTTCGAGGCTCGCGACGTCACGCGTTCCCGCTGACCCGCTCACTCAGTGCGCGGCTTCTTGCTGAGCGTGCCGGTCGGGTCGGTCACGCCCTTGCGGCCTTTGTCGGCGAAGTAGACGCGCAACATGTCGGAGGCCACGCCGGTGCCTTTGACCTTCCAATCGCCGCGGTTGGCGACGAGTACGCTGAGCGCGACCTCTGGAGCATCAGCCGGTGCAAAACCGACCCACCAGGTGAAGAGGTAGCCCTTGCCCTCGAGCGTCCCGGTCTTACCGGCCACGCGAATGTTCGGGAGGTAAGGCTTGTGCCGATGATCGTGAAAGGTCTGAAAGCTGGTTCCGCCCTCGACCGTGGACTCCATCATCACGCGCACCGCATCAGCGGTCGATTCATTGATCGAACGTCCGAGCACGAAGGGTTCCGTTGGGCTGAGGTAGATGTCGCCTTGGTCGTCGAACACGCGTGAGACGATCCGCAGTTGCTTCATCTCACCGCCGTTGGCGATGGTGGTAGCCAGGTTGGCGCCCTGAAACGGCGAGAGCGTGGAGTGCCAGAAGCCAGCCGCGGCCTTCGCAAGCTCGTTGGGCTCGTCGGGGAAGCTGGTGCGGCTGTTCTCGACGGGAACATCGAAGGGAATCGGACGGTCCCAGCCAAGGCGCTTGGCGACGCTCTCGAGCTCGTCTTTCTCGAGGTGGTCGTTGGCCAGCCGCGCGAATACGACGTTGAGCGAACGGCCCATCGCTTCGCTCGCGGTGGCACACCACTTGTCTCGCTGCTCGTCGCGAATCAGATCGCCGTCGTCGATGCGGCTCTTGCCACCGCGGTAGCACTCGCGCGTGTTCGGTTTGACGCCGCTCTCGATAAGCCCTGCGCCGGTGACGATCTTGAAGATACTGGCGGCCGGCGCGAACGACTCCCGCGCGAGATCACGGAGCGGCGCCTCTTCGGAGTAATTGGCCCAGACCAGGACCTTGCCGGTCTTGACGTCGGTCATGACGATCGCGCCCTCGGCAACGGCGCCTTCGCGTAACACACGGTTGGCGGCTCGCTGATACGCGGGAACCACGGTTAGCTCGGCTGTGCGACCACCAAACGCAGGCGCCGTAGCGGTCTCGCCTCGAACGTCGATGCGACCGAGATCCACTTGATGCAGCGGGCTCGGCGTGACCTCGCGCAACACCGTTCCCTGGGGCGCTTCCTCTTTGCCAAAGGCCAGCTTCGCCAGGTTGAGGTCCAGACCGGGAATCTCGTCGCGGACAAACGGAAGCGTGACACCCACGATTCCCAGAGACACGGCGGCTGCCACCCACGGACGCATGGGTGGCGCGTAGCAAGGCCCTCAGCGTGGGGCCAAGTTCCCGCGCTCTGAACGCCGGCTCTCAGTACGCGAGCTGCAGGCGCGAGCCGAACTCGTGGAGCAAGTTCGCCCCGTTATCGGGCGTCGCCGAAAGATTGCCCGGAACGCGCGACAGATTGTCGTCGCTTCCGCTGCCGGGAGTTAGGTACGCAGAGTAATTGAAGGCGATGCGCACTCCGCGCGTGTGCCAATAGCTCACGCTCGCTGCGGCTTGATAGACGTTGATCGACGTGGCCGGATTTCCGAGCGAGCCGGGCGTCTCGGCATCGTCGGCGCCACCGCGCGAGTTGCCGTCGTAGGAGGCGACGATCGCTGAGAACAGCGCCGAGAGCTCGAGCCCTCGCTTGAGCTCCGCCTTCTTCTTCAAGTTGAGTTTGTTAGGCTTCAAGCGCCCTGCAGGTGACCCAACGCGCTCATCCCCAAACGCCCACCAAGTGACCCATGAGGTGAGGCCAAGGCCCGACAACGTGCCCAGCCGTTCGGTGTTGGTCAGTTGGAAGCCCGCGAGCGCCTCGCGCGTGTTGTAGGCGTTGTAGTAGGCTTGAGCGACGATATCGACGGGACCAACCGGAACGTAGGCCTCCCCACCGATCGTGTTCTGCGCTCCCGACGGGATGATGTGAACGCGGTTGCCTGCGCTGTCCTGGTAGCTCGAGTCCCAAAGCGCAAAGCCCTGTCCCGACATGAAGGGAAAGACGTCGTACGCCACCGCTGCTTGGTCACGTTCCCCGTGGCGGCCCGACACGCCAAAGCGGATGTCTTTCGCAAGCTTGCTGCTCTTGAAAGGTGCGACGAGAAAGCGACCTGCGACGTCAGGGTATGAGTCGACCGTCGCGCGATTCTGGCCGTCCCCACCAAGCACGGCGATTTCGTAGCTGAACATGTCGTCCCCGAGATCGCCCCACAGCTGCAGGCCGGTCTCGCGTTGGCCTGGCACCACGAACGAGCGGGTCGCGAGGCTGCGTTCCATCAGCGGGGTGGAGCCATCGGCTGTCCGGTTCTCGAGCGTAACCGGCGGCTGAAATTGACCGAGTTGCAGGTTCAAACACGGGCACAGCGAGTAGTTGACCCACAGGTCCCGGAGGCCCGTCGGCGCGTCGAGTGCTTGGGTCGGCCGAAAGCGGCCATTGCCAGGTTCTGCGCTCGGTTGTGCGGTGGACTGCTCCTCAACCGAGCCATTCGATACGCCGAGGCTAAGATCGAAGGTGCCCAAGAACGACCAGCGCTTGAGGAACTCTCCGTGCATCCCCACACGAAAGCGACGCACAAAGAAGCGAGGATGAAGCCCCGCACCGCCGTTCACCGGCGAATCACCATTCACGCCAGTGCCAGCCCAGGCATGGAAGTCGAGCTGAACATCTCCCGTGGGCGAGATGCGGAAGTTGCCGTCGGGGTCGCGGACAAAGAAGAAGTTGTGCCAACCAGCTACTGCTTCCCCTGTGCTCGGATCGCGAAGCGCTAGCGAGGCTTCATCGGGAAACGTCCGCGGCAAGGGTGGTGGAACCACGGTAGGGCTCGCCGTCTGTACCGTCGGGCCGGGCGGGGTTTCCGGCACGCTGAGCGCGCTCGAGCCTTCTGCGGGAGCCGGCTCGGGCTTTCGCTCACTCGGAGCCGGCTCGGGCAGCTGCGGGACGTCCTGTGCCGGCTGTGCGGTCGCCAGCCCCGCCCAGGTCAGCGACGAGATCACCGGCAGAATTCGCGAGGTCTGCCTGGCGAATCGAACAACAACTTGTGCCCTCATTGTCTCGTGCGCTCGCGGGTGTGGGAATTGCCTAGACTCTCGTGCCCGACGCCGGAAGCGAGGGAACTGGCAACTTCGTCTTGGTTCGGTAGCGACGCTCGCACCCAGCGCTTTCATCGTCAAGCGAGAGTTTCCGAGCAACTACTGGTTCCAGCCGTCGCGTTGCTTTGCGAAGCTTTGCCAGCGGCGGGTTATGCTGTTCGACATGGACGGTAGGGTCCGACTAAATTGCCAGGAAACCACTTGAGCCGAACCCAGCCGCTGCAACGTGTCGATGCGCTGTTCGAGCAGCTGCGCGCCGATCCGCGCCTTTCCACCCGCGTGATTGTTCGTCCGCACCCTCTGCTGATTGGGGTTCGGCGCGACAACTCGGTGGTGATCCTCGGTCCGGGTGAACTTTGGGATTTTCACCGCAAACTGCTGCGGCCCTTCGCTGCCAAGCTCGCAGACGGTACGGCCGCCTTGCTGCTGTTTGGGAAGCCCAATGACCCTGATCTCGCAGGAGCCGTCGAGCGCGGCGTCGCTTCTTTGCTCGATCGTGAGCCCTCGAGCGACGAACTCTTCGTTGCGGTGGCTGGCGCCTTCGAGTTGATTGACGCGCGTCTACGCGCCGAAAATCGTGGTCGCTGGCTGAGTCGCTATCGTTACGAGCTCGGCGAGCTGATCGAGATTGCGCGTGCCATCTCGACCGAGCGGGAGATCGACAAGCTGCTTGGGCTGATTCTCGAGAAGAGCCGCTTCATAACCGGGGCGGACGCAGGCAGTCTCTACGTCGTCGAGGGCGACGACCCAGATCCGCTACGGCGCTCGTTGCGCTTCAAGCTCACCCAAAACGAGTCTGTGCTCTTCGATTGGCGGGAGTTCAGCGTTCCTGTGAGTGCGCGCAGTATGTCGGGCTACGTCGCGCTGCATCGCTCGAGCCTCAATATCGCCGACGTCTACGACTTGCCGCCCAAGTCGCCTTACTCGTTCGATCCGAGCTTCGACGCCAAGATCGGATATCGCACCAAGAGCATGCTCTGCGCACCGTTGCTCTCACGGGCCGGTGACGTGATCGGCGTGATCCAGCTCATCAACAAGAAGCGAGACGTCGAGCGCAAGCTGCTTTCGCCGGCAGACGTGGATAGCCAGGTTTTGTCGTTCGATGAGCGAAGTGAGGAGCTGCTGATGACCCTGGCTTCGCAAGCTGGGATCGCGCTCGAGAACGCCATCCTCTACGCCGAAATCAACCGCATGCTCGAGGGTTTTGTACGAGCTAGCGTCGAGGCGATCGAACAGCGGGATCCAACCACCAGCGGTCACTCTCGTCGTGTGGCGGATCTGACGGTGGGGCTGGCTCGAGCCGTGGAGCGCGTGGATCGCGGCCCCTACTCAGGGTTGCGCTTTAGCCGCGATGATCTACGTGAACTCGAGTACGCCTCGCTGCTCCACGACTTCGGCAAGATCGGTGTTCGAGAGGAGGTGTTGGTCAAGGCGAAGAAGCTATTCGGCCATGAACTCGAGGCAATTCGCATGCGCTTCGACTTTGCCATTCGCAGCACCGAGGCGGATGTGCTGCGTCGCAAGCTTCACATCATCGAGCGCGGTGGCGGACCGCCTGACATCGCCTTCCTGGATGAGGAACTCGCACTTCGAACCGCAGAGATCGAATCTGCGTTCGACGCCATCCTCGCGTCCAACGAGCCAACGGTGCTCAAAGGCGGTGATTTCGCGAGAATCGAGGCGATCGCTCGCGAAACCTACACCACCGTGCGCGGGGATTGTTGCCCGCTGCTGACCTCGGGCGAGGTCAAGAGTCTGAGCGTGACCCGCGGCTCGCTGACGCCCTCCGAGATCGACGAGATTCGAAGTCACGTGACGCACACGTTTGAGTTTCTGAGCCAGATCCCCTGGGGCAAGCAGTTCCGGCGCGTGGCGCAAATTGCAGGTGCGCATCACGAGCGGCTGAACGGTACTGGCTATCCCAACCGACTTCGCGCCGAAGAGATCCCGGTGCAGTCAAAGATGATGAGCATCACCGACATTTTTGACGCACTTACTGCTTCGGATCGCCCCTACAAGAAGGCGGTTCCGTTGGTGAAGGCGCTCGACATCCTGAAGCTCGAGGTGAAGGATCACCACATCGACGCCGACCTGCTCGAGGTCTTCATCGGCGCACGGATTTGGGAGGAGCTGCCGGAGTCTCCGCGCTCGTCGCGCGGGTAGCGCCTACTTCGCGCGCTTGAGTGAGAGGGTCGCTCGACGCACGAGCTTCGCATCGCCAGAGGACGCCCTGAGCTCCCCGCCAAGCGCGTCTCCCGTGAGCGTAAGCTCGACAGTGCCGCTCATGCTCGTAGGCTCGGGCTGTTCGGCGCTGAAGGTTCCGTGCACCAGGCCCCCCTCGGCTACCCCGAACAGGATCAAATCTCCGAGCGCGCCAGACAGCTTGCCCCGCACTTTGCCGTCGCTTGCCACCGTCAACTCAAGTTGCCCTTTACCAACGGCGGCAGTTCCTTTGTCTTTGGCCCAGGTCGAATCCCCAACGCCCGGATCGAGCGTGACCTTGGCCAGCTCGGCCTGAAAGGGCCCTCGCCATTCGCCGACGACCGCGGGCGCCTCAACGGCGGTTGCGGGGCTCGCGCTGCGCGTGGTGGGCGGCGCCGAGGTCGACGTGGACGCGCTGGCGCGTACCGTCGGCGCAGCCGAGGCCGACGAGGCGGAGCCGGTTCCCGAAGTTTTCGTGTTCTCGCAGCCGAAAACACTGCAAATGAGAAACAGGAGGAGGTGCGACTGTTTCACGGATACGACCAAGTTGAGCCGCCGTCATCCGAAGCGAGGGCGAACCAGCTGCGTCTCGTGGTCTTACTGATCTTGGCAGAGATCAGCATCACCGTGCGATCGCCGAACGAGATGAGCGAGCCCACGTCGTAGCCGTCTTCAGAGTTGCCAACTCCTTCACCAACGGTGCGCTGCAGATTGAAAAGCTTGCCGCCATCCACCGATTCCGAGATGAACAACGACCACTTCCCCTTGTTCTTCAGGCCTTGAACGGCGATCACGCCGTTCTGCGTCAGTGACGTGTGTAACTTGCGCTCGTGCTGTTCCGGCCACGGTTTCAAGAACGGTCGGTTCTCGGGCAGGGTGCAGGTCCCATCGAGCGCGCAAGTGACAATCGTGGGGAGCCTCTCAGGGTTGATTGCTTCCACCGCGATGCGGTCGGCCGTACAGGTCAAAGGGGAGCTGCTGACGGTGGTCTGCGGTACCTCGAAGAAGGCTGTCTTTTCGGGGGAGACGCCAAGGATGAAAACGCGGTCCCGTTGCATCACCCGCTTGAAGCTCCACGCGCCCCATTCACACTCAGGGCCTTGCGATAACTCATCCGCAAGCGTCTTCGTGATGCCGACCTTGTCGACCGGCACGGCCGCCGCCAAAGCCTCTCCTGGCTTCGGCCATGGGCGCTTCAGTAGCTGCTTGCCGTTCATCGTAAGCAGGGCAGGGGGATGACCAAAGGACGCATTCACCGGGAGCTCGTCCTTCGGTAGGTCGATCATTTGTGGCAGGTCCTCATTCGGTCCAACCGCGAACGCGACCGCGAAGGTCTTGGGCTTCGTTTCGACGACGACGGAGGCCAAACTGGGGCCTAGGACCGCTGCCATTCCGTTGCCGCGCGGAACCATCGGCAGCTCTTTTTTTCCTTCGGGATCGGGTGCTAAGAGCGGTGACGGTGCGCTCAGCTTCTGCCCTGGCGCCGCAAACACATAGGTCAGCGTATCGATCGGCAGGATGGTTCCTGTAGGCGGCGCTTTCTTCGGGATCTGCCGTTTGGCGATGCCCATGACCAGCGTGCCATCAGCGCCCACCGACCACGTCGTGATGCCGTCACTCTTCGTCTGCTGCGCGGACCACGAGACCCCGCGATCATTGGAAACCAGCGCGAAGGCTTCCCCCCCGACATCCCCGGCCATCACCACGCGTTGGCGGTCAAGCGGGTAGACTCTGGTCCAGTTGGTTGCACTTGAGACGTCGACACCAACCAGGTTGACCACCCGGCCGTTCCCAATCTTCGTCCCGATCTCACTGGACGATGTATTGCCGGGTAACGACGGCGGATTGATCGGCGGCGGTTCTTCTTTTTTTCCGCTACACGACAAAAGTACGAAAAGGAGCGGCAAGAATCTACGCACGGCTTTGCGTGAGTCTCTCATTAACGAGAGGTATCCAGCAACCCGGTTGTCTGCCCGCAGAAACTCGACGGATTACTCAACCGATTCGGCGTCGGCGCAGCAACGAAAGCCAGTTGAGTAGTCGTGATAGTTGAAGTCGTGCGCGGTAGTTCTGTAGCTGCAGCCGTCGCCGTTGTGCGTGGTGTCCATGTAGAACCCACCGCGAAAGGTGCCGTCGGCATCAGCTACCCACTCATGCAGGTTGCCAACCAGGTCGTGAACGCCCTCTTCCGACACACACTCTTTGCGTGAGCCCGTTAGCGCAAGCGTGTCCGGGAGCTGGTTGATCTGGGGCAGATTCATCCCATCAAGCCAGACTTTGTCACCGAATATGCCAGCGCCGTTGGTTGCCTCAATCACGGGGTGACGCCCCCGAATGTCGTCGTTGCAAACCTTCGCTCGACGCTCTTGGCCATAAGGGAATTGGGTGTTCTTGGACCCACGGCAACTCCGAACCCACTCATCACTCGTGCAAAGGCGCTTGCCCGAAGAACGACAAGCGAGCTCTGCTTGACGACCGCTGATGTACGCCTGCGGTTGCTTGCCCGGGCGGCTCAGCGCGACGAACGGAAAGCTTGCTCCCGGCGACTCTTCACCATCAACCGCATAGAAGGGCGACCAGTCCTCGACCTTGCCGTTCACGACGCGAGCGAGTGTTGCCTCCCAGCGATCCACGCACACTCTGTCAGCAACGAGCGCCATTCCCTCGGGACAACGCACGTTGCTTCGCTCCACGAACAAGGCCGCTGGGCCCGAAGCAAACACGAGCGGGGCGAGGGCCATCGACACCGTCGGATCAGGCTCGGTCACCGAGATGACGACCTCGCGGTGACCTCGCACAACCTCGCTTGCAGCAGCGTCACCGCGCAGCTCCGTGGACGCGCAACCCGCCGAACTCGCAGCGAGCACGACGAGCAATAGTTGGGCAACGCGCGACCGCATGAGCGGCGGAGTCTGCAACGCCGACACCCAGCTGCGCAAGGCGTTTTGCACCTAGTTGGGAATCTCGTCGGACCATGTGGGATGGCCCCATGGACGCTCGATGGCTCAAATGCCGAATGCGCAGCCTGTGGCAGAGCTAGAAGCTGCCGATGAGGTTGATGCAATAGTCGTGGAGGTGAGCGCACGGAACGTCAGCAGGCGGGCTGTTGAAGCAGTCCGAGTAGGCACGCAGCCCGTCGTAACCAAACGGATTGAGGTCAAACGCGCAGGTCTCTTGATCGAATCCAAGCTGACCCGTTCCATCGCAGATCTCGCGCGCCTGCGCGCAAAACAGCGCGTTGTCGGAGTTGGGGCAACTGTTTGCGTACACCGCGTCGACACAAGCGAATGCCGCCGCTTCGGTGTCGTCGTAGCAGGCGATCTCCAAGTCAGCGGGGATCTCGGCGAGGCACTCGCGAAGCGCCTCGCGAGCGCCGACCGAATAGAGCTCGAACGCCTTGTGGCAGGCCGACACAGCGAATGGCTCAGTCATCGTGTTGGGGCACGTCGTGAGGTACGAAACATCCATCGTGTCGCAGGTGCTCTCGGGAAGATTCTGCCCGTCTGCTGCAATGCACTGGGAGCCACCACCGTCGCCGCCCAAGCCGCCCTCGCCGCCGAATCCACCGCTCGCAGAATCACCGCCAAAGCCTCCGACACCACCAACACCACCAACACCGCCCTCGCCCGCGCAGCCGCCCTCTGCGTCATGGTTGCCCTCTGCGTCCCATCCGCTCGACCACTGGAAACGGCACCCAGAAGCTGCCACAGCGACCAACGCAAACGCCCAACCAATTCGCGCAAACATCAACGCCTCCCGCAAGTTAGAGTGAGCAACTTCGCTCGTGATCGATTGACGAAACAGCGGAGGCGGCATTCGCTCATTAACAAATCCTCACACGGCGAACTCTGCACAGCCGGTCAGGGAACAGCGCTGCAAGTGGCCTGAACACGCCAACCAAATCGATATTTCAATCATCAAAAGCATTTTTTCATTTGCGGGACGGGCACAGGTTGGTAAGAGGCGAGTCCCGCTCTGGGGCCGTTACGGCGCTCCGAGCTCAGCTTGCCCTGTCGGCCGTCGTGGGACTCCCCCCGATGACGCGATCGGGAACCTTCGAGGAAACTCGTCAGGCTGAGAACTCGAAACGTACGACGGCGCGGCAAGCAACGAGCTTGTTGGCAAAACGCTGAGTTCACGCTCGGCGACGAAGGTTTTTACGCACCACATTGGAACTCCGCGCTGGTCCAAACCAGGTGGAATCAGGAGACGAGTCGACATGCAGAGCAAGGCCAGTGCGATGTTTTCGCGGATCGCTCCGCGCAAAGCACGCATGATCATCAACTTCGTGCGCGGCAAGAACGCGGCGGAGGCGATCCAGATCCTTCAGTTCACGCCCAAGGCTGCAGCACCCGTCGTGAAGAAGCTCATTGAGAGCGCTGTGGCTAACGCCCAGGCGAAGGGCGCTGACGTTGATCGTCTCTTCATCTCGAAGGCCACCGTGGACAAGGCGCCGAACCGCTTTATGCGGCGCTGGCGCCCGCGTGCCATGGGCCGCGCAACGCGCGTGACCAAGGGCGTGAGCCACATCGTCATCGAATTGGACCACAAGAGCTGAGCTCGTTGAGAGGACGTTAAGAGAACATGGGTCAAAAGACACATCCCGTAGGCTTCCGCGTCGGGGTCATCAAGACGTGGAGCAGCAAGTGGTACGAGGACGGTAGCGCCTACACGAAGTGGCTGCACCAAGACCTCCGTATCAAGCGTGCAATCAAGCAGTATCTCTACAACGCCAACATTGCAGGCGTTGAGATCGAGCGCGCCGCCAACCGCGCCAAGGTCATTGTTTACACCGCACGTCCTGGCATGGTCATCGGCAAGGGCGGCAAAGGAATCGAGATTCTCAAGTCGGGCAACGTCGGCAGCGCGCAGAAGGGCGAGCAAGTGTTCCCCGGCGTCGCCAAGTTCACTGACAACGAGGTCTTCATCGACGTGCAGGAGGTCCGCAAGGCCGAGACCAACGCACAGCTCGTCGCCGAAAACATCGCGACCCAGCTCGAGCGCCGTATCGCGTTCCGCCGGGCGATGAAGAAGGCTGTCAGCACGGCGATGAAGTTCGGCGCGAAGGGCATCCGTGTTCGCTGCGCAGGTCGCCTCGGCGGCGCTGAAATGAGCCGCGTGGAAGCCTACCGCGAGGGCCGCGTCCCCCTGCACACTCTCCGCGCCGACATCGAGTTCGGCCTCGCCGAAGCCCGGACCAAGGTTGGTCAGATCGGCGTCAAAGTTTGGATCTTCAAGGGCGAAGTCCTGCAGCGCAAGCCGCGCCGCATCTGACCCTACGCTACAAGGACATCGAACATGCTTTCACCGAAGCGAACCAAGTACCGGAAGATGCAGAAGGGTCACCTTCGCGGCCTAGCTACAGCAGGCAGCGACGTCTCCTTCGGCGACTTTGCACTTCAAGCCCTCGAGCCGTCACGCGTGACCGCTCGCCAGATCGAAGCAGCTCGTATGGCCGTGCAGCGTCACTGCAAGCGCGCTGGCAAGCTCTTCATCCGAATCTTCCCTGACAAGTCGATCTCCAAGAAGCCCTTGGAAGTTCGTATGGGTGGCGGCAAGGGCGCCCCCGAAGAATGGGCAGCCGTGGTCAAGCCCGGTCGCGTCCTCTACGAAATCAGTGGAGTCCCCGAGGAGATGGCACGTGAGGCCTTCCGTCTCGCGGCTCACAAGCTCCCGCTCGCTTGCCGTTTTCTCATCCGCGACACGGCGTGATCTGACTCCAGGAACGACAAAGGAAACGTCCCGTGAAAGCCAAAGAACTCCGTGACCGCACGACGGAAGCGCTCAACGAGCTAGAGAAGTCGCTACACAACGACCTCTTTCAGGCCCGCTTCAAGAACTACACGAACCGCTTGAACGACACTGCGTCCATTCGTCGCACGCGTCGTGACCTCGCTCGGGTGAAGACCCTGCTCACCCAGCGAACGGCCGGCTCGGAAACGAGCTCGACGCCCGAAGGGAACACTGAATCATGAGTGACAAGAAGACCAAGCCCGCTAAAGCGGGAGCCGCTAAGGACGCGACGGCGAAGG
Source organism: uncultured delta proteobacterium (assembly GCA_903892415.1). Lineage (GTDB taxonomy): Bacteria > Myxococcota_A > Polyangia > Polyangiales > Polyangiaceae > Xiheicaenibacterium. The sequence continues at coordinate 5,208 of CAITIQ010000320.1, read as the reverse complement.
CCGGTCGCGCAGCTGCTCCTGCAGCGACCAAAGCGAGCCCGAAGGCGAAAGCCAAGGCCGCTGCTGCACCGGCCGCCGCCCCCGCTCCCGTAGCGGCGCCCGTGGTTCCCACCGAGGCTAAGAAGGAGCACTCCTTCCGCCGCAAGATCATCGGCACCGTCGTCAGTGCGAAGATGACCAAGACCGTCGTGGTCGAGGTCATCCGCCGCGCGATGAACCCGATGTACAAGAAGTACGTTCGCGTGAGCAGCAAGTACAAGGCTCACGACGAAAACAACAGCTACAAGGTCGGCGACCAGGTGGAAATCATGGAGCACCGTCCGATCTCGAAGCACAAGCGATGGCTCGTGACCCGGCTGGTCTCACGACCGGTGGAGGCGTGAAATGATCCAGGTATCGACCCATCTCGAGGTTGCAGACAACAGCGGCGCTCGCCGCGTGATGTGCATCAAGGTTCTCGGGGGCTCTAAGCGCAAGTTCGCTGGCCTCGGGGACATCATCGTGGTGTCCATCAAAGAAGCAGCCCCCGGTAGCAAAGTTCAAAAGGGCAAGACCGCCCAAGCGGTCATCGTCCGCACGGTGCGCGAGTACCAGCGCAGCGACGGCAGCTACATCAAGTTCGACGTCAACAGCGCAGTCCTCATCAACAAGGACAAGGAGCCTGTCGGTACCCGTATCTTCGGGCCAGTCGCCAGAGAGCTTCGCGCCAAGAAGTTCATGAAGATCATCAGCCTCGCGCCGGAGGTGCTGTGATGCAGCGGCTTAAGGTAGGAGACGTCGTCCAGATCATCAGCGGCGACGACAAAGGTAAGCAGGGGACCATCACCAAGCTGATTCTCGATGAGGATCGCGCTGTGGTTGAAGGGATTAATCTGCGAACAAAGCACCAGAAGCCCAACGCCCGCAACCAGCAGGGCGGGAAGATCACGATCGAAGCTCCGATCCACGTGTCGAAACTGGCGCTCCTGGACCCTGAGTCCAAGAAGCCGACGCGCGTGCGGTTCGTCGAGAAGGACGGCAAGAAGGTTCGAGTCGCCACCAAGAGCGGCGCCGTCATTGAGGCAAGCAAGTAGGTTAGCCATGGCAAAGAAGGACGACGCAAAAGAAAAGGCGCCCAAGGCGTCAAAACCGGCAGCTCCCAAGGGAGACGCCGGCGCAAAAGCCAAGGCCAAAGCGAAGCCCGCTGCGGCACCAGTCGAGGTCCAAGCGGCCGAGCCGGTTGACCCGAACTACGTCCCGCGCATGAAGGCTCGGTACATAGCCCAGTCGGCAGCGCTGACGAAGAAGTTCAACTACGCGAACGCGATGATGCTGCCGCGGCTGCAGAAAATCGTTCTCAACATGGGTCTCGGCGCTGCAGTCGGAAACCCGAAGATCATCGACTCAGCAGTCGAAGAGGTCCGCGCCATCACCGGCCAACAGCCCGTGATCCGTCGGTCCCGCAAGTCGATTGCCTCGTTCAAACTCCGCGAGAACCTTCCCATCGGCGTCACGGTGACACTGCGCCGCCGCCGGATGTGGGAGTTCCTCGACCGTTTGGTGTCGTTGGCGCTCCCGCGCGTTCGTGACTTCAAGGGCGTCAGCCCCCGTGGCTTCGATGGTCGAGGCAATTTCACGATGGGCTTGAAGGACCAAATCATCTTCCCCGAGATCGACTACGACAAGATCGACGTCACGAAGGGAATGAACATCTCCTTCGTCACCACCGCGCGTACGGACGAAGAAGGCCGTGCCCTCCTCACGGAGCTGGGCATGCCGTTTCGGGCCTGAGCGCGCAGTTAAGATCCTCGGAAGGCCGGAAAGATCCCCATGGCTAGTGCAAAAGACTTCGCAAAGTTGAATCGTCCACCCAAGTTCTCGACCCGACATCGCAACCGCTGCAAGGTCTGCGGGCGTTCGCGCGGTTACTACCGCGACTTCGAGCTCTGCAGGGTGTGCCTCCGCGTTTACTCACTCCGTGGCGAGCTGCCCGGGGTCATCAAAGCGAGCTGGTGATCCAATGATGACCGATCCCATTGCCGATATGCTGACCCGAATCCGTAACGGCGCGCTTGCGCGTCACGACCGGATCGAACTGCCCCAGAGCCGCATGAAGGTTGCTGTGGCGAACATCCTCAAGGCTGAGGGCTACGTCATTGACGTTCAAAGCTCGACCGAAGAGGAACCCAAGGACCGCAAGCTGACGATCGTCCTCAAGTACGGTCGTGACCGAACGAGCGCGATTGACGGCGTCCGCCGTATCTCTCGCCCCGGTCGTCGTGTTTACGTTCCCCACGATCGCATCCCCAAGGTTCTCGCTGGTCTCGGGATTTCAATCCTGAGCACCTCGCAAGGCCTGGTTTGCGACCGAGACGCTCGACGTCTCCGCCTCGGCGGAGAGCTGATCTGCGAGGTGTGGTGATGACTGCTCTTGAAACCAAGACGTCACGCATTGGCAAGCGGCCCATCCCGCTTCCGAAGGGCGTCACTGCGACCATCGGCGCGACTGGTATCGTGGTTAAGGGTCCGAAGGGCGAGCTCACGCACTCCCTCAGCGACCAAGTGACCGTCAAGCTCGAGGGCACGAGCCTGCTGGTGTCGAGCTCGGCACCCGGCCGTGACGGTGCCCGCCTGCAAGGGCTCCACTGGGCGTTGTTGTCCTGTGCCGTGAAGGGCACTTCAGAGGGCTACACCCGCGAGTTGGAGCTCAAGGGCACCGGCTACCGCGTTGAGGCAAAGGGCCAGGTACTTCACTTTGCCCTCGGCTTCTCCCACCCCGTGGTGTTTCCGCTTCCAAAGGGAATCAACGCAAATATCCCCGCAGAGTCGAAGGGTACTCAGCTGATTCTAACTGGGTCTGACAAGGGCCTAATTGGTCAAACGGCCGCCACCATCCGCGGGTTCCGTCCGCCGGAGCCCTACGGTGGAAAGGGCGTTCGTTACAAGGGTGAGGCTGTCCGCGAGAAGGCTGGTAAGGCCGGAAAGGGCGGAAAGAAGTAGTCATGGCCATGAGAATCGTCGGCCGCGAGCGCCGCAAGCTTCGCATCCGCAAGAAGGTCAATGGGACGGAGTCCCGACCGCGTCTTTCCGTGTTCCGCACGGCTAAGCACATCTACGTCCAGGTCATCGACGACGTCAAAGGCCAGACATTGGCGCACGCGTCAACGCTGACCAAGGATCTTCGGGGCACTCTGTCGGAGGACACGAAGTCCGACGCGGCCAAGAAGGTTGGCTCCTTAATCGCCAAGATTTGCAAGTCGAAGGGGATCGAGAAAGTCGTCTTCGATCGCAACGGCTACCTCTACCACGGGCGCATTTCCGCGCTTGCTCAGGCCGCGCGCGACGCCGGCCTCGAGTTTTAGTCCTAACGGGAGTTGGTCATGGCGTTCGATCAAATCGACGAAGAGAAACTCAAAGAACGAGTTATCCACATCAACCGTGTTGCCAAGGTCGTTAAGGGCGGCCGGCGATTCAGCTTCTCGGCTCTCGTAGTCGTTGGGGATGAGGCCGGACACGTTGGTGTCGGTCTTGGCAAAGCCAACGAGGTTCCTGAAGCCATTCGCAAGGGCAATGATCAGGCTCGTAAGAACCTGTTCAAGGTTCCTCTGGACGGCACTACTATCCCTCATGACGTGTTCGGTCACGTGGGCGCTGGCAAGGTTCTGCTGAAGCCCGCGTCTCCTGGAACGGGCGTTATCGCTGGGGGTGCAGTTCGTGCGGTGGTTGAGTCCGCCGGAATCCACGACATCCTGACGAAGTCGCTAGGCACCAGCAACAAGCACAATATCGTACACGCAACGATCGAGGCACTTCACCAGTTGAAGAGCTTGGAGCAGTTTGCGGCGAAGCGTTCGGTCTCGGCCGACTCGCTTGGGTACGTGTCGAAGCAGGCTGGAAGCATCACGGTGAAGAAGCGCGCATCAATGGCGCCTCCGAAGGCTGAAGGCGGTGCATCGTGAAACCGTTCCTCAAGGTAAGTCAGAAGAAGAGCACGATTGGGGTTCCCGTTAAGTTGCGCAAGGTGACTGCTGGCCTTGGGCTTCGTGGACCGGGGTCTCATGTTGTCGTGGCCAACACACCATCCTTTCGAGGAATGGTGAAGAAAGTCATCCACCTCCTCGAGGTGGAAGAGGTCGAGAAGAAGTAGCCATGGACATCCTTTCCAAACTTCGTGCACCGGAAGGTGCTGTTCGCGAAAAGAAGCGTGTCGGTCGCGGTCCCGGTTCGGGTCACGGCAAGACGGCTACCCGTGGCCAGAAGGGCCAAAAAGCCCGCTCCAAGGGCAACATCAACAAAAAGCACTTCCAAGGTGGACAGACGCCCATGCAGCGTCGCCTCCCGAAGCGTGGCTTTCGCAACCCGCTAGCGACGCCGGTTTTCGAGGTCAACGTTGGTGACCTTGAGGCTGTGTTCGAGGCTGGCGCCACGGTTGACCTTGCCGCGCTTCACAAGGTGCGCCTGGTTCGTGGTCGGTTGGAAGATCTCGTTAAGGCCCGCGTGCTCGTCAAGTTGCTCGGCGACGGCGAGCTCACCAAGAAACTCACCGTGTCGGCGCACCGATTCTCTCAATCGGCTGCGGACAAAATCGCGGCCGTTGGTGGTTCGATTGTCGAATTGCCGCGCACTCCGCAGAAGACCGCAGCCGCCGAAGGCTGATTGGACTAAGGCACTCTCTTCATGGCGTCTCTTGCGGGCATAAGCAACTTCCACAAGCTTCCGGATCTCCGGCGGAGAGTGTTGTTCACTCTCATGATGCTCGCGGTCTACCGGGTCGGCGTGTTTATCACGACGCCCGGTGTCGACCGGAACGCCATGAAGAGCTACGTGCAGAGCCAGCAGGGCGGCCTGCTCGGGTTCTTCAATCTGTTCTCGGGCGGCGCGCTCGAGCAGATGTCCATCTTCGCGCTTGGGATCATGCCGTACATCTCGGCGTCGATCATCATGCAGCTGATGGGCATGGTCTACCCACCCCTCGCGGAGATGCGCAAGGAAGGGGAAGCCGGGCGGCGTAAGCTGGACCAATACACTCGTTACGGCACCATCGCGATTTCGCTGTTCCAGTCATTCACCATGGCCAAGATGCTCGAGGGCGTCTCTGGTTTGGAAGGTGGGGCGGGTGTCGTGATTGATCCGGGCTACAGCTTCCGAATCATGACGATGATCACCCTGACCACCGGGACCGCGTTCCTAATGTGGGTGGGCGAGCAGATCACCGAGCGTGGCGTCTCT
>CAITIQ010000319.1 GCA_903892415.1 uncultured delta proteobacterium | reverse complement strand
GTACCCACTCCACGAGTTTGGCCAGGCTCTCGTGACACGGCTCGGGGGATTCGCGAACAGCGGCCAGCGCCGCGCTCATTTCGTTGGCAGTCTGAAAGCGAGAGGCGGCATTTTGTGCCAAGCCTCTGCGTAGGATCGGATCCCATTGTGCGGCCAATTCCGCGGAGACCTCGGAGAGGGGGGGCACCTCATGGTTGAGGATAGCCAGTGCAGAGAGTCCCTCGGTCCCTCGTCGGAAGAGTGGCCTTCCTGAGAGGAGTTCCCAGAGGATTACGCCAACCGCGAACAGATCGCAGCGCTCGTCGAGCGGGTCCGCGCGAATCTGCTCTGGAGCCATGTATCCAGCATGTCCCGCTACCGTCTTTGTCTCGGAGAAGGTTGCATCCCTCAGGGCCTTGGCAATACCGAAGTCGGAGATGCGGACGTCTCCGCTCGATGAAACGAGAATATTGGCCGGACAAAGGTCCCGGTGAATCACGTGCAACCGCCTTCCTTCGGCGTCTCGAGCACCATCGTGGGAGAACGCTAGGCCCGCCAAGATCTGTAGGCCCAACCACGCGATTTCATCCGAACCGAGGCGCCGCTTGGCGCGCGCCGTTCGTTTCATCAGCCAGGAGAGCGTGACGCCATCCACAAACTCCATCGCCAAGAAGTAGGAGTCACCGTAGCGCCCAAAGTCGAGCACTTGGACGATGTTGGGGTGAACGAGGCGAGCGGACAGCTCCGCCTCCTCTCGGAAAGCCGAGATGAACTCAGGCTTATCGGCCAAATGTGGATGCAGCAGCTTTACAGCAACCGTCCTTTCAAAGCCCCCTTCAGGACAGTAGATGGCGCGGTGGACCGTCCCCATTCCACCCGAGCCCAACTTGTCCTCGAGTCGGTATTTGCCGAACAGATCATGTGAGCGAACATTGCGTTCGGCGCGCCCGATCGCGCGGCGCAGCGCCCGCGTAATGATATATGCGAGTCCGCCCCCGCCAGCGAACGACATCGCCCGTACGAGTTGCATGCCAGGTGATAGCAGCGGGCGGAGTGCCTCCTCCTCTGTTAATCGTGGACGAAGGAATAAGAAGTAGAGGGCTATGAAAGCGACTGCGTTTAGTATGCCAAAGAACGCCGTGGTCCGGTGACGCAGACGAGCGATGGCTGCAATGGTGACTGCTGCGAAGAGTAGGGGCGGAACGTAGGAGCCGAGCGCATCCGCGGCCGAGCGCGTCGCCGCGATCGCAAGGAGGAATGCGGAGGGCGTGATGCCCTCGACGAAGGTCCCGATTTGAACGGCGAGTCGGCCAGATGGACGCCCTAGCCAGGCATGCTCAACCGTGAACCAGACAAAGCCAACGACGGACAATGCGCTAATGGCGTTGCCCTCCACAAAGTTCAATACAGACGCGACGGTTAGCCCGCCGATCATGCCGATCAGGGTGAGGGCTTGCCAAAGTCTAGCGACGAGTAAATCAAGTGCGTGAATCTCGTCGCCGAGCGCTAAGTCGAGCGGTGCTCGAAGTGCGTTGTTGCTCGTCTTTGTCATGCAACTAAGCTCTGGTTGCTATCGCGCTATGTGTCTCGCGGAGTGACGATAAGAGCGACATTGGCTGCTCCCTGGCTCAAGCGCATGGCAAGCCCAGCCCCGAGTTTCATAGACACTGCAATCGTTGGGATTGTTAGGAGTGCCCAGAAAATGACAGGTGCCCGACTCATCCGCCCCCAGCCCCTGTTGGTCAAAGTGCCCCGGTACGAGACGAGAGAGGATATCCTCGCGACCAGTTCTCTTCCAGCGTACCAAGTCCTCAGCCGAAACCAGCGCAGTCCCGTCTGGGATTTGTCGGCAACATGCCCCGCAGGCACGACAGTCGAACTCCTCTACGCCTTGGGCCTCTTCGGGGCAGGTCACACGCTGAAGCTAGACTGTTCCAGCGCCGCGGGGCAGCTTCATTGCGTTCGAGCGCGCGGTAACTCTACGCGGTGGGCACTGCCACACGGAATCACGACGCTCTCGGCGTCTCCAAGCCAATCGGGAAAGGACTGTCCTGGCGGTGGCGGACTCGCCTTCGCCACCCGCACGTTGCGCAGCCCGCAGGATACCTCGAGAAACGCTCCGGTCGGCCCTGCGTCAATTCCCTGTACGAACACTCGACCTGGGCTTGGGGCCTGGACCCACAGAAGCCCGTTACTGGCGGGATAGCGAATTGCCGGCGGTGTCGCTAAAGGGGTAGCGCTCGAGGTCGCGGTGTCGCCTTGCCGGGGCGTGGGCTGGTTCGTGGTCACTGCTGGTACGGCGCTGCTCATCGAAGAGGGTACTTGCTCGGTCGCTGCACGCTCGCTTCTCTCGGTGTTGCTGTCGCGCTGCGAAAAAGCTACCCAGCTCAGCAATCCAATCAATAGTGCACTAGCCCCGACTACCAGGCGCCCAGTCCTCGGCCGCGGGAGCTCACGGGCTAAGGGAACCTCCGGTTCATCCTCCGCCTGTATCGTCTCAGTCTCGGCTGGTGACGCAGTCTGCGATGGCGCCGGCGACCCTGGCTTGGCGAGGGAGACGTTTAGCCGCTTCTTCTCGCGGCGTTGTGCGCGTGCCAGCCTGTTTCTGCTCGCACCCTCACGTATCGGCGTGACAGCTTCCGTCTGCGCTGGAGTGTCTGCCGGCGGTTCAACTGGCGTGTCAACGACCACGGGAGTCATCGGCGCCGCGCCCTCGTGATTTGCTCGCGCTCGAAGTTCGTTACCGGCGCTTGCCCATAGCGAGGTCTGATCGAAGGCTTCTACGAGTGCCCCGACGCTTGACTCAAAGTGCCCGGCAAAATGAGTGGGTCCAAGTGCAGGCGGTAGCTGCTCGTGTCGTGCGGGAACAAGAGCGGTAGGCACCGGCTCGGCGCTCGCCGACACCACCTCTTGGACGGGTGCCTCCGTTAGCGCGTTTGGTTCTAAAGCAAAGAGCGGGTCTTTCTCCAGTAACGCCGACCAGCCACGTTCATGCTCCTGCTCCCCAGACGGGAGGATCGACCCCTCGTACTGCAGGCGTCGGCTCTTTTGTGAAGCCTGTGTGTCGATGAACGAAACATCTCCGAGAGCCGCTTCTCCTACCCGCGAAGCTTGCCGCTCTACGAGCTTCTCGTGAAGTGGCAGGTCGAGACCTCGCCCCGACCGAACCTGAACTCGCACGAGCAGATCACGAAGAACAAGCAACCGTTCCGCATCTCGCACGCAACCGGGACGGTAGCCGAGAACTGGATGGCTTGTCTCTGGTTCTCGCTCTCGCTCTCGCTAGCTGCTCGCCCTACGGCGTCACCGTACTGCTCCGTCGCCAGCGCGCCGCCGCTTCGAGATCTCCTACTCGCTCGGCAACGACTGCTGAGAGGCTCAGGGCGGTTGCATCAGAAGGGTGCTCGCGCAGCCGAGTTAACGCGAGCCGCAACGCGTTCTTATAGTCTTTAGCCGCTATCGCCAGCTCGATTAGACCGTGCGTTGCTGCGCCAAACTCCGGGTGAGTCTTCCGCAACTGGGTTAGGCGGCGATGGGCCGCATCGTAGTCCCCAAGGGTCCTCTCCGCCTGAGCGGCACACAACTCCAGCTCGGAGCGTAACTGTGCTCGATCGAAATCAGGGCCGCTAGTCACCTCCGACGTTCCAACCGAAGCCGTTGCCAGTGCCTCGCCGGGTCTTCCAAGCCGCAACTGGGCCCGAGCACAAGCAAGGTAGAGCGCAGGATGATCTCCAAAGGCGGCGCGCGACGTGGCTGTAATCTGCTCCACCACAGCGGGCCGTTCGGCGCAAGACAGTGCGAGCGCGCCATTGATAAGTGCTTGCTCGGCCCAAGGCTGAACGCGCAGTC
>CAITIQ010000318.1 GCA_903892415.1 uncultured delta proteobacterium | reverse complement strand
GCAGCGGGCTGGCTCAGCTATCAACGCCGAGAGGAGCCCGTGCTCGCCTCACTGGCGGTCCACAATGGCGCAACGGTAGGAGCATTATTCTCCGGGATGAGACGACTCGCTGCGGTTGCGGCCGACGGCTCCATCCTCGGGTTCGAGCCCGACTTTTCAGGAAGCGTGGTGGAGACGGTCAAACGCGGGAAGAACCTGCACATTTTTACTTATGATAGCTACCGCGACGAATTGGGCGGCACCGTAGCCAACTGGTACGTCTACATCGTTGACCAGGAAGGCAGCATTAGTCCCATGGCGCTTGCGACTCCTGTCTCCAGCTGGGCGTCCGTAGCGAAATTTCATTCACGAGGGATGCAGACATTTGGGCTCGTTGGCAGCGCAAACGGCTTCGCCGAGGGAGGTACCCCGGGAGTCCGAGTGTCGTTTCGATTCAGCGAAGCGGAGGGATACGTGCCGACCACGAGCGGGCTTCCTGAGTGAGACTCGGGGCAAGCGCGCTCGTGCTCGTGTGTCAGGCTGCGTGTGGCCGCGACGAGCCGCCTCGTTCTGCTGCGCCGCTCGCGTCGGACGAGCCAACCCCAACATTTGCGTTGCCTCGGCCGGCCCCTCAACATCGTAGCGAAGCATTTGAAGTCGCAAAGGTGAACGCCGCTTGTGAGAGTTGCCACCCGGTCGAGGCAACGGAGTGGCGCGGTTCCCTGCATCAGCAGTCATGGCAGGATCCAGTTTTCTTTAAAGCCTATACACTAGAGGCTCAGCCCTTCTGTCGAGCCTGTCATGCTCCAGAGGCAGACCCACACCAACGACCGGATAGCGCGGCAGTGAGCGTTGGGGTTGGCTGCGTTACGTGTCACGTCCAGCAAGGACAGATTCTTGGGCCCCGCGCCAGCACGGGAGGCCCGCACCAAACCGTTGCGGACACACGCCTGGAGTCGAGTGAAGCGTGTACCAACTGCCACGACTTCGACTTCCCGGGACGCCCTGGTTTAGCAATGCAAGCGACCGGGCGTGAGCATCAAGTATCAACGGCCGCTTCCCAAAGTTGCCAAGAATGCCATATGACGCTGGAGCAGGCGACGGGACGCAAACGTCACGACTTCCGGGTCGTGGGCAACCCGAGCAAGCTCGCTGAAGCCCTGACCATAGAAGCCGTGCTCGAGGATGCACACACGGTCACGTTCCGATTGAGAGCAAAGTCCATTGGTCACGCATTGCCCACGGGGGACCTGTTTCGAAGGGTGGAGCTACAAGCTGCGTGCACCTTCCCCGATGGGCACACCGAGCGGGTCGACCCTATGGTGTTCGCACGCGGCTTCAGCGGGCGAGGCTTCGGCGGAGCGCGCGATGCCGACATCGCCAACCTCGACCGAAGTTCGGAATATTCGACTCTGACTCCGCCGACGGCAACCTCGGATCGGAGGCTCTTCCTGGACGCCGATCATGCCGTCACCCAGGTGAGTATGACGTTTGGCGAGCCTGTCTTTGGGGGTCGAATCCACTACCGACTCGTGCACCGTCGCATGGACGATGCGATGGCTGCTTTCTATCGAGTTGTGCCGAACGAAAATGACACGGTTATGCTCGAAGGGGAGTTGGACCTGCGCGTGACCAAGGACTAGTCGTGGGGTCGGCTCTGTGGCAAAACAGGGCTATGTACGCGTGGCTCATCGTCGTCGCCCTCTCCTTTGGGGCCATGGCATGCTCGCGTAGCTATCGCGTTGGGGATGAGGTCATGGTGGAGTGGGAGGGAAAGGAATACCCGGCTGTCATTCTTTCCGCGCAAGGCCCAGCAAAGTTCAAAGTCCACTACGAAGGCTACGACG
>CAITIQ010000317.1 GCA_903892415.1 uncultured delta proteobacterium | reverse complement strand
GCCGAGCTCAGCGAGAGGCCCCTCGCTTGTCAGCAAGAGCGACCACGTTCGAGCCCTCGAGGCGCCGAGCTTCAAGCTCACAGGCGAGCTGTGCTACGACGTCCCAGCGGCCCGCCTTCGTGGCTTCAGCGAGTGCCAACGCGAGAGCTTGTTCCACCGTAAGAGCAGCTGGCACGGCAGCCCCAACAGTTGGATCCGAGTGCTTCTCAGAAGCGTCTTTTTGCTGGCCTAAGGTGTCAGAACCAGCAAGAAACGGCCCTTCGTTTGACTTGATACGTTCTTTTAATCCGTAGGTCCGGGGTTCGAGTCCCCGTCGACCCACCAGAAGCTTCGGAGCAGCGGAACAGGCCTCCTCGGAAAGGCTCCCGCTCTCTCCAGCGACTTGCGGTACGCTTGCAGCATGAACTTGCAGCGTAATTCGTTGATTGGCTTCGGGGCATTGCTCGCTTCGCTCGTTGCCTGTGAACCAGGCACCGAAAACGTTGGCGCAGCAGGCCCGACTGGCGCGTCGGGACCTGGCGCCGGAGGCGACGGCGGCAACGGCGGCGGCTTCGTCGGGTCCGGCGGAACCGGAGCAGGCACGGTCACCGGGTGCAGCGCCGATCTCAAGTACGTCGTCGATGAGCAGGGCAACGTGCTTCAGACCTGCGGCCCTGATGAGGGCTGCGCCGGCGGAATGTGCATACCGGCTTGTGACGCTGCAGCGGCGAGTCAAGGCAGCATCGGCTGCGACTATGTCCTTGCAACGCCGCACTTCATCAACATCATCGCCCCACCCTGCTTCGCTGCGTTCGTCACCAACAATTGGGACAAGCCGGTTCAGATCAACGTCTCTCGTGGAGGTCAGAACTACGACGCCACGCAGTTCGGTCGCATCGCGCAGGCCAATCCCAACGTCGGGGCTTGGGCACCGCTGTCGTCGCAAGGGCTCGCACCTGGCGAGGTTGCGGTGTTGTTCCTCTCCGACGATCCGCTGAGTTCGAATCTCACGCCCCTCACCTGTCCAATCGCGCCGGCACTGCGCACGAGCGGTGGTTCGGCCGTCCCCAGCACTGGCATTGGAGCGGCCTGGCACATCACGACTGACGCGCCGGTCACGCTTTACGACATTCTCCCGTACGGCGGAGCCGCCTCCTACTTGCCCAGCGCCGAACTCGTTCTGCCGACGAGCGCCTGGGGCACCAACGTCGTCTCGGTGCTGCCGCCGGCGAGCAATGGAGGCAGCAGTTGGGGTCAGGTCACCGCGCACGAACCGACGACCTTCAGCGTGCTGCCCAGCGTGTCGTTGCCTGGTGGAGCAGGGCTTCCCGGGTTCAGCGCCGGAGTCCAAGGCACGTTCACCTTGCAAGCTGGCGAGTACGTGCAGTGGGACGGCGCAGAGATGACGGGCACGATCCTACAAGCGGATCGGCCTTTCTCCTTCACCGGCGGGAACACGTACCAGTGCTACACCTCCACCACCTCGAGCGGCGGTGGTTGCGACTCGGGCCATCAACAAGTGGCACCGGTCTCAGCGCTTGGCAGCGACTACGTGGGCATCCCCTACCGCACGCGTAGCCTCGTCAACACGCCCGAGTCGATCGTGTACCGCATCGTCGGCGTGCAGGACGGCACCACGTTGACCTTCGATCCGCCGGTCCCCGGCGCGCCCAGCAGTTTGTCGCTCGGCCAAAGCCTGACCTTCGAATCGACCACGGCTTTCCGTGTCCAAAGCCAAGGCAACGAATTCCCGTTCTATCTGGGCCAAGCGATGTCGGGATGTTTTGTCACTGGTGGCGACCAAGAGCAATGTCCGGGCGACGAGGACTACGTGACCATGCTGCCGCCAGCGCAGTGGCTGTCGCGCTACGTCTTCTTCAGCGACCCGACCTACCCGACCACCAACTTGGTGTTCGTGCGTAAGCGAGCCGGCGGAGCCTTCGCCGATGTGACCCTCGAATGTCTCGGCACCCTCACCGGCTGGCAGCCCGTTGGCAGCTCCGGTGAATTCGAGATCACCAACGTCGATCTGATCCGCAACAGTGCTCCCAACGGAGCCTGCAACAACGGCCCGCAGGCCGCAGAAAGCGCAGCACCCTTCGGCTTGATGGTCTGGGGTCTTTCGACCTTTGCCTCCTACGGTTACCCCGCCGGCGGCAACGCCTCGACCATCAATACCGTGGTGGTACCGCCCGTTCCCCAGTGATTGGGACCGGGCGGGAGCAGCGCTCAGGTGGGGCGCTGCTCGAAGGTCAGATACGTCTGCTCTTTGAGCCCGCGCTCGTACTCGGCGATCAGCCGCATACCCTCGGTGGGCTTGAGTCGGTCTTGCTTGATGGCCGCATCCACTTGGGCCTTCACCTTGGCGACCAGCTCGTGCGTCTCCCACTGCGTCATCGAGAGCACCTCGCGGATGGTGTTCCCTTGGATCGTCTCTTCGACGTAGTAGCCAACCTCCTCGTCGTCATCGAGGAAAACGTGGGCCTCGTTCACACGCCCAAACAGGTTGTGAATGTCGCCCATGATGTCTTGGTAGGCGCCCGTTAGGAAGATGCCCAAGTAGTACGGCTTGCCGTCGAAGGCGTGCAGCGGAAGCGTGTCCTTGACGTCCTCCAGGTCGATGAACTTCGACAGCTTGCCGTCGGAGTCACAGGTGATGTCGACGATCGTCGAGTCGGTCGAGGGACGCTCATCCAAACGCTGGATCGGCATCACCGGAAAGAGCGCGCCGAGCGCCCAATGATCGAGCAGCGATTGGAACACCGAGAAGTTACAGATGAACTGGTCGGCGATCTGCGGCTTCAGCTCGAGCAAGCTGTCGGGAATGGTGACCTGGCCCGGCCTTTCTGCAGCCATCGACAACATGCGACGAGCGACGCCCCAGAACAGCTCTTCCACGCGCGCTTTGACCGGCAGCTCGAGCGCTCCGACCTCGAAGCGCTTCTGCGCCTCTTCCTTCACCGCCAAGAGGTCGTTCCAGCACTCGCCGAGGTTCTCGGCGCGCAGCTGCTCTTCGACGTAGGCGAGCTCCTGCACCAGTTTGTGCTCCTTGGTAGCGTCGATATCGGCAGCGGAAACCCGCACCTTCTCGATCGCGCCGAAGGCCTCCACGATCAGCACCGAGTGGTGAGCAACGATGGCGCGGCCCGACTCGCTGATCACGTCGGGATGCGGCACCTTCTCTTCATCGCAAATGTCCCCGATGTTGTAGACGATGTCGCGAGCGTACTCCTCGAGCGAGTAGTTCATCGACGAGTGGAAGGTCGAGCACGAGCCGTCATAGTCGATGGCCAAGCCGCCGCCGACGTCCAGGTACTCGATCGGCTGGCCCATCTTGCGCAGCTTGGCGTAGTGCCGAGCCGCCTCACGGACCGCGCGCTTGATGATCTGGATGTCGGGCACCTGCGAGCCGATGTGAAAGTGCAGCAGCTTGAAGGCCTGCGACATCTGGCCCTCCTCGAGGATCTGCATGGCCTGCAAAATCTCCGAGGTGGTCAGCCCGAACTTCGCGTGCTCTCCGGCGCTGGTGGCCCACTTGCCCGCCCCCTTCGACACCAGGCGGCAACGCAAGCCGATCAGCGGGTCCACGCCCATCTCTTTGGCCAAGCGCACAATCGAACGCACCTCCGAGAGCTTCTCGGCGATCAGGATGATGCGCTTGCCCAACTTGCGCCCGATCAGCGCCGTGCGGATGTAGCTGTCGTCTTTGTAGCCGTTGCAGACGATCAGCGAGTCCATGTCGTTGTGGATCGACAGCGCCGCGAACATCTCCGGCTTGCTGCCGACCTCGATGCCGAAGTGGCTGGAGCGCCCGGCGTCCAAAATCTCCTCGACCACCTCGCGCAGTTGGTTGACCTTGATCGGGAAGACGCCGCGGTACTTACCGCGATACTTGTTGTCGTCGATCGCCGACTCGAAGGCCGTGTTCAGCTTCTTGACGCGATGACGAAGGATGTCCTGAAAGCGCAGCAAGAGCGGCGTTGTCAGCGATTCCTTGCGAACTTCCTCCACCACGTCGACGATCGGGATCCGGGGGCCGCGAGGCCCCTCGGGCGTCACGACCATGTTGCCCTTCTCGTCGATGTCGAAGTAGCCCGAGCCCCAGCGGCGTGTGAGATACAAATCTCGCGCTTGGTCGAGAGTCCACGGCCTTGATGCGCCATTCAGGCCGCCTTCGGCCTGCGAATCGGAGACACCCTTCAAAGGGGGAGTCGACAAGGTCACTTCAGTGCTCCTTCTGACCTGGGAGGAGGTCAGGACCAAACAATCAGGCAACGTTAGACGCTCGCCACAGTCGACGTCGTCGGGCCCGAATAGAGTTAAAACCCCGCCCGATCAAGCACTAACGCGCGCCGAAACACGATTGTTTCGGGAGCTCTGTTCACTCCTCCGGCTGGCGAGGACGGAGGGCGAAGGTCTTATTCGCGACATCACGCTCTTTCCGCACCCATTCGAGGAAAATCTGCGCCCACTGCATCTGGCCCTCCGCCGTTGGGTGGATCTTGTCGCTGCCTCGCGGCAGGTCGGGTGAGAGCTTGTTTGAGTCGAAGTAACGACACGGCTGTGAGTTGTCGTGGATGATGCCGAGCAGCCCGTTGTCCTGATTGCCCCAAAGCGGCGGACTCACCCAAACGCACGGCGTGTTCCCGATCAGTTTCACCAGCTCCTGAACCTTCGGCTTTCGGATCTCCGGCGTCTTGATCGCGAGTTCGTTGCCTCCCAGCGCGATCACCACGAGATCTGGCTTCTCCTGCAACAAGAGCAGGTTCACGCCGCGTTTGGGGCCGGCCCATTCGGGGATGAAGGTCGCCTTTTCTCCGCGGAGGACGGCCTTGCCCCCAAAGTCGGCCTCTTTTCTGCGCAGACCAACGCCTAGTGCCTCGGCAAACGAATCCCCGATCACGAGGATCTTGAGGCCCTTCGGCAGCGGCCCCGGATCAGCAGCAACCGCGTGCACTGCGGTTTCAGCAGGCTTGGCTGTTGCGCTCGCATTGGCCGTGGGGGCGCTAGTCGGCGCGCTGGTAGGCTCCGCGCTAGCAGGCGTCGCCGTTGCGGACGTTGTAGCCGAAGTCGGTTCGCTCGGCGTCGGCGCTGCCGGGGCGCAGGCCGCAGTGAGCGCAGAGGCCAAGAGACAACCGAGCCAGCAACCGAGAGCGTCGTGGGAAGCCATGGTGCAAAACGATAAATCCGCGCTCGCCGTGGGGCCAACTCAGTCGCACGAACGCCGCGAACCTTGTTGCCCGAAGCGCGCTCTCCTATGACCCCAGCATGGCTGCGCGGGAGAACATCGAGCAATGGGCACTGGCCTACCTTGCGGCAGACACGTTCGAGCAGAAGCTCGCTCCCCCACCCTGCCCCGCCAACTTCGCGCCAAGGTGGAGCGCAGATCGCAGCCCTCGGCCTGGACGAGGCCCCGAGTTTCGCCGCAGCGAGCGAGGCGAAAAGAGCACCGGCAAGAGCCAGCTGCTCGGGGAGGAGCGAAGGGCGCGGCTGCTCCACACCTTCTTGCACCATGAACTGCAGGCCGCAGAGCTCTTCGCTTGGGCGCTGGTGGCCTTTCCGGGCGCGCCGCTCGCCATGCGCCAGGGCTTCCTCAAGATCCTGCACGAAGAGATTCGCCACATGAACCTTTACGCCGATCTCCTGCGCGCGCGCGGCTTCGAGCCGGGAGCCTTCGAGGTGCGGGATTGGTTTTGGGAGCGGGTGCCGAGCACCCGCAGCGAGGTCGAGTTCGCAGCCACGTTGGGCATCGGCTTCGAGGGCGGCAACCTCGATCACGCCTCGCGCTTTGCGCGTCGCTTCGTGCAGGCCAAGGATCTCGAGGGCGGCCGAGTTCAGGCCATCGTCGCGCGGGAGGAGGTGCTGCACGTGAAGTTCGCGCTGACCTGGTTCCGGGAATTGTCGCCCGAGCTAGCCGCTGGGCACACGCTATTCGAGGCGTTTCGTCGCTCACTTCCACCGCCGCTTTCGCCGATCCTGATGCGCGGCGTCCCCAGTGACCGGGAGCTTCGAAAGAAGGCTGGCTTCGACGACGCCTTCATCGATTCACTAACGGCCTTCGACGGCGATCCGATGCCCTCGTGAGCCGGGTCTGGCTGCTCAATCTGGAGGCCGAGACTGAGCTGGCCCAACCGAGGACCCCGCACGATCCGACGCGTATCGCCCGTGAAAGGCCGGAGCTGATCGCGCGACTTGCCGAACTCGTGCCCAGCGGCGATGAGGTGCTTACGCAAGCCGAAGGCCCATCGCTCGCCGGCAAGCGTTGCATGGTGTGGAGCGCTACAACCAGCGCGCGCGCCCTGCTCGAAGCCCGCGGCGCCGATCTCTCGCATCTTCCGCCAGCCGCCGTCGTCGCGCGCGTAAGCAGCCGCGCCTTCGCGGCCGAACAACTCGGACTTTTGCTGCCCGGCGCGCAGCTCGTGTATTCGCATGAGGCCGCCGATCGCGCGCTCGCTGCGGGGTCCTTCAGTGGCAAGCTGCTGTTGCGCAAAATGTTCGGCTTCGCTGGACGCGGGCGGCGCATCGCGCAGGCCGGCGGGCTCAGCGAAAGCGACCTGAACTTCGTTCGGAAAGCCGTCAACGAAGGTGGCCTCTTGATTGAACCGTACGTGGAGCGAACGTCCGACGTCTCGTTGCATGGCTTCTGCGACGAACGCGGCATCGTGCTCGGCGAGCCAACCGTAGCCACGCTCAACGAGGGAGGCGTTTGGCAAGCGAGCAGGCGCGACCCGAGCATGCGTTCAGACTACGTAAGCGCCCTGCGTGAGCAGCTGTGGCGCGCAGCCGAGGCCCTGCTCGCGGCGGGGTATCGCGGGCCGTTGGGCGTCGACGGCTTCAGTTACCTGACTTCGACGGAACAAGCTCACTCACAGGTCCAATTCTGCGCGCGTTGCGAGGTGAACGCCCGATATTCAATGGCCTGGGCGATTGGGATGGCTGGGCAAAGGCCCGACCTTGCTTGACTTCAGCGGGAAGAAGTGGCGTCTCATCGCGTAGGAACCCCTCGTGGAAACGGCTGACGAAGACGAAGTGACACGACCGTCGGCTCGACGTTCGGTGGTCCTCGCTGTCGCCGCCAACGACAACATCGAAATGAGCCAGCCCGAGCCGGAAGCCCCGCCGGAGTTGGCAAACTGGTTCGCCTCCATCGGCGCCCAATGCCGAGCGGAAGCGCGCCTCGCCGACCAGGCACGACGCATGGGTTCAGTACCAGCGCGAAGCAGCCTCGATTGTTTTGGCTCCCCCGCATGGCCCGCTGCACCAAGTCAACGCGCGACCGGCTTCGTCTCCTCTTCTGATTCCGCTTCCAGCGAGCGCACCCGGGTTAGCGGCAGGTAACGCCCACCCTCGAGTTCGCGGAGAAAGTTGACCCAGCCCTCGCGCAGTTCGCACTTGAGGGCGTACGCCTTGGACGCAGCGTCAACCGAGGCCGTCCCGCGAATCTTGAGCACGCGGTCGGTCATCTCGACGACCTCCACGACCGAGCTGCGCTGATCCCAAAGTTTGCTTTGCTGGCACAACTTCTCGAACGCCTCGCGCAACGGCCCGACGGGCACCTCGAGATCGGCGTAGATGTCCACCGGCGCAAGCAAGTCCGAGCCGCTGCGCGTCCAGTTCTCGAACGGCTCCGACATCACGCGCGTGACCGGCACGATCAAGCGTCGATCGTCCCACAAACGCACGACGACGTAGGTGAAGAACACGTGCTCCACGGTCCCCACCTCCCCCGGCCGAAAGACCACGGTGTCGCCGATGCGCACCGGTTGCGTGATCGAAAGTTCGACCCCAGCGATCAGCCCCGAGAGCGTCCGCTGCGCCGCGATGCCGACAAGGACGCCGGCGATACCTGCTGAAGCCAGCAGTGAAAGCCCAACGTTCCGTACGATCTCGAACTGCAGCAGGATCACGCCAGCGGCGACCAGCGTGACCACCACGGTCGCGATGCGACGCACCATCGTCAGCCGCGTGAGCAGGGCGCGGTTATCGTGCTCACCTTGCGTGTCTTCCGGAAGGCGCTCTTCCCACGCTTGCGTGGCCACTCGCACCAGCAGCACCGCGCTCCACGCCGCGGCGATCACGTACAGAATCGAGGAAGCACGCTCGAAGAAGGCCGCAAATTGCGCGGGCAGTAGCAGAAACGGCAGGCCCAGCTGAAAGGCCGCAGTAGCGAGCGCGAGCCGCGCTGGCCGCGCGAGGGAGCGAACACTGACCGCGGCCCCGCTCCACACCGAGCTGAGCGCACGCGTAGCCAGTCGCGTCGTCAGCCCGCCAAAGACCCGACCGATCAGGTACGAGAACCCCGCCGCGAGCAGCAATCCGAGCCACTGCCACAGATACAGAAATACGTACGTCCGCTGCTTCAACCAGGCCGGAACGGCCTCCTCGACCACGCGCTTCTGTGTCGCCTCGAAGACGGGACGGATCGAGGCCACCGTGGAGCGGGAGAACTGCCAACGCGTTTCGCCGGTGGGCAACTTGACCGGCACGAGCACAATCGAGTGCGAGCTGTCCTCGACGTCGAGGCGATCGAGGGTCAGTCCCTCGCTGCCGATCGTGCTCGGCGCAGGTTCATCGGGGAGCTCCTCGAAGTCGACGTTGATGCGCGTGACGATGATGCGGTGGAGCAGAGCGGCGAGCTCGGGGCCCTCGCGTGTGTCCTTACCTCGCGGTAGCCCCCGCAGATCCAAGAACTCGGCCGCCTTGACGAAGTCCTTCGCTTCGCAGGCGCGCAAAAAGGCGCTCAAACTGCGTCGTGGCGTCGAGACGGTTGCGGGGTCGGCTACCTTGACCGAAGCGCTTGCGCTGCTGCTACTGCTGGCCGGCTTGGGCGGCTTCACCTCGGCCGAGGCGGTAGCGGTCTGACCAAAGACCGTCTGCGTCGGGATCGCCACCAAAGCCCCGAGCGCGATGGCCCAGGAGCAGAGCCAAACTCCTCGCCGCATCATTCGACTCCGCAGATCAGCAACGTCAAATCGTCGTATTGGTCGCAACCCGCGGCATGAGCTTTCACCGCGGCAAGCAGCCGCGCAGCGAGCGCCGCCGCCTCACTCGAGCCGCCAGCGAGGGCCCGTTCGACGCCCTCGAACCCCAGCTGTTCCTCGCGCGTGTTGGTGGCCTCGTGCACGCCGTCGGTGGTTAACACCAACGCATCTCCCGACTGCAGTTGAATCGTCGTTTCGACGAAGGGTAGGTCAGCGAAGAGGCCCAATGGAGAGCTGGCCCCGGCGTCGATGCGTAGCAGCCGGCCCTCTTCGCGCTGTCGAACGTAGGGGGGCATATGACCCGCGTTGGCCAGCGTCACCTTGCGCGTCGAAACCTCGAGCACGAGCGCCACAGCCGTGACGAAGATATCGTGTTGCCCGCGCGCGCACAGCTCTCGATTCGCCTGCGCCATGGCCAGCGCCGGCGTTGCTTCGGTCACGAGCGCAGTGCGCAAATCGCTCGAGACCCGCGCCATGACCAACGCGGCGGAAACGCCCTTCCCGGAGACGTCTCCGATCGTGCAGCCAATGCGATCGTGGGTCAGCCAAAAGACATCGTAAAAATCCCCGCCGATGGCCAGCGCCGGCTTGTAGTCGGCGTTGAATGAAATGCCGGGTGGACGCGGCAAACTCAAGGGCAAGAAGCTCTTCTGAATCTGCTGCGCCACGGTGAGATCGCGTTGCAACCTTTGTTGCACCAACGACTGCTGGTGAAGGCGAGCGTTCTGCAGGGCGATGCCCGTGTGCGAAGCCAGCGCCGCGAGCAAATCAAGGTCCCCTTGCGAGAAGGTCTCCCCCGGTTCGCCGCGCACGTTGAGCACCCCGAGCACGTTGCCGCGGTAGACCATCGGGGCATGCATCACCATCGCATCGGCACGCTTTGAGCGCGGTCCAGACTCGAGCATCTCCTCGCCCATATCGAGCGAGAACGGCACCGAGAGCAGTGCCTTTCCGCGCATGACGAGCTCGGTGTAAAGCTCGGCCGGGAGCGGCGAACTCGGCAACACGCCGCCCTCACGCTGCTCGGTCCGCAGAGGCTCCATCGCCCCCGTGGGCTCATCCAGCGTGTAGACCGCAGCGACTCGAGCACGCGGAAAGGCCTCAAACAAGTTAGCGACGATCAAGTTGAGCAGCGCATCAGCGTCGAGCGTCGCGGCGATCGCGTGAACGAACGAAAACAGCGTTCGAAGCCTTCGTTCCGACTCTTCGAGCTCGGCCAAACCACCGGTCGCGATCAGGGTGTGATTCGACTGTGCGTCAACTTCACCGACGATCTTGGAAGGCACCTCGAACCCGAGCCTTGTTACCTCCTCCACCTTTCCGCGCCCGCGCAGCGCCAGGTCTTCATTGAAGGCCACCTCGAAGCGGAAGCGAAACGGGCCGAAACGAACTTCGTCGCCGGCACTGAGTACTTGCCGCTTGATCAGCTGGTTATTGACGAACGTCCCGTTGGCGCTGCCGAGGTCATAGGCGACGTGCGTGCCTCCCTCCGGCGCAACTTTGGCGTGCTGCCTCGAGATCGTTGAGTCATCGAGCACCAAGTGGTTGAACGGTCCGCGCCCGACCAGGAACGTCGTTTCAAGAACGAAACGCTTGCCGGAGAAGCCGCCGTCGAGTGCGACGAGCCATGCCATCGCCGACGACCTTAACCGATCCTTGATTTATTCTGAGGGGAAAGGGATCAAAGCCCGTCGACCGGAGGCACCGGCGGTTTGGTCGGAGGGCTAGTCGTCGTCGCGGTCGCAGCAGCCGTCGGCGCGCCAGTCGCGGTCGGAGCTGGCGCCGACGTCGCCGTCGCGGTTGGAGTGGCGGGAGCGGCGGTTGGCGCGGTCGTGGTAACGGGCTTGCTGCTGACCACCGGCTTGGAGCTCGCCTTGGCCGAGGCTTTGGTCGAGGGAGCTGCCGAAGGCGTCTCAACGATCTCGAATGAGTCCGCTGGATCGGCCGAGGCCGTCGCGGTCAGCGCTGGGGCTTGGGTCGCAGTTGGTTTGCATTCTCCGACCGCCTCGCTAGGGGCGGGCGCCGACGTGGCCGCCGGCTCACATTCGGCGGGTGCGCGCGGAGCAACTGCCAACCCGAGTACTGCGCCCACCGCCAAGGTGGTGACAAAGCCAAGCACGAGCATGCCCACCGGCAGAACCACTCCGCGGCGCTCATCGGCGGCGGGCGGCGCTGGCGGCGGTGCGGCCGGAGCCTGAGCGGCGGCCATCGAATGAGCGCTGATCTCGGGCAGCGAGCGGCGCGGCTCAAAGTCCGGCAGCGCTCCGTCGCCAAAGGACGGCAGTGGTGCTCGCGGCGCTGGGCGCGATTCCGCGGGAGCCCGACCGATCGGAAGGATCTCCGGGACGGAGGACAGCGGCGCCCGCGGCGCAGAAGGTCGGGCAACGACTGGCGCTTCTTCTTTGGAGCTGGTTGCGCGTGTCGCCTCTGGCGCGAGCGACCCGTTGCTCGGCTGGTCGGCTCGAACCTGTGGTTTCGCCCCGGGCGCGCTGCTGGCAGCGGGCGACGCCGCTTTCGGTGGGGCGGCGGCTGGCGCCGTCGAAGCTGGACGACCTGCAGCGGGGCGCGGGTTCGGTGGACGCGGACGCTCGGCCTGAAGGTTGACCGGCGCGAGCTTCACCGCGGTTCTTCCACCGTCGGTGGTTGTGTCCTCGAGCTCCGCCAGCTCTTGCGCCCGAACTTGCAACGCCTTCGCGACCTGCAGCATCTCGGCCGCGCTTGCGTAGCGCTGCGACGGCTTCTTCTTCAGCGCCCGCGCGACCATCGCGATCAGCCCCGTCGCAAGCTCGTCTTTCCGCGACGACGTGAGCGCCGGAGCGTCCTCAATCAACTTCGCCCGAGCCAGCTCTTCCCCGCGGCGCTCGCCGAAGGCGTGATGACCTTTCACCGCGCGGAAAAGAATGATTCCCACCGCGTACAGATCGGTAACCGCCGTCACATCGCGCGAGTTCAAGATCTGCTCCGGCGCCATATACTCCACGGTGCCGAGCGCGATGTTGGCGCGGGTGATCCCCGTCACCTCTTCTCCTTGCGACGGGATCAAGCGCGAGATGCCGAAATCCACCACCATCGCGCGGGTGCTGCCGTCGGGCATCGGTCGCATGATGATGTTGCCGGGCTTGAGATCGCGGTGAACGATGTTTGCCCCGTGCAAATCCGAAAGCGCGCACAGGAGGTCCACCGAAAGATCGATCGCTTCTTCGATCGTTAGGGTGCGCTCCTCGAGTGTCGACGCCAGGCTAGGGCCCTCGATGAAGTCCATGACCAGCACCAGGCCGAACGTCTCGTCATCGAAGAAATCACGAACCTTCGCGACGTAGGGGCTCTCGAGCTTGCCGAGGAGATAGGCCTCACGTTTGAACCGCGCGACCACTTCATGGTGCTTCGCCGCGGTCGGCAATAGGTGCTTGAGCGCGACCTTGGACCGCTTCTGGATGTCCTCAGCGGACCACACCTCGCCCATGCCACCCGCACCAACGAGCTGTTTGAGGCGGTACTTTCCCGCGATGGCCGCGCCGGGGACGAAGTCCATGGACGCCGGAACATAGCAGACACATTGCGTTCCTTGGGTGCTAGCGTGCGACCCCGGTGAAACTCAGCGACGCCGACCCAACTCGTGCAAATTCTGCCAGTTTTCGTCCAGTGGTCATCGGCATTGCCGGTGGCAGCGGGTCTGGCAAGACAACCGTGGCCAATCGCATCCGCAGCCAAGTGCTCACTGGGGATGAAGGAAGTGGCCGGCCGCTGACCCGCGACGTAGCGGTGCTCGAGCACGACGCCTACTACCGCGATCGGCAGGATCTCTCGTACGAAGACCGCTGCCAGCTCAACTTCGATCATCCGGACTCGCTCGAGACCGAGCTGTTGGTCGAGCACGTGCGTCGCCTTCGCGCAGGCGAGGAGGTCGAGACGCCGATTTACGACTTCAAGAACCACCGCCGCTCCGAGCAGACCCGCCGCGTGAGTCCCACCCGGGTCATCATCATCGAGGGCATCCTCGTCTTCGTCGAGGAGGCGCTTCGCGCCGAGATGGACGTGCGCATCTACGTCGACACCGACGCCGACATCCGAGCCTTTCGCCGCATTCGCCGTGACATCGAGAAACGCGGGCGCACCTTCGAATCGGTGCGCGACCAATACTATCGCTCGGTCCGCCCGATGCACCTGATGTTCGTGGAGCCGTCCAAGCGCTACGCGCACGTGATTCTGCCCGAGGGCGGAGACAATCACGTCGGCATCGAGCTCGTTACCTCGTTCGTGGTCGGTTCGATCAACGGCAACACGCCGGTCTCGAGCCGAGTCGCCATGGCGGAGCCGAGCGAGACGTAGCGGCCGCCTCAGCTCTCGGCCTCGAGCTCGATGAACCACCGCATCTGCTCCTCATCGAAGCGCGCGTTGACGCGGTGCGGCCGACAGCACACCGCGCAGTCCTCGACGTAGCTTTGCGTACGTGCGCCGCCTTCGTCGGGCACGGTCTCGAAGGGCTGCCCGCACACGGTACAACGCAGCTTTGCAACCCGCCGAACCCGCTGCGCGCGCGGCCGCTCCACCTTTAGACCTCGCTGTTCGTCGAGCCCGTCAAATGCAAGCTCGCGATCCCAGACGCTTCGCTCACCGCGCAGAATCGCGCGCACGCTCGACCACGACCGCGCCCCGTTCGGCTCGAAGCTCTCGAGCGGCACCGTCTCCACCCCCTCGGCCTGCTCACAAACAACGAAAAACTCGCTCGGTTCAAAGCCTTGATCCCAGCGCAATAGCTCGATCGCTTCGGCCGCCGAACGAAACTTCAGCCGCGTCTCCGACGCCTCTTTTGACCCGCTCGCTTTGTTGGCCGACACCCTCTCAAACTGGACCAAGCCAACTTGCTTTTCCAGCGTCTTTTCAAAACCGTGCAAGCAATGTGAACGCGGCGGCCACCTTGGTTTAGGATGACTACGTGCCCGACCCCTCCGCAGTTGTGCGCCTGCCTCGTGGCGGGGTGTACGTAAAGACGCCGGCAGGCCCTGTTCAGGTCGGCGTCCCGCCTGAAACCATCAAAGATTCGATGGCGCTCGGCCTCCCAGTCGCTTCGGTTTACGTGGTTCCGCCGGATCTTTTCGATCGTCGTCGCGGTCTGACCTTGGCCGAGATCGAGTTCCCCGCTTACTTCAACTACTTCATCCTCAAGCGTCGAGCCCGTGTGGTCGTTGAGTCGGAGGAGACGGCGGAACGCCTGCGCACGATGATGCGAGAGTCTCTTTTTGGTTCGCGCAGACCAACGAACCACGAGGAGTTCGCGGACAGTATCCCAGTCGACGCGCGTCCGGATTTTGCGCGCGAGACCGATCACTTTCGCCGCGGGCCCGACGGCAGCTGCCGTGACGTCGACGACCTATTGGAGTTCTGCGTGATCGGCACCTTCGGCGCGGTGATCGATCATCGCCTCCGCATCACCAAGGTCGCTGCCGCGCCCATCTCGATGCGGAACCCGCAAGCGGCACCGCCAGGTAGCTACGCGATCGAAGTGGACGGCGTGGAGGTGGCGCGCACGCCCGCCGTGGTCGAGTGCCCCGACCGCGTCACGCCTTCGAGCGCACGGGTCGTCGCCTTCGATCCGCCGGCCTTCGGGCTGACCGTGCTCGGGGCGAGTCACGGCTTCGATCCCAACGGCAAGACCACCGGCTACCTGTTGTGGATCGGTCGGCGCGGCATCCTGATCGATCCGCCGGTGGATACCACGCAACACCTGCGTGAGAGCGGCGTGATGCCCAAGACGATCGATGGCGTGGTGCTCACCCACTGCCACGCCGACCACGACAGCGGCGTGTTCGCCAAACTGCTCGAGGAAGGGCGCACGCGGCTTTACACAACGCCCACCATCCTCGCCTCCTTCCTCAAGAAGTACTCGGCCTTGAGCGGCATCACCGAGGATCAGCTGCGCCGAACCTTCTCCTTCCAACCGATACGCATCGGCCAGCCCACCTCGGTCAACGGGGCGGAGCTTTACTTCTTCTACACCTTGCACTCGATCCCAACCATTGGCTTCGAGGCCTTCTACGGCGGTAAGAGCCTGGCCTTCTCGTCGGACACTTTGTACCTCCCGAGCGAGATCAATCGCCTCGCCGACACCGGCGTGATCTCGCCCGGCCGACGCGACGCACTCTTGGGGTTCCCCTGGCATCATTCGATGATCTTTCACGAGGCGGGCGTGCCGCCGCTGCATACGCCCGTTGCTCCGCTCGCGGCTTTGCCCCCCGACGTAAAGGAGCGGCTCTACTTGGTGCACATCGCCAAGAAAGACGTACCGCCGGATTGCGGACTCAAGACGGCCGACGTCGGTCTCGAGCACACCAAACGCATCGCGGTTGAAACGCCGGCCCACGCCGACGCCATCGACGTCTTCAACGTCTTCTGCTCGATCGACTTCTTCCGCGACCTCCCCCTTTCGAGAGCGCGCGAGCTCTTGCTCTTGGCCAAACGTCGTCGCGTTGGGCCGGAGCAACAGATCATCGCGCAGCACTCCGAGGGTCACGAGTTCTTCGTGATCGTTCAAGGCTCGGTGAGCGTGATGAAGGACGGCAACTACGTGAAGAGTTACCACTCGGGGGACTACTTCGGAGAGACCGCATTGGTGCTCAACCAACCGCGCACGGCGGACGTTGTCGCGCGCACCAACGTGGAGCTTTTGACGCTCGACCGGCACGCCTTCCTCTACTTGCTGCGCGGCACCGACATCCCGATGCGACTCGCCCGTCTGGCCAAAGCGCGCGAGGCTCGCAGCTGGGAGCTGTTCGAGCAAAACCGTGCCCTACGCCAACTCTCCAGTCCGCAGAAGACGCAGCTGCAGACCTACCTCGAGCTGGTGTTGCTCAAAGAGGGCGACGTGCTCTGGCGTCGTGGCGAACCCATCACCCAAGGCTTCTTGATCGATGATGGCAAGATCATCATCGAGGGTGAAGGTGGCCGTCCCGAGCCGTTTGAGTCGGGCACCTGGTTTGCCGACGTCGACGCGTTACGCACCCCTCGCCTGCACGGTAACACCGCGTATGTCATGGAGAAGGGCCAGGCGTACCGCATCGACGGCACAGATTTGGTGAAGTTCCTCGACGGTAACCCGGGTGTGTTGCTCTCGATGATGGGGTCGGACATCACCGAGTAGCGCCATCGAGGTGGAGGGCGCAGCAACCTCGCGCCCCCGAATCGCTGGTCAAACCCGCTCGACGTTGACGACGCCTTGAATCTTGGTGAGCCGGCGCATCACGTTCTTCAGCTGATTGAGATCGCTGCACAGGAAGGTGAATACGTTGGTCGCACGGCCATCATCGCTGGCCCGACACTGGGCTTCGCTGATGTTGATGCCCTGCTCATGAAAGGTCTGACCGATGGTCGCGAGGATGCCCAGCTTGTTCTGGGTCATCACCTTGACCTGCACCGGCCGGTTGATTTTCGCCTTCGCGTCCCAGGTGATCTCGACGCGACGATCCGGATCCGAGTCGAAGGCTTTGGGGCATGCGCGCCGGTGGACTGTCACGCCCCTGCCCCGCGTGATGAAGCCGACGATCTCGTCTCCCGGTAGCGGGTTGCAGCACTTGGTGTAACGCACGAGCACGTCATCCACGCCGGAGAGCTTGATGCCGGCGTTGTCGCGCCCGGTGATCTTGCGAACGAACTGCTCGATCTTCCCTTCGCGCAGACTGGGCGGGACGCTCGGCGGAGAGTTGCCCTCGGCCGGCGCAAGGAATTCAATAACGGCGCGCGTGTTGACCTTGCCGTAGCCGATGTTGACGCACAGCTCATCGAGGCTCGTGACCTTGAACTCTTCGAGCAGCTTCTTCAGCTCGTCATCGCTCTTGGTCAACTTCGACAAACTCAGAGAGGCGCCATGCATCTCCTTCTCGAGCAAGCTGCGGCCGAGCTTGAACGACTTGTCACGTTGCTCGGTGCGCAACGTCTGGCGGATGCGCGAACGAGCGCGCCCGGTGACCACAAAATCAAGCCAGTCCTTGGACGGGGCTTGGTCCGGCTTGGTCGTCACCTCAACCACGTCGCCGTTGCGCAGCTTGTAGCGCAGAGGGACGATCGTCCCGTTCACGCGCGCGCCGCTGCAGTGAAGCCCGACCTCGCTGTGAATGGCGAAGGCGAAGTCGATCGGCGTCGAACCGCGGGGAAACACGCGCACGTCGCCCTTCGGCGTGAACACGTAAACCTCGTCCTGAAACAGATCGACCTTGACGCTCTCGAGGAACTCGGCCGGGTCCTTGAGCTCCTTTTGGAACTCCATCAGCTGGCGCAACCAGCCGAAGCGAGCCGCGTCTTTCGGATCGATACCGCCGGAGCGCTCCTTGTATTTCCAGTGCGCGGCGATGCCCTGCTCGGCCACCCGATGCATCTCATGGGTGCGGATTTGCACCTCGATGCGCTCTCCACCCGGCCCGAGCACCGTCGTGTGCAGCGACTGGTACATGTTCGGCTTGGGCAGCGCGACGTAGTCTTTGAAGCGCCCGGGGACCGGCGTCCATTGGCTGTGAATCACGCCCAAACAGGCATAACAATCCGCCACCGACTCAACCACGCAACGGAAGGCGATCACGTCGTAGACGCCCTCGAAGTCCGACTGCTGCGACTGCATCTTGCGCCAGATCGAATAGAGGTGCTTGGCGCGACCAGTGACATCCACAGCGAAGCCTTGCTTGGCCAGCTTGGTCGACAGCAGCTTCGACACGTCGGTGATGTAGCGCTCGCGCTCCGAGGCCGACTTCTTCACCTTCTCGAGCAGGCCCTCGTAGTGCTCGGGATCCAGGTACTTGAAGGAGAGGTCCTCGAGCTCGCTCTTGACCCGCGCGATGCCCAGCCGATTCGCCAGCGGCGCGTAGATCTCCATCGTTTCCCGGGCGATGCGGTCTTGCGCCTCCGCCTTCATGAACTCGAGCGAGCGCATGTTGTCGAGCCGGTCACACAGCTTGACCAGCAGTACGCGGATGTCGCGCGCCATGGCCACGACCATCTTGCGGAAGTTCTCCGCTTGCCGGTCCTCACGCGAGATGAAGTTGATCTTGGAGAGCTTGGTTACGCCGTCGACGAGGAAGGCTACCTCTTCACCAAATTCGCGCTCGAGATCCTCGACCGTGGCCAAGGTATCCTCGACGCAGTCATGCAAGAGGCCCGCGCACACGCTGGCGGCGTCGAGCTTGAGCTCGGTGATGATGGCGGCGACGTTCGTCGGATGGACGAAGTACGGGTCACCGCTCTTGCGCATCTGCCCGTTGTGAGCCTTCTCGGCGAAGCTAAAAGCTCGCTCGATCAGGGCGGCATCCGCATTAGGGTGGTACGAACGGAGACGACCGACTAGGTCTTGGGCTGATACCATGCTGGAAGGAGCTGCACGTTGCGTGGAATGAGTGAGGGTACCACCCGCGAGCGTCCCTCGCAAATTCCCGCAGTTTCGGAAGCAGCGTCTCCAGCGATTGGCGGCTCGGCTCGGGTTGGCGGAACGCAGCGTGGCTTCGCGGCCTATGTGCACTTCCCCTATTGCCTGAAGAAGTGCCCCTATTGCGACTTCGCCTCGTTCACCACGCCGCGCGAGGAGATCCCCCACGAGCGCTACCGCGACGCGGTAGTCGCCGAGATCGGTCTTTGGGCGAAGCAGCGTGAGAGCTGGCCCAAGCTCAGCTCGGTCTTCTTTGGCGGTGGAACGCCCTCTCTTTGGCGGGCTTCCGCCCTGGGAGACGTGCTCAGCGCGCTGCGCTCGACCTTCGGCTTTGAAAGCAACGTCGAGATCTCGGCTGAGTGCAATCCGACCTCGCTCGATGAACGCAAGGCGAGCGAGCTACTCGAGGCCGGCGTCAATCGGCTGAGCATCGGTATTCAGTCGCTGGACCGCGAGCGGCTCGCCTTCTTGGGCCGCCTGCACGATGTCGATGGCGGCCTCGCCTCGCTCGCCGCTGCGCGTGCAGCGGGGGTGAAGCGGCTGAGCTGCGACCTGATCTTTGGCGTTGCGGGCGGTCGCGCGGAGTCGCCGGAGGATGCGCGTGCTGAGGTGCTCGCGCTCGCTGAATTCGGCCTCGAACACCTGTCGGCGTACGGTCTGACGATCGAGGCGGGCACACAGTTCGGCGAGCTGGCTCGACGCGGCCGCCTGCCCATCGCAACCGATGATCTAATTGCCGACTCCTTCTCCGCCATCGATGAAGCGCTCACGGAGGTTGGCTTCACCCACTACGAGGTCTCCAACTACGCGCGACCAGGCGAAGAGGCGCGCCACAACCTTTCGTATTGGCGCGGGGACGACTACCTCGGGCTCGGCTCCTCGGCCGTCGGCACGCTGAGCGACCCGAACTCCGGCGACGCTACGCGCACCAAGCATCATCCGAACCCCGAGCGCTACATGAGCACGGTGCTCGGTGGTGAGCTGAAGCCGCAGGAGACCGAGCACCTCGACCCCGAGACGCGCGTACGAGAGGCGCTGATGCTGGGCCTTCGCCTAGCCGAAGGCATCGACCTCGGCGTGCTCGGGGAGCGGCTCGGCGTTCAGGTTCGTACCGCCGAACGCGAGCGCGCCATGCGCCAGCTCGAGCGCGCTGGCCGGCTCGAGATCTCCGAGCAGCACGTTCGTATTCCGCGCGCTGCCCGGGCCTTCAGTGACGGCATCGCTGCGGCGCTGTTCTAGCCGCGCCCGACGCGCGAGAGCGCCCTAGCTCTTCTTCTTATCGGGCGTGAAGCGCAAGGAGTAGCTAACGACGGTGGTTCCCGTCTTCGGCTTCTCGAAGTCCAAGCCCAGGATCACCTCGCGCACGCACTGCTCGAAGCCCTCGCCGGCGATCGCGCTCTTCCACTTCTTGATCTCGGCCTTGCCACCCGCCTTGTCGATCTTCAGGTCGAGGCTCACGTCACCGCCCTTGGCTTGGTCCTCCGCTTTGGCGAAGCAGGCCTTGAGCGCGTCGAAGTGAGGCGCGACGCTGCGCTTGATCGGGCCTTTGGTGACGTCGTCGTTGGGACCACCACCGATATGCATGCCGATGTTCTTCACGGCAACGGCGGGCAGTGGCGCTGGTTCCACGGCCGCACTGGCAGAGGCTGTAGCGGAGACAACGGCGCTCGCGGTGGCTGATACTGCGGGTTGTGCGGCTACAGGCGCACTCGCCGTTGCGCTCGGCGGAGCCGCTGAGAGCAGCGTCGTGGACGGAGCCGCGCTCGAAGCCGCGCTTTGCGGCGCTGCCTTTTCTCCACCGCAAGCCGCCACACAAGCAGCCGAAACAACCAAGAACGAGAGCTTGAACAACGAGGACTCCTCAACCGCTCGAGGCGGCGTACAACGAATGAACGACCTCACCGCCCGCAATGACGGTGAGGGCTTTGCTCAAACCAAACGGCTGCGCCAACGCGTCTTCATGCGGCAGGTCCCACAAGACCAAATCCGCACGGGCGCCGACAGTCAGCTGCCCTTGGTTCTTTAGGTCGAGACTCAAGGCCGCCTCCACCGTGGCACCACGCACAGCCTCCGTCACTGAAAGACCGTAATTTCTGACCGCGAACGCGAGCGCGAGGGGCAGGCTCTCGGTCGGTGCAGTGCCCGGGTTTGCGTCGCTGGCCACGACCAAGGGAAGGCCGTGCTTGCGCAGTTCCTCGATCGCGGGCGTTGGCCCGCGCAAGGTGAAGCTCGCCACCGGCAACAAACCCACGCGAACGCCCGCAGCAGCCAGCGCGGCCAGCCCCGACGGCGAAATGTGCTCCGCGTGATCCACCGAAAGAGCCCCCAACTCAGCCGCAAATTCAGCGCCTCCGACGTCGGCAAACTGCCCGATGTGAAGTCGCAGGCCGAAGCCGTCCTTTCGCGCTCGCTCACAAAGCGGGCGTGCCTGAGCCACCGAAAATGCCGAGCGATCGAGGTAGGCGTCGACGAAGCGAAACAAGCCCTCCTCGGAGAGCGCCGGGTAGCTCTCTTCGGCCACCGTGCGGGCATAGCCGTCCCGATCGCCGGCCGCTTCCGGCGGAAGCGCGTGCAAGCCGAGGAAGGTAGGCACCAGGGTCAGCTGCGGTAAGCGAGCCTGGGCGGTTCGGATCGCACGCAGCTGTTTGCGCTCGCTCGCCAAATCGAGCCCGTAGCCGCTCTTGATCTCGAAGGTGGTAACGCCCAGCGCGACCATGCGCTTCAAGCGAGCCACCAGCTGCTCCGCGAGTTGCTCCTCCGAAATGGCGCGCACAGCCCGCATGCTGCTCACGATGCCGCCGCCTGACTTGGCGATCGCCTCGTAGTCGGCGCCGGCCATGCGCAGGGCATATTCGTTGTGACGCGAGCCGGCCCAAGCTGCATGCGTATGCGCGTCGCAAAGCCCGGGCGTCACGAGCTCTGCGCTGAGTTCGAGCGCGGTGGGCGGCGGGGCCGGCGCTTCGTTGCGAGGCCCAAGCCGCGTTATCAGCCCGTGCTCGACGTCAAGGAAGGCGCTTTCGATCACGCCCAACCCTGCTCCGGTGCAGCACACCAAACGCTCGGCGAGCACGCGCAACGGGACGGTGGGCTTCATGCGAGGCCTGTCACGACGGCGCTATGGCGATCGATCGCAGCCTCTGCTGCTTCCACGCTGGCGACGGCGGCGGCGTCGCTCGAGGCGAGCTTGGAAGCGTCGACGCCTAACAGGCGCAGGAGCAGCGGTGGCGGGGTGAAGCCGAGCTCGGGCTCGCGGGCGAAGAGCGCGGCCAGGTGCTCGGCGTAGGCCTGCGCCAGCTCGCTAAACTCGATCCGGTCGAAGGCCTTTGCGCGCCGCCGAGAGGCGTACGCGGAGGCGACCAGCGCCACGAACATTAGCTTGTAGAGCAGTCGCAAGCGCAGCCGCGCGAGCTCGGACTTGCCGGCCATCGCGTGCTTCAGAAAGTGCACGTTGAGCGGCACATGAAACGACTCATCGCGCGTGAGGATGGTCAGCATCGGTCGAATCGCTGGGTGCTTCACCCGAGCGAGCGCCATGCGGTACGTGGTGGAGCCAATCGACTCGAACATCAAGTTTACGAGCACGATCGACTCCATCCGCTTGGCCCGACCATAAAGCCGATAGAACGTCCCCGTCACCCGCCCCATCGGCCGAACTTCACCGCCGATGAAGTGAAGGAACTCGGTAAGGAGCTGACGATGCCAGCCCTCCTCATCACCATAGAGCCGAAGCGTCTCCGCTAGCTCCGGGTCGAGAGCGGCCACCTCATCCGCCAGCTCGTGGGCTTGGCGCAGGCCCGACTCTTCGGCGCGGAAGGCAGCGTTGAAAAACGCGATGGCTGCTCGCTGCTCTTCGGCAGACGACCATTCGACAGGGGCCGAAAGGTCAAGCACATGCTCTGCCATACGCTCGCGGCGACGTCGGAGCGCGTGAAGCCAAAAGGAGGTCGGTCGTCTTGTGGCGACTTGCGCGTGCAAAAAGGCCATGACCGCGGCTCTATATCGCGAATCGAGGGCGAGCTGAACCGTCGTTGCGCGAAGGTTGTCGCACCAACCATGCAGGCAGACTAAGCTGAGCCTGTGCTCCTTCGCTCCCCGGCCGAGCAGCTGACCCTCCCGCTCCCGGACACGTCAGCGACCGGCGAACCCACCCGAATTTCGCGGGCCAAGCGGATCTTTGCGAACCGCAGCCTCAAGCTGTCCCAGGTCGACTGGATCGGCTTCGACATGGACTACACCTTGGCGATCTACCGTCAGGAGGAGATGGATCGGCTCAGCGTCGAGTGCACCCTGCGCAAGCTCGTAGCACGCGGCTATCCGCCGGAGATCTGCGAGCTCGAGTATCCCTACGACTTCCCGATTCGCGGCCTGCTGATCGACAAGAAGCTCGGCAACATCCTCAAGATGGACCGCTTCAAACACGTGCAGAAGGGCTATCACGGTATGCGCAAGTTGGAGCGCGATGAGCTGCGCGCGCTCTACCAGTCAAAGCGCATCCGCCCTCAGAACTCGCGCTACCACTGGGTGGATACGCTCTACGCGCTCTCCGAAGCGGCCATCTACGCCAAGATCATCGACTTCTTCGAGGGGCTTGGCCATCCAGTCGACTACGTGTCGCTCTTCACCGACATCCGCGAGTCGATCGACGAAGCCCATCGCGATGGGACGATCTTGGACGCCGTGGAGGCCGACTTACCGCGTTTCGTCGAACGGGATCCGCTGCTCGCGCCGACGTTGCATAAGCTCCGTTCTGCGGGGAAACGGCTTTTTCTGCTCACCAACAGTCGCTGGCCGTTCACCCAAGCGATGATGACCTACTTGCTCGGAGACGCGCTGCCCGAGTATCCGAGCTTTCGACACTTCTTCGACGTGATCGTGGTCGCGGCGGCCAAGCCTGCCTTTTTCCAAGAGTCGCGAGCGCTGATGATGCGAACCGTCGAGGGCGAGCTGCGACCAGCCACCTTCCCTCTCGAGCGCGGCGCGGTGCACGAGGGCGGCAACCTGCAGGATCTCGAACGTGCGCTCGGCACCACCGGAGATCGCGTGCTGTACGTGGGCGACCACATCTATGGGGACATCTTGCGTTCCAAACGTGAGAGCGCCTGGCGCTCGGCGATGGTGATTCAGGAGATGACAGTCGAGGTTCTCGCCTCCGAGAAATGTCGCAGCGAGATGGACCGGGTGCACGAGCTTCACAACCGGCGCGAGGAACTTGAGGACCAGCTGCGCTTCTACCAAGTGCGCTTCAAAGAGCTTACCCGCCAGATCGACGAGCACCTCCCCCGCTCCGAGTCGGAGGATTCAACAGCTCCCTCACCGCCAGGCGAAACGGCGACGAGTGAGGCGGCTTTAGCGCTCGAGATCGAGCGCACGCGGGTCAAACGGACCGTCGAGCGCGTGCGTGGCCAGATGCGGACCATCGACCAGGAAGTCAGTGAGTTGGAGCAAGTGATCGACGCCTGCTTCCACCCTTATTGGGGCTCGCTGATGAAGGAGGCCGATGACCGCTCGAGCTTCGGCGATCAGGTGGAGGAGTACGCCTGCATCTACACCTCCCGCGTCTCTAATTTTGCCGCGTACTCGCCGCTGCAACACTTCCGCAGTGGTCGCGACCGCATGCCGCACGAGCAGTAGCTTTAGGGCTTGCTGCTCTTCTTGGCCGTCTTGGCTTTCTTGCCGCCGGCCTTCTTCGTCTTTGCCGTCTTTGCGTTCTTCTGTTCGCTCTTGTCTGCCGGCTTGGCCGACTTGGCGAGCTTATCGTTGGGCTGCTCCTTGGCTTTTTTGGAGGGCACCTTCACGAACAACTTTTCAACCCGGGCTTGCTCATCGCCGCCGGCGCAGCAGCGAAAGCCGGTGGAATAGTCGTGGTACTTGCGATCGTGCGCGGTGGTTCGATAGTCGCAGCCGGCGCCGTTGATCGAGGTGTCCAGGTAGTAGCCGCCACGAAAGGTCCCCTCAACGGCGGAAGTCCACTCGTGCAGATTGCCGACCATGTCGTAGACCTTGAGGCCCGTCTTGCACTTGGGGAAGGCCCCGCTCTTGGCTAGTGAGCCCTCGACTTGATTAAGCCGCGGGTCATTCATGTTCTCGACGTTGTAGGCGCTCGGTTCAGGTGGCGTGTTGTTGCCCGGCCCAAACAGCAGGTTGAAGCCGGAGACCCCACGATCATTGCAAGCGCCGTCGACGCGCTCGTTACCGTAGGGATATTGCGTGGGCTTCTTTCCTTTGCACACGCCGATCCATTCATCGTCGGTGCAGAGCCGCTTGCCAGCGTTGACGCAAGCGAGCTCCGCTTCATCGCGGCTGATGTGAGCCTGGGGGACCTTGCCCTTCTCCGAGACGGCCATCACGTGCTCCCCGGTCACACCCTTGTAGGGAGAGTGAGAGCGCAGAACCTTGGGCCGGTGCTTGCCGCGCCGGGGCGCGTCCACGATCACGGTGGCGGCTTCATAACGATCGATGCAGAAGCCGGCTGCGACGCTGACCATGCCCTTCGGACAGGAGCCGGCCTCAGCTGCGGGCCAGGCCAAACCGTCCCCGGGGTCCCAGTCAGCGGGCGGAGCAGGCATGAGCAGGCCGAGCGTCAGCGCAACGCCACCGATAGCGAGGCTTGCTCCTTTGATCCCGGACATCCGACCCTCCCTTCAAGACCGTTCTGGCTAGCGCCGGGTGGGCTACCCGGAGCGGCGCCCTCCCTTTTGTCTCGCCGTCGACAAAAGCACAACTTATACCGTGCTCCAACGTGCGAAAGACCAGCTTGTGACCTCGGAAAGACTGCGCGTCCTCTTCAAAAGCTCTGCCGCCGACTTCGTTGTCACCGAGCTTCCTGCCTATCCCGCCTCCGGCACCGGGGACCACGTCTTCGTTCGCTTTACCAAGGAGAACCTCACGACCGACGACGCAGTTCGCGCGATTTGTCGGGCGCTGCGGGTCAACCCACGGGACGCAGGGGTCGCTGGGGTAAAGGATCGCGTCGCCGTTTCGTCGCAGACCGCCAGTTTTTTGATGCCCAAGGGGGACCCGGAAGCGCTGCTAAGCGCCTTGGCGCAGCCAGGATTGCACATCGACTCGGTGACGCGGCACGGCCACAAGTTGAAGGCCGGCCACCTCACCGGCAATCGCTTTGCGGTCCGTCTTCGACCCCACCCCGAGGCTGGCGGCGCAACCCTCGAAAGCGCGCTGGGCCCAGGGCTTGCGGCCGCCGCACGAAGCGGAGTACCCAACGCCTTCGGCACACAACGCTTTGGCCGGGCCGGGGACAACGCAGCCTTCGCCGCTCGCTTCGTTCAAGGGGAGGTTGCGCCGCCGCGCGACAAAAAACGAGCGCGCTTCATGTTCTCGGCGCTGCAAAGCGAGCTGTTCAACCAGCTGTTGGACTTGCGCTGCGCGAACGGCACGTGGGGCAAAGTCCTGCCCGGGGATGTCGCAAAGAAGGAGGAGAACGGCGCTCTTTTCGATGTGCCGCTTGCGGGGCCGGAGCTCGAAGACGCGGCCCAGCGGGCCGAAGACCTGCGGATCGCCGCGACCGGCCCGATGTTTGGCGCTTCGATGCGCAAGCCGCAAGGCGAACCGGCCGAATGGGAGGCTGCGATCCTGGCAAAGTCCGGCATTGAGGAAGACGCTTGGTCGCGCCATCGGCACCTCGGTGAAGGTACGCGCAGGAGCCTTCGCCTCTTGGTCGAGGAGCTGAGCTGGCGAGCCGACGCCGAAGACCTGATCGTCGAATTCGTGCTTGGCAAGGGGTCCTACGCGACCACCTTCCTCGACAGCCTTTGTGAACTGGTTGAGCCCGCGCGCGCGGCTCCGCCCAAAGTGTCCGCCGAGAGCTCAGATCCAGGCGGACAAGGGCCTGTCGAGGCGGAGGCTGAACAAGATGAAAGCGGATCGTGAAGTCTGTACAAAGAACAGGCTCGACTTTGTTGAACTTCAGTTGCAAGAAGAACCTGGAAATGACTCGTGCCAAGTTGATCGTTGAACGGGGCCTTCGGCCGATTCTTGTCGAAGACGGCACCGTCATTCTGTTTACTGCATCCGCCTTCGGCGGACATTCAACCGAAGGTTGATGCGCTAAATGACACTGTGTCCACCCTGGGGTGGAACGAATGCTGCGACTCCCAGCGAGTCATTTCCACGAAAGGCATTGATCTCCGATGAACTTGGTTGAGTGGCTTAAGCGCGTAATGGTGAGCACGGGCGCCGAATGGGTCATGTGGCTCCTGATTGGCCTTTCGATTGCCTCCGTGGCCATCATTCTCGAGCGAGCTTGGTTCTTCAACTCGGTGAAGGACGACCTGGCCAAGCTGTCGCGCGATTTGCAGAACACCCTTGGTGAGTCGCTGGAAGCGGCCAAGAAGCGCATGTCGCAGTCGCCCTCCGCTGAGGCGGCCGTCGTGAGCGCCGGTCTTTCGGTCGCTCAGTTCGGCGTCGAGGCCTCCGAGAGCGCCATGGAAGGTGCGATCGCCATCCAGAAGATGAAGCTCGAGCGCCGGCTGGCCTTCCTTTCCACGCTCGGTAACAACGCTCCCTTCATCGGGCTGCTCGGAACCGTTATCGGCGTCGTTATGGCGTTCGACGCGCTCGGACGTCAAACGGCCGAGGTCGGCGCGGCTGCGCAGCAGATGGCTCCGCAGGCTGTTATGGCCAGCATCGGTGAGGCGCTCGTGGCAACCGCGGTTGGTATCGCGGTAGCTATTCCGGCGGTTGCCGCCAACAACTTGTTCCAGCGCATGACCCGGGCCACGTTGGCCAACACGGAAGCGCTCTCTGGACTTCTGCTCGTGCACCTCCGCGGCAACCCGGAGCTCGGCGCCGCTGAAGCCGAGCCGGCCAAGCCTGCTGCAAAGAAGGAAGAGCCGAAGAAGGAGCGCGCCAACAAGAAGAGCGAGAAGAAGGCTGATCCGGACGCGGAGGAGAGCTGATGGCCGCCTCCAGCCAAGACGACGAAGGCGTCATTTCCGGCATCAACGTCACGCCCCTCGTGGACATTTGCTTGGTGCTACTGATCATCATGATGGTCACCGCGCGCATCATCGCGAACCTTCAGATCTCTTTGGACCTGCCGAAGACCAAGTCGGGCGCAGACCAACAGGTTCTGTTCGGTGTGGATCTGGCGGCCAACGGCGAGACCATCGTGGACGGTCAAAAGCTCGAGAACCCGGCAGTCATCCGCGACATGGCGCAAGAGGCCTTTCGGAATAACCCCGAGCTGCGGGCCACCATCCGCGCCGAGGCCGCTGTTCCGCACGGCCGCGTGATGGAAGCGGTGGACTATCTCAAGGACGCTGGCATAACCAAGATCGCCTTTGGGACAGCCCCCAAGGTCGAAGCACCAGCCGGTTCAAACTGAAGGAGCATGTTGATGAACGGCGTCCAAGCAGTGGCCATCGCGCGTAGCCCCGGAGACGGCCGCTATACCGACCCGGTCTTGGGGTCCGTGCTCGACTTTGGTCGAGACAACGTGCGCGTTGGATGGACGGTGGGGCTAGGCGCCGCTGGGCTGCTCTACGGTTACCTCATCTTCCGCCTACTGACGGCGCTGCTCGACATGCAGGATTGGGTCGAGACCAGCCGCATGGGCATGGACAAGTACTTCTGGTCGACGTACGAGGTGGACACCTCCGACGCGAAGGAAAAGGCGAAAGAGGCTCCGAAGCCCGAGGCCAAAGTTGAGGAGCCGCAGGCGGAGGAGGTCGAGCCGACCAAGACCCAGCCGGTGGCCAACGTGCAGAGGCCCGCTGCAACCACTCAGCAGCCGACCCAGCCCACCGACCCGTACGACAACGCCGAGACCAAATCGGCAGGCGGTGGCGGCGAGATCGACCATACTGCCGACGGCGCGTACGAGCACGGCTCCGGTGAAGGGGACGGGGTCGGCACGGGCAAGGGCAAAGGCTTTGGGCAAGGTGAAGGGGGCGGAAAAGGCACCAAGCCGGTGAACAATCCCCCTCCCGGTCCGCCGCCGGGTCCACCTCCTGTGGATCGCAGCGCACCCGCCACGTTGGTTGGCTCGAAGTCGTGGAACTGCCCCTTCCCACCCGAGGCGGATGCAGCGGGCAAAGACAACGCGACGGTGCAGCTGGTCGTTACGGTGGGCGCCAATGGCAGCGCCGAGGGCGTGAAGCTGATCGCCGACCCGGGCAACGGCTTTGGCCGGGCCGCTCGCAGCTGTGCGCTCGCCCGCAAGTACAAGTCCGGCTTGGATCGCGACGGGAACCCCACCCGCACCAGCACCCCGCCGATCACCGTACGCTTCTCTCGTTGAGCGGCGCCGCGCACTCCAACTTGGCCAAGCCTGGGCGAAGCCGTAAGCTCTGACGACGTGGAGCTTTCAGAACGCGTTGAACGACTGGGTAAGATCGCCCTCTTTGCGGGACTGACGCGTCCTGCGCTCGAAATGATCGGCCGAATCGCGAAGGAGGAGGCTCACTCGCTCGGGACCTTGATTTTCGAGCACGGCCAACTGGGCGACAAGCTCTACGTGATTCTTGAGGGTCGCATTCGGATCAGCCGCAACGTGCCGGGCATGGGTGAAGAGGCGCTCGCCGTGCTCGGGCCAGGCGCCGTATTCGGCGAGATGGCCTTGATCGATGCAGCGCCGCGCTCGGCCGACGCACGCGTCCATGAGCGTTGCAAGCTGTTATCGCTGCCGCGGGACGCCTTTGAAGACCTGCTGTTTCTGCACAAAGATCTGGCCTACGAAGTGCTGTGGAGCTTCGTGAGCATGCTGACGGTGCGGCTGCGTGAGACGAACGACAAGCTCACCTTTCTCTCGGTCACCGGCAAGTTCGAGTAGCGCAAAGCGGGCTTGCGCGCCTCCGTTCCGCCGAAGGCGGAGAGTCATTCCGCCTTCCGTGCTAAGAGGAGCCGCATGTGCGGCGTCTTCGGAATTTGGGGCCACTCTGAAGCGGCCAACATTGCGTATTTGGGCCTTCATGCGCTGCAGCATCGCGGGCAGGAGTCGGCCGGTATCGCTTCGACCGACGGTGAACGGCTGTACGCGCATCGCGTGATGGGCTTGGTGCAGGCCGGCTTCCAACAGGAGGACTTGAGGCAGCTGCGCGGTGAGGCGGCCATCGGGCACGTACGCTATTCGACGGCTGGCTCTTCCCACTTGCGCAACGCCCAACCGCTGGCCGTTGACTACGCGCACGGCTCAATCGCCCTCGCGCACAACGGCAACCTGACCAACCACGAGGCGCTCCGCACCGAGCTCGAGGCCAAAGGGTCGATCTTCCAAAGCGGCACCGACACCGAGACGATCGTCCATTGTTTCGCGCGCTCTCACGAGAGCACCGCTGAGGATCGCTTGGTGGATGCCCTGCGCAAAGTCGAGGGCGCTTACTCGCTCGTGGCGCTGACCGAGAAGAAGCTGATCGCCGTTCGCGATCCGGTCGGCAATCGGCCGCTCGTCTTGGGCACGCTCACCAAAGGCGATCGAACGATGACGGTGATCGCCAGCGAGCCCACGAGCTTCGATTTGATCGGCGCCGAGCTGGTTCGCGATGTGGCGCCAGGCGAGATGATCGTCGTCGACAGCGCTGGTATTCGCTCGTCCTTCCCGTTCGAGGCTCGACCGCGAGCGATGTGCCTGTTCGAGTACGTCTACTTCGCGCGACCGGACGCGATGGTGGACGGCATCAGCGTCTACAACGTGCGCAAAGCGCTCGGCCGCAAGCTGGCGCAAGAGCACCCCATCGCAGACGGCGAAGAAGAGGCCATCGTCGTGCCGGTGCCTGACTCGGGCGTACCGTCAGCCATCGGTTACGCAGAGGCTTCGGGGGTGCCGTTCCAGGTTGGGCTGATTCGCAGCCACTACGTCGGCCGGACCTTCATCGAGCCGCAGGAGACGATCCGAGATTTTGGGGTGCGGCTGAAGTTGCATCCCAACCGCGCTGCGCTCGAGGGCCGCCGGGTGGTGGTGGTGGATGACTCGATCGTGAGGGGCACCACCAGCCGCAAGATCGTTAAGATGATCCGCGAGGCAGGTGCGCGTGAAGTCCACTTCCGAGTGGCCAGTCCCCCCACCAAATGGCCCTGTTTTTACGGCATTGCCACGCCCACCAGGCAGGAGCTGATCGCCAACACCCACAATGAGTCGGCCTTGGCCGACTACCTAGCCGCCGATAGCGTGGGCTACTTGTCGTTGCCTTCGCTGGTCGACGCTGTTCGCGGTGAAGAGCGCAACGAACAAGCGCGACGCGGTGGCCCCACCAGTGACGTGCCGGAAACCGCTTCGTTGCGCGGCTTTTGTCACGCGTGCTTCTCCGGTGAATACCCCATCCCAATTCCGCGCGCGGCTGGGGATCGGCACGGTCTTCTGAAGACAATCGCGTAGTTGACTGGCGCCGGCCGCTTGGTCACGATGGGTCCATGTCTGCGTCGGCCGAGCTCCTGACCCTCACACCGGATGGCGTCAGCGTGTACGAGGTTGGCTTGCGAGACGGCCTGCAGAACGAGCCGCTGGTCGTGCCGACCGAGGGCAAACTTCGCTTGGCCCAGGCTCTTGTAGATGCGGGACTCAAGCGTATCGAAGCGACGAGCTTTGTCTCGCCGAAGTGGGTGCCGCAGCTCGCCGACGCTGGAGAGCTCGCGGCGTCGCTCACAGGCTTTGCGGAGGACATCACCTTCAGTGCGCTAGTTCCCAATGAGCGCGGGCTCGAGCGAGCAAGCCAGGCGGGGCTGCGCGAGGTAGCCGTGTTCATGTCGGCGAGCGAGACGCACAACCGGGCGAACATCAACAAGACCGTGGAGAGCACGCTCGGCCTTTTCGAGGAATTGGTGCCGCAGGCGTTGGCGCTCGGTCTCCGTGTTCGCGCCTACGTGTCCACCGTTTGGGGTTGTCCCTACGAGGGCGAGATTCCGATTGCCCGCTCGGTCGAGATCGCAACGAAGCTGTTTGCGCTCGGCTGTTATCAGGTCTCACTTGGAGACACGATCGGCGTAGGCACTCCGCGCCAAACCTTGAACATCGTGCAGGCGATGTTGCAGAGCCTTCCCCGCGAGGCGATAGCGCTGCACTTTCACGATACTCGGGGGACCGCGCTGGCCAACGTATTGATGGGGCTCGAGTGCGGCATCAGCACGTTTGACTCATCGGTGGGCGGCTTGGGCGGTTGCCCCTACGCTCCGGGAGCCAGCGGCAACCTCGCGACCGAGGACCTGGTTTACATGCTCGACGGCATGGGTGTTTCGACCGGAGTGGCGCTTGAG
Source organism: uncultured delta proteobacterium (assembly GCA_903892415.1). Lineage (GTDB taxonomy): Bacteria > Myxococcota_A > Polyangia > Polyangiales > Polyangiaceae > Xiheicaenibacterium. The sequence continues at coordinate 36,721 of CAITIQ010000317.1, read as the reverse complement.
CCGTTGGTGGCGGCGGGTACCCTGGCGGCGCAATTGCTTGGTCGCAAGCTGCCTGGCAAGGTTCACCAAGCAGGCCCATTCCGCTTGCGGCCCTTCGCTCAGACCTCGCGATGAACGCTCGATTCTAGTAGCCTGGGGCGATGAAGCGTCTTTCGCCTTCGGTGCTACTTTGCTGCTCGTCGCTGCTCGCTGTGGCGTTTGCATGTGGAGACAGCAGCTCGTCGTCGAATAGCGGCGGAGCAGGTGGAGGCGGCACCACGAACAGCGGCGGTGGGGGTACCTCAAACGACGGTGGCGGAGGCAACGGTAACGGCGGGACCGTGAACAACGGCGGTGGCGGCGGAGAAGCCGGGAGCCAGCCAAGCGGCGGGAACGGCGGGGCCGGTGGTGCAGGCGCTGCGGGTGGCGCGGGCGGTTCGGGCGGATGTGCGCCGACGTTCGCGCCGGCGGATCCTCCCGGCCTTTTGTCGCAGACCGGCTTGTATGACGGCAATGGAGACATTGCTTCGGTCGTTCGGCCATACACACCGCAGTTCGCCCTCTGGTCAGACAGTGCGGAGAAATCACGCTGGGCCTACATCCCCGAGTGCTCGCAGATCGACACCACCGACATGGACGTCTGGGAGGTCCCCGTCGGCACGCGGCTGTGGAAGCAGTTCTCGCGTGACGGTAACAAGCTCGAGACGCGCTACATCATCCGCACAGGGCCCGGCGACTTCGACTTCAAGTTCGCCACTTACCACTGGACCACGCAGACCGACGCCGTGATGGTGAACAACGGCGTGCTCGACGCCAACGGGACGACGCACGATATTCCGGCCGTCAGCTCCTGCTCGATCTGCCATCGCAAGAGCTGGCGCGTGCTCGGCTTCTCTGCGCTGCAACTCTCGCACTCGCTCGAAGGTGAGACCATCGCATCGCTCTCGGCAGAGGGCCTGCTGTCGGTTCCGCTGCCTGGTGGGCTCGCCATGCCTGGGCCTTCAGAAGGGCATGCAGCCCTCGGCTATATGCACGCGAACTGCAGCAACTGTCACAACGAAAATGGCGTTGGAAACATCGACATGGACCTCAAGATTCGAGAAGGCCAAACCGCGCTCGAGGACACTGGAGCCTTCCAAACGGCGATCAATGTTTCGACGACGATGTACCAGTGCAACGGCTCTCCCTGTGACCGGATCGAGCCTGGCAACGCTTCGGCGAGCGCCATCATCCACCGCACCACCGATCCGAACGGAACGCCCGTTGCGCCCAACGTCACCATGCCGCCACTCGCCGTCGAGACGATGGATGTGACAGGCGTCGCCACGCTCACCGCGTGGATCAACTCGCTCTGAGCTTGCGGAGAGTTGCAGCCCGTCGGTGAACGACGACGGGCGAGCCGCAGTCAAAGCAGGTCGGGCTGACTGAGCCGCGCGGCGTCTACGCCTTCAGGTACAGGGCTTTCGAGCGGCACGCTTTCGAGCTGCCGCTCGAGGAGCAGCGCGCGGTTGCGCGGCAAGACGAGGCGGAAGGTTGTCCCCTTCCCCAACTCCGACTCGACCGAGATCGAACCCGAGTGCGCCTCGAGTAGATGTTTGACGATGGCCAGACCCAGCCCAGTGCCGCCGAGTTCACGAGAGCGACCGGCGTCGACGCGATAGAAGCGCTCGAAGAGCCGCGACAGATGCTGTTCGGCGATGCCTGGTCCGCTGTCGGAGATGGTGATCACGAACTGCTCGTCCTCGACTGCGGTTGCGACCGTTACCGTCGATTTTCCTGACGCGTACTTGACCTCGTTCTCGACCAAGTTGCTCAAGATTTGCTCGAGGGCGCCCCTGTCTGCTTCCACCGATTGCGCCTCCGCGCCGATCTGGATCACGAAGCGAACGCCCCGTCGCCGAGCCTGTTCTTGATGAGCTGCAAGCACCGTCTTGAGCAGCGCATCCACCGAGACTTGCTCGATGTCGAGCCGTGCCTTGCCGCTGTCCATGCGCGAGAGATCGAGCAAGTCGTCGACCAAACGCTGCAAGCGTTGGGCGTTACGCTCAATGATGGCGACGAAGTCGTAGGCCATCTCGTCGCCCCAGTTGGACTGCTCGAGCGTCTCTGCGGTAGCGCGAATCACCGTGATCGGTGTACGCAACTCGTGCGAGACGTTGGCCACGAAATCGCGCCGCATGGTCTCGAACTTGCGCAGCTCGGTGACATCGACGAACACCGCCAGCGTAGCCCCAGACGAGGCGGCGACGGGAGCGGCGTGAATTGCCAGCCGTCGCGGCATCAGTCGGCCAACCGAGATCTCTCCGGTCACTTGGCGGCGTTGCCGATGAGCGTGCTCGAGAATCTCGACGAGCGGCGGACTGTCGATCGCAAGCTCGGGAAGCTTGCCGACCACCGTGTGCGGCAGCAGCAGCGTTTGGCGAAAGGCCGGGTTGGCCAAGGCAATGCGACCATCCCGGTCGAGCACCAAAACGCCTTCACGCATACCGTCCAGCACCGAGCCGAAAAGATCACGGTCGGAGGCGAGCTGCGACAACGCCGACGATAGGTTCTCGGCGACCCGCGCGAGCGCGACCCCGAGCTCACGAAGCTCTGGAATGGCGTTGGGTACGGGGGGAGCCGCGCCTGCGAATAGATCGCCGCGGGCCATGCGGATCGCGGTATCGCGGAGGTCTTTGACGTCCGCAGAGATGCGACGAACCACGCCCTCGATGAACAACGCCGAAAGCACCAACGCCACCAGCGCCGCCGCCAGGGTCAGGCCGCGGAACCGCTCGATGGTTGCGTCGGCTCGATGAATCGGCGTTTCCACCCGCAGAAAGCTGACCTCCCGTGTGCCGAGCTTCACGATCGTCATCAGCGTATGCTCGAGCACTCGGGTGGAGCTGGTGACGTCGGCGTCGTCCCGCACGAGCGCCTTGGCGAACTCCTCTTCAGCGACGCGCGCCGAGCCAGCTTTTGCGGGCGTCTCCCCCGCCTCGGCCAAGAGCTTGCCGTCAGCGCTGAGCAAGCTGAGCTTCGCGTTGCTGGCGCGAGCCAAAACGTCGAGCTGGGTCTGCGAGGGCAACTCGTTCGACGTGGAGAAGGCAGCTACGAGCATGGCGACACGCCGACTCTGCTCCTCGTTCGACTCAACCGCGAGGATGTGCTCGAGCGTGCGTGTCGCGATCTGGTTGCCCAACCCGAAGATGACCACCACCGCCAGCAGCGCGAGCGCGAGCAGCTGCCAGCGGATGCTGACGCCCCCGCGCGGCGCACGCAGCGAAGGGCGCGCATCTGAATCTGGCGGTGGCCAGGAACCTTGCCGAAAGGGCTTTTCCACCATCAAAGCTCCAGGATCTCCGGCATGACGATCGAAAGCCGGAGGAGCGCTCAGGCTTCGGCTGTCGGACTATCGGTGAAGCGGTAACCGACTCCGCGCACCGTTTCAACGTAGTTGCCGGCCACACCGAGCTTCTCACGCAGCCGTTTGATGTGGGTGTCGACCGTGCGCGTGGTGATGTCCGATTGAATGCCCCACACGTCGTCGAGCAACCGCGCCCGTGTTTGTACGCGGTTCTTGCGTTCGTGCAGCGTGGTCAAGAGCCGGAACTCGAGCGCCGTCAGCTCAATTTCTGCGTTGTCGACGAAGACGCGGTGGGCTCCGCGATCGATGCGAAGCCGACCAAACTCGACCGACTCTTTGTCTTGCGGGGACTCGCGGTTGGCGCGGCGGAGCACGGCGTCCACGCGCAGCAGCAGCTCGCGGGTGCTGAAGGGCTTGACCACGTAGTCGTCGGCGCCGATCTCGAAACCCACGACCCGATCGATCTCCTCGCCTTTGGCCGTCACCATGATGATGGCGGTGTTCTTTAGGTCGGCGCTGCGACGCACGGCGCGACACACGTCGGTGCCGGAGATATCCGGCAGCATGAGGTCTAGCAGGATGACGTCCGGTCGCTCGCGAGTGGCGGCGATCAGCGCCTCAGCGCCAGTCGCGACGGCCACCACCTCGTGACCAGCCTGCTTCATGTTCCAAGCGAGCACCTTCGAGAGGTCGCGCTCGTCCTCAACGATCAGTACTTTAGCCATGCGCGCTTCATAGCCGACCAGCGTGACGGACGGGTGACATCTGCACCGCATTCCGCCGAAGGCGGATGCAGACCGAACCGGCGTGGACAGCCGAATAACGAAGACCTCGCGACGCGCGGGTCAATCCGAGTCGGGGAAGAGGCTCAACGACGCTTGGTTTGCAGCCACCTCCAGCTTGCACGGTGCCCCCAGGACCATCGGGGTGTTGACGGTGTCATGACCCGCAGGCATCCCGGTCGCCACCGGCACTCCGAGTTGGCTGAGCCGTTCCTCGAGCACCTGCTCCACGGTGATTCCGTCAGGCCCAGGCCGGCAATCGGTGAAGTCTCCGAGGACAATCCCGCGGACCGAGCTCAAATGCCCACCAACGATCAGCGCGGTGAGCATGCGGTCAATGCGGTAAGGGCGTTCTCCTACGTCCTCGAGAAAGAGGATGCCTTGCGCCGGAGGCACGAGGCGCCCAGCTGCGGCTGCGTCGTGAACAATCGCCAGATTGCCTCCCCAAAGGCGGCCAGAGGCGGCGCCTGTGGCGAGGACTCGCAGCGCATAGTCGCGGCGGGCGGTGGGCGCTCGCAACACCGAGAGCAGCTCACGCTCAGCGCGTGAGTCGCTGCGCCCGAGCGAAGCGACGTGCGGCCCATGAAGTGAAGCGACGCTGAGCCGCGTGGACTCGAGATGCAACGCGGTTATGTCGGAGAAGCCAACCAACCACTTGGGTTGGCTTCTCAGCAGCTCGAAGTTTGCCCGACCTACGAAGCGCGAAGCCCCTACCCCGCCGCGCAACGCGAGCACCGCTTTCACCTCAGGATCGGCGAGAGCAGCGTTCAACTCGCTTTCGCGGCGCAGGTCCGAGCCAGCGAGGTAGCCGCGCCTGTCGAAGGCGTCTCGGCGAAACCGCACGCGGAAGTGCGATCGCAAAAACGAGAGGCCTTTGAACCCACGCACGGCATCGACAGGGCTCGAGGGCGCGACGACCGAAACCAGGTCCCCTTCAACGAGGGGCGCCGGGAATAACCAGTCCGGAGAGCTCAGGTATCGTCCTCGAGCAGTTCGGCGTCATCCAGATCCTGGATGTCGTTCGGTGCTGGAGGCCGCGACCCGAGGGGTGGAGCCGGCGGTTTGGATGCCGGCTTCGAAAGCGGTGGAATGCGCTGGGATGGGGCCGGAGGCATTCCGGGGAAGTTCCCACTGTCCTCGGAGGAGCGATGCATGAGCGGCAACGCCGGGGGCCCCGCGGAAGGCCCGTGGCTACCTGTCTGCTCGGCTGGGTAGGACGAGGGGTTGGCCTGCTGCGGGTAGCCCTGCTGCGGGTAGCCCTGCTGCGCGTAGCCCTGCTGCGCGTAACCCTGCTGCGGGTGACCCTGCTGCGGGTAGCCCTGCTGCGGGTAGCCCTGTTGCGGGTAGCCCTGCTGCGGGTAACCCTGCTGCGGGTAACCCTGCTGCGGGTAAGCCTGCTGCGGGTAAGCCTGCTGCGGGTAACCCTGCTGCGGGTAAGCCTGCTGCGCGTGATCCTGCTGCGCATAGCCCTGCTGCGGGTAACCCTGCTGCGGGTAGCCCTGCTGCGCGTAGTCTTGATAGCCCTGCTCCGTGTAACCCTGCTGCGGATAGCCAGCTTGTTGCGGGTACGCCGGAGGCACTGGGCTGCTCTGCGGATAGGCGGGCGGTTGGGCCTGCGGTTGCGCCGGTTGAGGGTACGCCGGAGGCTGCCCCTGTTGTGGGTAGGCCGGCGGGTAGCTCTGCTGAGCGTAGCCCTGCTGCGAATACCCCTGTTGCGGATGCGACGGATAAGCTTGATGCGGATCCGCCGGCTGAACGCCGTACTCCTGCTGACCATAGGCCTGTTGGCCGTAAGCCTGCTCGACGCCGTGCTGAGCGTAAGCCTGTTGGCCGTAAGCCTGCTCGCCGTAAGCCTGTTCACCGTAAGCTTGCTCGCCTTGGGCGACCTGCTCGTGGGCAACCTGCTCGCCGTGGGCAATATTGCCGGGCCCGGACTGACCTGCCTCAGCGCCTACGCTCGCCCGCTGCTGCTCAGCCCACTCTCGAGCTGCACGTGCAGTAAGTTCAGGCGATGAAGGATCTGCATGCGGTACGACGGGGCCGGCCGGCGGACTGAGGTCCGGTTCCAGATCCGCGAGTAGCTCCGCAGCATCATCGGAATCGGCGGTTTCTTCGGAGATGCCTTTGAATACCCCTGCAGGTTCCGGCTCGTGAGCGATCGCCTCCAGCACCGCGAGCGAGGATGCAACAGCCCCAGCGGTCTCAAGCCCGGAGGCGGTCGAGAGCGCAACGGGAGCGTCACCGAACTCGGCCGCGTCGAGGTGAGTATCCATCGGGCGGCGAGCGACCGAAGTCGCACCCGAATCTGCGGGAGCAGGAATCGGCGTGGGAGGGTCCGCGTCGACGTCAGCCTCTGCAACAACCGGCTCCACTCGGGGAGGAGGTGCGGGAGGCACAGGAGCGGGAGCCGGCGGCCGCTGGGAGCGCGGAGGCTCCTGGAACACTGGTGATTGCGGGCGTTCGCGACGCTCCTTCGCGACGAAGTTGAGCTTGCCCGACTTCGCCCGCTCGAGGCCAGCGGTCGCGTCAGGATCGTTGGCCTTCATTCGAAGCACGCGCCGCCAAGCGTCAGCGGCCTCGCGAGCGTCTCCGAGCTCTTCTTCCCAAAGCTTGGCCACCCGACGTGCGAGTTCAGCGCGTTGGCCAGGATCGCGGCCTCGCAGAATCTGGTCCTCGTACACCTGGATCATACCGCGGTGGTCACCGAGCCCCTCGAGCAGACTCGATAGCTCGTTCATCACCTCCTGGTCCGAAGGCGAAAGGTCATGGAGCTTCTTCAGGTCTTGTGCGGCCCCAACCGAATCCTGCAGTTGATCGCGGCGAAGCCGAGCGCGACGCCCGAGCAGCTTTCGCACGAGAGGCCCGTCGAACACCTCGTCGAGCGCCCGCCCAAGCGTACCCTCCACCCGGGTGAGATCACCAACCGCCTGACCGAGTTCGTCGAGCGCGGCCAGGGTAGCGTCATCGACATGCGTCACGAGCGCGTCCCCAATCCAGCGGAACGCGAGGTCCGTGTCGGCCAGATCGGCTTGGGCGATCGAAGCGGCTCTTCGCAGCAGCGCTGCTCTTGTACGGCCGCCATCGCGCGAGCCCTGACCGCCAGCTGCAAGGGCCTCTGCGAGGATGCGCCGCAGCGATTGCGGACCGCGAACCGCGCCGTCAGCTCCCGTTGCGCGTCCCTTCGCCTCATCGCCCTCGCGAGCCGAGTCGTGGAGCTTTTGCAGTGCCTCGTCCTGGGCGCCTGCGCCAAGCGCCAGCTCGAAGAAGCTGCGAGCGCGATCGTAAGCACCGCGTTCCGCGGCCACTTGAGCCGCACGAGCGAGCGCGACCAGCCGGTCCCCAGGGGTCTTGCAACGGCTGACCTGCCGCTCGTACAAATCAACCACGTGCCCAGGTGCAGTGGTCAGCGCCGCTAGCCGAGCGACGAACGGCTCGGCCTCATGGTGCGGAACCGAAGCCAACGCAGCTTCACCGTGCTGCATGGCATCGAGCGAATCTGCACCCGCTTGCAGCATTACTTCGGCTTGACGCACCAGTTCTTCGGCGCGGAGCAGGCCGGATCGGTCGCGCAGCAAGAGCTCATGAGCAACGCCGAGTGCGTCGAGATCTTTGGAACGAATGGCCAACGCCTCGAGCTTCTCGCCGAGCGCGGGATCAGCAGACTTTCCGCGAGCTAGTTCTTGTGCGACGCGGGCAGCGTCCTTGTCTCGGCCGACCTCGGCGAAGCGAGCGAAAGCGCCGTTCAGCGCATCGTTGCGCTTGGCCGGAGCAGCTCCCTCCGTCCACATCAGTAGCTTGCTGGCGACAACGCCCTTCCAGCCAAGCTTGTCACCGAGCTCGATGTAGGCGTTGCGACACGGATCGTCACCGGCATCGGCAGGCTTCTCGAGCACACCGAGCGCTTCATCTCCACGCGAGAGACGATCGGCGAAGACGTCGGACTGGCGCCGCGTCATCACGCTCACTTCGTTGTCGTCACCTTCGAACTCGATCAGCACCGCGAGCAACTTGGCGACGCGCTCCCATTGCTCCGTCTTTTCAGCGAGCCGCAACAAACGTTCGGTCGCGTCGAGGTCGGCCGGGTCGGCCAAAAGTACGACGTCGAGAGCACGGATTGCCGCCTCCGCGTTGTCCAGCGGCCCCTCGTATAGTTGAGCCAGGCGTTGAGCGAGTTCAACCCGCTCGTCACCGTCGGTGAGCACGAGCTCACGCTCGAGCGCCGAGGCGGCGACGGCCTCATCGCCCTGCTTTTCCGCGAGATCGGCGATCGCGTGCAGCGCGATCCGCGACGACGGATCGAGGTCCCGTGCGATCGCTTCGTAGCGCTCGATCGCCAGCTTCGGCTCGTCGAGCGGGTCCGAAAGCAGCGACGCCTCGCGCAAGGCGAACTCCAGCTTGCGCGCCGGGTCGGCTGTGACACCAAGCAAGCGATGCAGCAGGTCAACCTGATCCCGCGTATCTCCGCGTGACCGGGCGTCCTCCACCAACCAACTGAGCGCCTCCTCGTTCTCGCCGTCGTTGAGCACGAGCAGCAGCAGCTCGCGCGCAGCGTCCACGTCGCCGAGCTCTTTCCAGAGCGCGACCGCGCGGAACCGAGACTTGGTGCGTTGTGCGGGGGCGCTGGCCTTGCTCGCGCGCTCCGCGAGGAAGGTCGCCAGATCCGCCAGCCGATCAGCCGCGCGGAAGAGCTCTTCAGCGCGGGCCGCCAAGCTCTCGTCTTCGGGCAGGATCTTGCAGGCCTCGGTGATCTTCTCAACGGCACCGCCCGGGTCACCGCTGCGCTCGAAATAACCCGCCGCGCGCGACAAGAGCTCAACCAACGCCTTGTCTTCCTTGACCGACTTCGCCTGTTGCGCGGTCGCGTTGGCAGCCTCGACGAAGCGCTCGCTCGCGACGTAGGCGCGCTCAGCGCGTTCCCAAAGCTCTCGCGTACGCTTGTCGGCGCCTTCATCTTTTGCCTCTGCGCCGATCTCCGCGGCCTCGGCAAACGCGTCGGCAGCTAGGCCCTGATCCCCCATCTTTTGACGGAGCTCACCGAGCTTGCCCAAAAGCGAACTGCGCGTCTCGGCCGCTTCGATCGCCGAGACGTTCTCAGCGATCACGTCGGCGGCATCGGAGAGCCGTTCCGCTTTCTCGAAGAACTTCACGGCCGTCTGGATCGCCGACTCATCGCCACTGGAGAGTGACGCGATGCGGGCCCACGCTTCGGCGGCGCCGCCGGGGTCTTTGCGCTTCTGCTCCTGCAACACCGCGAGCTTCTTTTCGAGGGCGATCTTGCCGTCGATGTCGGGCGCGCCCATCGCCTCTTGCTCGAGCACGGTTGCGAGTTCATCCCAACGCTGCGACTTCTCGAGCAGGCGCCGGAGTTGATCTCGGGCCGGCTCGTCTCCGCGGTCAAGCTGAACGATCTGCTTTGCTGCCTGGGTTGCCGTGTCGATATCGCGGAGCTGTGACTCGCAGATCCCAGCCACGTCTCGCAGCTGAGCTTTGCGCGTCTCCAACGGCTGGCTCGTCACTCGCGAGGCGGCCAGGAGCACGTCACGCAAGTCGGTGTACATCCGCTTTTGGCGCAGGTGCTCATCAACCCAGGTCAGCGCCTCAGCGTTGGCCGGCTCGAGTTTGAGCGCCTCGCGGAACTTGGCTAGCGCTGTTGGTTTGCGGCCTTTTTGCGCCTCGGCTTGCGCCTGGTCGATCAGGGCGCGCACCTCGTCGGGGTGCACCTCACGCGGGCGACGCTCTTCGCTCTCGGGCTCGATCTCCTCGAGATCCGCCGGATCTTCGCGACGGCTGGGCTCGCTCGTGACAGCGGGAGCTGCGGCAGGCTGCGCGATGACCGCCGGCGCAGGACGCTGGCCGGTTGGCTCGCGCGCGGGTGCCGCCTGCGGAGCCGGCGGAGGCACCGGCGGGCGCGCCGAATTCACCACGGCGCGCGCCTTCTCGGCCATGTACCCATTCGGGTTGGCGGCAAGGTAGTCGGCGAAAGGTCGCTCCAGCTCACCGCTGCGACCAAGCTGCGCCGCGTAGTGATCGGCCAGCTGCATCGCGCGGTCATCACCGGCCACGCAGCGCAGCCCACTGAGCGCGTAGGCCATGCCGTACTCACCGTCATAGGACTCGGCCATCGAAACGAAGATGGCCCGCGCCTCTTCACGTTCGATCCCAGGCACTGCCTCTGATAAATCGATCCGAGCGATCACTGAACTTGCGAACTCTTGCGCCAAGGCAACATCATCCGGGCGGATGGTGCGCGCGTGCCGGAGTGCTTCGCTAGCGCCGGGCCCGTCACCAATGCGCAGGCGCACCGCCGACTCATCCCGATACAAAGCAAGCCGCCGTTCGACGTCTTCGACGAGCGCGTGCTCCATCGCAAACAGCGGCACTGCGTCGGCAAACTGCTCTGCCTCCTTCAAGAGCTCGCGGGCTTGGTAAATGGCGAACACATTGGAGGGGTCGTAGTCGACGACGCGTCTCCAGTTCTCGGCCGCGCGGTCTTTGCGCGATAGCGGCGCCTCACCCCAGAGTTTGCCCAGCTCCTCGTGTAGCGAAACCAAACGCGAGCGGAGCTCCGGCTGCTGATTGGCGAGCGGAGAGAGCAGCTTCACGAGCTTCTCGAGCAGGGCCACGAGCGGCTTGGTCTCGTTGCGCTCGCGGTAGAGCGAAGCGAGCCTGTCCGAAGCAGCAGTCGCCGTCGGATCCCGCTCGATCGCCGCCATGAACGTGCGCGCGGCGTGGTGAGCATCGCCAACGGTGATGGCCCAAACGTTCGCGCTCTCGCTGAGCCAGTGGGCAGCGTAAGCAGGGTCAGCTGTCTTGGTCCCCACTTTCTCCAGTAGCAGCGCGTAAGCTTGGGGGTCTTCCGCTCCGGCTCGGTGAGCGAAGGCCAACGCCTCCTCGTCGTGGGGGCTCTGCACAAGGCGCTGCACGAGCGCCTCCATCTCCCGGGGATCCATGGGTAGCGGAACGTTACAATGCCCGCACTGCCCCGTACACCGGTTTCGCCTGCCCTACCTCACAGCTGACAAACCACAGACCTCCGACAAGGCTTCTTTGGCTTGAAGACGTTGTTCAATCGAGTTGGCCGTCGCCAAAGCGGCGATGAGCCCCATCACGTGGGTAGACGCCTTACCGCTCTCGACTCGGGTCTCGACGATCCGCTTGAGGGCGAACCAATCAAAGTGCGTGTCGGCAGGATTTCCAGCCAAGAGCTGGTCGCTGGCATAGCTTGGGTGAAAGCCGCGCGGAGACTCAGCACTCCCAAGTTCGAGAGCGCAACCCCAATCAAGGATGTGCGTAGTGCCGTCCGTTGCGAGCAGCAAATGCTCGGGAGCAAGGTCGCAGTGAACCACGCCGTGCCGGTGAGCGAGCAATAAGGTCTTGCTCCATGAACGCAGCGCGGCCTCCGGGACCTCGTTCCCAACCGGAGCGCCACCCGCGAAGGACATCGCAAGAGCAACGTGCGCGGGAAGCCCACCGCCCAGCGAGTGCACGAACTCAAGCCGTCTGGGCACGCCAGGAACGTCGACGAGCCGCTCGAGCACACGAGCCTCGTTCTCGAGCCGCGCAGCAATCAGCGCGGAGGGCTCGGGCAGCTCTTGAAGCGGGTCGAGTCGCACCAACTTGACCGCGCAACGCACCGAGTCTCGGTCGATGCCCTCGAACACCGTCGATTGAGCACCGCGGCCAATCACCCGCAGTAGGCCAAAGCGACCCACCTGCGCCCCCAAAAACGGCTCACCGAAAGACGCCTCGACACTGGCCTCCGACACCAAGAAAGCGCCATCCTTCGGGCAACGCTGACCAGAGACCAAGTCTTGAAGCCGGACCAAACAGCGCGGACAGACTCCGAGCGTGGCCGGTAGTGTCAGAGGAAGGTTCCGCTCATCGGCAGGGGCTTCCACTCGCGTTTGCGTCGCTTGAAGACGCCGCGTGAGAAAGGCTTCAGCACTGGCGCAATGTTTTGAGCGATGTCATCGCCCCACTCGCCGCCATCGATGCCATCGCGAGGCATGGCGTCACTGCGCACGAGGAAAAAACCAGGCATGCGAGCCGTGGGGTAGTTGAGGCGCTTTAGATCCTCACCGAAGACCTCGATGTCCACGCGAACGAGGCGCGTTGTTGCGAGCGCATCCTGCATCAAAGGATCTTTCAAGGAACTCATCACACCGTCGCAAGGGCCGCAGCCCGCACGGCCAAGCATCAACATGACCTCACGATTCTCTTTTTTGGCGGTTTCGACCTCGCGCAAGATGGCTGCGCTGAGAGACGGCTCCGAGACGCCCATCTCGACCACGGGGATCGCCCCTACCGTGGTGGTTTGAGTGCGCTGAGGCACAGTCCCTTGGGGGTTGGGCAAGGCTGGCGCCTTGAGCGGAGTAGCGCTCTTTTGCGCCTCGGCCTCGGCCTCACGTTTGGCTCGCTCCTCGGCCTCGCGTTCACGTTGTTTGGCTGCCCAACGTTCATCCTCCCGCGTGGCCTTGGCGTTTTGCGTTTCGAGTTCGCGCATCACCAACACGGTAGTGCCAACGGCGTACCCGACCGTTAGCAGGCCGCCCAGGCCCACCGCCGAGAGAGCAAGCGCGCGACCACGCATGGTTCCAAGGCGGGTCTGCCGGAGCCCTGCAACACCGAAGAAGATGGCGGCGATGCTGCCGATCGGCAGGAGCGATAGCAGCGCGCCAGCCACGGCCGCCGGAGAAAAAGGTGGCTTCTTCGGCGGAGGAGGCTTCTTGCCCAGAAACGGGTCGAAGAGCACTGCGTCTCGAGGTTCTTGCTCGTTGCCCAGGACGGACGAGGGATGCGCCACGATCGGAGGATAGCCCGAGAATCGAACTCGTGCCGCCCCGACTGCGACAAACTAGCGTACGGTTCGTTGTCCGAGCGATGCTGCCACTCTCTCTGCGGACCTGAGGTCCTCCCGATGAGCCGAGCAACAACCGAAAACCGACCCAAGCTGGTATCTGCAGGCTTGCTCCTGATTTGGCTCAGCGGCTGCGACCTGCTGCACAAGGAATCGGCCCCCGCCCCCACCCCGGCGAAGCCGGAAGCAAGCGATTCGGCGCCCTCGGCGAGCGTCGCTCCGCCTCCCCCACCGCCTCCCGACAGCACGCCGAAAGGCGACGGGGTTTCCAAGACCGCCAAGGCCTCCGATAAGGCCCTCGGCTGCAACCCGACCGAATTTGAGCTTGCGAGCTACCTTTTGCGAGGAGAGCTCACCTTGGCCGGCCGACCAGCCGCAAAGCCCGAGGAGGGCGAGTTCGCCGCGAGTTGGTTGGTGCAGCTGCCCGGCAAGGCTCAAATCGCCTTCGCGGGCTTCGATCACAAATCGCGCCGGCTCGCGCGAGACCGCAGCATCGGTAACGCCCGCGAGCACGCACCCAAGCTCTTTGCGACCGGAGACCGCTGGACGGTCGCTTGGTTCGACGACGAGGGTTTGGCCTATGCGCACCCGACCTGGGAGACCAACCCTGCGCCGGAGCTTTCGCACTTCAGCGCGATCAAGTCGGTGGAGCCAAAGCAGATCACCTTCTCCAAGCTCGACGCCGGCTTCCTCGTTTCCTCTCCCTTCGGGACCAACGGCGACCAGGTGTCGTTGTTCCGTTTCACCCCCACCGTGGACGGTCAGAAGGCCACCGCCGTCGGGGTCACCAAAGACGCCAAGTCACCGCAAAAGCCGGTCGTAGCACCCACCAAGTCAGGCTTCACCTTGGCCTGGTTCGAGGCGGGAGGAGTGATCGTCGGAACGCGTTTGGACGCGACCGGCACGCAGGTTGGAGTTTCGGCGCCGCTCGTTACGCCTGGTGAAGGGCGAGACGTCTCGTCGCTGAGCCTCACCGCACTGCCCAACGACTCGCTGATGGTCTGGGTCGAGGGTGAGCGCATCGTTGGCCGCCTCGTCGATGAGCAGGCCCGTGCAAAAGGCGACGTGTTCGTGATCGGCAAGGGCCGCTACCCGCAGGTTTTGGCCGATGGGGATTCGGTGATCGTGGTGTTCGTCGGGCCGGCGGACGAGGAGAAAGATGCCGTGCTAGCGACTCGCGTGAGCGCCGCCGGTGCAAGCTCGGAGGCCGTTCGGCTCAACGCCAAACCGGCCCTCGATCCGCCCGCGGTGGCCCTCGCCAATGGTCGGCTCGCCTTCGCGTGGACCGAAGCGATGGGCCCGGCGATCGCGAGCAAGCGAGCGTGGCTGCGCATCATCGACAAAGCTTGCGTCAAGTAGCGCGACCAATGGTCGACCCGTACCTACGCGGACACGAGTTGCTGCAAAACCTGGTGCGTGGAGACGCAGTGGTCGGCCTCGTCTCCGACGTCGAAGAGCACCAACGCGCGATGCTGTCTTGCCTTTGGCAAGCCGCGGAGGCTGGCGTTGCGGCGGCCTTTCGCGATCTGAGCGACTGTTACGCTTCGCGCCTTGTGCCGCTTGGCGCCTTCGACGGCGTTGGAGCGGAGAGCGCCGCGTCGAAGCAATGGAGCGAGCAAGCCCTCGTCTTCCTCGACCCTGAACCTGCACGTGAGCTGACCTTACGTTGCCTCGCCGAAGCGCTGCGGCTTGGTGATCGCTCGGCGCTACGTTCGCTCGTGCGCTGGTCTCACGACTCCACTGCCGAAAACAAGAAGCACGTGCTTCGCCTGCTGCTCGAGCAGCCGGCCCCAACACCAGAGGAGCTCTACCAGTTGGGGCTCTTGCAACACTGGCTCGGTGACGCAGAGGGCAGCGCGAAGACGCACGAGCGGGCGGCGGAACTCGGAAACGCCGATGCGCAGTTTGAACTCTACGTCTACTTCGCGCAGGGAATTGGGGTGCAGCCCAACGCAAAGAGCGCCAATCACTGGCTCGAACGTGCTGCGGCAGCTGGTCAATCGCGGGCGCTCTACAACCTCGGAGCGGCCTTGGCCACCGGCACCAGCGGCGAGCGCAACCTCGAAAGGGCGGCGGACTTCTACCGGCGCGCCGCTGAGCAAGGAAACGGACGCGCTGCGGCCAATATCGCGGTGATGGTGCTCAGCGGGGAACTCGACGGGCCAGACGAAGAGGCCATTCGAATGCTCAACTGGGCCGACGATCTCGGCTTTCCCTCGCGTGAGATGTTGGAGGCGGTCGGACTCGACGACCCGCGCGAGGCCTCGGCGCGCTTCTGACAGCTACTTTCTCGAGGCCTTGACGATCAGGTAGTCGACAGGATCGATCGGCGAGGCGTTCTCGATCTCCAGTAGCTGGCCCTTCGCGAGATAGACGCAGCCACCGGAACTGAGCTGATGCGGCTTGCCGGCGACCTTGACGATGGCGTTGCCAGCCACCACGATCACCACCTCATCCGCGCTCTCCTGATGGTGCGCCCCCACGTGCCCACCAGCCTCGAGACGGCAGCCGAGCACGGCCTCGAATGGGGCCGCCTTCGCGTTGCCCAGCAGATCTGCAACGGTGACCTCGCCTTTGCCGCCAAAGAGACTTTGCTTCGTCCAGCTCGC
The DNA here is from genome assembly GCA_903892415.1 of uncultured delta proteobacterium. GTDB lineage: Bacteria > Myxococcota_A > Polyangia > Polyangiales > Polyangiaceae > Xiheicaenibacterium. Next base: position 21,148 of record CAITIQ010000317.1, on the reverse strand, counting down.
CAAATTCTGCTCAAACACGGGACACAGCCTATCAGAGTGGACGGTCAACGATTCAACTGCTGCTTGAGCTTCGCCAGCAGATTCAGCGCCTCGAGCGGCGTCATGCGATCCACGTCGGCGCTGCGCAGTTTGCTCAACGCAAGCGTCTCGGCCGTTGGTGGCGCCGCGGGTTCGCCGAACAGCCCCAGCTGTTGCTTCGCCGTGCGCCCCCTGCCCTTCGCCTGGGCCTCGCCCTGCTCGAGCTCCTCGCACAAGGCCTCGGCCCGGCTCAACACGGATTGCGGCAAGCCGGCGAGCCGCGCGACCGCGATGCCGTAACTCTTGTTCGCAGGGCCGGACAAAAGCGTATGCAGAAAGACGATGCCGCCCTCGTGTTCACGAGCGCTGACCGAGACATTGACCAGGTGCCGGGCGCTCTTCGCCAGCTCGGTCAGCTCGTGATAGTGCGTCGCGAAAAGAGCGCGACAACCGACCACGTCGTGAAGATACTCGGCCACCGCCCACGCGATCGCTAGGCCGTCGTAGGTGCTGGTACCGCGACCGATCTCATCCAGGATCACCAGGCTCCTCGCGGTGGCGCTCTTGAGGATCGACGCTGTCTCGCGCATCTCGACCATGAAGGTGCTCTCACCGCGCGCGAGATTGTCGGAGGCGCCCACGCGCGAAAGCAGCCGATCCACCACGCCGATTCGGGCTCGTTCGGCGGGCACGTAGGAGCCGACCTGCGCGAGCAGCGTGATCAAAGCGACTTGCCGCATCAGGGTGGACTTGCCCGCCATGTTGGGCCCTGTCACCAGCCACAGGCGACCGGCAGCGAGGTCCAGTACGGTGTCATTGGGCACGAACGCTCCACGAGCAACATGCGCCTCAACCACCGGGTGACGACCACCAATGATCTCGATCACCCCCTCCTGATCCACCTGCGGTTTCACGAAGTCGCACTCGTGAGCGACCTCCGCCAAGCTCGACGCAAAGTCCCAAGTCGCAACGCGGTTCGCCAGCTCGCGCAGCACCTCCTCCTCCACACGCGTCGCCTCGAGCAGCGTGGTCAAGAGTTCGAGCTCGCGCTCACGCACCAGCGTCGCGGCTCGTTCGATATCGGCGGCGAGTTGGTCCAGCGCCGGCGTGGTGTAGCGTTCACCGCCGGCTACAGTCTGTTTGCGTACGAAGGAGGCTGGGACTTTCGCTAGTTGGCTTTTGGTGACCTCGACGTACCAACCGAACACGCTGTTGTAACGAATGCGCAGCGTTTGAGCGCCTGTCTCGGTTCGCAGTCGCCCCTCCCAACGGGCGATCTCCTCGGTGCCGCCGCGCTCGAGCGCACGTTCGCGATCCAAGACCTTGTCGACGCCGTCTCGAATCACGCCACCGTCTTTCGCGCTGACCGGCGGCGCCTCCACCAAGAATTTGTCGAGCTGCTCAAACAAGCCATTGAGCCGATCTCCCTCGAGGCTCACCAGCTTGGTGTCGACGGTGGCCGGAATACTCTCGATCAGCGCAACCATCTGCGGGAGCAGACGCAGGGCGTCTCGCAGCTGACCGAGATCCCGAGGCCCCGCCTCGGCGAGTGCAACACGAACCGCGATCCGCTCGAGATCGGGCATCTTCGCCAAAAGTGCGCGCAGCTGCTCGCGCACCCGCGCATGAACCACGAACGCCTCGACCTCCTCTTGCCGCGCGCGGATCTGTGCGACCTCGCTGAGGGGAGCCAACAGGCGTCGGCGCAGCAGGCGTGCGCCTCCCGAGGTCAACGTGCGATCGAGCACCGAGAGCAGCGTCGGCTCCTTGCGCCCGTCGAAGGTGCGCACGAGTTCGAGGTGAGCTTGCGCGGTCTCATCGATGTAGAGCCCAGTCCCCGAAGCGAGCGGCCGCAGCCTTCGAACAGGAACACCAGCGCGCGGTGAACAAGCTCGAGCATAGGCCAAGGTGCGCGCGGCTGCGCTGCGAGCCAGCTCCGAGAAGTCCTTGCGCGCTTCGGCTAATCCGTCTGCTCCGAGCACCGCCGCAAGCGTCGCGTCGACGCCAGCTGGCGCAGCCGAATCATTGCGTAGCGCTGCTGGGTAAACGGCTTGCACCAAGGAGCCGAGCTCCTGGCAGCCCGGCCCAAGTAGAATCTCCCGCGGCCGATGGCGCACCAACTCAGCCAACACGTGTGACCCCGTCTCGAGCTCGGCCGCAAAAAGCTCGCCGGTCGAAAAATCGAGGAAGGCCACCCCGAAGGCGGAGCCCTCTGCACGGCACTCCACCGCAGCCAGGAACAGGTTCTCCCGAGCCTCCAAGTGCTCTTCGCTGGTGACGAGGCCCGGCGTTAGTACGCGAACTACAGCGCGCGGCACGATGCCTTTGACCTTCGACGGGTCCGCGAGCTGTTCACAAAGCGCGACCTTGTGCCCAAAGGCGAGCAGCTTGGCGATGTAGGCGTGAGCCGAGTGATGTGGCACGCCACACATCGGCTCGCTTTCGCGATCTTCCTTTTGGCGGCTGGTGAGCGTCAGCCCGAGCAACTGCGAGACGACGATCGCGTCGTCAAAGAACATCTCGTAAAAATCACCGAGACGGAAAAAGAGGATGGCGTCGGGATGCTCAGCCTTCGCGTCGGCGAACTGCTGCATCACCGGCGTGCGCTTGGTCTTTTTGGTCTCCGCGCTACGCGGTTCCTTCGCCATGGGGTCGCTCAGAAGAACTGACGAAGGTCCCCGAGCAAGTCCCCGGGAAACAGGATCAGCCCCTCGAGACCGCCGTCGGTCACCAACATTTGGTCCAGCGGTTCCACGTAGCCCATCGAGAGCACCTGCACCGAGCGACGGTTGGAGTCGGTGAGGTTCGCTCGCATGGCCTCGAACGAAGCCTGCGTGATGAAGGAGAAGGCCATGTCGCGGGCAGGCTCGACCGTGTCTTCTTGGGTTGGATCACCGAGTTCGATGGCGAGGGAGAATAGCGCGTTCTTGAACGCAAACTCGCCGCCCAGTTGCGGCAAGGACCCAAACGGCGCCGCTCGAACACGACCGAGTTTGAGCGAGTCGTTCGGGTCACAAGACGGACGACACTCCCCGCCGATTGAGTCCGCAATCACGTTGTGGACAAAGCCAGAAGCCCCGCCGATCACAATCCACTCGTCGCCGGGTCGGATCTCGTAGTCGACGAGCGTTGGGAAGCAGCAGGCAAGCGCGTCAGCGTCGGTGCTGGCCGCGAATTCCACCGAGAGCTCGTTCTCGAACGCCTCCGTGACCTTGAGTTCACGCTGTTCGGTCGGCGAATTGGGCTCGCCGAAGGCCGAGCGGCATTCTTGGAAGGTGCACGCGGCGCTCTGCCAGTACACGTCTTCCACCTCGAACAACGGCTCAGTGATGTGCAGCCTGTCTGCGTAGCGAGCTGCGATCACCTGCTGCTCTTGCTCGGTGAGATCCGAACTCGCCAAGCTGTCCCGGACCGCAGCCTCGGATTGAACACCGCGCCGGCAGAAGCCGACCGAGTCATCCAGAAACAGGCCGAGACCGGCGTTGAGCTGACCTACGTGCGCATCAAAGCCGGGCAGCCTGCCTTGGTAGCTGATGGCCCACTCTTGGTCTCCTTGGTGCACCCGCGGGTCTTGCAGGTTCATCCGCAGCCCCGCCTTCAGGCCGTCATCGTCGATGATGAAGCCGGTTTCAGGGTCGATACCGAGCACATCTCCTCCGACCGAAAGCGACGGACCAATCTCCGAAGGATCCACCACCGCGCGCAGCGTCGGTCCGGTGGTGATCACAGTACCGTCTTCACTCGCGAGCGACGGGAAGGTCTGAATCCCGGGTTGATGCCGACCAACGTCATCGTTCGTCAACAGATAGCTCGCCGCCCGTGGCTGGTGCGCGAGCACCACGTTGCACGAAGGCTCGTCGGTCGTTTCAAGGTTGCTGACCGTCTCGCTGCAACCCAGCGCGGGCGAAGCGTTCACCGGGCCGCGGCAAGCTGCGTCGAAGTCCTCGACGTCGATCACGGCCACCTGGCCGGTGGCGAGCGAGATCATCCCAAACACCCCTCGAAGCGTGAACGGCCCCGCGCCCTCCTCGTAGTCGCTGGTTGCGCGATAAAGCGTGCCGAGATCACACTCTTCTTCACCCGTCGAGCAGACGTCGGCTAGCGGGTTGGGGTCGCAGCTCGTACCAACAGCAGCCGTCTGCGAGCCGTTCGACTTTGGGGCGTCTCGCATCACCAAGCTCACGTCGGTCGGAGCGGCCGCAAACCTTACGCGATCCGAAGGTTGAAACGGGTTGACCTCCGGGTTCTGACGACGGAGCGGCAACTTGGGCGAGCTCGCGCTGGTGACGTCGAAGGCGAGCACGCTGCGGTCCTCAGCGTCGATCGCGTAGAGGTAGCGCTTCTCCGCAGGCGTAAGCGGGCTGACCGCGAGCCGCGACGTAATCACAGTGCGCGTTGGGTTCTCGATCGACGTGGCGACCAAGGGGTTGTCCTCGAGCCGCGGTGCACAAACGTCATTGACGTCCACGATATGAATCAAAGGGAGCGAGAGATCCGACACAAACACGCGGCCGCCAGTGTTCCCCGCCGCTGGAGACTTGTTGATCGCCACGGCCATCTGCGCAGGCGTTGCAGCTCCGCCGACGGTCACTGGCGAGACGGCCTCAGGCAGGCCGCACGCCGGCGTATCGACGAAGTCCTCAGGTTCGATCGGCGGGACCTGCGTTCCCATCGTCACAGAGGCCAACTCCACGCAGTCTGCGACCTCACCGGGCGCCGAACTCAGCAGATTCTGCGCGTCGATCACGGCGATACGCCCCTCGCGCGGCAGCGTTACGTACAGCAGTTGTCGCCCGAAGCCCTCACGGTCGAGGTCGCCGTAGGCCGCCCCCTCGCCGTCTACGGCCTGGTAGTCACCGGCACACGCGACCCGCACGTTACCGCTGGCATCCGGAGGATCGGCCAGCATCACCAGATCCGACGGGGCCGAACTCAAAGCGCAGGTCGCCCATGAAGAGAGCGTCGGCGGGGACTTGTCACATTGCGCCGAGTCGACCTCGCACGGGCGGAGACGCTCACCAGGCAACGCCGTGAGCACGGGCCTGGCTGGGTCCGCGGAGGCGACGAATACAGCCGTGCCTTTGGGACTTGCCACGACGGCCACCGGAGCTGCCCCCACCGGCAGCGGCGTCTCTCCGGGCAGTGAAGGATCGAAGTCGAGGACGTTGTTCTCGTCCGACGAAAGGTCCACGACGGAGATCTCTCCACGTGTTTCAAGGGTCACGACCGCGTACACGTGCGACGCTGAATCATCCCCGCCGAAGTCGGTGGGGGCGTCATGAATGGTGTCGTTGCAGTCGCCGAGCGCGCGAATCGCCGCGTTGGAGCCAGGCTTACCAGCGCAGAACACCGTGAATTGACCGACGCGCTCGAGCGATCCGACTGAGGGCGTCGAGTCGTCCCCGGAGCAGGCGAAGAAGAAGGCCGGAGCGCTGGCGAGGGCGCCGAGCGGCAGTGCAAAGCGAAGGAGGTGTCTCATTTTACTGCTCCTCGCGCGGAGGAACCGGTGGACCGATGTTGAGGAGCGCGGTGCCGTAGGTCAATCTGCGCGAGTCCAGATCAATCACGCTGAGATACGAGTCTGTGAAGTCGGCTACGTACAGGTGGCTGGTTTTCGCGATTGGATCAGTGTCGAACACCAGGCCGGTTGGACCGCGACCGGTGCGAAAGCTGGACTCGATGCGGCGCAGCAGAGGATCGTAAACGGAGACGAAGCGTGAGTCGAAGCTGGCCACGAAGACGCGCGTCTCGAGCTCGCCGTCCAACCCGATGATCGAGCCGACGCCGATCGTTGCAGCACCAAGCGGAAGCGGGATGGCCTGGGCCAGAACGAAGCTCTCGTTGATACCAACCACGCGCTCGTCCTCGAGCACCGGCTTGGATTCCATCCGCCCGACCAGCAGGCTCGCCGGGGTGCGATTGACGACGTAGAAACCGATTGGCTCCTCAAGACAGTCCACCAAGCAGTTGGTGAACAACTGATTCGCTTCACAAGCGCCGCTGGGGCACAACGACTCCTCACACTCTGTTTCACAAGCGACCCGCGCCGTGGAGTCGAAGGCGAGGCCACGCGAGTCCGAGCCGTCGTTGGAGAGCGAGATCGACACCGAGTCCGACTGCACGATGAACGGCCGCGGCGGAGTTGAGTTTTGGTCCGCCTCGAAGCGCACCACGCTCAGCCTCGGCGCCGCGCGGTGACTCACGACGAAGCCGGGCGAGTAGGTTAGCTTTTGGCTTGCTACGAGGCGCGGTGGTGGAATCGCTAGCACGCTGGTCGGAGCATCTGGAAGCTCGGTGAGGATGAACTCGAGCGAGGGCGTATCCTCGAACGGAACGTCTGCCTCCGCCTCTCCGCCCCATTGGTTCACGACCAAACTTGCGCTCGCAGAGGTCTGATGTGCCACGACGATGGCGTCCCCCAACACACTCGTCGCCGCGGCGATCCCGACAGGCTCGGTCGGTAAGAGCAGCCCGCGCTGACTGGTGAAAACGTTCTCCCCGACCTTATGGCTCGCCGAGCAGCGCTTCTCCTCACCGTCCCCGCCACACTCCAGGCAGAAGTTGCTCTCACAGGGAGTGACGATGTTGGCCGGGTCCCGGTCATCTGCCACGTCAAAATAGGTGACCGAGGGGTCACCGCGAACCGAGGTGAACAAGCGCAACCCAGGTTCCCCGACGCGAGGGATCAGGCTCATCCCGCTGCCGAAGGCGCCAATCGTTGCGTGGGCTCGCACAAAGGGCGCGACCTCGAGCGCTGAGCAAGGCCCCGGATAGAGCGTGTCATTGACGTTGGGAACGAGCCCAATCGAGGCGCAAACGGAGGCGGGAGGCTCGCCCGCCGCGATGGCGTTAGCGACGGTCTCCGCATACACCCGCAGCCCAGCGTCGGGGACCGGATTGGTGCTGCTCCCACCGTCGGTACTGCTCAGATTGAGCACCTGGATGGTGCCACCGTTGTATTGCAGATCGAAGTCGGAGTTGACGACGTACAGGCTGGTCCGACCAGGCGAAATGGCTAGCGCGGTAGGGAAATAAAGCGTGTCGGTCGGGGGCACCAAGCCCTCACTGCCGGTAAAGCAGGAGGCGGCGACCAGCGCAGCCCCGGACAAAGCCAGCCCGGCGGCCCCACGCTGGCCCTTCGATTTCGCCTGAACTCTTGATCGGAGGGTCACCTGGACGTGTGTAGTCGGGGCTGAGCGGCCTTGCAATCCAGTGTTCGCATGGGCACGAACCGCGCGGGGCGGAGCACCGCCAAACTCGAGTAGCCGGTTCCAGGGATGGGCGGTTGAGGCCGAACCTGCGCTGCGTTAGGCCCACGCTGAGTCTTGCGCCTGTGATTCAAGCCCATAGGAACCACCTTCGCCTCGGCGCGCTGCTGCTTTTGCACGCCTGCGATAACGAGCCGTTGCCCCCGGCTCCGAGCGAGAGGCCTCAGCCGGTCGAGACAGCGCGCCCTGCCCCTACCTTTGCTCCTCCACTGCCGAGCCAGGCGCGCAGCAGTGCATCCGCCTCGGCAACCGTGCGCAGCGAGCAAACGTGTGGGCCCAGCCTCCGCCACGAAGGTCCGCTCGACCCGCGCCATGAAGCGGCGTTGCAACACTGTGTGCGGCTGCCTCGCATTCGAAAGAGCAGTCCCGCCTGCGGCAGCGACGCTGGCAAGCGCTTCAACGCGCAACGCTTTATCGACGCCGTACCCGAGCTTTCCCAAGCGACGGTCGCGCTCGTTCGCGAGACCTTCAAACGCGGCCAAAGCAAAGGCCGCCGGCCCCGCGTGTTTGGCGTCTTGGGCGACAGCATCAGCGTCTCCTTCGACTTTCTCCGGGGCTTCGAGAGTGGACGTCAAGCGAGCAACAACCCGCGCGGCTATGTGCTCAGTAGCGAGGTCGCAAAGGAGCTCGGGGTCGGGGGAACGACCGTGATCGACTATTTCGCCGGCGAGGTCGCTGAGCGCGAAAGCGGCATAGGCCGCTCATCCTTCAGCGCCTTTCGTGCGGCCAAGGTAGGGGCTCGTGCCTCCTACGCCTTCGACGCGGAAGAACGCCCACTCGAACAGCTGCTGTCACGCCTCAATCCGGCCTTCGTTTTGGTCACCTTCGGGGCGAACGATGCGGCTTTTCGCAGAGCCCCGCCCGAGGCCTTGGCCGACGAGTTTGGCGGCCATCTCGAGGCGATCATCGACCGGCTGCTGGCCGAAGGTGTGGTGCCGGTGATCTCCAACGAGATGCGGCACGGCGATCAACCCGGGGTCAAAGCCTGCCCCAGCGACGGCGAGCCCAACGACTGGCGCATCGCCGTGGCAACCAACGCCACCACGGCTCGCGCCGCCGAGATCGCCTGTCGCAGAAACCTGCCCTTCATCGATCTGCGCCACGCGCTCGATGGCGCCACTGGCTACGGCCTCGGCCCCGACTCGGTGCACCTTTCGACGTTCAAACAAGGGGCGGACGTGCTCGATCCGAGCGGACTCGACTGCGGCAACAACATTCGCAACTACGTGACCCTGCTGGGCCTCGCGCGGGTGTTGCGCGCACTGGATTTGCGACCCTGAGCTAGGGAGGCGTCAACAAATCGCAGAAGTAGATGACGAGGCCTTCCTCCGGCGCATGCGGAAAACAGGCATAGCCGATCGGACAACCGTCTTCATCGCTACACGAAAGGACCTCGCACAGCTCGCCCTCGACGCAGATGCCCAACGTATCTGGCCCATCCTCCACCTTGAGGCAGCAACCTGGGCAGGCCGTGTCGTTGTCGGGGTCACAAACGTTCGCGCAACGGTCAGTCCCCGGAAAATCGACACAGAACCCGCAACACGAGGTCGGCTCCTCGGCCAGATCGCAACTCTCGCCCGTAGGCACACAGCTGTCGTCGCGTGCGAAGCAGCGATCATCGATGCCACAGGTAACCTTGCCGATGTCGGCCGGATCATAGCCACAGCAAGAAGCATTGAAGCCAGGTGAACAGCGCTCGCCCAGCTCTCGACACACAGGCGCGGCAGCCGCGCAGATGTCTGTGTTTTTGCACTGCTCACAATGCGCGCTGCTGAAAAGGTCCAGCCAAGCGCGAGTGGTCGCTGCATCGCTGTCTTCGAGGGCGCCGCTCACGTACTCGGCGCAGTTAAGTTCTTGCCCGTCTTCACCCACCCACAGCGCGTCTTCACACTTGCAGAACGAAGCCGCGACGTCTTGTGGCTCGCCCTGCAAAGAGAGGATCTCCACGCAAGCGGCAAACAGTGTCATGACCGAGATGGCCGCCAGCGGGCGGGCAAGAGCGCGCATCGGCCGCGCAGTGTAGACCGGACGGCCTCCCCCTGCGCAGCGATCTTCAATCGAATGCTGCGGTTTCACGCGTCGGCTTTCACTTCTTGGGCTTCGGCGGCTCGACCTCGAGCCCTTGCAATAGGTCCTCGAGCTCCATTCGCTTGTCCAGCCGCTTGGCCTCGAGCTCGGCGAGCTGCGCACCGAGCTTGTTGCCTTCGCTTGTGAACTCATCGAGCTGGCGGGTCCACTTTTGCCTTTGTGGCGTGGCTTGTTGGTTCTTCTCGATCGAACGCAGGTTCTCCCGCAACTCATTGGAGCGCTGGTCGAGCTGGTTGCGCTTCTGCGTGAGTCCTTCGAGCTGTTCGTCGAGTCGACCGATCTCTCGGCGACCGTCGACGATCGGCTGCAAGCGCTTCTTCAGCTCGGGGGTCAACTCGACATGGATGAGCAGCTTCTCGAGCAACTCGAGGGCGGGCTTGGACCAGATGCTGAGCGTGGTCCGACTGGGCGTCTGCTCGCGGAGGGTGAGCGAGCCTTCGCGTTGCCCCGGCGCCACCGTCACTTTGACCAGATAGCCGTCAATGAGATCCTCGGTTCCCTCGGGTCGCTCCGAGAGCTCGTAGTTGAAGCCAGTTTTTGGATGGCGGACCAACAACGTGAAACCTGTATCGAGGGTCTGAGCCTTCACGGTGTAGGTGGTTGTTCGCCGGGCGAACTGCTCGACCTCCAGCACGCCTCGGGAGAGCTTCACCAATTGCATCGATTCGCGGTCGTCCTTGTTGACCGAGCTCACCATCAGGCCGGTCTCGACAGCGAACGGCACGGTCGCGCTCGACCCCGCGCCCACCGTTTCAGAGAGCCCCTCCCCGACGAAGCTTCCGCCAGCGAAGATGCTGATCGGGCCGGGCTCGAGCACGAACGGCGTGGTGTTCTTGAAGCGCACTACACGATACGGGTTCGCCTCGTAGCCGAGACCGGCGCCGCCGGGACGGAACAGGAAGGTCTCCTCGCCCTCCACCTCCGAGTTGACGATCGCGACCATGGTCGAGGTGCCCTCGGGCACGGTCACCTTGCCCTCCAAGTCAAACCGGGTCAGACCTGAAACGGCCGAGGCCCGCGCTTGGCTCTGCGTTGAACGGCGCAGTGATTCGAGATCGAGCGCTGGGCGGTCCAAGCGATCTTCGAGCGCTTCGCCATAAGCCTCCGCCAGCTTTTTGCGCGGCTCAGGGCGGCGATCTGCGCGCGGCTTGGCTTCGGCTTCGTCCGTTTCGTTGTTGAACGCGCCCCAGGCTACGCTGGGTGCCGCAGCTCCCGCCGGAGCCATCGGCTCGGCCTCCGCCTCCTCGTACGAGGTCTCCCCCATCATCACGGCCGCTTGCCGATGCACGCCTACCTCTGTGAGGTCGGAGCGAGCGACATCGCGCGGGGTATGGAGGTCGTAGCGGAAGGCGATGGGCGCCCCGGAGGTAAGGCCGAGCGCAACCTGGCTCCAATCTTCACCGCTGGTGTTGTCGACCACCGCCCACCCTTGCAAGAGCGCGGTCCCCTTGCCTGCCTTTGGCAAAACGACGCGATAGGTCGGCTTCCACATCGGAGCCGCAGCCACATAACTGACCAGCAGGTCGTGCGAGCTTGCGCCCTCGAGCCGAATCGACACCTGCACCTGCTGGAACATGCCTTCACCAGCGCTAGCGTCCAGCGTGCGACCAAACTGCATAGCGAGATCGCCGTCGCTGAAGCGCACGCCCTTCACGCGAGAGAGCTTCGTGACTCGCAACGCGTCCCCTTCCAGCAGCGTGATGCGGTGATCGCGTGTCGGCGCTGGCATCGGTCGCAAACCGTTCGTTTCGGAAGGCGCTTCTTCGAGCGGCTCGACCATCACGATTCGGCCTGAGAGGGTGCCGTCGCTGGTGCTGAGCGTCACCTCGGTGCCGCGCAGGGCATCGAGCACCTCCGCCAAGTTCCCTCGACCAGGCTGCAGCGTCGCGAGAGCCGCGTTAGCCCAAGACTGCGGATCGAGCGGCATCGAAACGCTGACGGCGCGCCCTGACTTTCGCTCGACCACGGTCAAACTCTTGAGCAGATCGTTGATCTGATCTTTGCGAACCTTGAGCGTCAGCACATTCCCGTCGATCGTCCCTGACCGCTCGAAATAGCCGATGCCGTTGCGGTAAAGCACGACGCGTTCGAGTTCGAGCGGGGACTCTGCGGAAGGGAAGCGGGAGCGACTGTCGTGGCTGCAGCCGGTGCTCGCCAACGCCACGAGCAACAAGGAGGACCAGCGAGAGAGGCGCATCATAGCGAGATCGTGCTCGCAACAGCGCCAGAAGCCTAATTTCCAGCTGAACCTAGAAGGCGCGCTTGGCGTCGCTCGGGCAATTGGGGTGCTTGAGCAGCGCGTTACGCAAATGAATCTGCCGTTTCACCAACGGCTGCCGCAAGAAGTGCGTGATCACCGAAGGGGGCGTGGCGGCAAAGCGCGTGAAGTTCTGAACGATGGCGACCGACATGATCTGACGGGCACAGATCAACGCAGCGGTCTTGCTGTCGATCGAGAGGCCGGAGAGCGAGCCCAAAGCCCTGCCCTCGGTCTTCCAGATGATCTCCATGCGGTCATCCGAATCGGTCGTCGCGAACTTGTTGCGCAGCAGGTTACGCGCGCTCGAACGGGTACGCTCACCAGCCTCCCGGTCGAGCGAGACTTTGTAGATCTCGATTAGTCGCTTGGGCAGGAGGATCCGTCGCAACAGCCCTTCGCTGACCATCGGGTTGCGCAGTACCCGACGCTGCACTTGTGGGTCTTTGAAGAACTCACCGCGTTGGGACAGCACGTCCAGACCAGCCGCCGTGCGATGGTGGAAAGCAGCGAAGCGCGCGTGCTCGTTGCTGACGTTGATGTTGTCCCACAAGGCGCGGAAAACATCTGGCTCCTTGTCATAGACCAACGCAAAAAGATCGATCCCGTGGCCAAGCGAGGCGATCCGCGCACGTTCATCGATCGTCAGCACGGACAGGACACGCTCGAAGTGCGCCAGGTAGTTGGTGGCAGCGGCCTTCTCCGACGGCTCGCTCTCTTCGGGCGGATCTGCGTCGTCCTCCGCGGCGCCGGGCGCAACCGAAGCGCAGGACGGGCCAGTGTCGAGCTCCAACGGTTGCGTAGAAAGCGGACTCTCGAGCGGACGCGAGTGAGGCTCACTACGACGAGCCTCGACCGGGACTGCGCCGTCGTCGACATAGGTCGCATCCTCTGCGCCGGAGACCTGACTCAGCTCGGCCAAGTCCATCTCTAGCAGCGTTGGGTGACTCTCGAAGTCGAAGTTACGATTGCTGGGCGGCGGAGCCGATGCGGGAGCTGCGGGCTGCAACAACGGCGGTAGCTCCATGTCCACCAGCGTTGCGTGCTCCTCGCGACGCTGTACCTCTGCCTCAGGTTCATCATCGAGGACACCGCGCCGACGGAGGTTCGCCACCACGTGGCTGACTCGAAATTCGGTGAGGCCGGTGCGGTCAGCGAGCACCTCGAGCTTGACCGTCGGGTCATAGTTGAGGAGCACCATCGTTTCCTCGCCGCTGAGCGCAATTCGCTCCTCGGAGCGGAGAGAGCGCTCTTCTTGCGGAGCTTCCGTGACGGCCGGAAGCGGCGCCGGCTTCGGCGCCGGCGGAGCTAGCTTGGCGGTCAGTGAAGTGGTCAGCGCGGGAGCAGCCGGGGCAAGGGGCGGAGCGATGGGGGCTGCCGCAACCAGTGGCGGCAGGGCCGGAGGCGGTTCCGAGGGCTGCGTTGGGGCGGCAATGCTTTCTGGCGGCGGAGCCCAATCCGCCCGCTGGGTTACCCAGGAAAACATGGAGGCCACCGAACTTTTCGGCTGCGCGGGCGGCGGCGCGGGACTTTGCGGTTGCGTTGGAATACCGGGAACGGGCAGCGCGAACCCGCCCCCCTGGAAACCCGCCGAGTTCGTGTCGATCGGCAGCCTCGCAGTGGCAGCCAGGCTCACGGGCGCAGGACGAGAAACGGGTGCAGAATCCCCTGGCCGACTCCAACCAGCCTTGGGCACCTTGCGCGATGCAGCTCCGCTGCGGTCAGCAGGGAGAAAGGGCTCTTGAGGTGGAAGCGCAGCAGGCGGAACCAGCGGTGTGCGAGCGGCAGGCAACGGGGATGCGAGCGACCGAGCCGGGGGCAACGTCTGGGCTTGGTTCAACGCGATCAACTCGGCGTTTGAGCCGGGCTCGGGCGGAACCGTGGGAGCGTTGTCGAAGTCCCACGGAGCAGGCGTCGGCTCCTTCGCGTGCAGCGCCAGCGGTGAAGCAACAGGCCGGGCGGGCTCTGCAACGGGAGCAGACGAAGGGCGCCTTGGCGATGCCGGTTCGGCACTTGGGGGAGAACGGTCGTCGTTGCCGCGTGCCGAGGTGCCACGCCGGAGCGCTTGCGCTTGGGCTCGCTCGAGCGCGGAACTCTCGATCTTGACCGTGTCACGGCGCGGTGACTGCGGGTGATGCGGCACCGGCCGGCGGACACGTTTGGTGGTGGTTCCGGCATAGATTCGTCGGCCGAGCGTATCCGGGCTGACGATCACCTCGATGTTGTCCCGCTCGGGACTGTCCCCGAGCCGAACGACCTCCAATAGATCACGCGCGGACAATAGCTTGGTCATCGCTTGGCCTGCCGGGCGCGCATTCGCGGGAGGATACTAAATCCGCACGCCGATTCACACGGCTTTGCAGAGTTTTCCGCGCCCTCGCGCGCAAGCGCACCTTTCACTCAGTTGCCCGAACCGGCGATCAAGCTCTTGAGCCGCGACTCAACCTCCGGCTGGCCCGGCAAGACGGCATTCTCCGTCAGGTTTTTAAGCAACTCGTCGCACTTGGCGAACTCGGTGATGGTGACTGAACTCTCAGGCGGTTCACGGAAAGGAACGGCCTTGCTTTTGAATTCCATGCTGCCGGAGAGAGAGAACAGCTCCAAGTTGCTCGGCCCTGGTGGACCGACGACGACCGCGACCGCACACGCTTTGTCCTTGACCGTCACCACGGCACCGAGGCTCGGCCCCTGACAGCCGTTCGGCCTGGGACAAACCCGCTCGGGCGCCGGACGCTTCTCGACTGTTTTGGCTCCGGCCGCGCGCGCGATCGACTCAAGCCGCGATTGCACCAACCCGGCCAACTCCAGGACTTCCTTCGTCTCGTTCTTGGGCACGATGCGCGGCCAAAGCACCACCACCGCATCCGAGTTGCCGACGCCTCGGCTGATCTCCGGTGCATCCTCGGCATGGTCGTAGTGGACGGCTGCGCCGGGAGGTCGCTTCTGTTCGGCTTGCTCCTCGGGAAGCGGTTTGCGGCGCACGGTCGAAACCGCGCATCCCGCCGATATCAAGACGAGGGCGAGAGCGAGCGAGCGCAGTGGCGAAATCTTCACGACCTGCACCATACACCAGCATGCAACCAAGCCGAAACTCCGTGCCCTAGGTCTGCTATGCCTAGCGAGTGCGGCAGAACTCGCTCTCATTCGTGACGGGGTTGGTTTTATTCGGCTGTTCCAGCGTCGCCGATGGTTCGGGTGGCGCTGGCGGCGACGCCTCCGGCGGCGCAGGTGGCGCTGAGCCAGAGCCTGTAAAGACGGTGCTCTATCCGGAGGCGCCACCGCTTGCCGGGTTTGACCAGTGCGAGGTGACGATCTGGGAGAACCTTCCGTTCGAGGGGCATACCCACGTGCCGATCTGTACCGAGGTGGAGTATCAGACCAACCCTCCGTCGAGCGGTGACCATTGGCCGATTTGGGCCGAGTACCGCGCGCATGCTGAGCCAGTCCCGCGCATGATGCTGGTTCACAACCTCGAACATGGGGCGGTGATCATGGCCCACGATTGCGACGAAGAGTGCACCAACCAAGCCATGACAGCCTTCGAGTCGGTGGCTGACACCTTTGGCGCCGACGCGTTGTGCGCAACAAGCCCCAATGGGGCAATTCGCTCGCGTCTCGTGATGACGCCGCAGCCTGCGCTGGAGCTTCCGATCGCTCTTTCAGCGTGGCGCTCGACCTACACGGCGACCTGCATCGACGAGGCCAGCTTGCTCGATTTCTTGCAAAAGCATTACGGCAATGGACCGGAGGCAACCTGCGCTCAGGGCAAAGACCCGCTGGACCCAACCGTCGGAGTTACGGCCTGTCCGTGAGCGACGCGGTTGCACCGCCGAACAAATAGCCTGGAGCATCAGCTTCCGTTATCCACCACGCGCTCACGGCGAGCGGAGGGTGGGGTTCTCGCAGCAATAGCCGAGGCACGAGAGTGGCGCGCTCCGGCAGACCGGCCTTGTTCAAGAGTTCGACTTCGCGGAACGCCACGTAGCGCCCAACGAACGGGTCAATCGCCTTGTAGATGGCCTCCTTGATCGAGAACACGATGCGTACGAGTCGGTCTCGTTCCTGTTCGCCGACCGAGCTGAGCTGTGCCAGCTCGGCATCGGTCAGGATCTTGCGCGCGATATCGATCTTGGTGGGGGACATCGACCTCGACGTCGACCCCGACGGCACTGCGCTCCAAACGATCCGCGACCAGAGCGGCAGCCAGCTGCTGCTTGTGCGAGATCGAAACGCGCGCGCAGCCGCCGAGGTCGGGAGCACCACGCACCGTGGAGAGGATCGGGCCGTCAAACTCGACCCCATGCGCTGTTAGCGCAGCACGCAGCGCACTGCGGCCGCCTAGCCAGGTTTGACGTCGCAGCGGGCCGAAGCTCGCGATGTGGGCCTGCTCTTCTGGGTGGATAGCGGGACCAAGCTCCTCCGTAAGCGGCAAGACGGCGAGGGTTGCACCGGCCACACGGAATACCTTCACAGTGAACGCTCCCGCGATACGCGCGTCATCAGCGACCTGAACGCGGCTTCTTTTTCGCGTTGAGTTTCGGCTGCGGTTTGGCGGGCTTATCCTTCTCCTCGGTGGCTTCTTCCTCTGCCTTCCTCGCGGCGATGACCTCGGTCGCACGAACCAGATCGACGTTGCCGGGGATCTTTTGGCGCAGCGTTGCGAGCAGCGTCTCGGCGCGCGGATCGTTGGTCTCTGCAAAAGCGAGCGCTGCCACGACCGAGACCATCCACGGTGCATCGGCGGCAGGCATTGGTAGCTGCGCGACCTTCTCCGCGGCTCGCTCGACTTCACCCATCTTTGCTTGGACCAACGCGGCGGCAAAGCTCGCTGACGGTCCGGCGCGAACGTCGGAGAGCGAAAGGGCGTGGGCACGATTCTCTTTGGTTGCGATGCCGAGGAGAATGCGCTCGAGTTGGGTTATCCAACTCGCCGTTGCAACGCCGAGAGCTTTCTCCGCCTCACGGTTGGCGCTCTCCGCCCGGAGCAAACGGCCAGCGCGCTGTGCACGGGCCGCATGTTCTGCAGCATCGGGCCACGCTGCCACGACCGCCCTCGCCTCTTTCAGCGACCCTAACAACAGCAAGCGATCCACAGCGACAAGCTCGGCGAAGCGCGGATCGCGCTCCTTGATTTTTCCTACTTCCTCGCTCGTGAGGAGCTCAGGCCCAGCGAGGGCTCGACGCAGGATCGTCGCGAACGAATCGCTGGAGTTCGCGCGCTCGGCCATCGTCGACAAAGTGCTGAGATCCCCCGTCTCATAGGCGATGAGCGTCTGCAGTTCGGCTGCGGCCGTTGGCGTCAAACCCTTGGCCGTAACCGCCAGCTCCTCGAACCGGCCGGTGCGCAAGGCGTCCCTCGTCAGAAGTCGAAGGGCTGGTGCGTAGGTCGGGGCCAGGGCCAGGGCTCGAGCGGCGCCCAGTGCCATCGCGGCCTCGTCCCCGCGCAGTGCTGCGACCTCACCAAAGAACACCGCGAGCTGCGGGCTCTCCGCCTCAAGCACGGCTTGCTTCAACGCTGGGTCGGTAGGTCCGCCTCGGCCCTCCCCTGCCTTCTCGAGTACCGCCACGGCGCCAAACACCGGATGCAGACAACGCGAAACGTCGGCGCTGGTCATGTTCAAGACCGGCCCAGCGCCCTTCTCGTTGCGATGCACCTTACGCTCGGCCCACGCAAGCGCCTCGAGTGCGGCTTGCGAGCCTGGGTCGAAGCGGCTTTCCTTCTTCGCCTGTTCGAACGGCTCGGCGTCACCCGCCAATAGTGACAGGCGCATCAATCGAAGGCGCGCCGGTCCGAAGCTGGGCGTCAGGGCAACCGCGCTGGCGAAAGCTTCCTGTGCCTCAGCCTTGCCTTGTCGCTCGAGCAGGACCCCCTTGGCCCAAAGACAGAGCGTGTCTTTGGCACAAGCCGCGCTCTGGTTTGCGCGCTCAGCGGCTGCGACAAGATCGCCACTCAGCACGGCCTCGGCGATCTCGGCATAGGCGACTTCTTCGGCGCTCAGCCCGTGGGAACGGGCGCTGTCGATCGCAGCACGTAGACCGCTGTCGTTGCCGCGCACCTCGAACGCCGTGAGCACACGATGTTGCAAGCGCGCGCCAACCACAGCCTTGTTACCGCTGGCCTCCAGCTTTGCCAGTTCAACGTCGGCCATCGAGAGGGACGCCGGAGACGCCTGGCGCAGCGCTTCGACGATCGGCGTGGGCAAGCTGCTCTCGGCGGCGCCGCCTTCCTGTGGATTGGGCCCCGACAAAAGCAGGTAGCTCGCGTAGGCGACAAGACCAATCACGGCGAGTACCGCCACGAAAAGCGCTGCGTAAAGCTTGTACGGCCGCGCAGAAGGCTCGCCGAGCCCTGCTGATGGCTCGAAGCCCATCGGCCCTGAGAAGGGCGGCGACGCTGCGGCGTTCTCGACTGGCTGCGGAAGCGCTGGCTGCGGGATGGCTGACCTGACTTGGTTCTCGAATCCGAACGGTGCCATCGCCATCGGGTCGGGCACGTCCTCCGGAAGCAGCGGACGAACGCTAGCTGGCCGCACCGGCGGCGCGCCGAAGGTTGGGACTGAAACTGGTGGTGGAGAGAACAAAGGTTCTTCAACCGAACCTCCACCGAGCATCACTCCGCGGGCCAGCACAGGGTTGCCAACAACGCTCTGCTGCGGCGGAACTGAAGGCGCCGCAAAGAACGGCTGATTCCGAGGCGGCGGGAGCGACTGCGCGTCACGTTGGCGCGAGAGCGCATGAGGTGGACGCGGGTCTGCAGTCGTTGCAGCACGCAGAGCCTCAACTGCGTTTAGAACCTGCGTGCGCGGCACGTCCCCATCGTCCGATTCGAGTCCGGGCGGCATCGGCGGGAAGCTCGCTGGCGGAGTCACTTGCATCGCAAGCGTGCCGCCCTTGGACACGACTGGGGCCGATTGCGGAGCTTGCATTGCAGGGTTTTGCATCGCCGCCCCGAGCACCGGCTTCGGAAGTACGCTCGGAGCAGGGACACCGCTGCGCGCCTGAGGATGCACCGCCATCGGCGGTGGCAGCGACGGCGGTTGGAACGCGACTGGATCCTTGAGGCCAGTTACAGCGCCTTCATCATCGTCCTCCTCCTCGATCAGATCCTGGCGAGAGACGCTGAGGGCCGACGACTCCTCGTCGACGGGTCCCGCCGTCGATGCCGGCGGAGTCCACAAGTTGGTAATGGCCCCGGACAACGTCGAGGGCTCCGAGAGGTCGATCGATTCTCGTTTGGGGTTGGCGCGCGCTTCAGGCACCTTGCGCTCAGGGACCGCCAACTTGTGGGGGTCACGGACCTGGGTGGTGGTGACCGTTTCGGGATCGCTCGGTGGCGGTGGCGGAGGCAAAAGCGGCTTGCTTGGCGCAGCTGTCGCCGAAAGGAGCTGGTCGGGCGTATCTGCAACGCGCGTAGGGACCTCGGTCGGGTTCTCCTCGAGCGCGGGCATCGCACGGAGCGGCCGACGCTCGGCCACCGGCTTTCGCGCTGCAACCTTCGGCTCGCTTCGAGCTTCGGCGTCGAGCCGGCCGGCGAGAGCGCGATTAGCGTCCGATTGCGAGGTGTCGACTTTGGTCGGAGGATCGTCGTTCTGGTTCGAGCGATCGGTGGTGTGTGAAGGGAGCCCTTTTGCAGGCGCAACTGCACCTGAGGCAGGCTTGGCCGGCTCGTCCACCTTCTTCGACCAAGAGCCGTCGGTCTTGGCTTTGGGAGCGCTCCGCTCAGCGGCGATCACGTTCTGCACGGCCTGCGGTAGCGCCGTACTCTCGCTCGCCAGCGTTCGCGCGAGAGGCGCTTTCGGCTTGGGCTTCGGCTCGGGATTGGCCGGCAAATCGAGCGAATCCAGCGCATCCAACGCCGGCAAAGGCGGAACCGAAGGAATGGCGGGCACCGCCGGCAACGACGGCACGGCGGGCAGGGCCGGCACGGCTGGTAACGCCAACGCCTCCGGCCGCTGGACCTCTGCAGGCTTGGCCGTGGCAGCACGCGCACGCTCCGAAGCCTCGGGCGGCGCGGGTTGCACGGCGGTGGCCGGCGCATCATCTGCGTCCTTCGGATCGACGCGCGTCGGCGGCCCCTCATCGGGGTCCTTCGCGGGGTCGCCTTTGGCCTCTACGCGCGTGGGAGGAGAATCATCCGCCGCATCGTCCGCGCTCTCGTCCGCCGCTGGCGGCGCCATCCCACCAAACAAGTGCGTCTTTTGGCGCCGTGGATGAGCAAGCACAGGCTCGCTCGTTTCAGTGTGAGTATCGCCCTCCGTGCGCTCCTCAGCGTCGACGGTGGAGACGCGCGCGGCGAGCCCCATTTTGGTGCGCCGATCGAGCGGTGGCGCCGGTAATGGCGGCGGTGCTGCTGGGAGTCCGATCGTCGTCGGCCTGCGCGCCGCTTTCGGCAGCAGCTCGCGTTCGGTGGGCGGGTCCAGCGGAGACGTCGGCGCGTCGAGCGTCTCAGGGTCGGTGGTCTTGGCCGAAAATTCTTTCGTCGGGTTGCGCCGAACCCGACTCAGACGCTCCTTCACGCGGTTGTCCGCAGGCGCGAGCTTGGCGGCCATGTCGAGCACGGCGGCCGCGTGGGTCGTCAGGCCCGAGATCAAATACAGATCGCTCACGGCGATCGCCACGTCGAGATTGGTGGGATGCTTGGCCCGAGCTTCGTTGGCGAAGCCGATCACGAAAGGGTCGGGCAACAGTTTTTGTGGAGCTGCTTTCAGCGCCGCGCGGATGAGCATCGCGCACAGCTCAACTGTCGCGTCGACCTTCGGGTCAGCCCGCCATGCTTCAAGCAGCTTGTCCATCCGCACCATGGAGGGCCGACGCAGGTTAGCTCAACCTGCTAAAAAACAGTGCTGAAGCTATCAACGACGGGCCATCCGACCATCAATGCTTGGCAGGTTTGGCGGAAGCCGCAGGAGCGCCGCTCGCCGAGGAGTGTGGCGCCGCTGAGCCAGCCCCGTGTGAACCAGGCGCCGAGTGATCTCCGGCGGAGAGCTTGAGCGCGTACAAGAAGCCTCCGCCGATGGCGATCGCCGCGAGGGTTGCAACGAGAGCGGGGTGATCGTAGGCAAAAATGCCGGTTTTCTTGGTGGCCACGCCGCTGTCATAGCGGGGAACCACCCTACGAATCAAGCAGGAGCCGTAGCCTTTTGCGTTACGGAGTTCCCAGCAGCCGCCGCATGAGCGGGGGAAGCCGCTTTGGATCGCAGGGACTCTTGGTGGCGTTTCCGAACACCACCGCGCTCATCACGCAGGAGCCGGCGCGCGGAAGGTGGTCCATCCAGTACAGGTCAAAGCGGTCGGCGATGGGGAGCCGTCGGAGAAAAGGCTCCATCGGCAAAACGAGCCCTTCACGCCATCGAGCGAGGTACGTGACGTTGGCCAGCCGCAGGTTGCTCATCAGCCCGATTCGCCGGCGCACCCCGGTCGGGCTCGGGCCCGTATGGTCGATGAATTCGACGGTCTGCTGCTCGCCGTACATGTCTGGCTCGGTTCGCTCCACCGTCACCAACGTCCACAGCGAAAG
>CAITIQ010000316.1 GCA_903892415.1 uncultured delta proteobacterium | reverse complement strand
TTGAAGGACCAGCCAGCCTGCGAGCAGCTGGCCAAGTCGAACTAGGCTCGAGAGGGCGGCCTACCTTCTCGAGGCCGCCCGCGTCCGGACCGAGTCATGCTCAGCGGGGCCCGAGCTCAGTGGGAGCAGCGGCCTCCACCTGACCCACCCACTTTTCGGCGGCCGCGAAGGGACCTTGCGATTTGCCACCGCAGTTCGACGAGCTCGACTCGAGCACCAGCTTGCTGCCTGCGAGCAGCTTGACCGAGCGACCTGTACCACCGGTGCAACCGTCGCCTGCCGGTGCGCCGCTTTTGATCTTCAACTTCAAGAGTCCGTCCACGAGCTGGTTGAAGTCGGCCGCTTGAAAGCGCGCCTTGGACTCGCTCACGATCGTGCCGTAGCTGTCGACGACCTTGACGATGGAACTCGGCGTCACGGTGATGGTGTAGCTGCGGTGGTACGGCGGTGGGACCGAGGCGTCCTGGAAGTGAAGGACCAACTTGTCGATGCCGTCGGCTCGCGGCGGGGCGACCTCACTCGCAGCGCTTGCGCTCGCGCTAGGCGTGTTCGTTTCGACCGGCCCTGCTGCTGAAGCCGAGGGCAGGGATGTTGGCAGCGTCACTGAATCGATCGCCGTGGGCGTCGCGTCTGGCGCCTTGGGGGCGCCGTCTTCGGGCTTGGTAGCGCTCGCGGAGCAAGCACAAAGAACGGCGAACAGCGGCACGAGGAGCTTCGAAAGCATGCGCGAGCTTGTATCACCGAAGCTCGATGTTTTGGGCTTCGAGCGCACGGGAGCGAGCTAGCACTCAGGACCCTGGTTTCGGGGGCGCCGCTAGGGCTACCCTCGGCGCCGTGGTGACGAGGACACAGAGTAAGCCGGTCATGCTCGGTCGTTATCAAGTGGGGGCGGAGTTCGCTTCGGGAGGAATGGCCTCCATCTTTCTCGGACGTCGGATGGACTCTGCGGACGGGCGACTCGTGGCGATCAAACGACTTCATCCGCACTTGGCTCGCGATCCTGGTTTCGTCAGTATGCTCTTGGATGAGGCGCGGATCGGCTCGCGCTTGGCGCATCCCAACGTCGTCTCGATCATTGATGTGATTCGAGAGGCGGACCAGATCGCGCTCGTCATGGACTACGTTCACGGCGAGTCGCTGCACGCGCTGGCCGTGCGGCACGCGGCGCCCCTTGCGCCTGACCTGGCTTGCGCGATCGCTGTTCAAGTACTGCGCGGGCTCGAGGCTGTTCACGCTCTTTGTGGCCCGGATGGGATGCATCTGCAAGTCGTGCACCGAGACGTCTCACCGCACAACATCTTGCTTGATACGGAGGGGGTGGCCCGCGTGACAGACTTCGGCATCGCGAAGTCGATGGCCAACAGCCATGTGACGGCTGCCGGCCACATGAAAGGGAAGCTCGCGTATATGGCCCCCGAGCAGATTCTGGCCAAAGGGGATCATCGTATCGATCTGTTCGCCACGGCCGTCGTGCTCTGGGAGTTGGTGACGGGCTCCAGGCTATTTTCTGGTGCCGACCAAGCGGAGTTGATCTTCCGAATCGTGGGTGGTGGCCCGTGCGAAGACCCACGCCTGCGGGTCCCATCCATCCCACCCGAGCTGGCCATGATCATCTTGCGTGGGCTCGAGAAATCTCCAGTCACTCGTTACCAATCGGCCCGCGAAATGCGAGAGGACCTCGAGCGAGCTTGCGCTGTTGCGTCGGCTACCGCGCTGCGCGCGTGGGTGAATTCGCTGACGGGCGATGACTTGGTTTGGCGTGAGAAGCGGGCTCAGGCGCTATCACGCAGCGTCGAAGAGGAGCCAGCTACGGTCGCTGAATTGACCCGACCGAGTGCGGCTGCGCCGATGCGGACTGCCCCGTATGCAACCCCGGCGCTGCCCTTCTTTCTTGCCGAGCTGACGCGGCGTGGAGTCGATCTGACACCGCTTTTGGCCCGCTACGGGGTCAATCCCAAGACGCCGAGTCTGTCCCCGCAGCTGCTCGAGACGTTCGCCGATGCTTGTGCCGAGTCCGCAAACGACCCGCTGCTGGCGGTGTCGGTGGCGCAAGCAGTTCCACGCGGTGGCCACGGCTTGGTTGAGTTCCTTTTGCGCTCGTCCGCGAACGTGGAGGTGGCGATTCTCGAGACGATCCGTTTTGCTCCGGTCGTGAGCCGGATCATCGTTTCGTCGCTCGAGCCATGCCCGCAGGGCCGAGTCCGCTGGATGTTGACCCCGCGCCCTGGGCTGGGTGGCCGCCACTCGAACGAGTATCTGGTCGCGCACTTCCTTCGTCAGATGCGTTTGAACACCGGCACCGATGCTTGCGTAACCGCGGTGGGGCTCAAGCACGAACGGCATGAGTTCGCCGCCGAACTGGAGGCGAGGTTGGGCGTACCCTGCCTCTTTTCCCAGCCCTCCAACTGGCTGGAGTTTTCGGCCGAGAGTCTGAGCTTGCCCCACGTCGAGGCCGACCCGGCTTTGTTCGCGATGGTGTGCACGTCGCTTGAAGTTGCGGCTAAGTCGGTGTGATGACGAGCAGCGCAGCCGGCGGCTCCAGCTGCGCTCACCAGTTGATGGAAATAGTCGGCCGTCGACCTGCGACGCCGCCCTTGATGCCGACCACGGGGGGGCGAGCGCAGCGCGCTCGCACAGGCGAGGATGCGCCGGACTCTAGCCTTCGTAGCGCAAGAGCGCCGCCATCACCGGCCCGATGTTGGCGCCGGCGAAGATGATGAGGTCGTGTTCGAGACCTCCGGCGTTGACGAACTGATGGCCGACCTCAATCGTGAAGGAGCGGAGAAGGAAGAGGCCCGCGATGCTGTTGCGCATACCGAGGCCGAAGCCTTCGTCGCAGGAGCCGATCAGGAAATGGGGCTCGTAAGCGATGGAGGCGATGTTGGTTCCCACGCCGATGGCGCCGCCGAGGTTGATCATATGGTCGGGCCGCTGCGAGTGCGAATAGCCGACCTCGGCGAGCAGAAAGAGTTCGGTTGGTTCGGGTTGACCGCGCCCAGCGACGCCGAACGCCCATAACGCGCCCCCGTCCACGTCGAGGGCGAAGTACGGGATGCCTTGGTCGAGATCGATCAGCGGGCCCATGGCCGCGCGAATGCTGGGAATGGTTTCG
>CAITIQ010000315.1 GCA_903892415.1 uncultured delta proteobacterium | reverse complement strand
GCTTGTCGAGGTCCTTGCCGTGTCCAATTTCCTTGGTGAGCAGGACGTAGGGACTGTTGCCGTCGGCCGGCTTGGGGTGGCGCAGGGCGGCCGTGGGGCGCAATTCAGCGTCCAGCTCCGGCAGGGCTGCGCAAGCCGACGCATCGATGGCGTCGATGTCGATCAGGTCCTTGGGCCAGTCGAGAAATTCAAGCGCGAGGCCTTTGGGCTTGCCGTCAAGGCCAGGCGCCAAGAAGGGCCCGAAGGTCGTTTCGCCGTCGTCGTCTTGGCGCAGGGCTTCGAGAAAGCCTGTTTGCAGTGCGGCCATGCCCGTGCGGTCGATGATGACCTGCTTGTCGGCGAGGACTTGGGGCGCGACCACCAACCCGTTGGGTTGCAGGTAGCCGAGCCATTGCTTGTGGGCGGCAACTACGGGATCGAAAGCCATGTCAACGTGCTCCGGCGGCGCGGGCGCCCACGAGGTAGACGATGCCCAGCGGTTCGATGCGCGTGGAGGCGACGCGGTAGAAGTTCTTCACGCGATTGGGTTCGTAGTCGAGGTCGGCTTCCACATTGGATAGCCAGGTCTTCCAGTAGCGGCGGTGCAGCTCGAGCGTGCGTTGCTCGTCGCGGTCTTCGGGGGCGAAGGACTGCTGTTGGTGGTCCGTGTCAGCCTTTTTCTTGATGATGCGCTTGCGCGTCTCGTCGAGGGTCTCGTACATCAACTTGGCCTCCGCGCTGCCGCGCACATCGAGAGCCTTGGTTGCCTCGTCGGCGGCGGTGATTCCGCGCTGCTGTAGGTGCCCGCGCAGTTCATCGAGGTCGCGCGGAATGGCGGCATGCAAGCGCCGGCGCAGGTCTTCAGGCACGGGTGCTGACAGAGTGGATGCCGAACCACCCAGAGTTTCTTGCAGCCATTGCAAGGTGGCTTTGGTGGCATCGACGCCCTCGACGGCCAAGCGGCTGCGCGTGGCGGGATCTGTCCAGCGTGCGCTGACGCAGAGGACCTCTTCGTGCAAGCGGGCAGCGCCGCGGCCATACAACGCGACTCGGCCGAGCAGCACAACGCGTGTGTGTTCATCGCGGCTGGAACCAAGACAGGTGCGCGACAGGTCGTGGTGCACGAAGCCTTGTGCCAAGAATCGGCCCAGCAGTCGCTTGACGATGCGGTGCTCTAGGTGCACATGGACGCGTGTTTCGTCCAAGTGAGCCGGCGGGTCGAACACCAGCGGCCGGATGGGGGCTTCGCTGCGCCATTGACGGTCGCGCTCGCCATCTTCCGGTGGCTTGCGCAGGGTGTCGAGCGTTTCGGCCCAGTCGCCCTTGCCCGGTTTGGACTCGAGCGGGGGCAGTGCCCATGCAGTGGATCCGTCGGGATTGCGCACTTCGCGCAAGGGCGCGACTTGCTGCAGTTGCAGGGCGCAATTGAGTGTCTCGCGCAAGGAAGCGCTGTCGAAGCCGAGGTGCTTGCGCGAACGATCGAGGTGACGTTCGAGGCTTGTGATTTGCTCACGCAAGGCATCGGCCCGCTTGCGTGCGGATTCCAGTTCTTCGTCGCTGGTGTCGTGTTCGTCGCGGTGCAGATCGAGCGCGGCGATCTTCTCTAGAGCGATCTTGCGTGTTTCGGCGTCGCCGGTCATCGCATCGCTGACGAGGGAATCGAGCTTGGATTCCAGCACTTTGCCGACCGAGCCCAGCTCGCTGTTGATGCGTGCGGGCGTGCACCACGAGATGAGC
>CAITIQ010000314.1 GCA_903892415.1 uncultured delta proteobacterium | reverse complement strand
GAACGCCGAGCGGATCTACCCGTATCTCGGCGGGGAGGAGGTTAACTCGACCCCAACGCAAGCCTTCGATCGCTATGTGATCAGCTTTGGCACGATGACTCTGGATGAGGCGGAGCAATGGCCGGACCTAATTGGGATCGTGCGAGAGAAGGTGAAGCCTGAGCGGGACAAGCTCAACGACAATCCAGACGGGCGGCGGCGTAAGCAGTTTTGGTGGCAATACGGGCGTTGGACGCCAGCATTGTTTGACGCGATCGCGCCGCTTGAGCGCTGCCTGGTAACCAGCATTGTTAGCAAGCATCTGCTGTTCTCGTTCCAACCGACCGGTCGCGTGTTTTCGCACAAGCTCTACGCGTTCCCGCTCGACCACTTCACCGCCTTCGCAGTCCTTCAATCCCGCGTGCACGCGCCCTGGACGTGGCTGCTCTCGTCTACGATGAAGACGGACCTCAACTACTCAGCCTCGGATTGCTTCGAGACCTTCCCGTTTCCCACGCCCGATCCGCGCGCTGTGCTGCCCGCGCTCGAGTCAGTGGGCCAGGCGCTCTACGACGCACGCGCCGCCTTCATGGTGGAGACCCAGCAGGGCCTGACCAAGACGTACAACGCCATCAAAGACCCCAACAACGACGACCCGCGCGTCCTCGAACTCCGCGCCCTCCACGAAACCATGGACCGCGCCGTCATCGCCGCCTACGGCTGGTCAGACCTCACCGTCCCCCCCTACTGCCCAACCACCCCCGAACAAAAGACCGCCGCCAAAATCTTCGAAGACGCCATCGTCGATAAGCTCTTCGCCCTCAACGCCGAGCGCGCCGCAGAGGAGGCCAAAGCCGACGCCGCAGGCAAACCAGCAGCCAAGCCCGCCCGCTCCGCAGCGAATGCGAAGAAGGAGAGGTCAGCCGCGAAGCAAGAGAGCGCAGGCGCGGATGCCGGAGAGGGCGCGGTCGCAGAAGAGAAGAAGAGCAAGGGCCGCGGGAAGAAGAAGGCCGGGCCGGTGCTGCCGGGCATGGAGGATTAGCGCGCCTGCGGCTTACGCTCCCGAAAGATCAACCGGCCTACTTCTCCTCGAGATCACTGCCTGCGCTCCCGAGCGAATAGATCCGATGAAGCGTCGACCTCGACCGAAGAGAGCTGCTAGCGCGACAAAACGAAGGTTGGGTGCGTCAAAACGACTTCTCGGGCTTCGATATCAGCTCGTAGTTCATCGAGGATGCACCCGTGATGGGGTCCTTGGCGAGGACTTGGCATAGCTCGAAGCTGTAGGTTTCCCCGATGATGACGCCCTTGAGCAGAGTTACGTCCTTGGCACGGCCTTGAACGGCTGAGCCATCCTCCAAGCCAACCTCGAACGTGCCGGTTCTGTGATTGGCCCCGACGAGGCTCCCAACGATCCACTCTCGCTCGGACTCTTCGCGAACGACCTCAGCAGTCAGGGCCTTTCGGATCACTGACGCTGCAGCACCCGTCACGCTGCGGGCCCAACGCTTCTCCGAGCGAGGATCGTAAAACGTGAAGTCGAGCTCTGCACCGCAGTTCTCGGGTACCTGCAGCAGGTTGTCGTAGGCGGTCAGCACCCGACCCTTCAGCCTGGAGAACGCTTCTGTCAGTTTGGGTCCGTCGTCTGCTATCTCCAGGAGCGTCGACAGCTCATCGAGGGCGCGCACTGCGAGGGGCTCGGCCTCTGGAGTGCCTAGCGTCGGAAGTAGCCGCTGACTTGGGGCAACTTCCAGCGCTTGGGGGTCGACCACCAGTTGAACGATAAAAGAGCCTGGGGCGAAGGCGAACGCCTCCAGGGTTGTTCTGCGTTGGACCTCGAGCGGCACCATGCCCTTCGTCGTGGGCCGACCCGCGACAGCTTGGCCTAGAGCCGTCACGAGTGTCTGTACCGCCGAGACGAGCTCGGCGAGGATCAGGGCCTTGATCCTACCGACTTCGCCGTCCAGGCGCACGTTGATGCCCGGAGCGTTCATGCGTTTCGTGGCGAGCTGAAGCTCAAGCTCCGCGTGTGCGTGTTGGAGCTGGGCAAGTCGAGCCGAGTAGGTCTTGCCGAGTGGCCCCTGTCGGTAGCGGTCGGGAAGTCCCTCGATGAGCCCTTCGAGCGCGACGATCTCCTCGCGGAGGGTGACAGCCTCGAGATTCATCGGAACCCCGCGACGGTTCGCCAGACGCGCCCCTTTGCGCGATTTGCGCGGTCCTTACCGAAGAACGTGTGCCAGAAGGTTCGGGCGTCCTCGGTGACGGCCTTGTAGTCAGGGTGGCCCGCTGGAAGCACGACGATCGGGTACGCGTCGCAGTGGTGGGTCGACTTCACAGCGGGCCCCGCCAGAAGCGTCTGAACGACCGGACTCGCGAGGTAGAGGGCTTCATCGACCTCCACAACAAGGTCGATATCCCCAGGGTCGACCTTGTTGGTGGTGTAGCTCCCGTTCAAAAGACAAGGTGCCTGGCCAGGGACTCCGGCCGTCGCGAGATCAGAGGCGTGCCTTGTAGCACCTTCGTGGATAGCGAGCCTCGTGGTCGAAGTTACGTGAACGAAACGCGCCTCGAAGTCCGCCTGCGTCGGGTAGTAGTCACCAGCCGGGAGAGCACCGGTCGCTGGGTCGAACGCGGGCAGCGAGGCCGGGCTTGTGGCTGAGGTCGTCACCGGCGAAGTCTCCCAACATTGCAGGGCGCGAGCAAGCCTCTCCTAGCGTTCGCCCTCACCAAGCGCCGCGAGATCGGGACGGACCCTATGCAAACTGCTGATGCTCATGCTCGCGGAGCGGCTAAGGAACCGGGCCGGCGGTGGGCGATGACTGCGCCAGTACCGACGTGATCGCACCGCTGTAGTCGGTCCAGCATTTGTCCAGCGCGTCGACCAGCTGGGAACGGTACGCATCAGCGGCGTCTGGAAAGTCTGAGGGCACAGGCTGATAGGTGAACCCGAGCCACCATGGACTGGTTCGGTCGCCTCGGCGCTGCCTAACCGCCGACATCTCGGGTGAGGCTCGAAGTGCAACGCCGGCCGCCGCTGAGTTCACGGAACGGATTCCCACATACGGTCTAAACCGGTCTTCGGGCCTCGAGCCCCTTCGTCGCGTCCACTCGAGTGAAATGGCCGCCGCAGGCTCTCCAGCTGAGGGGCCCCAGGATTGCTTCACGAACCGGAAGTTGGGCCACGCGTTGCCCTCGTCGAGGTTCGTCTCGAGCTGAACATCCTCGCCGAGCTTCGCGCATAGCGCTTCCATCGTGCTTGTCAGTGCGCACATCCAACTGTGCAGGGCACTCGCGGCGCTTTCACCGAGGGCCGCCCACTGCTCAATCTGCGCGCGGTTTCGCAAGTAAAACTTCACTCGCTCGTCATCAATCCTCATGCAAACTCCGTCTTCAACGTTCGCAGATAGTCCTCGGCGATTTGACGCCCTGGCCCCGGAATTCCCGGCTGGCTTCGTAGCGCTGACTCCAGGCAATCTCGCACCTGTCTGAACGAGAGCCGTTTGAACTCGTCGAGATACTCACCTGCGGTATCAGGCGCCCGGCCAGACACCGACAGGAACACGAACTCCGCACCCACGCTGTGCGCGAAGCGCATGCGCAAGAGCTTGCACTGCTCGTGACTCTCCCCAGCGTCGACCTTGGCTTCGATGACGACGGTGGATGAGGGCAGCCAGATAACGATGTCGGCGCGCGACCCCTCACTGAAAATCTCGCACCCGATGCGAGCGTCAAGCATCTCCGAATCCGACGCTTGGATCGAGACGGACGACAGAAACCGTCTCAAGAACTCGGCTCCGAGGCCATGGCGCATGCAGGGGTCGAGCAGCCAGCCGATCATCGCAGTATGGCGAATCTCTGCGCGCTGGATGCCCAACACGCCGAAAAGGTCATCTCGCCCGCCGACCCAACGTCCCTGGGCGCGAAGCGCGGCTTCTTCTCGGGCCAGCCTCGTGAAGTCGAGCTTCCACTGCTCGATCTCCCTGTGCGCGCGCCCGACTACCTGTTCCCAGTCAGCGCGCATCCGCTCGAACTCTCGCTCGCTGGTGCCGTCCATCGAGGAGCCGACGCTATCCCCGAGCCCCGCCTTACGCAATTGGGCGAAGACCTCGCCACTGTTATTGTCGGCTCACAGATGCAGCCCGGCTTCGCCATCCTCGATCTGCAGACCACCGGCCTGGGCCCGCGCTCTGACCGCATCGTGGAGCTCGCGATCATCCGCACGAACATCTGGGGCCGGGCCGTCGCGGAGTTCTCGACGCTGATCAACCCGGAGCGGGCGATGGGCGCATCCGAGCTGCACGGCATCGAGAGCGCGGATGTGCTGCTCGCGCCGCGGTTCCGTGATGTCGCGGGCATCGTCGTGGATCACCTGCGTGGCGCAGTGCTCGTGGGCCACAACGTCGTGTTCGACTCCAAGTTCCTCAGCCATGAGCTCGCGCGCCTTGGTGTGTCGCCGTTCGAGATGGTCAGCGTCTGCACGCTCAAGCAATCCGTGCGGTGGCATCAACCGCTCTTCGGTCGCTCTCTCAGCGCGTGCTGTGATCGCGCGATGGTGCATTTGACCCAGCACTACGACGCGCTCGCCCACGCGCGCGCTACGTCGCTACTGCTTAGTGCGCTCGGTAATACCATCAGCGCGAACGGCGACGTGCCATTTCAGGATGAGCTCGCAGCAGCGATGCGCGTGCCCTGGCCACACGTCGTCGGCCACGCTCCGCTCGTGCCTCGCTCCGTTGCGTCCGAGCGTCGCGCGCAGGTTCGTTCGTCTTCCGCGCAGCTCGTCAATCGCCTGCCAGCGACAGGCGCGAACGGGCTCGACGCGGAGGGCTACCTGCTTGCGTTGGACCAGGCGCTGCAAGACCGCACGCTCACCCCAGCGGAGAGTGAGACGCTCGCCGAGGTAGCCGCGGAGCTTGGGATCGGCGCAGAGCAACTACCCCGCATCCACTTCGGCTATCTGCGCGACCTCGCCTGTGCGGCGGTCGCCGATGGAGTCGTGACAGCGGAAGAACGCGCCGATCTCGAGAGGGTGGCGGCGCTCCTCGGCCTTCTCCCTACGGCGGTCGGGCCTGCGCTCTTGGCCGCGACGCAGTCAGCCTCCACCGTCGCGATCGCGCGTCTGCGCCCGCTGGCACCCGGGACGCGCGTCTACTTCGCCGAGGTCAAGGCCGAGCGCGCCTATCTGGAACAGCTCGCGACCAAGGCAGGCTTCGACGTCCGCACGCGCATGTCCAAACAGGTCGAGGTCGTCGTGACCGCCGATCCACTCTCCGACGCCAAGCAGCTCGAACGCGCGAGAGAGCTTGGGACGAGGATCCTGGTGGAGCCGGTCTTCATCGCGATGGCGAAGGGCGAGTAGCGCGATGCTCTTGACGGACCCGTCATCAAGACGTTTCTCGAGGGGCTAAGGGCGAACTGGCGGGGCATCGCGCGCTACTTCTTGCGTGCTTTGGCCGTCTTCTTCTTGGACGGTCCTGTGCCCGCGTTGGCCGTGCCCGAGCCGCTGGCGGTCGTGGTCGTAGTCGGTAGATGCTTGGCCATCACCCTGGTACCCACGAACTCGATACCGGCCTGATCGAGCCTGAGTCGCGCCTTCTCAGTTGCGGCGAAGTCGACCTTACCCGATGCCACCCAAAGCCATTTCGTGACCCTCGCTCCGTCCCGAAGATGTTCGCGCAGCTGGTTCAGCGCCGCCGCACGCTTCTTGATCAGGTTCTTGATCTCATGCGTATTGGCTGTGTGCGGCTCGACGGCGAGCACCAGGCGAGTGGGCGCATGACCTAACAGGTAGTCCCAGCGATTCTCCGTGTCATGGCCGTGGCGAACGGCTTCGTCGAGGTTCAGGCTATCGGCGAAGGAGGCGCGAATGGATCCATCGAAGTACGCCTTATGTGACCCGTCGAGCGCTCCTAGCCCGTCCTTCACCTGCGTGAGGAGTTTGGACTCTGGTTTGAGCGCAGCGCGAACCGGCGTGGCGACTTTGCTCACTCGTCGTTCTCAATTCTAGCGGTGCGGACAGCATCACCGAAGCGCGAAGAGTAGTCCGTCAGGCCTCCCCAACCAGCCTCGGTCGGGTCCTCCGATTCCGGGTCTAGCTTGGAGATGTCGCGTGATGTCACCTTGCCCTGGTGATCGAACTCGAGCGCGTAGGAGCGGTAGTCCTTGAGCAGTGCGGCCTCTGCGACGCCTCGCATCGGCGTCGAGTTCTTGATGTCGAACGCCTCACACACGCGCTGCCACCCGGCGTGGTGCTCCTTCAGCCTCTGCATCATCCACAGCATGGTGAGCACATGGGGCGAGTGCGTCGAGAGCACGACTCGGTACCCACGCCATAACAAGTCCAGCACGAGCAGGAGGACGGCGGTGACGGCTTTTGGGTGGAGTCCCATTTCTGGCTCCTCTAGAACCACCCAATCGGTGCCGTTTCGCTTTCGCTTCTGTGTCGACGGCAGCAGATGGTAGAGGGCCAGAAGCAACGGCGTGAACTCGCGTTGCCCAGCGGTCCAGGTCATGAACGGCAGGTGGGTGTTTCCGTGCATGAGCCGTAGCCTGCGCGCGTGCTGTGCGTCCTCTTCCACACCCACCTTGCCTCCGTGGAACACGGCGCTGTCGATCTGGTCACGGATCTCCCGTTTCAGTCGTTTGTCGACGGGGAACAGCGTTTCCGCGTCCTTGCCGCTGAAGCGATCGAACAGGTTCTGGCTGAACAGCCGCGCTACGGCGGGCGTATCAGGACCGAGCTTCTGAAACGGGGCTGCCCACCCGTCGCTGATGAGCATGGCGCGGTGGGCCGGGATGAAGAACACGCGCTCCTTGCCGTTGCCGGTTCGGCTCAGCTTTGCGGGCGTGATCTCTTTGTTGTCGAGCGTCACCTTGGAGTCTTTGCTCCACGCAGGCGCCATGCCGTTCCCGAAGATCAGGTCGACCAACGCTCCGGGCTTGTCGACGGCATGCCCAGCTGAGCGGAGCGCGTCGACCATCTGGCGACCATCCATGCTCGCCTTCAGCCATTGCAGCGCGAGACTCTTACCGGCCCCTTGGGGCCCGACCAGCACGGTGAGATCGCCGAGCACGAGGTCCACTTGACGAATGTGGGCGAAGTTGCGGATCGAAAGCTTGAGCGGCTTGTCCGACTTGCCCGGTTTGGCGAGGGAGCGTCGCTTGCGGGGGGTCTTGTTCATGGTCACGCCGTCAGCCGTCGGATTGCGGGATGAGTTCATCCCGTGGCGCGTGAGATATCACGTTCTTTGTTCAGGCGCGGCTGCGATTTACGGCCGGCCTGTCCGAGCCCGCTCAGCAGAGGATGTAGACGCCCAGGCCAATGCCCATTGTCACTTAAACTGCGCAGGCTTCGCTCCCTGCTACAACCGCTTCGCAAACCGTCGCGCCCGCTTCGCAAACGTGTGCAACCCCTTGAATCTCCACGGTTCAAGCTTCGCGCTCGGTTGAGCCGCCGCTGTCGGTCAACAGCGGATGCTCCGTAGTCGCGCAAACAGGCAGCAAATGCCGCTCGCGGAGCGTCATCTGCCGGGTGCGAAGCCTTCGCGGTCAATAGCGAAGCCTGCAAACACGTTTGCGGAGCAGTCACGACCGCGCGCGAAGGTCCGCCTACTGACGACGAGGTCACTTTTTCTGTCGTTCGGGTGTCCATGTTCCCGCCGTCGTCTCGATAACTGGAGGCACAGGTCGACCTGGCGCAATCGGGCGGCTCTCGACGTGGTGCGTTTGGACATGGTCATGACGCAGGCAATTCCTGGTTCCGAGAATGGTGTTGAGTTGGTTCAGACCACGGCTTCGCAGGTGAGCCAGCGGACGCTGGCGGCGACGGGCGAGCGGGCTTTCACCTTCTTGCGTGCGGTCTCGACGAACGGGGCCATCCGTGAGCAGCTAGAGAAGCATGGCTTCAGCGACGCCGATCAGCAGGAGGGCGTTCAGCTCCTGCATCTGGCGAGTGGCTTCGGGACGGCAGTCGGGCCGAAGCGCAACCGCGATGACGAGGCCGCACGCGCAGCGTTGAACGAGATCGACGCGGTCGATGAGAAGGTGCACCGGATTGGGCGCGCGTCGCTCACGCGGCGGCATCCGGAGCAAGCTTCCTACCTCTTCGACGGGCTCGAGCCGGCGCGGGGACCGGAGGCAGTCCTCGGCATGAGGCAGCTGCTCGATCGCATGGGGCGCTTGGCGACAGGGGAGGGCCGGCCGGAGGCTTCACTCATTGGTGATCGTGCCGCGCTCGCCGTGCTCGCGGCGCGCGGAGTCGATGAGGCGGAGCGCACGCGGCTTTCGGGCCTTTGTGATCTCGCGCTCCGCGCCGCACCGACCAACGCGGCCGAGCGCGCGCAAGCGGAGGCGAGCAGCAAGGAGCGGCAGGACGCGCTCGTCGGCTTGCGCGCATGGTTCGAGGAGTGGTCAGAGGTCGCGCGCGCGGTGATCACGCGCCGCGATCAGCTCATCCTCCTGGGGCTCGCAAGCCGCCGCAAAAGTGGCTCCGAAGAAGAGGAAGAGAACGCGCCCCTGACGCCGGTGCCGCCGATCCCTCCCGTTGTTTGAGACGGCGATGTGCGCGAGCCCGGAGCGAGTCCGGGCTCGCGGAGGAGCGCGACCCGCTACAGGCGCAACCCTCCGCGACCTGAATGCGCGTCTCGACCTTCGCTGATAATGTGGGAGCGTGCACGTCCTCTCCGTAGACATCGAAAACCTCCGCTCCGTCGAGAAGCTCGTGTGGACCGTCGATCCAGCGGACGCCGCCGGCTTTCACATCGTGTTGGGTAACAACGGCGCTGGAAAGACGACGTTCCTTCGCAGTATCGCGCTCGCACTCGTCGGACCTCAGAATATCTACGGCCTGCGGCAGTCGGGTGATGACTGGCTGCGGCGCGAGGCGCAGGCGGGGACCGTGCGTGTGCGCTTTTCTCGCCACGAAGACGTCGATTACTTCAGCCGCGCAGGCGCCCCTCCGCGTGAACTCGCCGCCGTCGTTCGGGTGGCTCGCAGCAGCGAGTTGCACCTCAATGGCTCCACGAGCGAGACTCAAATCACGGTAGAGCCCGATGAGGACGGCGGGCGCTCGGTCGAACGCTCGGTGTGGGCTGGTGATTCGGCCGGATGGGTGTGCTGTGGCTTCGGTCCGTATCGGCGCTTCTCCGGCGGCGCCATGGTGACCACCCCGCCGAAGGCATCGCTCGCCCGCACCATGTCGCTCTTCGACGAGCAGTTCGCGCTCACCGATGCGCTGACATGGCTCGTCGACCTCTGGGTGGCTCGGGAGATCAGTAAGGCTCCGACGTTCGATGCAGTGAAGCGCTTCATCAACCAGCCCGACTTCCTCCCTCATGGCGTCCAGCTTGATCGCGTGGAGGTTTCACCAACCAGCAAGCGTGTCTTCTTTGTTGATGCAGCACGCAGCAGCGTGCCCATTGAGGAGCTGTCGGACGGCTTTCGTTCAGCCCTCAGCCTCGTCCTCGATCTCGTGCGACAGCTCGTCCTCGCCTTCGGTGAGGAGCGGGTCTTCAAGGCCGGGGCCGAATGCATCGAGATACCCTTCGTGGCGCTCGTCGACGAGGTCGACGCGCACCTGCACCCGACTTGGCAGCGCCGGATCGGTGACTTCCTCGTCCGCGCGTTTCCACGGACGCAGTTCATCGTCACGACCCACAGCCCGCTCGTGTGTCAATGCAGCGCGCCGGGACGCATCTTCCTCTTGCCTGAGCCGGGGACCGACGGCCTTGGACGCTTCCTCGACGAGCAGGAGACGTCGCGTCTGCGTCTCGGCAATGTGCTCGACGCATACGGGACGAACGTGTTCGGCGTTGGCGTTGGCCAATCGGACGAGGGAAAGCGCAAGGGAGCGCGACTGGCTGAGCTCAACTCCCGCGAGCTGTTCAGCGGACCTCTCAGCGACAACGACAAGTCCGAGCGCGACCAACTGCGCGCCGTGCTGCCGACTGCGGCAGCAGCGTTTCCCACAGACACGCTCGAAGCGCTTGTCGACAAGCTCGCGCCTGGTGGTGGGGCCTGACATGCGTTCGATACGCGTGGTCGCCGACCCATCCACCGCGACGCTCGCCGTGCTGAAGACGCTACAAGATGGCGTCAGCAAGGGGCCATTCAAAGACCGCGTACCCGAGGCGAAAAAGGCCTGGGCCAGCAAGACGAGCAGCATCGCAAAGCGGGAAGCCTTCGATGATATCAAGAAGTTGCTGACGGAGGCGTGCTGGGGCGCTCGCCGATGCAATTATTGCGAAGACTCCGTCGCCGACGAGATCGAGCATTTTCGACCCAAAGACTGGTATCCGGACGTCGCGTTCGCCTGGTCGAACTACCTGTACGCGTGCGGGCCGTGCAACGGCCCCAAGAGCAATCTCTTCCCTTTATTCGCTACGCAAGGAAGCGCGGCGGTTCAGGAGTTGGTGCCGCGCAAGGAAAACGATCCGATCGTTCCGCCTCCGAACGGGGATCCCGTCCTCATCGATCCTCGCAACGAGGACCCGATGAAGTTCCTGTTTCTCGATATCGAGGGCAACCTTCATTTCGCGCCGCGCAGTGATCTTCTGAAGGGCAGCCGCGAGGAGCAGCGGGCACTCTGGACCATCAAGCTCCTCCACCTCAATGATCGTGACGACCTCGTGAAGGCGCGCGTGACCACGTTGAGCGCGCTTCGAACAGCGTTGGCTGTCGCCTACGTCGCAAAGGTCGCGCCTGGAACACTGCCGGCAGGCCTCAACGCAATCGACGCGCGGCGCGCCGTGAGCGAGACGCCGCACCGCTTCGTGTGGGAAGAGATCGTGCGGCACAGGAACGCCGTACCTGCCTACCAAAAGATGTTCGCCGCGGGGCCCGAGGCGCTCGCTTGGTAGCGGGCTACCATTGAACGTCCACGGACCCCGACATCCTGGCACGATGACTGCGCGGTCGCGCTATATTCGCGGCCGCCATGCGACCCCGCGATCATCTCGTCCGCGCTCTCCAGGCTGATCTCGTCGGCCCTTACCAGCTGGATGAGGACAGCATTGCTGAGCAGGAGCTGCTCGAGCTGCCGCCTTCGCGGCACTACTTGACTGGCTTCCTGGCACCCGAGGGGCACGCGGAGCCGGAGGTGGAGGAGGACGACGACCTCGATACGGGGCCGGATGATGGAGAGGACGACGCAGCGGGGACCGGAGCCGCTGGGGCCGGGGCGCGCAGGCAGCAACATTTCCCAGTGTCGCTGGGTGTATCGCTGCTCGTGCCGAAGGAGACGACCTCGCTCGAGGTGATCGCGCGCTTCGCCGAGTATGCGCCTGAGACGCAGCCAGGGGAGGGCAAGCGTCGTGGGCCGCGCGGCTGGCGGCGCTCGCCCTTGCAAACGCACAGTCTAACGGTGGAACTCGCAGCGCTCGCACGTGGAGAGCGCTTGCGGCTCCGTGATGCGTCGGGTGTCGTGGTCGAGGGGCAGGTCCGTGAGGTGGACGCGACGGTCACCAAGCTGCCTCCGGGTACGCGCGCGGTCTCGCTGTTCTTGGTCAATCGCAGGCCGATGGAGGATATGCGCCAGCGTGACAGGCAGAGCCTGTTTCAGGTCGTCTTGGAGGTCGCGTGCGCAGAAGGGATCGTGCCGCGGCCCAACGTCGCAGACGAGGCTCGCGGGGATTGGGATGAGCGCGTGGCCGATCTGCAGTTTCGAACCCACTGTGAATGGGCTGTAGGGCACAACGTGGCGGTCGAGCTGCCTGAGGAAGAGTCACGCAGCGCGCCGAAGCGCCTGCGCACGACGTGGATCCCTCGGCAATCCGTTCACCGTGTACGCGCGCATCACGACAAGGACGTGCAGGTCGCCATGGAAGAGCTGGCCGAGCTCAAAGACGCGGCGGAGGTGCGGGAGAAGCTCGGCGCGCTGCCGACGAAGTACCTCGCATGGATTGAGCAGCAGCGTAAGGACGCGAGCGTAGGAGGGGGCCTGCGTGCGGCCGTGCAGGACGAGTTGATGCAGCACGCTCAGGCCGCATGCGAGCGGATCCGCAAGGGGATTGAGCTGTGCGCGGAGGACAAGCTCGTTCGGCGCGCCTTCTGCCTGGCCAATCGCGCGATGGCCGCGCAGGCCCGCAGACGCAAACCGGAGGACTTCCAAGGCGGCGCGCGCCCGGAATGGCGCCTCTTTCAGCTCGGGTTCTTACTGCTCAATCTGGATGGCCTTGCGAATGAACTCTCGCCCGAACGAGAGTGCGTCGAGCTCATCTTCTTCCCGACGGGCGGCGGCAAGACCGAGGCGTACTTGGGTGTCATCGCCTACACGCTGATCCTGCGGCGCCTGCGTCGCGCCAAGCTCGCCGATGCTGGGCTCGGCGTGGCCGTGCTTCTTCGGTACACGCTTCGCCTTTTGACCTTGGACCAGCTCGATCGCGCGGCGTCGCTGGTTTGTGCGCTCGAGTCCGAGCGGAAGAAGGTGCCAGCCGAGCTTGGTGAAGAGCGGTTCTCGGTCGGCTTGTGGGTCGGCAAGAGCGCAACCGCGAACACGCTCGAAGAGGTTCAGAAGCTCGTCACCAAATACAAGATCGGCGAGGGCAAGAGCCCGTTCCCGCTCGCTGTCTGTCCGTGGTGCCGGACGGAGCTCACCGCGCGCTGCATGGAGGTCCTGAAGGGGCCAGAGCAAGAGGGCGTGCGCGTCATCTGTCAGAGCGAGTCGTGCGAGTTCGCAGGCGGTAATGACGCGCATGGACTGCCGGTCGTGTTCGTCGACGAGCAAGTCTATCGCGAGCTGCCGAGCTTTCTGATCGCCACGGTCGACAAGTTCGCGATGATGCCGTGGCGCGGAGAGATCGGGATGCTCTTCGGCAAGGTGACGGCGCGCGAGCGGCGCAAGTTCTTCGGCCCATTGGACGCGAAGGTGCCCAAGACGGCCAAGGTGCTCAAGGAGGGCGTGCTGCCGCCCGATCTGATCGTGCAGGATGAGCTCCATCTCATCTCGGGGCCGCTCGGGACGATGGTGGGCCTTTATGAAACGGCGATCGACTCGCTCTGCTCGCGCTCGGTCGCGAACCCTTCTGCGCCCGAAGGGCGTGTGCAAGTGCGGCCGAAGGTGCTCGCAGCGACTGCGACCGTCCGGCGCGCACACGCGCAGATCCAAGCGCTCTATGGCCGCGGCTCTGTATCGGTGTTCCCACCTCCCGGGATCGACGACTCGGAGACGTTCTTTTCCGAGGTCGACACCGAGTCGCTGGGCCGCCTCTACGTGGGCGTAGCGGCGCAAGGCCGCAGCTTGAAGAACATCTCGCAGCGCGTTTATCGGACGCTGCTGACGGCTGCGAAGAAGGTCTACGATCCAGAAGGCCCGGAGGCTCAGGAAGCGGACGGCTATATGACGCTCGCCGGATACTTCAATAGCCTGCGCGAGCTCGGGGGTATGCGGCGGATCGTGGAGGAAGAGGTCCGGGACCGTGCGCGCAAAGCCGAGTCGGTCCAGCCAAGCAACGCGGTCGGCCCGCACCTGTGGTTCCGCAATCGCGACATCGGTCTCGAGCCGGTCGAGCTGACGAGCCGCGAACACACGAGCGTGGTGAAGTCAGTGCGCGACAGACTCGGGCACCCGCATCGCGCGCCGGACGCGATTCAGGTCCTGCTCGCGAGCAATATGATCTCGGTCGGCGTCGATATCGACCGACTTGGGCTGATGGTGATCGCAGGCCAGCCCAAGACCACCGCCGAGTACATCCAGGCATCGAGCCGCGTGGGTCGCAGCACCAAATGGCCTGGCCTCGTGGTGACGCTCTACAACCTGCACAAACCTCGGGACCGCTCGCACTACGAGCACTTCGAGGCGTATCACCGGAGCTTTTATCGCTATGTCGAAGCGACGAGCGTGACGCCTTTCTCGGGGCCCGCGCTCGAGCGCGGCCTCGCGGGCGTGATCGCTGCGATGACGCGCTTCGGCCACCCCGACATGACGCCGGGCAAAGCCGCCTCCGACATCACCAAGCATCGCAAGGTGGCTGACGCAGCCGTGCACGCGATCGCCGCGCGGGCTGGAGGCCAACCCCATCAATCACAGGGCGGGGCGGAGCGCGCGCGGCACGACCTGGAGCACGAGGGCAAGAACCTCCTCGACCATTGGGCGAGCCTCGTCAGTGAGAAGGAGGGGGTCGTGGGGCAGCGAAGGTACTCGCCGTTCGACCGCGACAAGACCGGCGGAGCTCCTTTGCTGAAGACGTCGACCGAAGCGGGAGCGGAGGATCCGTCGGAGCGTCGCTTCGTGGCGCCCACGTCGATGCGTGATGTGGAGAGCGCTGCGCACCTATGGGTCGTAGGGCGTCGCTTTGGAGGAGGTTCCTGATGGCTGCGCCCAAGAAGTCCAACGCACGACGGGACGGCCGCGCCGGTCAGGTGGCGCCCCCGCCGGGCAAGGTGCGGCTCTCGCAGGTAGTCACGACGTTTGGCCCCGGCGCCATGGTGGATTTGCTCGACCACGCCGTGCTCGTCGGCGGTACCGACTATTGGCGCTACGACAAGGGCGCCCCGACGACCGGCTTCATCGCCGAGCCGCGGCTCTATGACGCTGTCGCGCGCCGGCTCGACGCGAAGGGCGTCAAGCTCAACGTAGGTGGTGCCTTCAGGCTCCCGCCCGCCGGAGACGACTCCGCGCCGAACCCCTACGTGGGGATCTCGGTGATCGAGTTCCCGGCTTGGTTCATCTGTCAGGAGTGCCGGGCGCTGTGGCACGCAAAGGACCTCGAGTCGGAGAAGGGCCGCTATATCCATCGTTGCTCCAACTCGAAGCGCGGGACGTGTGTGCCCGTACGGTTCGTCGCGACGTGTCCGAAGGGTCACCTGGAGGAGTTCCCGTGGGTGCATTTTCATCGCGCCGCGGGGAGCGACTGCAAAGGCTCGAACCTGTTCCTCGAGGAGGACGCTTCGGGTGATCTCTCGCAGGTCGTCGTGCGCTGCGGAGACTGCAATGCGCGTCGCCCACTCTCCACCGCGCGAGAGCCCAAGGTGCTCCCGCGGTGTGGCGCTCGGCGGCCATGGCTTGGCTACGAGGGCAACGACCCTGATGGTTGTGAGGAGCACCTCAACTTGCTCGTTCGTACGGCGACCAGCGCGTACTTCTCACATTCGGTGTCTGCGCTGTCGATCCCTGATGAGGCGCGCGAGCTGCTCGACAAGGTGAGCGCGCCCGAACTCTGGAAGGTGATCAAGGAGGCCGATCTAGAGGACGTCGCCTACTTGCGGAAGAAGGTCGGCGTGGTGCGAGAGGAGCTCGCGGGCTACGCGGATGAAGACGTTTTCGCCGCGCTCGAGGTGATCCGCAAGGGTAAGGCGCTCCCTCGGGATGGCCTGCGGACGGCGGAGTACAAGTGGTTCCTGTCCCAGCCTGATGAGCAGCCCGGGGCAGCGATGCCGCGCAATCAAGACTACTTTGCGCGCCGCCTGCCCACGGCGGAGGCTCCCTTGCCTGCGTCGATCGAGCGGGTCGTGCTCGCCAAGAAGCTCCGTCAGGTGCGCGCGCAGATAGGCCTTACGCGTCTATCGGGCGCGACGCCGAACCTCCAAGGCGACTATGAAGATGCATCCAGGCTCCAGCCGCTGGGGCTCACGACTGACTGGCTCCCGGCGATGGAGCTCCGCGGCGAGGGCGTTCTCTTGGTGCTCAATGAGAAGGCGGTCTCCGATTGGGAGAAGCTGAAGGCCGTCCAAGATCGGGAGGCGATCTTGCGCGAAGGCTTCGAGCGAGAGCTTGGTGGAACGGGCGCGCGCTTCCCCGGGATCCGGTTCTATCTGCTGCATTCGCTCTCGCATCTTTTGATGTCGAGCATCTCGCTCTCGTGTGGCTACGCGGCCTCTTCGTTGATCGAGCGCCTCTATTGCGCGCCCGCCGAGGATCCGCTGCCGATGGCGGCGATCCTGATCATGACGGGCACGCCCGGGGCCGAGGGCACGCTGGGGGGGCTGATCGAAGAGGGGCGTGCGCTCCTCCAGCATCTGCGGCGGGCGTTCGACATGGGTACCCTTTGCTCGAATGATCCGGTCTGTGCGAACCATTTGCCCGATGCGCAGGCCACACGAAACCTCGAGGGCGCGGCCTGCCACGGCTGTCTCTTCGTCGCAGAGCCAGCGTGCGAGCGCTTCAATCGCTACCTGGACCGTGCGCTGGTGGTGCCGACGATGGGAGTCCAAGGAACCGCGTTCTTCACGGAGCGGCCTTGAGCGCTCGGGGCCTCTCCGAAGTCGCAACAGCAGACCTGAAAGCCGTATCGATCGCTCTATCGAATCACGCCATGAGCGCACCCATCACGGCGGCCTCGCTCTCGGCGCACGGACTCAGCGGAGTGGAAGCGATCGTCGAAATGCTGAGTGGGCTGCCGCGTGAGGCCGCAGTGCGCGTGCTGGAGGCTGTGCTCGCCGAGCGGGCAGCTCGGAAAGACCCGAAGCTAACGTTGGTGTGGACGGGAGAAGATCCGCTCCAGAGTCAGGCGCGGCATAGCCGCGTGCTCGTGCCAGAGCTCTTTGCCAGCGCGCGCAAGCATGTGCTCGTCGCGGGTTACTCCTTCGACCGACCCGAGGAACTCTTCGCGCCGCTCTTCGAGGTGATGCGAGACCACGGCGTGACTGCGCAGTTCTTCGTCGACATCGGACAGCTCGAGGAGCGCCTGCGCCAGACCGCGCGGCGAAAGAAGCTCTCCTGGCAGACACTCGCGATGCCGCTCCGGGCAGCCGTGACAGCGGAGACCCGAGGTCGCGCGATCGTTGAGCTCTTTCACAAGCTGATGTGGCCGTTCGGCGATCCTCGTCCGTCGGTGTTCTTCGATCCGCGTACCGCGCAGAGCAAGGCCGTCGTCAGCCTTCACGCCAAGTGCGTCGTCGTCGACCACGAGCGCAGCCTCATCACCTCGGCGAACTTCACCGACCGCGGCCAAACCCGCAACCTCGAGGCTGGCGTGTCCATCGAGGATCACGCCTTCGCGGTTGCGCTCGAGCGGCAGTGGGCCAACCTCGTAGAGGCCGGTGTGGTGACGACGTAACCACCCTGAAAGGTTTTGAGCGGACATCGGATCTGCGCCGCACTACCTACACCCTCGATGGCCCTCCGCTTCTCCCTCGCAGGATTTCTCGTTGCGCTTTTCGCTGTCGGGTGCGGTGATTCCGCATCGGGTGGGGGCGGCGCTGGCGGTAGCGGCGCTTCAAGCTCGGGTGCGGAAGCGGTGGGGCAGGCGGGGACGGCGGAGCGCCGGCGCGGCCCGATCCGAGCGGCTCGCGCGCTACCGGCGAGATGGATCGCGGGCGCAGCCATCACACGGCGACGCTCCTTCCGGACGGGCGCGTGATCGTGATTGGTGGAGAGGGGCTCAGCGGCGCGCCGCTCGACACGGTGGAGCTGTTCGATCCGGAGAGCGAGACGTGGTCGGGCCTGCCGGAATTGCCGGAAGCTCGCTCCAATCACACGACGACCTTGCTCGAGGATGGTCGCCTGCTCGTGGTCGGAGGCGCGCGTTCGAATCAGAACGGCAGTCCGTCTCCGGAGGGCGTGCTGTCCACGGCGGTGCTCTACGATCCATCGATGGGAGTCGTGGCGGAGGTCCCGCTCGCTGGCCCGCGCGGAGGACACGCAGCCTTTCGGCTCGCGAGCGGTGATGTGCTGATCGCTGGAGGCAGCAACGATGAAGTCGGCTCCGGCTCTACCGAAGTGGACGGTCTGCCGTTGCTCGTTGGCGGCGCCTCCGACACGGCCAGCCTTTCGCGCGTCGAGCTCTATGATCCGGCCACGGAAGCGTTCAACGTGGTCGCGCCGCTGGAGCGCGCGCGGCTGCGGCCTACGGTTGTATCGCTCGGGGATGGGCGCGTGCACGCTGCCGCCGGCAAGATCGCCAACGTGGGCCCGATCGGCGTAACGGAGCTCTACGACCCGTCCCTCGACGCCTGGACCGAAGGCCCGGAGATCGGCGCACCGCGAACGGGCACTGCAGCGACGACCCTGCAATCCGGCAACGCGCTGGTGGTTGGCGGCTTCAACCAGGTGACCGGCGACGTCCTCGACGAGCTGATGCTGTTCGACGCTGAAGCGAACGCCTGGGTGACACTGCCGCCAATGGTCGAGCCGCGCAGCCTCCCGACCGCGACCTTGCTGCAAGACGGGCGAGTCCTGATCGCCGGCGGCTCGGGCGGCCTGAGCTCTGCCGAAATCGCCGAGTGACGTCCCTCTGACGCGGCGCTTCCCAGCGGGTCACGCGTGCACCCGCTGCCGAACTCTGCTAGCCGACGAAGATGGCGTTTGGGAAAGTCACACTGCTCAAAGTCTCACCCGTAGAGCTGGCACAGCGCTTCGAGCTGGTCACTGACGCGACGGCGCCGCTCGAGGGTGATTGGTCGGCCGTTCGCTCCAAGGGAGGCGCGCTGTTTTTCATCGGCGCTCTCTCCGACGCGGCCATCGTCGTGCCGTTCGCGATGTTCGACAGCGCCGACGAACTCGCGCTGCACCTGCGTGAAATGTTGGGGGACGAGTTGGACCGGCATGTCGATGAGCGTGGGCTGTTCGTGCTCGACGCCATCGTGACCCCCGCAGCAGGTACGTATGAGGAGGCCGTAGGCTTGTCGGGGTCTTGGGTCCCCCGTGTGGCCGCCGACGATCCTCGCCTGAACAAGGCCGCGGGATGGGCCTTTACCGAAGCCGCCAACGCCTTCGGCAAAGGCAATCCTCGCGTCGCACCCGTGGACGATCCGCTCGCGGCCGCCAAAGAGCGTCTCGAGTCCGATCTCGACGCTCGCAACGATCGTGGTCGCTTGCGAGCGCACCTCAGCGCGTCGATCGAGGGCAAGCTCGAGGACACCGTGATCGGCGAGCTGCTCGAGCGCGCGCCGCTCGCCGACGACGATCCGCGCAAGGGGCCCGCCGAGGGTGAAAGCCTAGCGAAGGGCATGGGCTCGACCCCGCGCAGCGTCGGCGCGCTGGAGGATGTGGTCCGCGAGGTCGTGAATACGGAGATCGCCCCCGCAGATGTCGCCGCCGCAGACCTCGAACCAGCGGATGAGCCTGCGAAGAAGGAGCCCTAGTTC
Source organism: uncultured delta proteobacterium (assembly GCA_903892415.1). Lineage (GTDB taxonomy): Bacteria > Myxococcota_A > Polyangia > Polyangiales > Polyangiaceae > Xiheicaenibacterium. Next base: position 14,262 of record CAITIQ010000314.1, on the reverse strand, counting down.
AAGCCTCCCGTCGGCAAGCGAACGTTCACTTCCAGTCGGTGCTGGTGGGCAGTGAGATGATTGGGTAGCCCGGGTCTGCTGGGTCTGGCGTCGGCAGCGGGGGCAAGGGCGCGGCGGCGGCCGGGCTGGCGCCGATCGAGATCGCGGCGACCTTGCCGGGCGCCTGCTCGGCGAGCGCGATCACGTTGTCGATGATGCCGACCGCCTCGGCTAGATCGAGGTCCGACCACGACCGGCGAACACCGATGTGGAGCCCCTCATCGTCGATCGCGAAGCAGGCGGAGCCGAGATCTCGCGTGGCGTTCAATTCCAACAGCTTGAGCAGGAACGTTGGGTTCTTGCGCTCGTGCGGCCCGAGGGCGGCGACGAAGGCGCGGACGAAGAGCGTGCCGTCCTTCGCGGTGATGCGGATCCGCGCGCGCTGGCGACGTAGCTCATACTCTCCTTGGTGGTCGTCCGACTCGATCGATGCCCGCCCGGCGAGCACCACCGCATCTACGGCCGAACGCACGATGCGGTCGGGGGCCGATCGCTCGTCCATCGGTTGCAGCAGAAGCTCCATCGGAATGCGTACGACGTTGTTTCGGATCAGCCGCCTCACGTGACGCACGTAGTCGGCCGCGGTGTGGGCCGGCACAGCGAAGCCGAGTCCCTGTGAAAACGTGAGCATCATGGTCACGACCCCAACCAGCCGACCCTCACGATCGACCAGCGGCCCGCCGGAGTTCCCGGGATTGATCGCCACGTCGGACTGGATGTAGTGCTCCTTGTCGAACTCGCGGTGGGGGTTCGAGATGATGCCCTTCGACACGGAGAACCTGCAGCCACGAGGATGTCCAAGTGCGAACACCTCGGTTCCAACCGTGCAGTCTTCGCGAACATCGCGCTCGAGATCGAGGAAGCTCGAGCGCTCCAGTCCGATCTTTACGATCGCTAGATCGTGATGGGGGCTTTGGTGGACGCCGACGCCGCGCACGTCCTGTCCGTTCGCGAGCAGAACCCGGAACGGTCCGAGGCTCGCGGCCACGTGTTTGTTGGTGAGGATCCACCCGTCCGAGCTCACCTCGATGCCCGTTCCGATCCCCTTCGCGTCTTCGATCAAGACAATCTGGCTGGTTCGAAGGCCGCTCGCGTCGCTGGTCTGGGGCACCGTCATCTCGAAAGTTTCGACCTCACGAAGGGCTGTGTCCAGACCGACTTTGTGGGCAGGGGCGCGTTGACGCGCGGCCCTGACGATGAGAGCCAAAGCTCGAAACCCAAGGAGGCACGTGATGGGCTTGTTCGACAGCTTCGGTGGTACCCAAATCCAACTCACCCCCAAGGTCGCGCTCGTCGCTGCCATGATCTACACGAGCTCGGCCGATGGCAGCCTCGACGACAACGAAGCCGGGGACATTCTCCGCGTCGTCCCTGATCGCAACACGCTCGAGCAGGCGCTTCAGTTCTGCAAGCGGAACCCGTTTCAGCAGTTTTTGGATCAGGCCACGCGGCTTCTGGCGCCTCAGCAGAAGCTCTGCGTGATCATCAACTGCGCCGATCTTGCCATGGGTGACGGTCACCTCGCGCCAGAAGAGCAGCAGCGGCTGATCCAGATGGCGCAGTACTTTCAAATCCCGGAGTCCCATCTCAGCCCCTACATTCAGACGCTGATGCTGAAGAACAACATGTCGATCTTCGGCTGAGCGCGACTACGCTCCCACCGATGGTCGAGCCGCGTAGCCTCCCGACCGCGACGCCGCAGTGAGTCCCCTGGACCGATCCAAGTTCAGGGGAACACCGACTCGGTCAGTGGTCGCAGCCTTCCCACCCGACATAACGCCCGCGATCCTTATATCGGTAGATGGCACACGGTTTGCCAACGAATCGCAGATTGAAACGCCGTTCGTTCAGGAACCGCGTTCGTGCGAAAGCGAGGTCGATATGTCCGGGTCCCAGATGCTCTCATTCACGGTCTTTACGCTTGCGATGAGCCTTACCGGTTGCGATCCGGAGGACGCAACGGGCAGCGCGGGTGGAGCGGGTGGCGAGGCGTCGACGGGCAGCGGCGTCGGCGGGGAACCTGGGGCAGGTCCGTCGACTTCGGTCGGCACGGGTGGGGCTCCTGCTACGACCTCCACGGGCCCAGCAGGTGGCGCCAGCACAGGAGGTGGCGAGCCCGGGCTAGAGCCTCTTCAAGGCTATTGGGTATGGGAGCAGCGGGTGATTGGCACCGAGGTTCAGCCCCCGGCACCGCTCGACGCGGGTCAGATGAAGATCGCGTTCGGCACCGGAAACAACAAGTGCCATTACATCTGGAACGAGACCACGGGCTCCGACTTCCACACGGAGTGCACCTATTCGCTTGCTGGTGATCTGGTGACCTATTCGGCCCCCGCCGACCCCGACGGTACCGCTGCTGGGTATTCGTGCGCGCACCCCGATTGGACCAACTGGAACGACCGGCCAGCGGTGCAGTGGGGCCGCTACAAATTCGTCGAGGACCGGCTCTGGTTGGCGGTCAACGCCTACTGGGGCGGAGCGAACGGCGACAACGGCTCGTGCAAGCGCTTCCCCTTCTGGGAGAGCGAGACGCAAGCTCAGACCGAGGAGAGCTGGATCGTCTTCAAGCCCGTCACCCGGGAGGAGTGGTACACGACCTACGCGATCAGCACGAACTGCCAGGGGAGCCCGGAGCTTTGCGCTCAGTGGCCGGGGTGCGGAGCGGGCGACAAGGGCTACGTGGACTAAGCGATCGCTCCGTAGTAGCGAAGGTGCGTGAAGGCGTTCGTCGTTTCGCGTGTCGCGTCGCTACGAACGATACGGTGATTGCACGGGAATGATTCGCAGGCCGTCGACGATTGCCGTGAGCAGATCGAGCGCGGAGCTCACCTGACCCGGCGTCTTCGCTACCTCCGGAATCAGCATGAAGATGCCTCCGTCGTCCAGCGTCAGCTCCGCGGCATGCGCGTGCGCTTCCACGAGCGCGGAGGCCGCGGGGCGCAGCCGTTCGCGTACGTTCGCTTCGTTTGAGCCGCTCACGCTGAAGGCTCGATCGAAGGCGTTGTCGCCGACGACGATGTCCGTTCCGAAGACCTCTGCGAGTCGGTTGAAGACGCCGGCCTTCTCGACCCGGAGATTGAGACCGACCGGCTTCGTGAACGAGGCTGATAGGTAGGTAGAGAATGGCGCGAAGCTCTCCTCCACCGCGAGCGCCGCCAGCCGGGTCTCGATGCCCATCGAAACTCGAGCCGCAGCTGATTCGCCTCGAATCGTCATTGCGTCCGGGTGGAAGGTGAGCGCGCGGGCACGCGCTACCTCAGTCCAAGCCTCACGAGTTTGCTGAGCCTCCGCCGTCACGCGTACGCGACTCCGTCGCAACGCCAGCTCGCGGCCGACCCACATCATGCGCTCGAGCTTCATCGTGATCTCGCTCGCCGTAACGGGGCGAGGCGCGCGGTCGTCGAGGAAGGGGACCCCGCCCTCCACCGCGACAGCCGCGCTCATCGTGTCCACGATCGTCGTGTCCGTGACGATGAAACGTTCGCTGATGATCCCGCGAAGAAGGGTGAGGTCCGCCTCGGATTGAGGACGGAGCAACTCGCCGAGGCGGTCCGGCTCCGCCGCCTCGAGGCATAGCTCACTATCGAGGCTCGGATCACCAAGATGCACGAGCTTCGTCTTTCCGAGCCCGCGGACCCACGCAGGCGTCCCAATGAACGCACAGAGTCCGAGCGATGGCTCGAGCTCCACCGTGACCCCGATCTGTGGCGTCCCTTCTCGTCCCTGGTGCGTAAGAAGATACCGCGTCCCGTTCCACGACCCCAAGAGCACGTGGCTTGTCCCGATGTTCCCAATGGCAGGTCCACGACGAGCCCTGAGCCGCATCGCGAAGCTGCGATGGCGATCGTCACCTCCCGAGAGAAGGCTGGACTCGTACGCTTGGACACCGAGCTCCCGCGCCAGTGAGGCCCATTGTGCATCGTTCATGGACCCATCACGCTACCATGCGGAAGATGCCCGCCCGCATCGGGTCTTCGACGTAACGGGCGCGCCTATTTCGGACCCACACAGTTGGGCGAGGCAACTTGCGGACGAGCGCAAAGTTCGATCGCTCGCCGTGGGTGTGACGCCGAAGGGATGAGCTGCGTCCAGCGCGAGGACGACCTCGGCCGCCGCGTACAGTTGGCAGGAGTCGTCGTCGATGAGCCCATCGTGTTGAATGGGAATCGGCTTGGAACTTCCCGTGTTACTCAGCCCACAATGACTCGATTTGCTGGGGGCTTCGTTGCTCTCGTCGCGTTGGGCGGATGCGGAGCCCGAACAGCCTTGGAGGGAGACGGTGGCGCGGGTGGCGCAGGGGCCGCCGGCACCAGTAACGCGGGTGGCGCCGGTGGCACCTCGGGGGGATGTCCGCGCGCGGATGGTCCGGCGAACATCGAACTCGCGCAGAACCCCCTGTCCTTGGGCGTCGCGTCGAGCGGCTGCTCGTTCGGCGCTACGTGGGTAGAGCCTGGGGGAGACACGCGCGCCACGACGTTCCGCGTGGTGGACGGCGCATGGCAGGCCGCACCGGTCGTGAGCCTTGGGGCCGCCAATACCAGCAACGGCTCAGCGATCTCGTGGGACGGTAACGCCTACGTCATCGCGTGGGCCGATAAGGTACTCAACATCCGGCGCATGGCCGAGGACGGCACCTTCGTCGGTCCCGCGCTCTCGTCCTTCCCTGCGCCCGGGAACGTGTACATACACTGGTTGCTGCCGGCCGTTGATGGTTCGCTCAGCATTGGGTTGCGCAGCAATTCGGGAGGCTCTGGCTACGTGGTCTACTTCGCCAGGGTCGCCTTCGACGGCGAGGTGTTGCTGGCGCCGACGGCGCTGACCTCGACCGGGAACGCAGACTTGGCGGGCTTCATTCACGAAGCAGGCGAGAACTCCCTCTATTGGACTGAGCCGAACGAAGTCGGCGTCGCGCTTCGCAGCGCGACGTTTGACGACGCAGGCGTGGTGCAGAACGCGCCAACCTCCCTACTGACTAGCACCAACGTCCTCGTCTCTCGCCACGGGGTCGCCCAAGCGAACGGCGAGCGCTACGTCGGTGTGCTCAGGGTTACCGACGGGCCGAGCGAGGTTTTGGTCGCCCGCATCACGCCGAGCGGCCTCGATCCGCTGATGGGCGTCGCCGGCGCCGACGTGCCCGTCCTGGCCGCGACTGGGGGGGACGTGGTCGGCATCCTCGCGAGGAGTGACAGGGAGGCTCCTGTCGCTCCGCTTGAATTGTCGATCCTCGAAGGAGGCGAGGTGATCTCGACCCAAGTCCTTGGAGATGCGAAGAGCTCTTATTCCTACGCGATGGCGGGTAGCGAAACAGCGCTCGGGGCGCTGTGGGCGAGCCCGAATGGGCTCTCGTTCGCAACGTTGGCCCCCTGACCGAGTCCGCGGCGCGCCCGCCGCCGAGCGCTCGCCCGCCTCGAAATCCCTATCCGCCCAGCTTCGAATACGAGCGTCACCGTGCGGAAGAGACGGTGCTCTACCGCACGCTCGAGGGGCACTGGCCCGCGCTTCGTGCTGCGCGAGGTAGAGGAGTACCTGCGCTGTGGCATCCTCGAGCACGGCTGCGTGCGAGTCGGATGCGCTCGCTGCGGCTGCACTGCGCTTCGCTCCGTAGACCTCCCTGGAATTTCGATGAGGCAACGGGCCTCGCCTGGTAGCAATCCAGGCGAGGCAATGCGCGGTTCTTTCGCTCGAGATCGGTCAGTCGACGAGCGTCACCTGGCTGTAGACGATCTCGGAGAGGTAGTCGTTGCTCTTGCTGCAGACGCCGAAGCCGACGTAGCCGTTCGTTGCTAGGGCGACGGTGGTGCCGTTGGCGGGGCCGTTGACCACCCAGTTCACGCCGTCGGTCGAATAGGACTCGGTGAAGGTGTTGCCCACGCGCTGGAGGCGCGCCCAGACGGGGTTGATCCCGCCGGGGTTGAGCTGCGTATCGAAGATGTCGACGTGTTGAGCGCCTGGGGCATTTCGGAAGTAGAGGAAGTCGTTCCCCGCGTAGTTGATCGATTGGTTGAACATCGTCGAGTCCGCGGTCAACGTCGAGCGGAACATCGTCATCGCCTTCGTCCACATATGGAGGTAGCCGTAGTAGCCGTCGACGCGCAGGGAGAAGGTGAAGTCTCCAGCGACGGGGTGATGAACGAAATGGAAGCTGTCGGCGTCGAAGTAGACGTTGGTGCCCGTCCCTCGAACGGCGAAGCTCCCTCCCGCGACGGTGGTGTCGAAGACCGCTGAGCCCGGCAGCAGCGTGCTGACGTCGCCCAGGTCCATGCTCGACCAGCCGTTGGGTAGTGCGCCAGGCGAGTAGCCCACGGTAGAGAACGAACGAACGACGTCCACGTCCTCTTGGGCCGCAGCGTCGGTCACGGTCACGCGATAGTCGTGGCTGTCGCCAGCCATCATCCCGTCGATCACGATCGTGTGGGTGGTCGACAGGTTTGCGTCGGCCCGGCTCTTCACCCAGGTGTCGAGATCGTAGTCGATCAGCGCGGTCGTGGGAGTGGGGGTCTCGAAGGTGATCGTCGCGCTGTGCCGCCCGATGTCCACGACGGTGACGTCGCAGATCGCCTCGACGCAGGAGGCTCCGCCAGTGCCTGCCGGGCCTCCGCCCGTGCCCGCAGGATCTCCGCCGGCGCCACCCGTTCCGCTCGGTGCACCGCCTGCGCCGCCGACCTCTGCGCCGCCGACCTCTGCGCCGCCGACCTCTGCGCCGCCGTTCGCGCCTGCGCCGCCTGCTCCCGTCGATAGTCCGCCGGCGCCGCCCGCTTCGGACCCTCCCGCGCCTGCGCCGAAGCCCCCCGCGTTCGCCCTATTGCCCCCAGTGTCGTTGGTCGAGTTCGAGCTGCATGCGACGAACGAGAGAGAGAGAGCTAGAGAGAGGGCGGTTCGGTCGCTCACGCCTCCCAGCCTAGTCGAGGAACTGTTCGCCGTCGCCTGCAGTCAGGCGCCAAAGTTCGCATCTAGTGGAGCTAGAACGCACCCCTGCCTGCGTACGTAGGAGCCCTTCCTCCTCGCCGCGTGTCACCACTTCGCTCGCTGGCTGCGGCGACAAGCCCGCTGACGGCGCAGCCGCGGGCGAGGACTTCATCAAGGGCCTGTGCACGGGCAGCGGTGAGTTCAAGATGGAGGCTTGCCCCGCTGACAAGCGCGTCGGTTCGTGTTCCACCCCGGAAGGCACGCGCATCTTCTAGCAGGCCGGGATCGGCGCCGTGCCTCCGGAGCGCCTTCGTCTCGCGCAGCGCCTCGCCCAGCGAGAGCGCGCTCGTCTCCGTCCCGGTCGGTGCGAGCCCGTAACCCTGCTTCGCCGTCACGCCGAAGTAGGCTCGTAGATCGACGGAAACGCTCCCGAGGAAGTTCTCCAGCGATCGCAGCTGCGCGTCGGACGCGGGACGTGAAGCGCTTCCCGACAGATCCGACAGCGCCTGCGCGGCGGTGCGCACGCGCTCGCTTCCGTGCGATGTCGGCGTCGCTCGTGACAGCAACCAGCGGCGCAGGCCTCGACGTCCGCGCGGCGAGACCGGTGCCAGCGCGCGTTGCCTTCGGTTGCCGGAGCGGCTCGAACGTCTCCGAGCACGTGCTGTCGTCGAGCATCTCGGTGATCGTTCGGTCCGGGACGAGGCCCGGCACCGCCAACAGCTTGCGGACCAGCTCGCGCGGGCCGGCGTCTAGCAGCGCCTTGGGCAGCAACGCCAGCGACGTGAACAGATCGACGAGCCGGAGCTCACGGCCAGAAGTCGGGAAAGATCAGCCGCGAGGCGGCCTGTTCCTTCATCAGCGAGCACAAAGACCAGCTCCCTGTGCGCTTTGCGGGCGAGCCAGACGATACCCTCTTAACGCTAGTTCCGTCCTGGACGTCGTTCGCCGTCAATGCCTCGGGCAAGATCACGCGCTACCGGCTCGTTCCGCAAGTCACGGAAGAAAGGCGCGGCTTCGCGGAGGGAGTTGGATGTTGCTGCGATTACCCGCAACCGCCGATCGGTGATGCCACCCTCGAGGTGATCGTCGGTCCCTTCCCGGCGACCGAGGAGGTGCTCGTACCGTACGGTATCGTCAGCGTCACCTTCTGCGATCCATCGGCTCCACACTAGGCGAAGCCGCATTGGCCGCCTTCTGTGTCGGTCGCGCTTCAGCGCTCGGACTTCGCTACGCCTGGAGGTCAGCGGCTTATGCTTACGTAAAGAGCCACATCGACGACAAGCGTCTCGGTCTCGCGTGTCTCTAGCCGACGTAACCAACGAGCCGCGGGATTGCTCTCGCGTTTGCTCTGTGGGACCGTGACTCCAATGCGCGTATTTGCGATGTGCTCGACGTTATTGGCGGTGGGCTGCAGTGCGCCCTCGGAGCACCACGCCGCCGAGTCGCCGGCCACGTCGGCCAGCACTTCGGCCACGTCGGCCAGCACTTCGGCCACGTCGGCCAGCACTTCGGCCACGTCGGTATCGGTAGCAGAGATCGCGAGCGCGGCTCCCGCTCCGCCTCCGGCCCAAGCCACGGGGCTCTCGGCGATGCTCGCATCGTCCCGCCCTCCGGAGCCGCTCCGTGGGATGGTTTGGCTGCGCTCGTCTAAGGGCGACGACGCGAAGGACGTTTATCGGCACTCGCTCGAAGCCCTCCGCAAGTGCAACGACGTTGCCCTCGAGCGTGCACCCACGACTTCCGGCGACCTGTCGATCACAGCGGACGTCGTCTCGCGCGACGATCGGGGACAAACACGCGTCGAAGTGAAGCAGTCGACCAGTGGATCAATCCGCGATAAGACCCTCGTCGATTGCGTGAAGTCGGCTCTCGAGCCGAGGCTGCTGGACTTGGGCGGCGCGCGCGTCGAACTCAGTCTCGAGTTCGACGCAAGGGCTCCCGATGTGACGGTCAATGGCAAGCTACCAGCGGTTGTCACGCAGGCGGATGTGGAGTCGGCGCTGCGCGCGGCCGGGGCCGTTGATGTGCAGGTGACGCAGGAGACGGACGCAGACCGCGGACCGCGGATTGCGGTCACCTACCGGGGCAAGCGCATCAAGGTGGCATTTGCGGGCTGGGGGAGCGGGACTATGAACGCGGTCAACGCGCCCTTGACTCGGGTCTACCAGAGCTGGCGAGAGCGAGGCTTTACCGTGATCGTCTATTCCGCGACCGGGTCCGCGTTGGCCAGCGCGCTCGACGGCAACGCGCCGGTAGCACCAAGCATGGCCGAGCTGGCCGAGCTGCTCGACAAGGTCGTCGTCGTGCGCTGAGCGCGTCGGCCGGTCAATCGACAGTGCGACGGACCGCGTTTGGGCACTCACGATGATCTGGTCGCCATGGGGCTCTTCTCGAAAGACTTGCGGCTGGCGAGTGCGTGACGCGCGACGGGCAGTTCAGGGCGCCGCTCGCACAGGACGCGCAGCCTTCCTCCAGGTCGTCGTCGCCCTCGCGGCCTGAACCTTCGGCGCTGCTCGAGCGGCGGCGCTCATCCCCGTGTTGATGGGGCTGTTCTCGATCATCGAGCGGAACTACGGCTTCACCAAGATTGCCGTGGTCTTCGCGCTGCTACTCGTGGTGATGGGGCTCTGGATACTTCGGGGGGCGAAGGCGCGCAGTTGCCGATTTCGTGAGCGCACTAGCGTGGCACCGAAGGTGCGGAGCCATGAGTCGCGGACATTGCTGCGTCTCGCCGGCCGAGACCCCGACTTTCCCAGGCGCGGCGGGCGGGCAAGCCGAGTGCCTCGAGCCCGGCCACCACAGCACGATCGACCGTGGCGTAGAAGAGTTCGCGCGCGTCCGTGCCCGAGCAGAGACCGTACTTTTCGCCCTCCGGTGACGCTTGGGTTCCTTCGGGAAGGTGCGCGAGCTCGTGCCGCTCGAGGTGCTCGAAGGCCACCGGAAGATAGGCGATCACAGCCTCGCGTTCGTCCGCGTCGAGCGTTGGAAGCAGTGCGGCGACGGTGCGCCATCCGAAGCGTGCGTGCCCGACCTCGTCCGCCCAAATGCCCGTGAGCAGCTCTCGCAGCGGCCCTTCGGGCATGCGTTCGCGTTCGTCGCCGATCAGCGCCACGGCGACGGTCTCCGCCAAACACGAGATGGCGATCAGGTTGCGCACGGCTGCGGCGCGAGGCGTGGTGTCGGCGTGCTCGGGGAAAGGCTCGTCGGCTTCGATGGCCATGCGGGCTTGCCCACCGGCGCGCACCACCACGGCGCCGCACAACACTCCGTGACGCCTCTCTTCTTCGGCGAAGCTGCGGCACTCGGCGACGATCTCCGGCGAGCAGCCCGCACGAGCCAGGCCTTCTGCGGTGTGCTCGAACACGGTGCCCGAGCGGTATTCGTTCACCATGCGTCCGAGCCACGTGGCACGTGTGGCGGCAGCGAACTCCGGCGGGACCTCGAGACCGAGCGTCTCCGCGATCCGCGCGCATGGCGTGGAGAGGTCGAGCACGCGCTCGCTTGGGGCGTCGCTCACGCGAGCCTCGCGGGCATCGAAGGCGGAACCGGTGGGCCCCAAGGCGTACACGCGCTCGCGTTGGAGGTTGAGGCGACGTGGCAGCAGCCCGAGCTTCGCAGCATTTCGGTTGCGTCGAGCCCCGATGCGGCCGCCTCGAGTTGTTGGCAGCACGCGACCAACACCGGATCGGTCGATGGCGGGACATCGTTCACGTAGAAAGGCGGGCCGCCATTGGGAAAGGCCGCCTCGAGGCGCGCCTCGCACGACGTCAGGGTCTCCGAAACCGGACCGGGAGCCGAGGTGGGCGGAGTGGTCGCGAGAAGGTTCGACCCCGTGGACGGTGGGAGCGCGGGCGGTTCCGGCTCGGCGAGGCGACCTCCACACGCGACCACTAGCCCCAAGCCGAGTGCGACGCGCATCGCGGCAGCGAGAGCCCGAACCTCGGGAGACGTGGCATCCGAAAAACGTGACGAACGATTCATGCTGGGTCCTTTCGAGCGAACGCAAAACAAGTGCGAAGGCGTCCGGACACCTTCGGTTTACGGCGCGTTTGGGGTTGGGACCATCCGGATGATCCGGATCCGATTGTATCGACGGGCCTTACAATCAGCGAAAGAGCGCTGCGTTGAGCAGCGCGAGCAGGGCTTCGATCAGGCCTTTGTCATCGCCCACGCCCGTTCGAGCAATGACGTCAAGCCAAGCTGAGCGGCCCAGTGGTTGAGATACGCGAGGTCCAAACGTGGGCCGCTCACCTGGAGCACGCCGAGCACATCGGTCCATTGCCGCTCAGAGACCTCGTTGCCCTTGCGATACCACGCGAGCTTCTGAAGCACGATGTCCTCTGGGCTCGAGAACCAAACGGCGGGCTCGCCCACGACGACCTCGATCGCTTGCTTGCGCGAGAGCTCGGCCTGCGCCTGAGCGCTACCATCGAACACGAACACGTCGGCCTTCAGCATCGTCGCCAGGTGTACGACGTTGAACGACGCTCGACGCCGAATCGCGTCGTGGATCATGTCGGCATCGACGTAGAAATCGCCTCGCAACGCCGCTACGAATGCGTCGACGTGCCGCCCAGCCAACCGGGCAACCAAGTCGACGTCGTTGGTAGCCCGCGGCACGCCGTGAACGGAGCTAGCCACCGACCCACCAACCAGATACTCGACCTCCAGTTCGACAAACACGGCGGCCAGTCGCAGCGTCACGTCGAACGGCTCACTCAAGGACATCGTCTAGCTCCCTGCTGCGTCTGGGTCCCAGCCGAAGGCGCGGATCATGGTCTCGCGTGAGAGCCGTAGGGAAGCCACCCGCAGCCGCAGTTCACGCTCCTCGATGCCAGGCTGCCGCTTTCGCACCCCGGCCTCGGATAGTGCGATGAGCGAGCGGTTCAGGCGCCTAACAATCTCGAGCTTCTCGAGGGGTGACATCGCGCGATAGCGCTCGATCAGAAATGCCTGGACCTTTGGATCGGTGTCCGAGGGAGCTATCGACTCATGGGGTCGCACACAAGCAGGCTACAACGAATCCCGACGCTGCGAGTAGGGCGGATCAGCCCCAGCTCTCATGGGTGGCTCCGCAGTGCGTGCCACAAATTCGGAGACCTTCCAGCTCCCGGCTACACTCGCGTCGTGCTCAGCGAGGCTCAGCGGCGCGACTTCGATCAACGCGGCTTCTTTGTGCTGCGTGAGGTCTTTACGGCCGACGAAGTTGCGGCCGTGCGTGCGGCCTTCGAGCGGCTGTTCGACACGGCGCAAGGGCTCAGCAAGACCGGCGATCATGCGGGCGCGTTCTTCGTGATCGATCCGCGTGCGCAAGGCCCGGTCGTGGTGCAACGGGTGGTGTGGGCCGGCGGGATGGAAGCCGCGCTCTTGCGGCTGAGCGAGGACCCGCGGCTCTTGGACCCCGCGCTCGAGCTCTTGGGCACGCCAGCGTGCGAGCAGCTCTTGTGTCAGGCGCACTTCAAGATGCCCAACGACGGCGTCGCCTTCGATTGGCACCAAGACATTCAGCACCGCGACAAAGGCGGAGATACCTGGCGCGACGTGAACGGCCGCGGCTCGTTCGTGCAGACCATCCTGCTCGTCGACGACATGAACCACGAGAACGGCCCGCTCGCGTTCGCACCGGCCGAAGCCGCTCGTTTCGATGCGCGCGGTCGGCTGGTGGCCGGTTCGGTCGACCCAGCACGTTGCGTCGAGGTGGTTGGCCGAGCCGGGGATGTGCTGTTCTTCGGCCCGTGGGCCGTGCACGGCAGCGCGCCCAATCACTCCGCGGTGCCGCGCCGCGTGCTGATCAACGGCTACGCCGCGCCCGGAGCGAACGGCCGCTTCTACCCGGGGGCCGGTGCGTGTCGCCGGCTCGCTCGCGACCCTTCGGCAGTCAGTCGTTAGTGGACGGACTTCGGCGGGGTGGTGGCCGACCGCGCGGATCCTCGAGCCCCGCACTGCGCAACATCTCCGCGGTGTCGAAGCCGCCCTCGTCGGCCTTATCCAGCCAGTGGCACGCGTCTTCCTCGGGGGCGTCGTGCTCGCCGCTCAGGATCATGTAGGCGAGCGACGCGGCTGAGCCCGGGTGGCCGAGCATCGCCGCCGACTCGTAGAGTTCTGCGGCCTTGGCCGGGTCATTCTCGCAACCAGTGCCTGTTGCATACGCTGCCGCCAGGTTGTGGAGCGCGCTGCGATGGTTGGCGTCGGCTGCTCGCTCGAGCCAGGCGTGAGAGGCTGCAGGGTCGGTCTCGACGCCCAGCCCTTGTGCGAAGATCCCCGAAAGCTGGAAGGCCGCATCCGCGTTGCCACGACGCGCTGCCGCGAGGTGCGCAGCGGCGCTCTCGTGATGCTCACCGAGCGCGGCGTGCACCACCCCGCGTACGAAGTCTTCACGGGCGGTTGGTAGCGGAAGGTCAGCGAGCAGCTCGAGCGCGAGGCGTTGCGCGCGTTCCGGCCCTTTGGTGGCTATCTGCGCGAAGCGATCGAGCGTGGCACGGTCTCCGCGCTTGGCCGCTTCATAGAAGGAGCGGAGCGCAAAGGTGAGGGGAGGGAGCTCTTCGTCCTCGATGGTCTTTGCGATCTCCGAGAACAACGGCGCGTCGCTCTCTTCCTCCGGCGATACCCCGTCGAACGCCCCCATCGGCACGAGCACGGCGAAGAAGCACTCGCCGAGCACGGCGAAGGCTCGGGCGTCACCGGCCGTCGCAGCGCGCCGCAGCGCGCCCAGCATTTGTGCGAGGTGGAGGGGCAGGTCCGAGACGATGCCGATCATCGCGTCCCCTCGCACCAGCTGATCGTAAAGCTGCTTACCGATCGTGAAATCGCGCTCGACCGCTGGCGGAACCTCGGCGACCTCGGCCGTTGATGGATCTGCATCGAGCGCGAGCAAGAAGGTGGCCAGGTCAACGAGCCGAAGCTCCGGCTGCGCGCGAAACCACCGCAGGGCCGCTTCCGCCGGGGACGCGTGGAACCCCAAGCTCGCCAACGCGCCGAACGCCGAGAAGTCTGCGCGATGCTTGAGTAGCTCGACGACGTCGAGCGCGATGCGCATGCCCTCATCGACGTGGTCCATCTCCTGCTCCGGCAGCTCGGTGAACAAGCGCTCGGTGTTGCCCTGCTTGGTTACGTAGAAGAGGGAGCCGTAGGGGCCTGCACCCTCGGGCAGCCGCTCCGCAGCATCGAGCCCGAGGCTTGTCGCCGCTAGGTCGGCGGGCCGATAGAGGATCACTGTCTCCGGCGTAATCAGCGGCGCCTGGAGCAGGTCGATGAACGGGCCATCGTAGGTCCCACTCTCCGCTTCGTAGCGCAGGCCGCCGGCCTCGAGCGCGAGCG
>CAITIQ010000313.1 GCA_903892415.1 uncultured delta proteobacterium | reverse complement strand
TCATGTCAGTTGAAGTGCTGCTGAGGCGGCCGAGGCCGGACCCGGAACCGCCCCCAGCCCGCGCACCCACTGCCAAGTCAAGCTCCGGCGAAGAGCGGTGGAGGCTGTTGCAGCGCCTCCATGACAAGATTCAAGACAGGGTTTGCAAGGCACTCTCAGTAGCCGGGGGCAAGGTGGCCGAATACGCTGACAGAGTTCGCGGCTCGAGTTTTGCAGAAGCCCCGACTGCACTGCATGCTCACGACCATGACGCACTCAACGAGTCGTGGGCGCACGAGCGATTTTCGCCAATCTTGCGCGCGCCACACACGAAAAGCCTGCCGCCTATCGTGCCACAGCCCCCTACGACCTTCCGACCTACGAGGGTGAGCGACTTGCTATCGCCCGCAGCGCACACGCGTCTGACTCAATGGTTACGCGCAAATGCGGCCGATATAGAGGACATGCGCACCAACGGCTCCGCATCCACAAGGCCGCACAAACCGAGGCCACTGGTCCTGGGACAGTCAGACTTTGTGCCAGAAGCAAGAGGACTCGTGTGGGACCTTCGAGGGGCGGCGCGCGGGGTGATCGTTCCTCTCTATTTTTTGGCGGCTCCAGTACACGATCTCAACTTCGAGCGGCTCAAGCGCCTACTTCGCGACTGCCCCGACAGGGAACTTGTCGATCATCTGGAACGGGGGGTCGATTTCAAAGCCGAGTTGCCTCTCCAAACGGTACTCCTTCCACACATGACGTCCTTGGCTCCCCACGTCGCACTAGTTGAGAGGGAGATCGAGCGCCTCGTCGAGTGCAAGTGGCACGAGGTCTTCTCGAACATCCCGTTTCTTCCGATGCGACTGAACCCAAACGGAGCTGTCGTGCGTAAGCTAGAGCAGCTCCGCCCGAGGCGAGTCGAGAATGCTTCAGCAGATGGTCACAAAGGAAGGATCCCCCTCGCGGACTCAGACGGTGTGCCAGTGCGATCTCTCAATGAGGCCGTAGGAATCCAAGCGGAGATTCCAAGCAGCGATATGCACTCATCGGCCTTTGGTGCGGATGAAAGCGATCCACAAGTCGAGCGAAAGTGGCCAAAAGAGACGAAACCTGCAGTTCTGGACAAAGTTCACGACTTGGCCGTGCTCCGGTACGCAGCACGAGTGTTCGATGAGGATCTTGTTGGCTTCGTCGTCGACTTTAAAGACTATTTCAACAATTTCCCCGTCAATGCACGCTACCTCTGGGTCAACATATGCCACTGGCGCAGTATGCTCGGTATAGGGGGTGAGGACCTCGGGTGCTTTGTGAGTGAGCTGAGACTCGGCTTCGGAGTCTCAGCTGCAAGCAACGTGTGTCAACGCTTCGCACACGCGCTCGCCGATATCTTTCGCGCCGCCTTCGACAAGGAAGAGGAAGCGATCCTGCTGTCGGAGACCAACGAGAGGAGGCGCGCATACTTGCAGCGGCGCCGCGATTTGGGACCAGATCAGTGCCGCCTATACGAGATCTCGATTTACACGGACGACCCGTTCCTCGCATGCGTTGGCGTCAACAGGCTCATCCGAGCGCTACGGCTCTGGCACCGCATTACGGACGACATCGGGCTCGAGCTCGCAGTTGTGGCAAAGCGTCAATGTGGAGCTGAGCTCAGCTGGCTTGGGGTCCAGTTCCTACTCACGGCAGGCGCACACTTCATTGCACCTAACAAGCGTCTGAGGGCGCTGCGCGAAGTCACACGCATCATAGCAGGAGAGGAGAGCGTCACATTCGCTGAATACCGCGCTATTACAAGTTTCCTTCAATACCTTAAACCGTTAGTGCTACACCTGAAAGGCGACGCGATGTATCATCTATACGGCCCGTATCGCAGGCGTTCCGATGGTAGCCTGCCGGGTGCAGGGGACGCCATTCGCCCGAATGAAGCAGCCATCGAATGTCTAGAGCGTTGGACCGACGTACTACGCGGCGCGTGCGCAGCCTTCTTTTCAGGGACGTTAAGCCGACGACCGCCACAGCGGCAGCAAGAATATATGCATCTCTATTCCGACGCAGCGCTGGAAGCGGAGAGCGCAGGGGAACAAAGTGATGAGTCCGGATTTGGGGGCTACTGTGAAGGTCTCTTCTGGCACCTCCCCCTCGCGGGCAATGCTCGGCGCCTCCCTATCACGGTACTGGAGTTCGTCGCAATCGGGGTGAACGTCATCGTGTTCGCGACGCTGCTCCAAGGCGCCCAATCTGTACTGTGCTCCGACTCCCTGTCCTCCGTGCATGTTTTCAACAGTTTCAGTGCCAGAAGCGAACTCATGCAGTTTACGCATCGCGCAGTGCTTGCACTACCCGAATTCAACGCGCTATGCAACAGCGCTCCGGTGGTGCACTGCTACGGCCCGGCAAATCCGTGCGCAGACGCCGCGAGTCGACACCAAATCACACGTCTTCAACGAGTTTGCGCGCACCTCGGCATCGTCCCCGAGCGTATGGAGGTCCCGAAAGCAGCCCACGAGCTCTTGCAACGAGTCTGCTCCTTCGCTGAGACGCACAAGCTGCTTACAGACGGTCCAAGGCGGCGAAGGCATAGCACTGCAGTCGAGCTCAAAGCAGCTACACAGGCAGCAAACGGATTCGGTCACCAAGGACATGACGTAGAAGCACAAGAGAGAGATAGATCGTGTCGCGCGCGCCCGAGGGTGGTCGCGCCCCCGAGGACGATGCAAAGCCACCACACCGCCCTCACGGCGCACCTACGTCAGCGACGGCGGCCCACACATGGGCAAAGCGGCCCTACAGCGGCCAGTGTCGCTGCACAAAATGGTGGGGGAAGAGCGGCAGCACGCCCGGTCAGCACAGGCGTACGAGCGCACGAGAGCAGCACAGGCGAACGACCGCGCGTGCGTAAACGCGTCGATCCAGAGGCGGATGGGCACCCGGGACGCCCGGACCAACTCAGCACGGCGAAGACAAGCGGGCATCGGCGGCTAGTCTGCGTAGCGAAGGCGAGAGCAGCAGAGCTCGCCACCAAGCTCGCCTCTGACGCCTCGCCCCTTGCACTGCGCCCTCCCGACCCCGCAAGGCTCGAGGCGCTGTGCGAAGCGCACATCGATGCAGCGCAGACCATTCACGCCGCGGGTACGCTCGATGTGGATAGCACGGCATGGCGGCGGTGGGAAGCGTACTGTCAAGACATGGGAACCCCGGCGGTGCGATCAATCGGCGGGACCTCAGCGTTCTCCGACCCATCGGCGCTCGAGCGGGAGACAATCCTTCAGAGCGGCTTTCTCCTCCATCTCGCAACGGTAGTGGAGCC
Source organism: uncultured delta proteobacterium (assembly GCA_903892415.1). GTDB lineage: Bacteria > Myxococcota_A > Polyangia > Polyangiales > Polyangiaceae > Xiheicaenibacterium. The sequence continues at coordinate 806 of CAITIQ010000313.1, read as the reverse complement.
CAGGTCGAAGTCAGCCCCCGCAGCAAAGCCTCAGTCGCTCTTTAATAACTTGCTAGCTGTGCGGCGCGTGCACCAACGCCTAAACGTCGAATTCCGCATGTGCAAAGGAGCGGGCACAACGTTGAAAGCACAAATTCGTCGGTTCGTTCGCGAAAACGGCCCAGAGGCGCTCATACCGGCGCGGAAAGAACCGCTGGACGCGAATGGGCTGCGGCGGATCCTGCAAGTCGAACCCGGGACACGCATCGGTCGCCGACTGTTGGACTGGAGCAAATACTTCTTCGTCTCCTTCAAAGCAATGCTGTGCACCGGGCTGGCAGCAGCCTTCAGGAAAGCGGAACTGTGTCTCGCCGATGGAGCAGCCTTCATGTTGGGCCAACTTTCGGTAGCCTCAGTCACCTGGATCATAGGCGGCGCAGCCTTTACATCCGCCGCCCGCGACCGCCTCTCTAGTCTTGCAACCGGTGACTTCTGCGTCGTCAAACCGCCAATATGCAAGAATGACCCGTTTGCACTCCACTTCGGGACCAAACCTATCTGGCTTCCTGTAAACGACGACCCCATCAATGCAGCGCGAGCTATCGCAGCCATGTTTCTCGCAGTCCCAGCACCAACCCGTCACCCAGAGCTCACACCACTGTTCCGGGCCAGTGCTGCAGGCGAGGCAATCCGGCATGGCGAGGCCGATGAAACTTCCGATGCTTCATCGAAGCCGCCTTCCCGGCTGCAGACCCAAGCCGCTGGTCCCTACACAGCCTGCGTATCGGCGCAGCTTGCGCCCTCCTCGCAGCACGAGCATCGCACGC
>CAITIQ010000312.1 GCA_903892415.1 uncultured delta proteobacterium | reverse complement strand
GTAGAAGCCGAAGAAAGTCAGCCTTGGAGGTCTTCGATCGGGGGTGTGAGCGATCAGCACCACGAGCGGCGCCGCGAAGCCCCGCACGCGAACGTAGACCCCCATTTGTCCGGCGTTCGGCAGCCGCTCCGGCGGCAAGGGGATCGTCAGGGCTCCCAAGATTACAGTATCACCCGCATTGGTAAGCCCGCCGAACGCTATGCCTCTGCCATCACACGCGAGAACTGCCTCGGCGCAGCCGCAGGTCGCGCCGGGCACGGTTTGCTGAAGCACCGACAATCCTTCGCCCAGGCAGGTAGCGTTCTGCCCAACCGCTTCTACGACAAGCGGGGGGCAGCCCTTGGAGTAGCATGAGGGACCTGGGGTTGGTTGACTGGCACAGGTGCATGACGCCGCCGTGGCTTCACCAACCAAACAACTAAAGCGCTCCCACTCTTCATTCGGAGCTAAGGGTCCTGCAAAGTTCGCCGGTACACCCGAGACCGACTCCGTAATGCAACTGTCCCTCCACCTGACCTCCGACTTGATCGGGCAGTCCAGACATTGGTCTCCAGCGATCACTTGCTCCGGCTCGCGGCACTCGGTGGGCTCCGGCATGGCCTCCAAACAAGCAGACATTGCGAGCATGCAGAACGGCAGCACTCCCAAAACTCGAGACAAGCTCATAGGGGAAGCCTCATCGTGAACGCCCCATGCGCAGGCCCAATCGACAATCCAACGCGAGGAACCTCGGTCTCCGAAGCCCCCGCCGAATCGACGACATTGATTATTAAAAAGGCCGTCGCCACCGCAGCAAGGCCTGCCGGTAGCGCGTAGGAAGCCTGATAGGCCGCGCGCGCATCTTTGAAGTCCTCTTGGCGCAGCGCATAGTCTGCAAGGAACGTCGGCACGCCCTCGGCGACGTCGCGCGCCTCGGCAGCTTTGACATAGAGAGCAATGGGCAACGCCAGCGAGGCCGCAGCAGCGCTCGCCATCAGCACGATCACTACATTGGGGATCGGGGGCTCATAGGGCGGCGGCGGCGGTGGTGGTGGCGGCGGTAACTGATGCGCAACCACAGTCCGCATTTCACCGGCTGTCACCGTAACGACCTCATCGACCTTGCGCGCGCCCTCCCCCATCGAGATCGTCACTGTCCCGGCCTCGAGGTACTGGCTGAAGCCCGCCGGGCGGGACTCCCCCGCACCGAGCCGCACCGGGACCGGCTCTCCGGACTCGGGCGCTACCACCCGTAGCAGCGCTACGAACGGTCGCAGCCGGGTTGCGCGGTCCACAGCGTCTTGCCGCCGCTGCTCAAAGTCGATCGGTAGGCTCCCCGGTTGTTCCCCCACCCTGCGCGAGAAGAGCTCGTAGCTCTCGATCGCTTTGGGCCGTTCTCCTAGCGCTTCATAGGCGAGACCAAGATTGTAATGTACACGCCAGGCCCGCGCAGGCGCAGCCTGCGCTAGGACCTGCTCCCAGATGGCAACAGCGTCCTTGGTCTTGCCAGCGTCAAACGCCGCAAGGCCTTCACTGAATAGTATTCCAGCGCGCTCCTCGCTCAACTCCTGCGCCCGCGCAGGCAAACAAACACACGCTACGGCCAAGACACACGCAAGTCGGCTGAGGCGGCTCATGGCGTCTCCCCGTCGCGAAGTTGGTTGAGCATGCGATAGAGGCTTTGGCG
>CAITIQ010000311.1 GCA_903892415.1 uncultured delta proteobacterium | reverse complement strand
GGCGTTCAAGGTGTTCAGCATCGCGCCCAAGATCCGGTGGTAGCTGAGCTGCATGAAGCGCTCGAGGGGCTCGCCGGCGTGGCTCGGCGCCCGCTCGCACACCACCTCCATCCCGATCTGGTGCAGCTCCTCGATACGATCTCGTTCGGAGCGCGCGACCCGCCTCGCGATGAGGCGCACCTCTTCCTCCGCCGCGTGCCGCGCGAGCTTCTCGCGAGCATGGCGCTGGCTCCGCGTATCATCCTGACGCGACCGCGTCTGGAGCGGATCCGGTGCATCGCGTCCGCGCTGGCGCAGCGTCGTCCCGAAGACCTTTTGCGCGGCATTGACCTCGTCGAGCCTGGCGTGTCGAAGATTCAGGCGAGGAGTATCGAGAAGGCAAACGCCGTCTATACCGCCAAGGCCGAAGAGGTCCGCGCCCGCACCCGCAGATGAGTCTGCCTGCGATTTAAACCGATCGTGTGGCGGCCATGAGCGCTGCTCCTGCGTGACCAGTAAGCGACCCATTGGAACGCCGCCCACCATGCCGTTTCAGCGGACGTGCTTGTTGCTTGGAGGACGTTCGGTTCCCTGGCACTGGCGCTTGCCGCAGAACGCCAATACGTTGGCTAGACCGACGATGCGCATCCTTTTCGTCGAGAACCATTCGGTCTTTGCAGAAACCGTGATCACCGAATTCCTGCACGGTTACGGTGTCACCCTCGTTGGCACCTGTGCCGAGGCGCAAGCGGTAGAGCTGAAGTCGTTCGATGCTGTGTTGGTCGACTACGATCTCGACGACGGCAAGGGTGACGCAGTTGTTCGAAGGCTCCGCGAGTCCGGATTCCAGGGCCCGATCGTCGCAGTCTCCTCGCATGACGATGGCAATGCTGCGCTTCTCACCGCCGGCGCGAGCGTTGCCTGCAAGAAGTCTCGCTTCCGAGAGGTTCCCGCACTCCTCCAGCAACTGCTCGCCGACCTCGGAAACCGTGAGGCAGTGCGAGACCGTCCCGCGTTACATGCGGGCGCCGTGGTAACCGGCACTGTCTACTCTGTGTTGCCATTCGGCTTTTTCGTAAACCTCGGCGCTGATACCTTTGGGCTCGTCCGCGTCGTCGACATTTCCGACGTTCCCACGCTCCGGCCTCCACCCTCGCCAGCGGTTGGAACTTCCGTGACTTGCGCCGTCCTACACGTGGAGAGCGGCTCAAGCGGAACGCGCGTCTCTCTTTCCACGAAAGAGAGCGCTCTGCTCGCAGCGCAAGCGGAGAAGCCTCCTGCCTGAACCCTCGCGGGGCTCTGGCTAACAAGGCGGGACGACTGCCCGCCCTCGCTTCGCTCGGTCTGGCGCTCGCCGCAGAACGCCAATACGTTAGATAGACCGTGCCTCGAGACCCTGAATCAGAGATCGTCGCACTGGAAGGCCTGGAGGCGGTGCGGATGCGCCCCGCGATGTACGTGGGGCCTGTGACTGCGAGCGAGCTGGGGAATCGCCTCCTGAAAGAAGCGCTTTGCTGCGCCCGCGATGAGGCCCTACAGGGCCGCTGCACACAGGCGACGGTTACCCTGAGAGCGGACGGATCCGCAATGGTCCGCGACGATGGCCCTGGCCTGCCTCTGCAGGTGACACCTTCTGGACTTCGCGTGGCCGAAACATATCTGACCAAGCTCTATGCGTGCGCTTCAGGCAAGACTCCCGCTGTGGCCAGAACGACCTGCACGGTTGGGCTCGCGGTGCTCAACGCTCTCTCTCTCACGCTACGGCTGCGCGTCTTCCAGGATGGGCTCGAGTGGCGCCAGAGCTATACCAGAGGCGTCCCGACCGAGCCGCTCGCGCCGGTGGGCCCGACTGCCGAGCGCGGAACGGAACTCTCTTTCGTCCTCGATCGCGGTGTCCTTCCAGGCACCGAGTTTGTCGCCGCCGAACTGGTCTCGTGGGCTGAGACGTCTCTGGTTGGTCTTGCACTGACGGTGCAGGACGAGGCCAGTGGCCGCAACGCGACCGTCTCGCCGAAGGCTGGCTAGGAGTAAGCCAGATAATGGAATCGCCCCCTAGAGACGTGCCCGCCGAAGAGCGCCGCTGGGATGCGTACGAGTACGGTCGGAGCGAAGCGATCATGTCGGCTCCATATCTCCGGCACGGACTGCGCCTTGGCCGATTTCCTTCGTTTGAAGCGCAATCCTGCTGGACTGTTGAGCATCGCCCTGGACGCGGGCAACCGCCTATTGCGACACTCGTTATCTGCGACATTAAAGCTGACCGTTCAAACTTCTTTGCAGCAAGCGCAATTGAACAATCCGCTTGGCGACCGCAATTGTCTAAACGCGCAACCTGTGAGCTGTCGCCAGCTGTCCTTGAAGAATTTAACTCTATATTGGCTGCGACAACTCTGACACTTGCGGTTCCCGCAGCTCCGGTCGGTGTTGACGGAACTGTCTTTAGGCTCAGGCAACGCGCCGGATTGTGCGAAATCAATGTTGAGTGGTGGGCAAAAGCCCCAGCCTCATGGTCCGGCCTTGAAAGCGCATTTCATGCGCTTTGGCGGCGGCTGACTACGCTCGCAGGTCTATCATCAGATTCGTGACCGGCAGTTAGCCCACACAGGTGGTCTCGCGCCGCACCCGGTTTGGCTAGGAGACGGAGTCTGGCTAACGAAGCGTTGGTGCGGACAATCGCCTCGGTCGCGCTTCGCGCTCCCTATGGCCCCCGCCGCAGAACGCCAATACGTTAAGAGCCTGCCCAGACCTCATGAACTCGCCCAAGATCGAGGCCCTCGATGACGCCATTGCCCTAGTTCGCCGTCGTCCGAGCATGTTCCTCGCGGCAGGCGTGAGCTCCGCCAACATCTCGGCAGCAATCGCTCATGATGCCCGTCTGCTCGGCGCTGAGTCTGTCTCTGTCGAGCGCCACGACGACTGGACGATCGTTTTCGCCGACGTTGACTGGCTCTCCCTTCGTGGACTGTACGAGCATGACCTCACGCCCGCAGAACTATTCCACAGGATCGTTCCCTTTCCAGAAGATGGACCGAATTCCATGAGGCACGAGATCCTGGCGGCCGCCTTTGCGAGGGAAGTCGTTTCAGCCGCCTCCGATGAGCGGCTGCAAGTGACGGGAACGACACCGCAGGACGACCCGATCTGGCGCTATCTTGCGCGCGAGGGCGTTTGCCGCGCTATTGCCTTTCGTGGCGTGGCCTCACCCGAAACCTCCGGCGCCTAACAGACCAGCTGAACCGTGTCAGAAGCGTTCGATCTCGCGATTGATGTGAATAGGCCTCGCTCCGCATCTGAATGGCGAGGCGTGCTGGAGTCGCTGGCAGCATCGCTATCCCGGCGCCTGCAGCGCGACATCATCATTGCCGCGCAGCCTGGTCTCCAGGGCCTGCTTAACCGCGGCAGCGTTGGCATAGCGGGTCACGCAGCCCTCCGACGCGCTCTGAGCGCCTTCATATCGTCCTTGTCGATGAGCCCGCGTGCGCGTGCCTGTGCAACGGCGGCCTCGATGAACTCAGGGGAGACCTGCGCGGCCACGCAATCGAGAAGGGTGCGACGTACGTTCGTTACGGGGATCGCGCCAAGCTCTACGCGCTCTCGCTTCGGCACATCGCCGTGATGAAGCAGAACGCCCTTCGGCACGCGCAGGCGCCGCTTTGCCCAGTTAGCGGGCAGCGTCAGGTGCACTTTGCGCGGTAGCGCGTCGGAGAGGTTGTGGAGCATCAGGGCCGTCTCGTGCGAGAACACCCCCGCCATCTCCGACCAGAGCCACAACGTGGCAAGGTCCTCGTGTTCACCCGCCGGGAAGTGAACGATGCGGTAGACGCCACGCCGAACGCGGGTGACCCGCCCGTTCCTCAGGTACTTGATAAGGAGCTGCGGCGAGTAGCCCGCTTCAGCGGCCTGCTTCGTCGTGAAGTGACCTTCCTGACCGACTGCGAACTCAAACAGGCGGTCCCAGTTCGGGGCCGGTTCGATGGAGGCGCGCACACGCGAAACGTTACCCATGGTTTATGTTTGTGCAGAGCACGCGATGGGTTGAAGTGACGGGGCACTCGCGGCGCGAAGTAAGTCGTGGAGGCTGCGCTAACTCCCTTGGGTAAGTTCGCTGATCATCCTGCGTGCCGGCCGGCAAAGCATGTAGGCCCCGCGGCCAGAGCACGCGAGCTCTCATAAACCAGCCGTTGTTGCGGAATAGCCGAAGCCGCCCCGGCCCAGGCCTCTCGCAATGCGAAGTAACCCCACGGAGCTAGCGCAGCTCCCCCAGGGTTCGTTCGCGCCGAAAGGACCGCGGGCGCCGCTTCGGCGGAAGGCGGTGGGCGCAAGGCGGTTGGGCTACGCGCTAGTCCCATAACGCTCGTTCGTTCGCGACGACCCGACGTTATGGGACGCTTAGTGCGCCACCCCGGACGGCGCGCCGCCCAGTGACCCACGCTTTTACTGTTGTTTTCGGGTTCGCGCCGAAGGAGGCCTCCGGCGCCGCTTCGGCGGAAGGTGGTTGGGCTACGCGCTAGTCCCATAACGCTCGTTCGTTCGCGACGACCCGACGTTATGGGACGCCAATCGCCAGGCGCTCTACCCCGCGCTCCGCGCTCCTCTGGCACCCACCGCTAAACGCCAATACCTTAGCCGGACGAATCGATGGCCGAGGTTGCGTTGGTTGAGATACTGAATCAAGCACGTGACGAGCTTTGGGATCTGGAGGACTCGACCACCGACGCCGAACTCTGGGCAAGCCCGCTTGGACGCTTTGTAGCCAAATTCCAAAGCTTGTCCGAACCGCAGCATGGGATGCGCCTTCTCGCGCTCTTCGCGGCCAGACGCGCCGTTGCCTGCTGGCAGCTCTACTGTGACGACACGAGTCCGCTCGACGCCGTGCGTACGGCCGAGCGCGTTCTTGAAGGGAGCGCCCCAGCCTCGGACCTTCAGAGCTTTCTCCTGCCAACCAATCCGTCGTACCGCGGGGTGCCAATCGTTGACTGTCGCGAGTGTGATACCAGCTGCGCCGCCGCGGCTGTTGCTCACATGGCTCGACTCATTCTGAATACCGCTCCGCGAGACCTGGCCATCTGCATCAGCGCCGCCGACATGGCCTTTGACCAGTCGCCGCTCGGCCGGCGCGATCAGTTTCGGCGCTGGCTGATCGAGACCGCCATCCCGGCAGCACTCGACCAACGCGCTCTGACTGGCGAAGAAGCCTCGCGCTTTAGAGACTTCTCCTCGGCTGAGATCGAAGTCGATCGCGAAGCGGACCACCACTCCCCTTTCGACGAAGCTCCGCCACCGTGGAGGCCGTGGTGGCAGTTCTGGAAGTGAGGCGGCGAGCGCCGACTGACACGGCGTTGCTGCGTCCGCCCTTCGGGCCTGCCTCTGGCGCCCGCAGCTGAACGCCAATACGTTAGCCCGACTTCTTAACCATTACGTCGCATGAGACTCTACCGGTACGTCGGCCCTGCTCATCTTGCCGAGCAGGCGCAATCGCAGATTCCGCGCTGTCAGCCCGGAAGCCCGGAGGAGCTGAGTGCCTGGCTCACGGCGGAGGGATATGCACTGCCGGTAACGCTCACCTATGTGGTGACCGCGGACAGACGATTGCGTGTGTCCGACCGCAATTCAGAGCATGTAGCGTGCGCACGTGGCGAACCGGTGCGCGCCGCCGGGGAGATCGGATTCCGGAACTCGTCCGGCAAGCCTGTCGTTGATTTCCTCACCAACCAGTCCACCGGCTATTGCCCCGAGCCGTCTTGCTTCGCCGCGGCAGCAGAGGCGCTCGTGGAGGCAGGGTTCGCCGCGCCGCCGGGCTTTTCGCATGAGTTCATCTTCCGTCGCTGCCCGACCTGCAGAGGGATCTCGATCGTGAAAGAAGCCGATTTTGAGTGTGCAAGCTGCGGCTCAGCTCTACCGCTAGGATGGAACTTCGATGACACATCACGGGCGGTCTAATGGGCCTCAGGTAGAATCCGCCAATGCGATCCCTCGGACTTGAGCGCTATCGCCGCGTCGTTGTTCTGACAGGGGCCGGCATCTCTGTCGCATCCGGATTACCGACTTTCCGTGGACCTGGTGGCCTATGGGAGCGGCCCGGCGCAACGATTGTGAACGCTTCCACCATGCAGAGCGATCCGGGGCGCGTGCGGTCGCTCTTCGATGAGATGCGCGCACTCGCTCTCCGCGCCGAGCCCAATGCCGCACACCGAGCTCTCGCACGCGCGGAGGAATCTCTCGCCGCGCGTGGATCGACGCTCACGCTTCTTACCCAGAACGTTGACGGCCTTCACCAGCGCGCTGGTAGCCAGAACGTTGTCGAGCTTCACGGCTCATTGTTTCGCGTCCGCTGCTCCAACCCCGCATGTTCGACTGAACCGGTTCTGCTCGCCGCATCCCACTCGGGCGTCGCGTCCGCCTGCTCAAGCTGTGGCGCCACCATGCGTCCAGACATCGTGCTCTTCGACGAGCCCATGGCCGCGAAGCCCGAGTGGGATGCGAAGAGATCGTTGCGCGAGTGCGATCTGTTCGTCGCTGTCGGAACATCGGGCACCGTGTCGCCCGCCTCGAATTTTGTGCGTTCGGCCGCATATGCCGGAGCGCGCACCATTCTCGTGAACCTAGAACCCATGAGCCCCGCGCATCCAGATTTCCACGAACAAATTCTCGGCCGCGCAGAGGATGTGCTTCCTCGACTTTTGGAATCTGCCTAACTGGGCGTTGGCCAGACGAGGAGAGGGAGGCAGATGGAACGCTTTGCAGCCAATGGGTTCGAGAGCTGGCCCCTACACGACGCCGCGCTCCGAAACGTGTTTGTTGACTGGTCCAGACGCACTTCAGTCCTTTCCCTCTCGGCGTTTCTGACGAAGGGAGAGCAGGCTGTTCCTTGCGCCCTCGTCTGCACCGGTCTTCGCTCGATTAGTCTGCCCCACCTCGCACCGTGGGGTGAATCAAGATTCATCCTGTCACAATCGCGATCGCCCGATGACGAGCTGCTAATCGAGATGCAATCCGGTGACACTCTGGCGATTGCGGCGGAAGGTGTGGCTCTGTTCCCGGAGCCGCTCGTCCACATCTCCGACACCTTTCTTATCAAGAGCCGAGGCTTGATTGTCGTCCCTGGCCCCTACTTGGCCGACCTCAGGCCTGGCTCAGAGTTCATCGTCAGACTGCATCGACCAGACAAGGTCATTCTCGAAACGGTCGCGCGACTGGAGGTCGAGTTTAGCGTGCCCTCTCCTCCTGGTAGCCAGCGCCGATTCGCGTGCATCCTGCCCGGCTGCGAAAAGTTCGACGTTCCCATTGGAAGTGAGCTCTGGCTGACACATCCGGCCGAGGCTAGCTCGTCAGGCTCGGCTGTTCCGACTCCTACGACAGTGGCCGAGCTTCTCGACTCACTGAGAGACGTCGACCAACAGCTCGCCGAGCAGGGCTACGAGCCGTTCACGTGGCACCCGCCCGCTGACGACGCCGTCATGGCTTCGGACGATGGAGCCGCTCAGTTCGTTCCGCTCGATTACCGCGAGTTCATGTCGCTCACGGGGCGCATCTGCGCGATGGACGTCCACAATGGGTATGACCTATTCGGGGCATCCGAGGCCCTATCTAGGCCCGACCCTGTCGACGGACCTCCCGCCGACATTCGGGATAACACCGGTCGCACAAGGCTCGTCGCGATCGGGGCCGATGGGGGCGGTAACCTATTCCTACTTGAGTTGAGCGGCACCGGCCGCGTATTCAGGTGGAATCATGAGCGATCGTCGGACGAGCGGACCGTAGGTCCAACGCATCCGTCCATCGCGCTCGTGGGGGTCTCGTTCTCAGCCTTTCTTGCCCGCGTCGTTGAGGATTGCGAGCACTTCCTTGCTGGCGACCGTGCCTGGCCCTATCTCGCCGGCTGATCGTTCCACGGCAGGCCCGCGTTGCAGCAGTCGGTTCGGCTTTGGTTTCGGCTTTCGCATGATGACATTGTCATCGAGGAGGCCGGATCAAACGTCCTCAACGATCCGTTGTCATCGCTGTTCGATCTGGCCCAGCACATCGGCGTAGCATGCGCACGGTGAACCCCGCCGATGATCCGAAGCCGCACAAGCGGATCATCCACCTCGATATGGATGCGTTTTACGCGTCGGTCGAGATCCGGGACGACCCGAGCTTGCGCGGCAAACCGGTGATCGTCGCTGGGCGCTCGCCTCGCTCGGTGGTGACCACGGCCTCGTATGAGGCCCGCCGCTTCGGGGTCCGCAGCGCGATGCCGGTGGTGGAGGCCGTGCGGCGCTGCCCGCAAGGCCTTTTGGTCGAACCGCGCATGGGTGTTTATTCGAAGGTAAGCGCCGAGGTGATGAAGATCCTCAGCGACTTCTCGCCGTTGGTGGAGCCGCTCAGTTTGGATGAGGCCTTCGTCGACGTAAGCGCCAGCGAGCTGTTGTTTGGGCCGGCGCCCTCGATCGCGGCGCAGATGCGCGAGCGTATTCGCAGCGAGCTCTCGTTGACCGCCAGCGCCGGCGTGGCCAGCTCGAAGTTCGTGGCCAAGATCGCTAGCGATCTGCATAAGCCGGACGGGCTGACCGTGGTTGCGGAGGGAGAAGAAGCCGCATTCCTCGCGCCGTTGCCGGTCGAGCGGATGTGGGGCGTCGGGCCGAAGGCGGCCGCACGACTTCACGCGCACGGCATTCGTACCATTGGCGAGTTGGCGCAAGCTTCGCCGAGCCACTTGGCGCGCGTGCTCTCCAACTCGTGGGGCCGAGAGATCGCCCTGTTGGCCAAAGGCTTGGACCCGCGCGAGGTGGTGGTCGCGCGCGCGGCACGCTCGATTGGCGCTGAAGAGACGTTCGAGCGGGATTTCACGCTCGTCAGCGAGCTCGAGCCGTTCATCTTGGGGCAAGCCGCGCGCGTCGCCCAGCGCCTGCTCGAAGAGCGCCTGGTGTGCCGCACGGTGACGCTCAAAGTGAAGTTCGGCGATCACAAGCTGGTGACGCGCCAAGCCGCGCTCAGCGCCGCAGCCTGCGATACCCTCACGTTGTACGAGGCGGCGCGCTCGCTGCTAACGCGCATCGAGGGCTTGGAGCGCGGCGTGCGACTCACCGGGATTCAGGCCTCGGCGCTCGAATCGGAGGCGCGCGAGCAACGCACGCTGTTTCAGAGCGCCGCGAGCGACAAGCGGCGCCTGCTCGAAAAGACGCTGCTCGGCGTGCGCGAGAAGTTCGGCGACGGCGCCGTACAGCAGGCCCGCATGATGGAGCGCGGCAAGCGACGCTAAGCGCCAATAATCCGCTGCATCGACTTTGCATAAGCCGCTTTGGGCGTTTCGCAAGCGGCACATTCTGTTAAGAGCCACGTATGCATCTGCTCCGCGTCGCTGACCTTTCGTCGCGCGATATCTCGCGTGCCCTCGACCTCTCGGACGCCTTCAAACGGCACCCTCCGCGCTCGGCGACGTTGCTGCACGGCGCGGCGGTCACGCTCTATTTCGCCAAGCCGTCGACCCGCACGCGCATCAGCTTCGAGACGGCGATTCACCGGCTCGGCGGCGTGCCGGTGACGGTCGGGCCGAATGATCTGCAGATGGGCCGCGGTGAGTCGATTGAAGATACGGCGCGGGTGATCTCGCGCATGAGCCGGGCCTTCGTCGCGCGCACCTTCGCCGATGATGAGCTGGCTCGCTTCGCTCGGGCTGCGTCCATCCCGGTCGTCAACGCCCTAACCGACGGCCATCATCCGTGTCAGGCCATTGCAGATTTGCTGACCATCCGCGAGAAGTTCGGCCGCACCGAGGGGCTGAGCATGGCCTACGTGGGCGCCGGTAACAACGTGACGCACAGCCTGATGGAGGCCTGCGCGCTGGCCGGCATGGAGCTTCGAGTGGCGACGCCCAAGGCGTATGCACCGCATGGCACCGTGGTAGAGCGCGCACACGCGCTGGCCAAGGCGAGCGGCGTGAAGTTGCTGCTCACGAATGACCCTGCGGAAGCGGTGGACGGCGTTGATGCGATCTACACCGACACCTGGCTCTCGATGGGAGATCCGCCGGCCGAACGTGAGGAGCGCATCGCCATCCTCGAGCCGTATCAGGTCAACGCAGCGCTGTTCGCGAAGGCCAAACCGACCGCCATCTTCATGCACTGCTTGCCCGCCCACCGCGGGGAAGAGGTCACCGCCGAGGTGGCCGACAGCGATCGCTCGGTGATCTTCGATCAGGCCGAGAACCGGCTGCACACCTCACTCGGCATCCTCGAGATGTTGGTGACGCACAGCTTCGAAGGGTCCGGCCACCAATCGGTGCCGGGCCCCGCGAATAGCTGAGCGCTTAGTAACGAGGAACGGAGGGATCGAGCGAGGACCAAGCGTCGATCCCGCCCTCGAGGTTGTGCACGCGGGTGAAGCCCTGCCCTGCGTAGTGCGTCGCTGCAGCGAGGCTGCGAACGCCGTGGTGGCAGTGGAAGACGATGGCCGTGTCCTTCGGCAGCGCCTCGAGCTTGGCCTTGCCTGCGGCGTCCAAGAAGATCGCTCGGTCAATCTTGGCCAGCGCGCGCTCGGCCTCGGTGCGCACGTCAAACAGCATCACCTCGGGCGACTCGAGCAGCTTCTGCACGTCGCCGGCGGAGAGCTTCTTGACGGCAGCGGGCGGCTTGGGGGCGTTGGGGTTCTCGATCTTGAAGCCCGAGCCGTCGGGGCCGTCCACGTAGTCGATGGAGAGGCCGTTCGCTCGCTTGGCCGAGGCAGCGTCGAGCGAGAGCGCCACTCCGTTGGCCTGCACCACAAGATCTCCCGGAGCCTTGGGTCCAAAGAAGAGATCGACGCGGAAGGCTGCGTCGATCTCGAGCCGCAGCACGTCTTCAGAGCCGGGCTCTGCGGCCTCTTTGAAGGCGCCGGCGGCCTTGTCACTCATCACGATGGTTGGCGGCGCGACCGGGGCAACCTTGACGCCGATCAACTTGGCGAGCTCACCGGTCGCGTGCATCTCGCGCACGATGTCGCAACCACCGACGAACTCACCGTTGACGTAGAGCTGCGGGATGGTGGGCCAGTCGCTGAAGACCTTGATGCCGTCGCGCAGCGCCGGGTCCGAGAGAACGTTGGCCGTCTCGAACTCGGTGCCGAGCTCCTTGAGAATGCCGACCACCGTCGAGGAGAAGCCGCATTGCGGAAAGCTCTTGTTGCCCTTCATGAAGAGCACCACGCGGTTCTTCTGAATCAGGGTCTCAATCGTCGTCTTTACCGTAGGGTCGAGTTGCATGCCGTCTCACCTGCAAGCTCCGAGTCGGAGCGGGTTGCGCCAAACGTTCCGTAACGGCACTACTTAGCACGAACCGGCAGCGTCTCGCCCGACAAATACCGCCATCCTTCAGCTGTCTTCTCGAACTCGGAGGTCTCGCGGAAGGAGTGATCTTTTGCTTGTTTCATGATCTTCGCGGTGAAGGTGACGAAGGCGCGCTCCCCCTCTTCACGGGCCTCTTCCACAGTGAGACCGAGGTAGCGGAAGGCCGACATGCCCTTGCGAATCGTTTCGCGCAGGACCTCCTCCGGGATGGCGCGATCGGCGTGGTTTGGGTGCAGCGTGCGAAGGATGTAGTCGACGTTACCGGCGGCGTAGGCCGAGAAGCGCGAGCGCATCAGCTTCTCGGCGGTGGGCGGCTCGAGCCCGCGGTGAAAGGGCTCGCAACAGTCGCCAAAGCTCGCGCCCGAACGACAGGGACAGGGCGAAGAACGCTTGAGAGGTTTGAGTAGGCTCACAGGGTCGAGGGCGGAGGGTCGTTGGGAGTTGAGTCGCCGGGGAGCAGCAGGCCGTCGCTGCACTCCGGAACGCGGTGGAGGGAGCGAGCGAGATCGACGCCGCAGCCGGGTTGTTCGGTGGCGCCCACCAGATCGGTGCAACCTGTGTCGCAGCAAATGAGCACGCGATCGATCTCCTGATCGTTTGGGTCCACGCCGCGTTTCAACGCTACGGTTTGCGCATCGTCTCCCATCGAAGGCGCGAGCACGTAGTCGGGGCCCGGACTCGGGGTGTACGTGCTGCCGACCACGATCAAACGTGCTTGCGGAGCCAGGGTCTCTGAAACCGGTGCCACCCAACGAGGCGTGAACCCCGACGCCGGCGTCCTCGCGTGGAGGGAGAGCCCAGCGAGCGAGATCGTGCGCGAGGTTGGGTTGAGGATCTCCACGAGCTCGTCGTTTCCGCCCTGAGGCCCGCGCGTACGGACCTCAGAGATGATGACGTCGTCTGCGCAGGCAGCGCCCGCGCCTGCTGTGCCGCCCTCACCACCAACACCGCCGTCACCAGCGACGCCGCCGCTCAGCCCGCTGCCACCGAGACCACCGGCTCCGCCTACCGCGCCGCCACTACCGCCATCGCCGCCAGCGCCGGAACCCTTGGTGAAGTCATCGAGCCCGGCGACCAACGCGCAGCTCGAGAGCAGCAAACTCAGACCAACGCCAACGCGATTCAAAAGGCACCTGCGACGCTGAGACCAAAGGCCGTCGGGCCAACCTGCGGAGCAACGACAACGCTCGAATCTTCGAGCAGGGCGACGACGAGCAAGGCTCCACCGCCTGCAGCCAACAGCGCGCCGCCGACCACGGCTGCTGTGCTCGCCGTCGCCGTCGCGCGCAGATCCGTGAGACGCGCGTAGCCTTCATCGCTGCAGCGTTGATTCGGACAGAGCGCGGGATCCTCGAGCAGGCCGTCTCGATCCGAAAGCACGAGCCCACCAAGCGTCGCCCCCACGGCGACCGCCGAAACGCCGACACCCGCCATCACAGCACCCGCGACGAGAAAGGCGCTCGGCCCATTGTCAACGGCCGGAGCGACCGGAGTAGGCGGCACGACGAGCGGCACCTCGTCCTCGAGCGCTGGCAGTTCGATCGTCAGAGCTTGTCCTGGCGCGAGTACCACCTTCTTGGAGAACGCTCGTTTGCCGGGCGCGCTCGCCCGCAGCTCGAACTCGCCTGGATCGACCGCGATCGGCGTGCCAAACGAACCCGTGCCGAGCACCGTCTCCCCGCGCCAAACCTCGAGGCCGGGCTCGTTGCCGACGGGTTGCAACGTCAACTTCGACAAGGTGGGTTCGATCGCGCGCAAGAGCTCTTCACCTTTTGCGACTTTGGCCGGCTCCTCCTTTTGCTTCGCCACTCGAACAGCTGCTTTGTACGCAGCCCAGGCGCTCGCGCTTCGGCCGAGCTTCTCGAAGCAAAGGCCAAGATTGAGCAGCGCGCTGGCCGAGGCGGCCTGCTTGTTGGACTCCTCGAACTTTGCGGCCGCTTCTTCATAGCGGCCTGCCTCCGAGAGGCTGCGAGCCGCAGCAAACAGCGACTCGGCGATGGCGACGCGCTCGTTGGCGGCAGGGTCTGCGCCGCTCTGTTCCTCGGCCAAGGAAGGAGCTGGGGCCAGAACCACCAGCATTGTTAGCGCTGCGGCAAGGGAGAGAAGCCTCAAGGTTCTAGCGCTCCGAAAGAACATCCACCGTGGCAGCAGGACGTGGCTTTCTTTTGCGCGCAGAGGTAACTGGCCGCGCGCTCTTCACCTCAGTAGCGACCGGCTCACTCGAGGGCTGCGCGCTCGGAATCGCGGTGGGAACCTGGGGAGCCGAAGTGGGTACCGGCGCAGCGGTGGGTGCTCGCTCGGGCGCACGGTCGGGTTCAGCCAGGAGCCGCGCGCGGAGTAGAAACATGCCTAGAAACTCGCGGGCGTGCTCGATGCGACTCGCTTCTCGGCCTGGCCACTGCGTCACCACTACACCTCCACCGAAGAAGGCCAGCATCAGTACCGCAAAGGTGGCAGTCGTAAAACGAATGGCCTTTGCTCGAGGTTTTGTCGTTGCGTCGACGAGCGCGGGGGGAACGTTGCGCACCCCAGAGACCTGCCAGCCAAACTTGCGAGCGGAAGGAGGAACGGCTTCCTCGCGATGCAGAGCTCGACTCAAGCGCTCCGCCGACTCGGCCGCTGCACGACCGCCAAACGGCGCTAGATCGAGCGCTAAAGCGACCACCGAGTTCACGCGATCTTCGGGCTTCTTCTCGAGGCAGCGCACGATCAAGCGCTCGAGTTGTTCCGGGACCTCGACCCCAAGCGAGGCGAAGCTTCGCGGGGGCGAGGTGCAAATGCGTGCGCAGAGCAACGGAAGATTGGGAGCATCGAAGGGCGGAGCGGCCGCAATCAGCTCGAACAGAATGACGCCCAGGGACCAGATGTCTGCGCGCTCATCCGCGTCCCGCGGAGCCTCCATCTGCTCTGGGGACATGTACAGCGGCGAGCCTACGACGCTGAGCGTCTGCGTCACCGCGTGCGTCTCGTTGCGGAGCTTGGAGATGCCGAAGTCCAACACCTTGATCAGCTGCCGACCGTCGGCGGTCTGCGTGACGAAGAGGTTGGCCGGCTTGAGATCACGGTGGACGATCGAAACAGCGTGGGCCGCCGCAACCGCTTCACAGGCTTGCACCACGTGATCCACGGCTTCAGCCACGGGCACGCGACCGCGGGCGATCACCTTCGAAAGGTCTTCACCCTCGAGCAGCTCCATCACCATGAACGGCTCACCCGTTGGCAGCCGGCCGACGTCCATCACCCGCGCGACGTGCTCGGTCTTGACCCGCGCGAGCGCCCGCGCCTCGAGATCGAAGCGGGCGACATTCTCACGGGTTTCCGCCGCGGAGCGCTGCAAGAACTTGATCGCTACGCGGTCCCCAAGACCTTCATGGCGCGCCGAACCGACCACGCCGACACCGCCGGCGCCGATGATCTTTTCCACCACGTACTTACCGGCGATGACGTCGCCTACGGCTACCGGGAGGTTGCGCTGGGACGACGACGCGCGCGGGATTCCGCGCGAACTGCGCTTGGGCTGACCCGTTGCACTACCGGCTCGATTGCTCGAACGTTTGGCGGGCTGGTAGACGGTGGTCGCTTCAGTCGACTCGTTCCAATCGAGCTCGGCACCCGCGGCAATGATCCGCTCATTTGCCTCTGGCGCTGGTGAGGCCGCCGCTGGTGCTGCGGAGGTGGACTTCGTCCCCTCGGGCTCAGAACCGCCCTCCACCTCGCTGCCTGACGGAGCAACTTTCGGCGCCATGACGAACCTACACCATACCACAATCAAAGCCGCTTCTGTTCATCTTTGAGTCAGGCAGACGGAGCTTGGCTTTCGCGAACGAGCCTCCACCGCTACGCTGGCCTTCTCGTTGAACGCGGAGCTCCCTCGCCATAAGCACGAAGCGCTCGCACGCGCTCAGGCCACGGCCGCCCAATGGGCAGCCTGGATCTTGGTCGCGTCGACGGCGCTCTTCGCGCTTTGGACGCTAATCAAGCCGGGAGCGAACGGATTGCCCAGCACCTGGGCGCTGCTCGTGGCTCTGGCAGTAACGTTGGGGCTCGCGGTACTCACCTCGCGTGGCGCGCTCTGGGTTCGACACGCTTTGCCGCTGCATTGGGCGGTCGCGATTCCACTGCTCGTGACCGAGCCCTTTATTAGCCAGCAGACGGCGCTGGCGATGATTGGACCGGCGGCGCTTGCCACGCTGACGGCCGGCAAGCGCACGGTGTTTGGCTGCGCGGTGCTCCCGCTGACGGTGATCACCCTGCGCGCCGGCGTGAACACCGCCTACCTCCAGCTCGAGTACTTGGCGATCTACGCGGTGCTGATCCTGATTCTCACGCTCTGCCAACGAACGCTGCGTTTGGTGGTGATGGAAGCCGCAAGGTCGAGTCAGCTGTTCGACGCGCTGACGCGCGAAACCAACGAGGTCGTGACCTTGAGCGGCCCCGGCCGCGACGGTGACTCTGCGACCATTAGCTTCATCAGCCCGTCGGTGAGCCGAGTACTTGGCTATCCGGAGAACGAGCCGGAGCACATGAAGTGGGCGGAGCTGATCCACCCCGATGACGTTCCGAAGATCGCCCAGCTGTCGAAGACGGTGCGCAGTCTGCCGGGCACGAGCGATACGAGCCAGTTCCGAATGCGTCACAAGGATGGTGACTTTCGTTGGATGGTCGCACGTGCGACCAACTTGCTTCACCTGCCTCACGTGCGTGGCGTGCTCAGCTCCTTCGTCGACGTGACCTCCTTGGTCGACGAACGAGAGCAGGTTGAACGAAAGCTCGAACATGAAGCTCGGCATGATGCGGCGACCGGACTGCCCAATCGGCGCATGCTGCACGAGCAGCTCGAATTGGCGCTCAAGACGCCGCTACAGAGCGCGTCTCAAAGTCTGCTGTTCATCGATATCGACGGCTTCAAGCGGGTCAACGACAGCCTGGGCCACGACTTCGGCGACCGACTGATCGTGGCGATCGCCAGCCGCTTTCGCTCGCAACTCCCAAACCAAGCCGAGCTCTTCCGGTTTGGCGGAGACGAGCTTTGCGCGCTGCTGGAGGTTAGCGACCAGGAGGCGGAGCAGATCGCCGATCGGCTTTTGGGTGCGATGAAGAAGGCCTTCAAACTCGACGAACGCGACGTATTCGTGACCGCCAGCATCGGCATCGCGGGCTTACGCGCCGACCACGACCGGCCCGAGGCGGTGCTGCAAGAGGCCGACCTAGCGATGTATCGCGCCAAGGAAGGTGGTCGCAACATCAGCGTCCGTTTCGACCAGGCCATGCGAGAGCGAGCCGACCGAAGGCACAACCTCGAGCAGGCGCTGCGAGGCGCGTTGGAGGCCGGGCAATTGCGGGTCGTCTATCAACCTCGTGTCCACGGGTCGAACTACTTGGTGAGCGGGTTTGAAGCGTTGCTTCGCTTCCGTCACCCGGTGCTCGGCGAGGTCGGTCCCAACGAGTTCATCCCGATCGCCGAGGAAACAGGGCTGATCGAGCCCATCGGGCGCTGGGTGCTCAAGGAGGCCTGCCTGCAGCTGCGCGATTGGCGGGAGCGCTGGCCGCAACGAGACCTGCACATGGCCATCAACCTCTCGGCACGGCAGCTGTGCGGGCCAAACAACGTGACGCAGGAAGTTGCAGAGGTTCTGCTGGAGACCTCGCTCGACCCTTCCTTCGTCGAGCTCGAGATCACCGAAAGCGTGCTGATGGACCGAGCCGGTCGAGCGCTGAGCCGTCTGCAGGAACTAAAGAAGCTGGGCGTCAAATTGGCGATCGACGACTTCGGCACCGGCTACTCCTCGCTCTCCTACCTGCGCGACTTTCCGGTCGATGTGGTGAAGATCGACCGCGCCTTCGTCTCTCGGCTCGATCAGACCAAGGAGGACGCAGCGATCGCTCGGCTGATCGTCGCACTAGCCGAGTCGCTCGGGCTCGATACGGTGGCGGAGGGCGTTGAGACCGCAGCTCAGCGAGATACGCTCGTCGCCTTTGGCTGCCGTCAACTGCAGGGCTTCTTGTTCGCTAAGCCGCTCGAGCCAGAGGCCGCCGAACACTTCCTCGAGGGGCTCGAATCACGGCCGCCAGTCGCTTCCCACACGCGAGCGCTGGGCAACAACGCGAAAGAGGCTGACGAGGAGACCGCCAAGGCGGCAACTGGTGGCGGTAGCCGAAGCTAACGTTGCGCCAATGGGGACGAGGCAGCGAGGTTGCAGTATCATGCCCTCCGAATGAGCCAATCACCCCGAGCTTGCACCCATCTCCCCGTCGCGTTCGGGCTTATTCTCCACGCCGCCTGTGCTGGTTCCAGTTCGCCGATGGAGCAGCCCAGCGCTGAGCCAACCGTGGAACCCGAGCTGACCAACACGAGCAAGGCCACGTCGGCCCCGACCAGCGTCGAGCTTACCGGCCCGCTGAGCCGCGAGATCTCTGGCACGGACTGTCATGCGCTGGCCGGCAAATACAACGCGCTGACTCGCTCCGATGAAAAGGCCAAGCTCCCCGAAGGGCTCAACTCCGCACAGATGGTGGCGGCCGAGAACAACATCGAGAAAGGCGCTGACATCCTCTCGGGCCGCTGGGAGAACGGCTGCCTCGAGAGCCTCGTGGGCAAAGAGCACCCCGAGTCGAATCTGAAGTGCGCGATGGCAGCGAAGACGGTCGCCGCCTTCGACGTTTGCCTCAACGGGCCCGGCGAGCCGCGCTAAGGCTTCTTCGCCTTCTCGAGTTCATCGAGTTCAGCGAGCGTGGCCACCACTCGAGGGTCGGTGGCGTCGAGCGACTTGGCGTGCTCGAGCGACTTGCGCGCCTCAGCAAACGCTCCGCGGATGGCCTGTACGCTCCCGAGATTCACCCACGCACTCACCAGCTTCTCGTCCAGCTTGATCGCGGCAAGGAACTTCCCTTCAGCGCCCGCGAGATCGCCCTTCATGCGCAGCGCGTAGCCAAGATTCGACGCGATCGCCGCGTTGTCGGGGGAGAGCACGAAAGCCTGGTTCAAGTGTTTGAGCGCGGCCTCTACATCGTTGGAGGCCAGCAATGCGGTGCCCAAATCCGAGAGCGTGCCCGGATCATTCGGCGCTAGTCGCAAGGCGCGCTCATAGGACTTGATGGCGTCGAGAATGTTACCGGACGCGAGCAACGCGGTACCCGCATTCGAGTGGCGCGCGGCCGACTTCGGCTCGAGTTCGGCCGCCTTGACCAACGCCGTAACCGCGTTCTTCAGATCGCCGGTGGCGACGAGACCCACGCCCAACGCTGAGTGCGCTTCTGCTTCGCTACCGTCGAGCTCGATCGCCCGGCGAATGGCCACCAGCGCATCATCGACCCGGCCCTGCACCAACAGCGCTCGGCCAAGCTCGAGGTGAGCCTGCGCATACTCTGGATCCAGCTTGATCGCCTTGCGCAGCTCGATCACCACCGCGACCAGAATTGGACTCTTGGGCGCGCTGTTGACGTCGACCGGGACGTTCTCCTTGGCCAGCCGAGAACGCACACTGCCGACGATCGGCGCTGGGTCTTTGGGGGCCAGCAGCATGGCCTTGCGATAGGCGGCCTCGGCCTCCTTGAACGATCCTGCGTCAAACAGGTCATCCGCCTCGTGGAGCTTCTTGTCGGCGGGCGTGTCTTCCCCGCGCGCGAGCCGGCGCGGCTTGGTTGGCTCGGCGACCACGGCCTGCTCCGGCGCTGTTGAGCTCACCGGAGGAGGGATGATCGTCAAGGACGAGGACGACGAAGGCTCGGCCGTACTCGAGGGGACTGGCGGAGCCACGGTGCCGAGCGGGTTCAACCGGTCCGGCGAGCGAACCTCAACGGCTGGCGACGGCTCGCAGGCCGCAACCAGCACGAGGAGGAGTGGGACAAGGAAGGGGCGGCGCATCAGGCAGAGGGTCACACTTTGTAGGGTGACACGGAATGTTCGGAGCCGTCGTACTTCAGCGCGACGGACTTCTGCTCGAGCTTGGTGACCAACGTCACGGGCCGTTTCCAAACGCGAACCAGCGCAGACAGCGTCTCTTTCGCGTAATCGTGACGAAGATCCGTTCCCATATGCTCGTGGCTCATCAGCAACTCACCGCGGTTCTGAAAGTTGCCGTCGACCACTCGGATGTACGGGTCACCGAAGTTCGTGAGCTGAAACAACAGCTTCTCTTTCACGTCCTTGAACTTGCGGCTCTCGATCTCGAAGCGCTCGTTGCGACCCGAAAAGCCGAAGGTGTAGAGCTTCTGAGCGATGCAGAACTCGGGCGTTAGGAACTCATCGATGAAGGTGACGTCATTGTAGAGCGCACGCACCTCGAAGATCTTCTTGCGGCCGAGGCCGAGGCGCATGTCCCAACGACGCTTTTCGTCGAGGTCATCACACTCTTCCCACTCCTTACCAAACTGGCCTTTGTTCCAGCGGTCCTCGACGTAGCGGTAGAGCTCGACGCCAACCTTGTAAGGGTTGAAGCGACCCGGCGCCGTCGCCATGACGCCTGCGTTGGCGTCGGCGTAATCAACGATCTCCGAGGCATCGAGGACCTTCTCGGTCATCATCCGCGAATGCCAATAGGAGGCCCAACCCTCGTTCATGATCTTGGTTTGGCGCTGCGGTACGAAGTAGTAGGCCTCGTCTCGGATCACCTCGAGCACGTCGCGCTCCCACCGTTCGAGCGGCGCTGAATCCAGGAGGAACTTGAGTACGTCGCGCTCAGGCCGAGCAGGATTGCGTAGCTCGGTCTTGGCCTCTTCCTGCTTCTTGCGTTGCGCGTCGAGGTACTCCTTCGGGTTGATGAAGTCCTCCATGTACTCCTTGGCCGCGAGCTTCGGTACGGGCTGCGGAGCTTCCTCGGGGTCACGAGGCTTGGGGGGCTTGCCGGTGAACGGTGCCCAAGGATCAATGAGGTTCTCGAGCGAGAGACACTGGTCGAGGAACGACTCGACCTTGTTGATGCCATGGCGCTCGATATGCCGTGCAATGCGGCTACCGTGGTTGGCCATCCTGTCGATCCAACGACGATCGGGATCGTACTTCTCCGGCCTCCGCATCGGGTCCAAGAGCGGCTTGGGAGCGTCGAGATCGGTCGCGCGGAAGCAGAAGTTGTTCTTGAAAAAGTCCACGTGGCCGAGCACGTGCGCCATCACCAAGCGCTGCTCGGTGAGGGAGTTGCCTTCCAACAGGTAGGCGTACGAGGGGTTGTTGTTGATCACCATCTCGTAAATCTTCGACAGGCCGTACTCGTAGCTCTTGGCGAGCTGCTCGTACTCCATGCCGAAGCGCCAATGCGGATAGCGACTGGGGAAGCCGCTGTACGCTGCGACCTCGTTCATTTGGTCGTACTTCAACATCTCGAAGACGACCGGGAAGAAGTCGAGACCGAAGTCTCTGGCGATCGCCTCGATGCGATCTTGCTCGACGCGCAGATAGCGAGGAAGAGCCGTATTGAGGGCGAATTTGCTCATTTCCCTCTCCCGAGAAACTCTTTGATGCTGCCCACGATCGCGTCCTTGTCTCGAATCTCGCTGACCACCACGCGCTCATCCGCCTTGAAGTGCTCGCGCAGATCTTTGATGAACTGGCCTGAGCCGTAAGGGCTCTCCACTTGACCGTACGAGAACAGATTGGAGGCCGGGAGGATCTCGCGCTTCATCAGCTCGACGCAGGCCAATGTGTCGTCCATCGACCAGTTGTCTCCATCCGAAAAATGGAACGGGTAGATGTTCCATTCGGACGGCGGGTACTCGTCGCGGATCATTTGGGCGCACAGCTTGTACGCCGAGGAGATCATCGTTCCGCCCGATTCTCGCGTGTGAAAGAAGGTCTCGCGGTCAACCTCGCGGGCAACCGCGTCATGGATGATGAAGCGCGATTCGATGCCCTTGTATTGCTTGGAGAGCCACATATCGATCCAGAAGGACTCGATGCGGACGATCTCCTTCTGCTCGTCGCCCATCGAGCCTGAAACGTCCATCATGTAGATGATGACCGCGTTCGCGATCGGCTCGTTGATGGTCTTCCAGGACCGGTAGCGTTTGTCATCGGGGACGGGCACGACCACCGGGTTGTTCGGCTTGAAGGTGCCGCTGGCGATCATGCGCTTGAGCGCTTCGCGGTAGGTGCGCTTGAAGTGCCGCAGCGACTCAGGCCCAACACGACGGATGCCGCTGTACTTGTCGTGGGCGTTCGAGATCTTGCTCTTGCCCTTGTCCTCGATGTTGGGGAGCTGCAGCTCCTCGCCGAGGATGTCAGCGAGTTCATCGAGCGTTACGTCCACCTCGAGCGTGTGGTCGCCTTGGTCTTTGCCGGCCTTACCTTGCCCGCCCTCCCCCTCCTCACCCGAAACAGGATCTCCGGCTTCACCGTCCCCCTGCCCGACTCCACCCTTCTGCTTATCGCCAAACCGAAATCTCGGAATGTCGATCTGCGGGATGGGGATGGAGACGCGGTCTTTGCCTTTGCGACCGACGAGTTCTCCTGTGGAGATGTAGCGGCGCAAATTCTCGCGAACTTTGCCTCGAACGATCTGGCGGAAGCGGCCGTGGTCCTGATCGATTTTCACCGCGAGCAACGATAGCAGGTGAGCCTGGGCCGTCGCCCCCGAAGTTTGCGCGCAGACCACTCGCACGGCGAGCAGTGCCGTAAACCTCTGGTCGAACGGGCTTCTAGCTGTAGAATGCGCGCGTGCGAACGCTGCTTGCCGCATTGACGTTGGTTGGCCTCGGCTGTTCCGACACGCCCAAAGTCTACTTCGGCGGCGGACCTGAGGGTGGTGCTGGTGGCCAGACGCAAGACGGTGGAGGCGGCTCAAGTGCGTGCTCTAGCTTCGGCGCCTGCGTAGAAGCTTCAGAATGTTGCTCGGGCGTATGCTCTGAGGGAAGCTGCCAAGCGACGTGCCTCGCGGCAGGCCAGCTCTGCGACTTCGGCAGTTCCTGCTGCAGCGGCGAGTGCGAAGAGGAGCGCTGCACCCAGCCGGTTTGCCAGAGCGACGGCTTTGGCTGTGCTTCTCCTACGGAATGTTGCTCGGGCTCGTGCAGCGACGGACTCTGTGGAGGCGGCGGGCAGTGTGACCCCGACGGAACCGCTTGCTCCGCCCCTGGGAGCTGTTGCAGTGGAGCATGCACCAACGGGACCTGCGGAGCAGCAACCTGCGAGCCGAACGGACAGCCCTGCGGAGGTCCGGGCGATTGTTGCTCCGGCAACTGCGCCAACGGCGTTTGCCAGGGCCAGTGTTTGGCGAACGGGCTGTCTTGCTCAACTCCCGCGGAATGCTGCATTGGCGGTTGTGACCAAGGCTTGTGTGGCCTGTCGAACTGCGCGCACCCGGTCTGCAACCAGGGCCAACCGCTCAACAGCGGCTGCGGGCCATGCGCAGCCGCGATCTGCGCCGCAGACAACTTCTGCTGCACGATGCAGTGGGACCAAAAGTGCGTGATGGCGGTGGGAAATCTGTGCGGGCAGGGTTGCTAGCCGCAGGCGATTGACTCCAGGGCAACAAAAACCTGCTCTCTTGCCCTCCCAAGGGAGACAAATTCGAGTGGTCGCGTAGGCTTCAATGTGACCAACCAAACGGCGACAAGAGTTTCGGGCCAAGAAATCCCGGCGCCCATGTCCCACAGCCTTTCTTTTGGAGGATCCATGTTTCGCAGTGCGGCCCGCTCGATCTTGCTCGTTGCCACGTTCATCGCCCCGTTGGCCAGCGGTTGTACCGCCACCGTCTACGAGGATGACGTTGTCTACGTGCCGCGCCGCCGCGTTGTGGTGTTCAACGACGCCCCCACCCTGGTTTACGTGGGAGATGGCGTCTACGTCGTGCGCGACTACGACACCGCCGTCTATTACGTGGGCGGGAGCTACTACTACTACGATGACGGCGTCTGGTTCAGCTCCTCCTGCTGGAACACGCCCTGGTCGACGACGTCCGTGAGCTTCGTGCCTGGCCACCTCCACCACCAACGCCATCACGCCTACGTCCGCTACGCGGGCGGTAATGATGCGTACGTAGTTCGCGCGCCGCAAACGCCGCAGGATCACCTCCCGGCCCACCCGCAAAAGCAACAGCCTCAGAACCACGAAGCCCAGGCCTCCATCGAGGGCAAAGCGACCTCGAGTTCAAACCGCGTCGACGCGGACCACGCCAAGGTAGCGACCAATTCAGCTCCCGAGACGCAGGCGGACCGGGGCGCGCACAGCCAGCCCAGTTCGTCGAAGCGGAGTTCGACGGAGACCTCGGGATTCGGCCAGAGCGAGCCCAGCAGCCGCGCCAGCCAATCAACGAGCAGCAGCAGTCGCAGCCGGAGCAAAGAGACACGACCGGCGAGCTTCGAGAGCCCGTCCAATTCAGGGAGTGCCCGCGTCCAGCCGCAGAAAAGCGTGCAACCGCAGAAAAAGTCGCCCACGCGCAAGTCCCCGAGCCGAAACAAGAAGTCGAAGTCCCCGCGCGGACGCAGCTAACCAGCACTTTGCCGGACCCGGATGCTCGGGCGAGCGGCGCGCGACGTAGGTCGAGTTTCTTACTCTGGATTTCTTGATACAGCCTTACGGCCCCTGTGTAGGTGGCAGCCTCCTTCTGGTAGGCTGCCGCCGTGTTTTCCGCTCAACCGCCCAAGCTGTCCACGCTCACCCTCCTGGCGATGCTCGCCGCGCTCGCAGCTTGCGGAGCTAGGGACGCTCTCGAGGGGCAACCAGACAACAACGGTGGCAACGGTGGCTCCGAGTGCCAGGCAGACGGGCTTCCCTGCAACGATCCGGATCTTTGCTGCAGCGGGATCTGTGAAGCCGGAAGTTGTGGACCCAGCGTCTGTTTGGACAACGGCGACCTTTGTGAGAGCGATGGCTCCTGCTGCTCAGGCAGCTGCGACCAGGGAGTATGCATCGCAGTCACGTGTGGAGATACGGGTGCCCCCTGCGATAGCGGGATCGACTGCTGCTCGGCGGCATGTGGTCCCGAAGGGACCTGTCTCGGCTCGTGTTCGACCGAAGGTGAGCAGTGTTCGCGCGACGGCCAGTGTTGCTCGCTTCAGTGCGCCGGCAACGTATGCATCAACGAGTGTTTGAACGAGGGCTTCGGCTGTGAGGTGAGCACCCAGTGTTGCTCCGGTAACTGCGTGGGCGGGGTGTGCGACGCTGCGTGCCTTCCCAACGGCTTCGAGTGCGACTTCGCCGGGCAGTGCTGCACCGGACAGTGCACCGCTGGGCTGTGTCAGGGCTGTCAACCCAATGGTTCGCTCTGTTCTATCGAGGAGGAGTGCTGCTCCGGGATCTGTGACCTTGGGGTATGTGGCGGACCGTGCGTCCCCAACTTCTCCGCCTGCATGGTGGACCAAGAGTGCTGTTCGGGTAACTGCAGCGATATCGACTTTACGTGCCAGCCGCCGTGCGCTCCCAATGGCTCGCCTTGCGCTGGTGGTTTCAACAACGAGTGTTGCAGCGGTACCTGCGAGGGCGGATTCTGTGGCCCGCTCCAGTGCGACCACGACGTTTGCGTCGAGGGCAATGCGCTCAGTCCGGCGTGCGGACCGTGTGAGGAGGCCGTGTGCGCACAGGACTCCTTCTGCTGCCAGAGTTTCTGGGATGCCATCTGCGTCTCAGAGGCGCAATCAATCTGCATGGCGTGCAACAACTGCTCGCCCGACGGCTCGATGTGCAGTGCCGCCGACGAGTGTTGCAGCGGACAGTGCAACAACGGCGCGTGCGGGTCGGTGCCGGCGTGCAGTCATGATGTCTGCGTGCAAGGTGCGCCGCTGGTCGATGGTTGCAGCGCCTGTGCGAGCGCGGTCTGCGACAACGACCCTTCGTGCTGCAGCGGCCAGTGGGGAGCGAATTGCGTCGCCCTCGCGCAAAACGTCTGTGGAGCGAACTGCGGGGTGTGCACCCCCGACGGACTTGGCTGCATGATCGGCGCGGATTGTTGCAGCGGAACGTGCACCGGCGGGGTCTGTGAGCCGGCCTGTCTACCCACCGGCAACATGTGCGGCTCCTTCGAGGATTGCTGCAGCAACAACTGCGTAAACGGCCTGTGTGAGGAGCAGTGCTCGGCCGATGGCTCGTTCTGTGGCGGCCCGGACGAATGTTGCTCGGGCATCTGTATTGCCGGGTTCTGTGGGCCCTCGAGCTGCCCCAGCGATGGCTCGGCTTGCGGCGACTGCATCGCCGGCAACTGTTGCAGCCAGCTATTGAATTGTTTGGGCTCTCCCAACTGTATTCAGACAGTCGGTTGTTTCCTGCAATGCGTTCAGGGCGGAGCTCAGCCCTTTGCTTGCTTCTTCCAATGTGGAAACGATCCCCAGGCGCTTCAGACGTTGGGCTGCCTCGGTATCAACTGTGCAGGGGATTGCCTCTAGCCCGCGTCGTCGACGACGAACAGCCGCTCATAAACGGCGCGCACCCGCTCGGTATGCTCACGGTAGCGCGCCACCAGCTCTTGCCCTGCGGTTGAAAACGGCCGTCCGCGAAGCCCCATGCGCCGCGCAAGTGTCTCGAGGCTCGCGTGGCGAGTATCAAGCACGTGAGCGGCGTCGGCTCGCGAGACCCGCACCCGCGCCTCGAGCCGTCGCAAGAAGGTGTGCGCCTCGCTTAGCGCCGCGCCATCCACCTGCGAGATCGCCCCTCCTTCTGTGAGGGCCACCAAGGCCGTCTTTGTGTCACGGCTCTGCGCCAAGCCACCCAGCGAGTGGCCATAGAGCAGCTGATTGAACTGCACCACAAACTCGAGTTCGAGCAAGCCGCCGCGGCCCAACTTGATGTCGAAGCGGCCTTCCTTCTCGCGCGCCATCTCGAGCAGCACCCTCTCGCGGACCCGCCGAATCTCCTGTGCAGCGGCAGCGCGTGGCGGAGCTGGGCCAAAGGCGATTGTGCGCATCAGCGACTCGGCACGCTCACCTAGTTCGGCATCGCCCGCGACGAAACGTGCTCGAACCAGCGCCATGCGCTCCCAGACCTGGGCGCGCGGACCCGAACGCTCGTTGCCGACGCCATGATAGGAAGCCAGCGAATCGAGGCTCGTTACCAAAAGCCCCTGATTGCCACTCGGACGCAGCCGCGCGTCGAGCTCATAGCCCGGCCCTGCGCCGTGAAAGGTCGAAATTGTGCGAATGACCCGACGAGCGATTTTTGCAAAGTGGTAGGGCGCGTCTTCCGGGCTCGCGAGCACCGTAGGCTCGAAGACAAACACGACGTCGAGGTCCGAGCCGTAGCTGATCTCGCGACCCCCGAGCTTGCCCATCGCAAGAATCGAAAGGCCACGACAGCCTGGAAGCGCGCGCTCGATCGAGCACGCCAGGGCGGTCTCGGCGAGGGTCGAAAGCAGAGCGTTGACGTCAGCTACCTTGTAGGCCGAAGAAAGGTCGTGGACGGCGACCTCGAGCGTGAGCCGCGTCTTCGCTAGCCGCAAAGCGCCGATCAAGGCCTCCGCGGGATCTTCATCTGGCGCCGGTTCTACCTCGAGCGCTGCGCGCACGTCCGCGCGCACCCGACCTTCGGTGAGCAGATCACGCTGGAACAAGATCATGTCGCCGAGGTCGGGGTTGTTGCACAGCGCGTCTCCGACGAAGGAGCTCGCACCCAGGAGCGAGATCAAGCGACGCAGCGCCGGAGGGTCGCCGGCAAGCAGTCGGACGTAGACCGCTTGCTGCTTGATGCGAGCGAAGAAGACGCGCAGGTAGCTCGCCGCCTGCACTGGATCGACAGCGTCAAACAACGATGAAAGCAGACTGTCGACAAAGCCAGGGCTCGACTCCTGGGTGCGCGGGCCGAGCGGAGCGTCGGGATGCGCGCCGAGTTCGAGCAAAGACGCGGCGAGCCTGAGCACCCCTTCGTCGTCGCTGGGCAAATCCTCCGAGTTGGGCAGTCGTTTGCGCACCGCGAGCGCCAAACCCTGATGGTCACGTTGCTCGATCGAGACCAGCATTTCGCCCCACTCGTCGTCGGCGCCTGCTTCCTCTGGGAGCAGAGAGGCAAAGCGTTGCTCAACGCGGCGCCGATGGGACTCGAGATACGGCAGCAGCGAGAGCGCGCTCTTGAAGCCCAGGATCCGCGCGATACGCTCGAGGTCGTCCCCGAGCGGAAGGCTGTGCGTTTGGACGCCGGTCACCCACTGCACCGCATGCTCGGCACGGCGAAGCAAAAGGTAGCCGTCGGTGATGTCGCGCGTCTCGCCCTCGGTCACGAGGCCTCTCGCCTCGAGCTGCCGCAGTGCCGCGAGCGTTGGACGCGAGCGAACCGTGGCATCTTTTCCGCCCCACACGAGCTGCAGCGTCTGGACGAAGAACTCGGCCTCGCGAATGCCGCCCGGTCCGAGCTTGAGGTCTCGCTCAGGATCGGAACAGAGCTCAATGCGGCTGCGGCGGACGAGCTGATGCAGCTCGCGCGCTAGGGTTGGGTCGATGCGCTTACGCCACACGAAGGGCGTCAGTATCTCCAAGATCTCCTCGCCTAGAGCGAGGCTCCCGGCGACAGGCCGCGCACGAATCAGCGCGGCTCGCTCCCACAACCGACCGAAGGACTCGTAGTAGCGTTCAAGCGAGACGATCGGCAACACCATCGCTCCCGAGGCACCATCGGGGCGCAAGCGTAGGTCGACGCGCCACACCTGGCCGTCTTCGGTTAGCTCCTCCAGCGTCGCGGTGAGCCGTTTGGCGACCCTTTGCCAGAACTCATGGATGCTGGGCGCGTCGAGATTCGCCTCTGATTCGCCTTCGCGACGAACCTCGCCAGCATCGCTGTCGTAAAAGAAGATCAGGTCGACATCCGAACCGGCATTGAGTTCACGCCCACCGAGCTTGCCCATGCCCATGACCACAAACCGCGAGGGCTCCCCAGTGGACAAGCAGGGTCGGCCAAAGCGCTCGCACAGGCTCTCGTAGGCCTCAGAAAACGCTGCCTGTATGGTTGCGTCGGCTAGCTCAGAAAGCTCGCGGGTCGAGGCCTCGATATCCGCGCCGCCGAGCGAATGAGGAAGCAGCTCGCGCAGCGCGATGCGCATCTTCTCGCAAACCGTGTACAGCCGAAGCGAACGGCGAAAGCCCTCCCCTTTGAGCTCAGTCAGCGCCGCTTGATGGTCCTCGAACGAACGGGATTGAGACAAGTCGACGTGCGCGAGAGTTCGGATGTGCTCGGGGTGCGCGAACAGCGTGATTGCGAACGGGGGATACGCAGTCGCGAGCAACAACGCCAAACTGGCTTCCACCGAACCGCTGCCAAAGAGCTCATTTACGTCAGGTTCGAGCGCGATCGCTCGTTGCGGGTCGACTGTATGAGCGATTCGAGCGAAGGCTCGCGTCTCGTGAAGCATCGCGCGTGAGCCTATCCTGGTTCCCCAGCGACCAAGCCCACGCTTTGTTTAGAGGTGGTGCGCGCCACGTGCTTGTTACGCGCGCGATGGACTATGCTGAAGGCCATGCGTTGGCTATGCATCTCGGACGTCGAAGGAGACTCGGTCGCGCTTGCCGCCGTGCTCGCAACTGCGGAGGGGCGCGGCTACACGAAGCTCCTTTGTGCAGGGGACATCTGCTTTCCCGGCCCAGATCCGCTGGGCGTTTGGCGACGACTTCAATCGGCCAAGGCGACGATGGTGCAAGGGGTCTCCGACAGGGCGATCGCTACGCTGGATCCGTCTCGCCTGGCACGCGACTCAGCTCGCGATCGCGAGCGAATCGCCACGCTCTCGCGAGTACGTGGCGAACTTGGAGACCTGATTCTGGCCAAACTCGCTCGACTCGATACGCATGTTCGCTTGCCGCTGCCCAACGGCACCGAGGCCCTGTTGGTGCACGGCTCCCCCCTCGATCCGACGGAGCCCTTCACCCATGACATGAGCGACGACGACGTGCGAGCCCTGCTCGGGGATGACCCTGCCGATCTCGTGATCTGCGGTGGCTCTCACGTCCCCTTCGACCGAACGGTGATGGACGTGCGGATCATCAACGTCGGCTCCGTCGGGGCAGCGGTATACGAAGGTGGCAGGTACGCCGATGCTGCGTTCATCGACTTTCTGCCGGGAGAAAAGGGCAGTCTCGATGTGCGCGTGGAACAGGTCATCGTTCCGCTGCATGAAGAACAGAATGCTCTCCAAGGTTAGGCAAAGAGAGATGCATCAAGCGCAAGCAGCACTTGACCTACCACCTCACGAAGTGTTCACCTGTTAGCGAATGTCGGGACGGCTACTCGACGATGATCCAGACGCAACGATGGTTGCGAGCATGGGGGAGCTCGAATCAGAGCTCAAAAAGCGGCGTACAAGGGACCGCGCGAGTATCGTCGTGCTAGCTGGTACCAACGTTGGCGAGATGTATCGCGTGGAGACCATCGAGATGGTCATTGGCCGCGCCTCCAACGCCTCGGTGCGACTCTCCGACGACGGCATCTCGCGTCGCCACGCTCGCATCGTTGAAGAGGGTGGCACGCACTACCTGGAAGACCTCGGCAGCGCCAACGGCACCATGGTGAACGGGCTGCGGATCGGCGCCCGTCACAAGCTCGAAGACGGGGACAAGATTCGGCTTGGGCCCGCAACGATCCTCAAGTTCGGGTACACCGACGATATCGAGGAGAGCTTCACCGAGCGCATGATCAACGCGGCCATGCGCGACGGCATGACTGGAGCGTTCAACAAGAAGTTCTTCTTGGACCGCCTCGACAGCGAGCTTTCCTACGCCCGTCGACATCAGTTCGACTTGAGCCTGCTGCTGTTCGACGTCGACTTCTTCAAGCGAATCAACGATGGCTACGGTCACCTCGCTGGCGACAACGTGCTGAAGAAGTTGGCGCAAGTAACGATGGCGGCGCTGCGAACGGAGGACATCTTTTCGCGTTATGGCGGAGAGGAGTTCGCCATTCTCTGCCGCGGCGTGAAGCTCCAGCACGCTGGGGTCCTCGGTGAACGCCTACGCAGCTCGGTTGAAACCAGCATCTTCGAGCATGAAGGTCGCAATCTGCCGGTGACCATCTCCATCGGTGTTGCGGCCTACCCGAACTGTCCGGTCGAGACGCCGTCCCAGCTGATCGCCGCTGCGGATGAAGCGCTGTACGAAGCGAAGCGGTGCGGTCGTAACCGCGTGCTGCTCAAGCAGGGCTAAAGGTTCCGCCCGCGGCTGGGTTAGCTAGCTGCCGCGGCCCGAACGAGTCCTCAAACGACGAAGGCGAGCCAAGCGGCTCGCCTTTGTTCTGTTGTGCTTCAGGAGGTGACGGCTACTCGATCTTGAGCAGCTCTTTCACCTTGGCAATGACCTGAGGCGCCTGGATCGGCTTCGTGATGTAAGCGTTCGCGCTCAGCTGAAGCGCCCGTTGGCGGTCCTCTTGTGAGCCCTCTGTGGTGATGATGATGATCGGCGTGTCCTTATGCACCGGATCACTGCGCACCCGCTTCACCAACTTCAACCCATCCATGATGGGCATATTGATGTCCGTGATGATGATGTCGAACTTCTGCTGGGCGAGCTTGCGCAGACCATCCACGCCGTCATCCGCTTCAGTAACTTTGAGTCCTTTGACGCGTGCGAGCGCAAAGACGAGAAGCTGCCGCATCATCGGCGAGTCTTCTACGATTAGACAGGAATACTCGGCCATTCTCGTTTAGTCCTCTTGGTCGATGAAGGCCTGAATTCCAGGCGCCTTCCGCCCTGCCTGATTGAACAGGTAAGCGTGGACGATCGCCGGGGCGGCCTGAGTCGAGAGAAGTTTGAAGAGCTCGTAGTCAGCCTGATCGAACTCGGTCTTTTGGGGCAGCGTTCGGAATACGCAAACAGCGCCCAACTTCTGCGCTCCCATGTGAAGCGGAATGATCGCTGCGGGGCGGCTGGTGGTGCCCTCTGCAGGACTCACCCCGCGCTCAACCCAAATTTGACCCCTGCGATAGGGTTCCCAGTGGGCGCTCTCATCCACCAATACTTCGCGGGCCTCACGGACCGTCAGTCCCTCGACGGAGATGGGGACCAACACGAGCGGGTCCTCGTCCGACCAGTAAACGGCGAACTGCGCTGCACCCAGGAACTGCGCCAACAGTTCCCTTACGGACTTGAAGGCCCGTCGGATCGACGTGCTCGCGTGCAACTGGAGGTTGGCGACGTGGAGGGTACCCATGTGGGCAAGCTCATTCTCGAGTTCGGCGAAGCGACGGGCGAACTCGGCTTGCGGAGCGTCCGGCCGCATCGACTCGTGGATCAACTTCCGCTGGTCCGCCTCGAGCTCTTCGATCTTGCGCAGCAGATCGCGAATCGCGCCGTCGCTCGCGAGCTGAGCGCGAAGCCGAACGTTGTCGCTCTCGAGCTCCGTGACTTGGTGCCGCAGACGCTCGATGTCGCTCAGCAGCTCTTCCGAGATTTGGGCGCCACGACGAAAGAACTGCTGGATGAACGTGTCCCGCTCGCGCTTGAGATCCTCCGGCGGTGGATCACTTCTCACGCCGCTTCGGCCCTCAGGACTTTTCGCCGACTCCGTCATCGAGGAGCCACGCTACCAGGGGATCGTGGATTTTGGGAATCCGCTTTCGTAGCAATCACTTCTGTTTCTTTTTCTTTGCGGACTTCTGCTTATCCCCGAGCGCCACCCAGCGCGAGAGATTGGGCCCGAGCAGCGGCCCAACGGCACGAAGCTCGGCCAGATTCTTGACGCCGAGCAGGAGCATTACGGCGGTCAGCTCCGAGCGCACCTGTTGGATGAAGGCGCGCGCAGCTTCGGGCCCACCGGCGGTGAGCGCTTGTAGAACGGGCCTCGCAATGCCCGCGGCGGAGGCTCCCAGCGCGATGGCCCGAGCGACGTCAAGTCCAGACTGAAGACCACCGGTCGCAATGATGGTCTCGAAACGCGGCTTGGCCCGAGCGGCAAAAACGATGCTCGCCGCCGTTGGCACGCCCCAATCTCGCAATAGCCGACCGAGCTCCTTGCGCGGCCCCTCGGCACGCAACATCTCTACCGCGACCCACGACGTCCCTCCTGCACCGGAAACGTCGATGTGCTTCACGCCCGTCTTGGCGATCTTGGCAGCGGCCTTGGGTCCGATCCCGCAGCCGGTCTCCTTGGCCAAAACTGGAACCGACAGCTCTCGATGCATACGTTCCAGGACCGCCAGTACGCCGCTGAAATCTCTGTCTCCCTCGGGCTGAACGATCTCCTGAGCTGGATTGAGGTGAAGACAAAGCGCATCCGCGCCCACGCGGTCCACCAAGTCTTGGATGGCACTGACGCCGGAGACCGCCGCCTGCACCGCTCCAATGTTGCCGAGCAGAAGAACGTTCTTCGCCACAGAGCGCACGTCGTAGGTGGTGTCTTTCTCGGCACCGTGTCGCAACATTGGCCGCTGGCTACCGAGTCCGATCCCAAGACCTTCCTCTTCCGCGATGCGCGCGAGTTCCAGGTTGATTGAGCGGGCCTTGTCGGTGCCGCCAGTCATCGAGGCGATCAGGATTGGTGCGGAGAGCCGCTTTCCAAAAAGGGTGGTCGAGGTATCGATCTCGGCAACGGCGAGCTCCGGCACCGAGTCATGGAAGAACTCAACTTCTTCGAGCAGCGTCGTCTTGTCGCGAAAGCCCACATCGCCTGTCGCGCATAGGTCAATGTGATCTGCCTTTCGCTGAGCGATATCCACCGGATCGGTCATGCGGCCCCCCATCGCACCGCACGTTCCATGAAGCAAGCAGCCGATGTATGCTCCGGTCATGGAATTCCCCTGGCAAAAAGAGCACGCGACTTGGTTGTTCGAGCGTGCGGGGCTGCTTGCCGCCGCGGGAGCCGAACCAGTCGGCCCGTTGGTCCTGCCGACAGGCGCGTTTTTCCCGGACAAAGTCGACGGGACGCCAGAGGGCTTCGGCCGTCTTTTCGACCGCCTCAAACAGCACGTTGGATTTTCTGACGTCGAGACCAACCTCTTGTTGGTAGACCCGGACGCAAACGAGGTGGTTTCGTCGTGTTCGTCCGGTGGTTGCGGCAGCGGCCTGAAGACCTGGAATGGCAAGCGCGTCGAGGCCGATGGCGATGGCTACACGGTGCATCTCGCGATGCCCGAGCTCAAGCAC
Organism: uncultured delta proteobacterium; assembly: GCA_903892415.1. Classification (GTDB taxonomy): domain Bacteria; phylum Myxococcota_A; class Polyangia; order Polyangiales; family Polyangiaceae; genus Xiheicaenibacterium. The sequence goes on along the minus strand of CAITIQ010000311.1, from coordinate 12,148 downwards.
CCGACGGTGGTCACCACGGTACTCGCGCGGGCGCTGGGGGAGATTTTCCTGTTTGAAGCGGACGTCGCGGCCGGCGGAAAAGAGCGCGGCGCAATTGCGGACTTGGCCGCATCGATGCTCGGGTTGGCGGTGCTCGTCGCCAACGGTTCGGGCATCGAGGTGAAGGGCTGCAGCGGCATCAAGGTACAGAGTGTGACGACGCTCTCCGGCCCCCTGGCGACGCTCGCGGTCGCGGTAGTTCAACGCCGAGACTTGCTACGCAAACCGACAGACGCGGAGCCACTCGAGAGCCATCTCGATAACGTCGCGCGTGGTCAGTTCGCGATGGCGAAGGCCTTTGCCCGAGCCAATGACGACGTCATCCGTCGCTTGGACGACGCGCCGCTCACGCTTGCACAGGGCAAGTTCTCCCTGCGTGAACCGCGCACCAGCGTGACCGAACGACTGCGAGCCGTGTTCGGCTTGAAAGCGACCTCCGATGATCCCATCGTTGCGCTGGAAGAGGAGCTGCGAACGCGCGCCGAAGCTCCTCGTCTTGCAACCTCGGGCAAGCCTGCGCGCAAGCGCCGAGCCGATGCCGACGAAATTCGCGCGCTTGTCGACGAGAGCTTCGAGTGAGTAGCCCTTCCAAATCAGCCGGTAGCAGCGGACAACTCTGGAGCAAAGGCAAGGCGCCCGACGCCGACATGCTTCGCTACACCGCCCGGGATGACTACATGCTCGACGTGGAGCTGCTCCCGTTCGACATTCGGGCGTCCATCGCTCACGTGCGCGCTCTCGCACGCATCGAGGCACTCGCCCCGGAGCAGGCGACACAAATCGTCGAAGGGTTGGAGCAACTCCTGGTGGAGGCTGAAGCTGGCACCTTCACCATCGCCAAAGAGCATGAAGACGGCCACACGGCGATCGAGGTTGAGCTCACCAAACGGCTCGGAGAAACCGGCAAGCGCGTCCACCTCGGGCGAAGCCGCAACGACCAAGTGCTCACGGCGATGCGCCTTTACGAAAAGCACGCGCTCGCGAACTTGGCGGCCTTGAGTTCGAACTGCGCGAGCGCGATGTTGAGCCTCGCGGAGACGTCCAAGGACGTGCTGATGCCGGGCTATACGCATCTGCAACGCGCGATGCCGCAGACGGTCGGGCACTGGGCGGCAGCCTTCGCCGAGGGCTTCCTCGATGCGGCCAACGTCTTGGATAACGCCTGCGAAACGTGCGACAAAAGCCCGCTGGGTGCTGCAGCTGGTTACGGCGTGAACCTTCCGCTCGATCGCGCAGGAGCCGCCGCTGAGCTAGGGTTCTCGGCGCTCGACCTCAACCCGCTCTGGTCGCAGACCTCGCGCGGATTGAGCGAGGTGGTGCTGCTCGCAGCAGCTTGGCACGCGATGGCGGTGGTGCGACGCCTCGCCTGGGATCTCAGCCTGTTTACGACCTCAGAGTTTGGCTTCGTCGAGTTGCCGGACGACTTCACGACGGGCTCCTCGATCATGCCGCAGAAACGTAACCCCGACGTGGTGGAGCTCATGCGCGGGGCCTGCGCGGTGGTGCAGGGCGCGCTGAATGAAGTGATGGGCATCGTGGCTTTGCCCTCGGGTTACCACCGCGACCTGCAACTGACGAAGGCGCCGGTCATCCGCGCGTTACGTGAAACGCAGGCAACTCTTGCGTTGGTCCCCTCACTCGTGACGCGCCTGCAATTCAAGCCCGACGCCATGGCTCGAGCGGTCTCCCCGGAGATGCTGGCCACGGATCGCGCTGTGAATCTGGCCAAGGACGGGATGGCCTTCCGCGACGCCTACAAGATCGTCGGCAGCGAAGTGCTTCAGGCACTCGCGGATCGAAAGCCTCCGGCCCCGCCCCACGCGGAGGACGTTCAGGCTGGCATGACCAGCGTCAAGGCGCGAGTTTCGCCAGGCGCGCCCGGCGCGTTGCAGCTCGATGAACTTGCCAAGCGGTTGGCTCAACGTGAACGATGACTCGGGCCAACGTCGAAGGAGCGCGGGAGTCTTCGACGCGTGAGCGACGATGACGAAAAGACCCTGCCGCACGTGCAGGCTCCCCACGCGACGATGGCCACGATCGTCGATGGATCCTCGGGCACGCGTGCGCGGGTACCAATCGTGAGCTTTGACGAAGCGTACGTAAGCGTGGACGCCGTTGGGGAGGTCAAGCGGTTCAGTCGGCAGACTGGCTTCGAAATCCCTCCAGGCGGCAGTTGGAGCGCATGGCGACTGGCCGGAAGAGACTTGCGCCGCTGGCGCATCGACTGATCATTTTCGATCGATAGGGGGGGAATTGGCTTTGGTTCTGCGGGATATTCTCAAACAAGTCGATCCGGACGGCTATGCGACTGTCGAGCTGATGAGCGGGCGCGCGCCGCGCGTGGTCAAAGGCGACGTGGTGGTGAACCTGTCGCGAGATGCCCTAACAGACGATGAAGTGCTGGAGCTATGTGCCCACGCAGGAGCTGGGCCCATCGTCGATCGGGTCGGTTCACGTCCTGAGAGCTGGACGTTTCAAGGTGTGCGCGGCCTGTGTGTCGGGACCTTGGTGCAGAAAGGGAGGGAGGTGCTTGCGACCTTCACCGCCCCAAAACGAAGCAAGCCCGAGGAGCCCGCGAAGAGGCCCTCCTCGCCTCGCCTGGCGGCCCAACGCGCTGAAGCGAGCGCCCCAGCCAAAGCGCCCGGCACGCGCCGTGATTCGAAGCCGGTTCGGGCTGCTGAGCGAAGCCGGTCCTCGCTGCCGCCTGCGAGACGCGCTGCGACCACCGCGCGCGGGATGCGCGGAACCACCCAACCGCCGAGCAATAATGAGCGACCTTCCGCTCGCGCGACCGCACGGCCAGTCGACCCTACGGCGTGGAACGACCGCGTCACCCAACCGATAGCGCCCCAGGTTCCGGCTAGCGCTCGCGACGGTAAAACAAAATCGGACCAGCCGCGCGCCAAGCTCGCCGAGGCGTTGGCTGCACAGCCCGAAGGGCTCGCCAAACAAGCGCAAGTGGTGGCCCCACCCCCGCCGCGATCGCCCGAGCCGCAGGTTGCTCCGGCGCCTGCGCCTCGTCCGCAAGCGGAGCAACGGCCGCCACAAGTCGCGCCTCAAGCGTCGTGGCACGAGGCGGAGCCCCGACCGGGACAAGCCGCACAACCAGCACAACCGCCGCCAGCGGCCAAACCTGCCGCAGGCAAGCTCGTGCTCGACGTCGTGCTCGCGAAGTACCTGAATGAAGCCAAACGCCTTCACGCTTCCGACCTTCATCTCTCTGTCGGCACGCGGCCCGAGGCACGCCTCGGCACAGGGCTTCAGGCCTTCGCGAATGAACCGCTGAGTGCGACCGCGATGGACCGCATGCTTAGCAGCCTGCTTAGTGGCGCCAGCCGAAGTGAGTTCGAGCAGTCGGGGGCGGCCTGCTTTGCTGTTTCGGTCGAGGGGCAGCGCCTTCGCGTCAACGCCTCTGAGACGTTGGGGGGAAAGAAGATCGCGGTGCGCTTGCTTGATGAAACCGCACGCGACCTCACTGATCTGGGTCTTCCGGCAGAGGTGGAACAAGCCGTTTCCCATCACCAAGGGCTGGTGCTCGTGACCGGCCCGGCTGGCCAAGGCAAGACCACCACGCTCGCGGCGTTGGTCGAGTTGGTCAACAGCACCCGCGCTTGCCACATCATCACGGTGGAAGACCCGGTTGAGATCCTGTTCCCGTCGAAGCGAGCGATGGTCTCTCAACGTGAAGTTCACACGCACACAAAGAGCTTCGAACGGGCGCTGAAAGGCGCGCTACGGCAAGATCCGGACGTGATCGTGGTCGGCGAGTTGCGCGACGCCACCACGGTACGAATGGCGCTCTCAGCGAGTGAGACCGGTCACTTGGTGATCGGGACGATGAACACACCCAGCACCACCTCCACGATCGATCGGCTGATCGACCTGTTTCCTCCGAGCGATCAGCCGCAAGTTCGCGCGACGCTATCCTCCGGATTGCGACTCGTTCTCAACCAGCGCTTGGTTCCGCGCGCTGGAGGCGGACGGCGCGTCGTCGTGTGCGAACTGCTGCCAGGTTCGCTTGCGCTCTCCAACCTGATCCGCGAAGACAAGCTGTACCAGCTGTCGAGCTTGATGCAGCGTGGTCGTGGCGCCGGGATCCTGCGCATGGCCGAGAGCGCGAGCGAGCTCGTTCGGGCCGGCCTCGTGCGCAAAGAAGACATCGAGCACTTGCTGCCGCGCGAGCACGAGCGCGAGGCACCAGCGCCGGAGCCGTTCCACGCGGAACCGCCGCCACTCAACGAGCCGGACAGCGAGCCGCCCGACGGGCTGGGTGGGCTTCTCACGCGCGCCGGCGCGATGTTTCGCCGAGGTGGCCAATGACAACCATGGCCGACCTTTTCGACGCGCTGCTCGCACGCAAAGGCAGCGACCTGCACCTTGGAGCGGGAAAGCCGCCGCTCGCTCGGATACGCGGCGAGCTAACACCGCTGCGGACCTCGAGCTGCACACCGCTCGAGATCGAGAACTGGCTGTTCAGCATCATTGATGCGCCCACGCGCGCAAAGCTCGAGACCGAGAACGATCTCGACTTTGCCTATGCGCACGGGGACAAGGCGCGATTCCGCGCGAGCTACTTTCGCAAGACCACCGGATTTGGCGCGGTCTTTCGGGTTATCCCGAGCAAGGTCGCATCGCTCGCCGATCTCGGCGCGCCCGCGGTGCTCACCGCGATCTCCAACGAGCAGCGGGGACTCGTGCTGGTCACCGGCCCCACCGGCTCGGGCAAAAGCACGACGCTCGCCGCGATGATTCGGCACATCAACGAAACTCGCGCCTGCCACATCCTGACCATCGAGGACCCGATCGAGTTCGTGCACTCGTCCATCAAAGCGCGCATCACCCAGCGCGAAGTCGGTAAGCACGCTCCGGATTTTCAGACGGCGATGAAGAACGCCGGTCGCGAGGATGCCGAAGTGATCCTCGTCGGAGAACTGCGCAACGCCGAGACGATGGCGCTCGCGCTGCGGCTTGCGAGCTTCGGCGTGTTGGTGTTTGCCACCGTGCACACCAACAGCGCGCCAGCGACCATCGACCGCTTCGTGAACGCCTTTCTCGCCGAGGACCAGCCGATGATTCGAGGTCTGTTGGCCGAGAGCCTGGTGGCGATCGTTGCGCAAGAGCTGATCCCCGCGGCCGACGGGAAGGGTCGCGCGGCCGCGCACGAGATCCTGCGCAGCAACAGCGGGCTGGCTGCGATGATCCGCGATGGCAAGACCCACCAAATTGCGAACATCATGCAGGCCGGCGGCCAAGTGGGCATGCAGACGATGGATATGGCGCTGGCGGGGCTCGTGAAAGCCGGTCTGCTGAAAAGCGAGGACGCGCTCGCCCGTGGTCGCGACAAGGAGGCTCTGGCGAGAATGTTGGGCCGGCTGGGCTAGTCCGCAGTTGGGCTAGCCCGGTTCACTAATAGGCGAAGCGAACGAGGAAGTGCTGCGGCTCCATCAGCGGCTGCAGCGTTCCATCCAAATCGATGTCTTCGTCGGCGCGTACCGCTCCGAGCAGAACGTTCCCGGGTGCCGCTGCGACCACGAGCTCATTGGCCAGCGGAGCGCGAGACCAGCGGGTCCCACCAACCTCTCGCAACGCGAACATGAGTCCAGTGCTTTGGCCGCCGTACGGCTCGAGCTCGCCCAAGCCGAAGTCCACCGCGGAGACACCGTTGCGCGTGTGGAGCACGCCTTCCGCGCCGACCACCGCAAACGAGGACGCGGGCAGCTCCGCCCCCGGCAACGAATCCAGCGAAAGGATCGAGCCGTCGCCGGTGTCGAAGCGAAGCAGACGAGTCGGCTCCACGACTGCCAATACACCGTTCTCGATCCGCGCCTCGAGCACGCGCGCTGAAGGCAGCGGACGCACCACCCACACGAGGTTCCCGGCTGAGTCGTAGCGGGCGAGGATCAGGTCCGACGATGAGCCCGGCAACAGCGGCAGCGGGTCGATCCCCCAGTCGATCAATACGTTGGTGGTGAACGCCAGAATCACACCGTCGTTATCCGTGCCGGCGATGGCCACGTCGTCGAGGTCGAGTTCGAGATCCAGATCCCACTCGAGCGAACCGAAAAAGTCGTACTTCAAGAGGTGGGCGAGCGCCGTTCCATTGGCGTAGAAGACCGACCCCTGCTCCGTCATCGCGATCGAGTGGAGCGCGGTCTGGGTCTCCGCAACAGAGTGACGCGGTACCGACGCCGCGAAGTACGGGAAGCCGTAAGCGTCGACCGAGTACAAGATTCGGTAGGCAGACTGCGGCCAACTCCAAGTCGCTGCGCCAAACGCGCTCGTGGCACCGGCCTCGGTGGGCGCGGTCAAAGCGAAGTCCCCGCTCGGTGAGACGTACAAGTTGTAGGTCTGGCTGAAACCGGCCTCGGGGAGCAAGCTGCCGGTGACCTCGACGCCCCAAAAGAAATCTCCGTTGGGTAGGTAACGCGAGAACAAGGCCGAGGGGATGAGCGGCGACGGGACGGGCTCGAAGTCCGGGTAGAGTTCCTCCTCCTCGCGCACCATCAAGGCGTAGGCGTTGCCCTGCGCATCTGCCCCGAGCTCGCGAGGCAGCGCGACGATCGGCTTGCGGAACGCCGACTCGCCATAGTCGAGGACGCAGTTCTCGCTCTCCAGCGACAATTCATACTCGAGCGAACAGAAGCAGCCTGAGTTCGGCTCGTTGACCGCACCGTCGCAGTTCTCGTCGAGCGCTGTTAGGCAGTCATCATCGATGGGCAGCACTTCATCAACGCAAGGGGCCCATTGCCCTGTGGCGTTGCAAGTGCGCATGCCAGCGCGGCAAGTACCAACGTTGAGCGTGAAGTCCGGACCGGTGTAACAAAGCTCGCTCGTCTGCGGCGTGCACTCGCAACCAGCCTCCTCCTCGTTGATCTCACCGTCGCAGTCATCGTCGAGCGGGGTCGCGCAGTTCTCGGCCGAGGGAACGACGTCACCGACGCAGGCGCCGAAGCCGTCGCCCGAGGCCGCGCAGCTTTGCTGACCGAAGCCGCACACCCCGACCCCAGCGGTAGCCTCAGGCCCCGAGTAGCAAGGTTGGCTTTCACCGGACGAGCAGCTGCAGCCCGCGTCGGCTTCGTTGCTGAGACCATCACAATCTTCATCAAACGGCGTCGCACAATCCTCTTCGGAGGGACCAATCTCGAACTCGCAAGGGCCGAAGGCGCCGCCCTCCGGGAGGCAGGCTTGAGCGCCAGCGACGCAAGCCCCAACCCCCTCGGTGCCTTGCGGGCCGGAGTAACAAGCGACGACGTCACCCGCGCTGCAAACGCAAACTTCCGCCTGGTTGACCTGACCGTCGCAGTCGTCATCCGTGGAGTTGGTGCAGTCTTCAGCACTCGGGACGATCTCGCCTTGGCAGGCGTCGAAACCTAGCCCGTCCTCGCGGCACCATTGCGTCCCTCCCTCGCAAGCCCCAACGCCTAACGAAGACGCAGGACCGCTGTAGCATTTGCGAAAGGTGCCAGGGACGCACTCGCAGGCTTCGTTGACCTCACCGTCACAGTCGTCGTCGAGCGCGGTTCCACAGTCCTCTGCGCTCGGCAGAATTTGACTTTGGCAAGGCGAGTAGGTGCTGCCGTCGGCCGAACAGGTACGAACGCCGGCACGACAAGCTCCGACGCCCTCGGTGCCCTCCGGCCCCAGGTAGCAAAGCTCCTGCTCGAGTGGCTCGCAGTTGGTCGTCGGCGCGCTGTCATCCCCGCAGCCTGCGAGCAACAGCACCGCCAAGAGCCAACGCGGCGCCCAGCTCATGAAGGCTCGAGTACCCGGACGGCGCTCTCGTCAGCGACGAATACAGCGGTGGTCATTGCGAAGAAGAACCCCGTGTCCACCACGCCGGGAAGCGCACGCACCGCTTGATCGAGTGCTCGGGCGTCGGGCCAGCCGCCGGGGGCGCTGAACAAATCCAAGACCAGATTGCCGTTGTCGGTGTGAACGGGCTCGCCGTTGGCCGTACGCAGGCGAGCTTCGGCACACAGTCCGAGGGCTGCACGGCTCACCGTCGGCAACGCAAAAGGAACGACCTCCACCGGCAGCGGCGAGCGCTCCCCAAGCCGCGCGACCAGCTTTTCCGGCGTCACCAGGACGAAGAAGCGTTTTGCGTCGGCCGCCACCACACGCTCACGCAGCATGGCGCCGCCGAGGCCTTTGGTCAGCGAGAGATCGCCAGCGACCTCGTCAGCCCCATCGAACGCTGCATCCAGCGGAAGGCTCTGCGACAGCGGCTCGACCGCGATCCCTACCTCGCGCGCAAGCTTGGCCGAGCGTTCACTCGTAGCCACCCCGACGACCTGCAAGCCCTCTCGCACGCGTTCTCCCAAGTTGCGAATGAACGCTTCCGCTGCGCGCCCTGTTCCAAGGCCGAGGCGCATACCGCTCTGCACCTCCTGCAACGCTCGCACAGCCACACGGTCGAGAGCGGAGATTTGGTCGGTCATGGTGAGGGCTCACGCAGCTCGAGGTGCTGCTCTAGGATGGCGCGAATATCTGACGGAAGATCGATCGAGCTGAGGGTGACCAGGTTGGTCGAGACGACCGTGTGCAGCACCTCGGCGCACAGGCGCGAGTCCTCCGCGTTCATCAGCTCGTAGCGAACCACGGCGCTCCGCTTGCCGATGCGAGCGGCGGAGGTTCGAACGTCTAGGGTATCGCCGTAGCGGACCGGCGACTTGAAGGACATGTGGACGTCCACAGCGGGAAGCCCGATCTCTCGCTTGGTGATGAGAGCGCAGTAGCCGCCCTCGAGGCCGTCGAAGAAGTGCTCCATCGCCTCGTGGGCGATGTTGAGGAAGCGCGCGAAGAAAAGGATGCGCGCAGCATCCACCTCTTCGAAGCGGACCTTGCGCTGGTAGACAATCACGAACTGGGAGCCGCTAGGTCTTCCCGCAGCTGTGCCACGACGGCGGGGCTAAACACGACCTCGACGGGATAGGCCGGGTGCTGGGAAACCAGCTTCACCTCGACCGTGGGGCGGGCCAGCGCCGCGACCGCCTCCACCGACAGATCAAACTTGAAATAATGGACCGCCGTGGTTCGCGCGATGCCTTCCACCGAGCGATCTTTGGCCTGACCTTGGCTCACGTGGCCGTCGAAAACCAACGCCAGCTTCTCCTCTAGCCCGGCGAGCTTCTCGAGCATGCTCTCGCGGGCCTCCTTCTCGGCGATCTCGATCGTCAGCGTGAGCGAGAGCTGGTTCAGCCCTGGGAGCAGGTCATTGTAGGTCTCGATTTCGTGCGCGATCGCCGACTCTTGCGTGATGCGCTCGGTGCGAACCATCTCCTGAATCTGCAGCAGCACGCTGTCCCGATTCTCGAAGATCGCCGTCATGATGTTGCCCAAGGCGACCCGTCTCGACTTTTTGAGCTGGATCACCCGGCTGCGAAAATGCGGCCGAATCTCCTCGTATGCGGCGATACCCAGAACTTCGTTCCTTACGATCGGCAACATGGTGACTCCTAACTCCGGCCGAGGCCGGCTTGATCATTCGACGGATGCTTCGACGACGGTCACGCCCGAAGTGCCCACGGCATCCATGAGGCCGTACGCTTCGGCGACCGCCTCGATCGGGTGGACGACGCGCACCGGAGGTCGAAGGCCGTTCTTGATCTCGAAGTCGATACGCAGCGCAGAGAGCGTGCAGTCGGTCACGATCAGATCCGGCTCCAGCTCACTGACCCCGCGGATAAGCTTCTGGGCGTATTTGCGGCCGGTGGCGTAGTTCTTGGCCTTCATGCCCCACGTCCCGTCAACGGCGCTGCATTCCTCGACCGAGCGCACGTCTGTGCCCTCGACCTTGGACAGCAGACGCTGCCCCGGGAAGCCGATCTTCTGGGCCTTGAGGTGGCAAGCCACGTGATACGCGACCGTCCCGAGGCTCTTCTTGAACTCCAGCTTGAGCTGCTTCTTCTTGCCGAGGCTCACCAGGAACTCCATCAGGTCCATGGTGGCCGCTGCCACTTTGCGAGCCGCCGCGGTGGGCACGTACTCGGGCCACTCGCGCTTCATGGTGTAGCCGCAGGTAGGGCTCGGCACGATGATCTTCAACCCGGCTTCGACCTGCGGCAGCAGCAGCGCCACGTTGTGCTCGACCTTCTTGACGAAGGCATCCACGTCCCCGCCGTCCAAGTTGGGCATGCCGCAGCACGTGGCGGCAGCCAGGGCGTCCCCAGGTTCACTCTCTCCTGGTAGCAACACATTGAAACCGTTGTGCTCGAGCACGCGAACGGCGGCGGCAGGGACCGAAGGAGCGTTGAACTCGCCGTAGCAAGTCGTGAAGAGCACGACCTGATGTTCGAGCTTGGGGCGCTCTTCGGCGTGGTGCTTCTCGATCCAGGTGGAGAAACGCTCTTTCGCCATCGGCGGGATGGGGAACTCCGAGCTGATCCCGAGCACCTTCTCCTGCGTCTTCCGCACCAACCGGTTGCGGTGAACGAAGTTGGTCAAAGGGGCAAACACGCCGGCGCCGAGCGCTCCAACCAGCTGCGGCTCACCGAGCACGCGGTCCACCACCGGTACACCCTCACGCCGCGAAAGCACCGCTTTGGTGCGCGCCATCAGCCGCGGGAAATCGAGCAGCTCGCTGGCGTCATCATCCTTCGTGTAGGGGCACTTGACGAAACAAAGCTTGCACTGCCAGCACTCATCCATCACCGCGCGAAAGTCCTGCGCGTCGAGAGCCTCGGCGCCTTCGGCGCGGGCTTTGTCGATGTCGCGGTCGATGCGCTGGAACAGCTCTGGGAAAGACTTGCAGTAGCCGACGCACATTCGGCACTCGTGGCAGATCTGAAAGGTCCGCGTCAGCTCCTGCTCCAGATCGCGCTCGTCGAAGTAGCGAGGGTCCGAAGGAGACGTAGCAGGGGGAGTGGCCGGAGTTCTCGAGATCTTGCTCATGTGCACTGCCATCGAATCAAAACGAAAAACGGGGTCTCCCCGGATAGAGAGACCCCCCGCGAGAGCTCAGAAGTCGAGACCCTCGAGCGCCTTCTGGAAGCGACCTGCGTGAGACTTCTCGGCTTTCGCCAGAGTCTCGAACCACTCGGCCACGTCGTCGAAGCCCTCTTCGCGAGCCTGCTTGGCCATGCTCGGGTACATCGTCTCGTACTCGTGCGTCTCGCCAGCAACCGAGGCCTTGAGGTTCTTCTCGGTGGTGCCGATCGGCAGACCCGTTGCCGGATCTCCTGCCTGACGCAGGTAGTCGAGATGACCGTGCGCGTGGCCGGTCTCACCGTCAGCCGTGTCCTTGAAAAGACCGGCCACCTCGGGTCGGCCTTCCACGTCGGCGACCTTGGCGAAGTACATGTAGCGCCGGTTCGCTTGGCTCTCTCCAGCGAATGCCGCCTTCAAATTCTCGTGCGTCTTCGTGCCTAGAAGCTTTGCCATCGTTCCATCCTCTGTTGGTTGGTGAAGCGGGTGCTTTCGTCTGGGGCCGGACGTGATTCGCAGAAGCGACCCGCCTTGCACCGACGCCCGCTGGTGTAGACGGTCTCCCACCCCGGCTCAACGTGTCTTTACGGTCCAGCCGCCGCTCCACCCCACGCATGTGGGTGGCCCGAGCACACCTGCACCGCGGTAATTCCGACGGGTAATGGGGACAGTCGGTCGCAGGTTCGGTAACATCCTAGCGATGCGCGCCTCCATCTTCGCCACCGTTCTAGCGACCCTTGCGGTCACAGCGTGCAAGTCGCCCATTCGCTGCTTCGACGATGCCTGCGACGGCAACGGTGGCTCGGATGGTCAAGGCGCAGCCGGCCCGACCAACGGCGGCGGCGGCGAGAGCGCGGGCGTAGGAGCGAGCGGCGGTGGTGGCGAAGGAGTTGGAGGCGCTCCCACCGTGTGTGGCGACGGCAAAGTCGAGGGCGATGAGGCCTGCGACACGCTCGACTTCGGGTCGTTGAGCTGCGCCGCTTTGGGCTTACCTCCGCAAGGTCTTTTGACCTGCACCGGCACCTGCGCAATCCTGGCCGACACCTGCTTCACCCTGTGCGGCAACGGGCTTTTGGATCCCGGCGAGGTGTGTGACGGAGCGGCACTCAACGAGCAAACTTGCGCCAGCCTATTGCCGGCTTCCCCGGGCGGGACGCTCGGTTGTGCTGCCAACTGCGCATCCTTC
>CAITIQ010000310.1 GCA_903892415.1 uncultured delta proteobacterium | reverse complement strand
CCACCCGCTAATCGAGGATCGGCGCCGGCTGCACCTACTTCGACGATTGCTTCGTAACTCGGCTCAAAGAGGAGCTTGCGCAAGCTCGCATCGTGATTGTCAATCACCACCTTTTTTTCGCCGACTTGGCGCTCAAGTCACGGGCTGGGCCGGCAGGCTTTCAGCGCGCCGGCGTATTGCCGCCGTACGATGCCGTGATCTTCGATGAGGCGCACCGCATCGAGGACGTGGCTAGCCTGTTCTTCGGAGCGCGGGTCAATTCCTCGCGTTTGCTCGTGCTTGCGCGAGACACACGAGCCGCTTGGGTCGCCGAAGGGATGCCCGGGGCGAACGCGCTGCTCGAGGATTTGCAGCTCTGTCACCAGGCTTTCGTCGACGTTACTCGGCGTTATTGCCCTGATGAGGGCAAGACGTTGCTCGAGGCCGAGGTGCGCGAAGGACCTTTCTTGCGGGCGATCGAGAGCCTCGTTGATGCAGTGATCGCCCTGGAGAACTTCCTCGAGTCGAACGCGGTCTCCTCGCGCCTCGACGCCCTGGTGCGACGCACGAGCGAGCTGCGCAACGATCTCGAGGAGCTGTGCGCGCCTCGCTCCGGCAGCGTGGTTTACGCCGAACGATCGGCCGACGAGGTCAGCGTATCCACACGCGCAGTCGACGTGGGGCCGATCCTCGCGGAGCAGCTCCATCGCCGCTCCGGCGCGCTCGTGTTCGCCTCGGCCACGCTACGCACCTCCGCGGCGGCCAGCGCCGGCTCCGAGTTTGCGTTCTTTCGAGCACGGGTGGGGGTCAGCGACGTGAAAGACGTGCCGGTCGAAGAGATCGCCATCCCGTCTCCCTTCGACTTTGACCGACAAACGCTGCTGTACGTGCCGCGGGATCTGCCGCCCGTTCAGACCGCCGAGTTCGCGGATGCAGCGATTGAACGGACCGCCGAGCTGATCCTCGCCTCGGGCGGTGGCGCGCTCGTGCTCACCACCAGCGTACGTATGATGGCGACGCTTGGGCGTGGTCTCGCGCGAGGTCAGCGTCGTCCGGTCTTGGTGCAAGGGGACGCTCCAAAGGCCGTTTTGCTCGAGGAGTTCCGTTCGCGACAAGACGGTATCTTGGTCGCGACGATGGGCTTTTGGGAGGGCGTCGATATCCCGGGCAGGGCGCTGCGTTTGGTGGTGATCGATCGGCTGCCGTTCGCGGTGCCGAACGACGCGATGGTGCAGGCCCGCTCGCGGTTACTTGAGCAAGAAGGTCACGACCCGTTCTCGGGCTACGCGGTGCCCGAGGCGTTGATCACCCTGAAGCAGGGGGTTGGTAGGTTGATTCGCACCGAGACCGACTTCGGCGTGGTGGCAGTGCTGGATCGTCGGTTGATCGAAAAGGGCTACGGCAAGCGCATGTTGCGCAATCTGCCGATGCAACGGCTCACCCACGACCTTGCCGCCGTTCAGGCCTTCTTTCAAGCTCGCGCCGACGAGGCGGCGCAAAGCTAGCTCAGCGAACTCACGTAACGTAGCTCTTGGTCGTTGGCTTCGATGCACTCGTGCTAAAGACGGCGGGCCATGTCCAATGCGCCCCATCCTTACGACGCGTTCTTGAAGAACCTGCTCAAACCTGCTCGTTACGCGGGCGGCGAGCTCGGCGAGGTACGTAAAGACTGGACTCCGGAGGTCGCCAAAGTCTGCTTGGCCTTCCCAGACGTCTACGACATCGGCATGAGCCACCTCGGTTTCAAGATTCTGTACAAGATCTTGAACGACGATCCGCGCACCTTGGCGGAGCGCTGTTACGCCCCATGGGGCGATCTCGAAGTCGAACTTCGCAATCGCAAGTTGCCGCTCGTGTCGCTCGAGTCAAAGCGTCCGCTGCGTGACTTCGACGTGGTTGGTTTCTCGCTCCAATACGAGCTGACCTACACCAACATTCTGAACATGCTCGAGCTCGGGGGCATTCCGGTTCGCTCGAAAGACCGCACCGACGAGCATCCGGTGGTCTTGGCAGGCGGTCCTGTAGCGACGCATCCGGAGCCGATTTCGCCGTTCATCGACGCGTTGGTAATCGGGGACGGGGAGGAGAAGGCCACCGAGATCGCGCTTTTGTGGAAGCAGCTGACGCTGGCGGGGTTGCCGCGCCCCGAGCGCTTGCGCGCGCTCGCCAAGCTCGATGCTGTGTACGTGCCGTCACTGTACGAGACCGAGTGGGAAGATCGCTCTCAGCTCAACGTCGTGCGTCGCCCGAGCGATCCGTCGCTCCCGTTCCCGGTGCGCAAGGCGATGATCGATCTGGCGAAGTTTCCCTTTCCCGACGTGAGCCCAACCGGCGGTCCGGAGGCCATCTTCGACCGCATGTCGATCGAGATCGCACGCGGCTGTACCGAGGGTTGTCGCTTTTGTCAGGCCGGCATGATCTACCGCCCGGTGCGTGAGCGCGACCCGCAGGAGATCGTCGATACCGTGGTGTCAGCGATCGAGAAGTCTGGTCAAGATGAGGTCTCGCTCACGGCTTTGTCCACAGCTGATGTTTCGTGCATCTCGCCCCTGGTCAAGAAGGTGAACGAGGAGCTCAAGAAACGCCGCGTATCGTTGGGGGTCTCCTCACTCCGCGCATACGGCCTACCGACCGATTTGCTTGATGAGCTGAAGACCGTGCGGGCAACAGGGCTGACCTTTGCGCCGGAGGCCGGGACGCAGCGCATGCGTGACGTGATCAACAAGAACGTCACCGAAGAGCAGTTGATGGAGACCGCCGAGCGCGTTTTCTCCCGCGGTTGGAGCAAGATGAAGCTGTACTTCATCTGTGGTCTACCGACCGAGACCGAGGAGGACGTGCGCGGCATCGTCCAGACGGGGGCGCGCGCGCTTTTCACCGGACGGAAGGTGATGCGCGGCGGGCGCTCGCTCGAGGTGACGGTCAGCGTCTCGGTGCACGTGCCCAAGCCGCACACGCCGTTTCAGTGGTGCGCGATGGACGACCTCGAGACCGTCAATCTGAAGCAGAGCTGGTTGCGGGAGGAGGCCCGCAGGGTTCGCGGTGTACGGCTCAAGACGCACGACGCGTACGCCAGCGTCATTGAAGGCGCCTTCGCCCGCGGGGATCGCCGTTTGGGCGAGGTGCTGTTCGACGCCTTCCAGAACGGCGCGCGCTTCGACTCCTGGGACGACCAGCTCAAGCTCGAGGTTTGGGCCGACGCATTCACCAAGCACGGCCTTACGCCCGAACAATTTTTGGGCACGCTGCCGCTCGCCGCGCGGCTCCCCTGGGACCACATCGACGTTGGTTTGGAGGATGGCTTCCTCGCAACCGAGTACAAGAAGGCGCTGCAAAGTCGGTTGAGCCCGCCCTGTGGCAAGGTCGCGGGAACCTTCATCCACCCGACCAACGTCGAGGAATCGCTCGCGGAGAAGCGCCGCTTGGTTTGCTACGACTGCGGCATCGCCTGCGATCTGACCGCGATGAAGACCGAGCGCATCAGCTTCTTGACGCGGCTCGGGGCGACCTCGCCGCCGGTGCGTCGCTTGCCGGTGCTGGTAGAGGATGCGGAGACCAGCGAGCCCGAGAAGGCGCCGAGCAAGTTCACAGGCCCGCCTGCCTCGGCGCGTCCAATCCTGCCGTCCTTCCGCTATCGCCTGTGGTTCGAGAAAACCGATTCAGTCGCGCTCGTCAGTCACCTCGATCTGATTCGAGAGATCCCGCGGGTTATGCGCCGTGGACGCGTGGATCTGGCATACACCCGGGGCTTCCACCCCAAGCCCGACATGGTGTTTGCACCGGCCCTTGCGCTGGGCATTCCCAGCTTTGCCGAGGCGATCGATCTCAAGCTCAATCAGGTGCTCAGCGATGAAGATCTGGCGAGTTTGGCCGAGCGGCTTAGCGCTGTTTCTCCGCGCGGCTTGGTGTTCACCAAAGCTGAGCGGCTTTTCCCGGGGGACCTACCGATCTCCACCCGCGTGGTGGGAGCGCGCTACGCCGTTTCGGTCGCTCATGTGGCCATGGGCGGAGAGGTTGCGGAGACGTGGGCCGCGGCGCACGTTGAGCGCTTGTGGGCGGCCGGCAGTGCCGTCGTTCGGCGCGAGGCGGGAGGCTTAGCCAAGAACGTGGATGTGCGCGCCTATCTCGACTGCTTGCGCATGGCCAACGGGGAGGAGCGATCCACGCTCGCCCGTACCGGCTTTGGTCCAGCAGCGATCGTGGTCGCGGACATTCGGGTGACGCCGAACGGCAGCGCACGACCCCTCGAGCTGCGCGATGTGCTCTTTCCCGATCTGGAAGGTGAGGAGCATGTGCGTTATGCGCGCCTCAAGCTGCTGCTCTCTGATCCAGCTTCGCAGGTTGCGGTTCCCGAGGTGCCGGAGGAAAGGCCTGAGGCGCAGTCGACCCTGCAGGCTCTCCAAGCGTGAGCGGCGAGCGCCCCAAGGCGGAAGTCGCCGCCCTGCTCGGTGCGCTCGTGGTTCACGACGTGGCCAACTTGCTCGCGGTCGCTGACTCGTCCGCGTTCCTAATTTCGAGGGCGCCAGAAGACGTCGACGGTGTGCGTCGGCACACGTTGCGCTTGCGTGAAAAGTTGCAGTTGGCCAAGTCGCTTTGTGTGCGTTGCCTCGCGGTCGCTCGCGGTGAACCTCCGCTCAAGCTCGAACACGAGCTGGTGACCACGGTGCGGCGAGCCTGGGATTCAGCCGACGCGGAGGACTGTCGGCTGGACGTTGGGGTCGCGAATGAGGCTCAGGTTTACGCGGAGCCGCTGCTGCTGGAAGCGGTGCTGATGAACCTGATGCGAAATGCGGTGGAGGCCGGGGCGAAGAATGTTCGCGTCGTCCTGCAGCAAAGCGCGGAGACCTCGCTGATCGAGTTGTTCGACGATGGCGCAGGCTTCGAAAAGGAGCCCGAGCCGCTGCGAAGCAGCAAGAGCGAGGGACACGGCTTTGGTCTCGCAGCCTCGCGCGCCATCATCGAACTGCACAGTGGGGAGCTTGGTCTCTCGCGGCTGGCGAGCGAGACGCGAGCCTTCATCAAGCTGCCGCGCGCACCTTGAGCGTCTGCGCGTAGGGGCGCGGCCGCGATCAGGCGAATACTTCGGAGGAACTCTCTCCGTGTTGATCCTTCACTGCGTAACTCAGCGAGAGCACCTCGATCAGAACCGCACGATAGATCTTGTGCACTTCGTCGACATCCACTTCGTCGGCGTGCGCCTCGAGCGCTGCTTCCACGTGATCCTGGATGTACGCGAGCAGGTGAGGCTGCTCCATCGCGATCACGTCATCGCTTTCAACGACCTCCGCAGCGTCCGCCATGCGTAGTTCTTCGTCGAGGCCCAGCGCTTGCTCGACGCTCTCGACATTGAGTTCACTGACCTTGTCGATGGCGTCGCCGAAGGCCCGCTCGAAGGCGAGGAATACCGCCAGGATCAGGAAGTAGCCGAACCCCAGCGCTGGCTCATTCTTGGTGCGCGTGAGAGCTTGCTCGAGGTGGGCGAAAAGAGCCGGTTGGTGCTGCTCAAAACGCTCCAGCGCCTCATCGAAAACGTGCGAGGTGGTGTTGTCCCCGTCGAGCTCACGGCTGATCTCGAGCTCGAGTCGTTCTAAGACGAACTCACTCACCCGCGCGAACGGAGGAACGGGACGAATGGCCGCACGACGTACCCACACGCCGCGAGCCTACTTCGCCTTCGTCCCGCGGGAAGCACTTTCGGCGGAAGGCAGGGAAGGATGCCGGGATTTAAGTCGAGTCACTTCACTAACAACGGACGCAGATGATCCGCGGGGAGGAAGCCCTCGTAGGAGCCCCAACGCACGGCCACCGTGTCTCCTTTGCGCGCGCCGATCTCGACCAACGAGGCCTCAGGCAAAGGCGGTGCGTCGAGCGGCTTGCCCTCCGCATCGGAGAGCGTGGTCTCGGGCGCTACGACCACGGCTGGCCGTGTCGTAAGGTCCAGCTCGCGAGCGAAGATGGCGAGTGGGACAAGCACCAAACACGCTAGCAAGGCGAGTGGTGCCGCTACGGCGCCCGCCACGTGTAACGCCCCTCGCGCGCGTTGGCGCAGCACCAAGCCCACTCCGAACAAGACGGCGAAGCCTATGGCCAGGTAGGCCCAGACCGCCACCGGCAACAGCCCGACGATCACCCGATCGAGAGAGGGGCGAACCAGAGCGTCCTTCTTGTCGAGCTTGGAGCGCCGTCGCGTAACTTCAGCGCGGACCAGCTCGAGCGCTTTCTCGGCCTCACCATCGCGCGGATTGAGCCGCAAGGCTTCTTCGAACCCAGCGGCCGCTCGACCGAGATCACCGCTGACCGCGCTGGCTGAGCGCGACCGAAGTGCGTAGGCCATGCCACGGTTGTAGGCCAGATCCGGATGCGGCTCAGCCTGGTCCGCCAGCGTCTCGAAATCTTGAATCGCCTGCGCGTACTTGCTCTTCTCGAGCGCAGTCGACGCGCGAGTGAATAGCTCCTCGTTGTTCGGATCTGCGGCTAGCGCAACTCCTGGGCTGCACACGAACGCAAGGCTGAGCACCAGCAAGTATCGCTTCATCGGTCGATCTGCTTGAGCAGCTTCTTGCTGCGGGAAAGCAGCTCACTGGCCTCAGTCGCTGTCGAGCTGTCGGCCTCGGGCAAAAAGCGGAGCCGGTCGCAGTCGGTTAGGGCGGCGCAGATCTCTTTGCAAAGCGCATCGTCGAAAGAAGTCGCCTTGCTCAGTTCCGCTGGTAGGCGCGTGATGGCCACGCCGCGAATCTTGAAGCCTGTCTTGAGTTCGATCGCCGCGGCCAGCATGCGTTCTACGGCGCTCCCCAGGGCTTTATGCGTTTGCTGTTTGAGGCTCTTTTCAGCATCGGAGAGGGCGTTGCGTCGCTCTCGTGACAGCCTGGTTCTGTCGCTACCGCTGCGTTCGCTCACGGCCTTGCGCGCGCGAATGCCGCCAAGCAACAGAAAGGCCAAGAGCGGCGGTATCCCAACGCCCAACGCCAGCGTGGAGAGCTCGAAGCTAGCGCGCTTGCTTGGGGTGAACGCGGACAGCGAACGACGTGCTTTGGGCAGTGAAGCCAGCGGATCGTTGTCAGCGCTGCCTTGTGCTTCTTTCGCTCGCTTGACCTCCTCCTCCGTCGGCGGGCGTTCCTCTACTTCAACCGAGCCGAGGTCGACCTTCGTCACTTCATAACGTTTGGACACCGGGTCGAAGTAGGGCAGCTCGAGCGAGCCGAGGTTGACGGTTCCTGCGTTCTCCACGCGTACGACGTAGGTCAGCGTTCGATAGCCGCCAACGCGACCTCCTTTGACCGTGACGCCGTCGCCACGTTGAGGCGCAAGCCACTTCACCCCGGCCACTGGCGGTGGAGTCACCGAAGTCGGGACGTAGCCGCTGCCCTCGATCTTCACGTTCACGGCCAGCGAGCCGCCCTGCTTGATCTGACGCGGCCTGACCGAGGCTGAAATTTCGAACTGGCCGACGTCCCCCACGACGTAGCCCGCAGGGCGCCCATCGAGCGGCGGCTCGATCACATCGAGCGCCACGTCGTTGGAGATCTTCAGCACGCGGCTGCCGATTCTGCGGCCGGTGAGGCGGGCAGAGGATGGACCGGTCTGCAGTTTGCCCGCTCGCAGCGGGATGAGCGCCACGCGATCGACTAGGCGCGCGCCGTAACGCTGATCACGAACGCGGGTGAAGATGGGCGTGGTTGCCGCAGGATCTTGCAATAACGGGAAGCGCAAGAGATCTCCGTAGCGAGGGTCGGTTCGCTCGGTCATCTCGTAGCCGTCGCGGTAGTAAAGGTAGGTCGACATGGTGACCTGTTCACCAACGTAGACCTGCTCCTTGTCGACGAAGGCCCGCAGGAAAACCACGTCGTTCGGACCGTCTTTGAGCGCGAGGCTTTTGGCGGTCGGGGAGTCGTCATCGGCGTCAGTTAGCTCGTCGATCACCGAGGGCGGTGGCGCCGCCGAGGCGCCGCCGACGACCACGAGCTTGGTTGGTGAGCCGGTGACCATTTGCGAACCAACCATCACGGCAGGCGCGGCGATCTCGTACGAACCAGGTTGATTGCCGGTGAGTCCGAAGGTCACGCGGATGGTGGACTCGGTTGCGGTCTTGCCGTTGATGCTGGTGGTGCGCGATGAAACCGCGAGACTTGGCCCGTCGAGCAGGAGGCCGGGCGGAACGGCGAGCACAGGCTCACGCGCCGCGATCTTGTCTTTGCTGACGATCTTCAGCGTCAGTTCGACGCGCTCACCCACGGCGATCTCCGGGCGCGAGAGCGTCGTCGTCGTCGTGAGCCCAGCGGCTTTTTGCGCCAGCGCTGCTTGCGGAAGCGCCAGCGGCGTTAGCACGGTGGCTCCAACGAAGAGTCGCAGCAAAATGCCGATGAAGCCGTAGGAGCGCCTACGCTGGACGTTGGCAGCACGAGTCATTTGTCCTCCGTGCGTCGCTTCCCATCGGCCCGCTTCTTGGCCTCTTCTTGAACGTAGCTGGGGGTTTGATCGAAGTGATCGAGCACGCGATCGCCCTGTTCTTTCGAGGTTGGGCCTTCGACTTTGGGCTCGCCTGGTCCGTCCTTGGGCGCGTTTTGATCGCCTGGATCTTGCTGCGGATCGCCTTTGGCGCCGGCGTCATCCTCGCCCGCGTCGGGCTCTTGACCTTGGTTGTCGCCTGCGTCGGGGCCTGCGTCTTCGCCGCCGTCAGGACCCTCGTCGGCTGGTTTCTCCCCTGCGTCGCCCGCATCTTGGCCGTCTTGATCACCAGCGTCCGGCCCGCCGCCGTCGTCTTCCCCGTCGGGCTTGTTGGGGTCCCCACCGTCTTGATCTTGGTCGCCCGGGGACTGATTGGGTTGGGGTTGCGGTTGAGGCTGCTCGCCTTGGTCCCCACCGTCTTCCCCTCCACCGTCGGGCTGCTCCTCCTCCAAGCGGCGCAGCGCCACAGCACGGTTCCAAGCGGCATCGCGGCCGATCCCGTCTTTGCTCGAGCCCTCCGGGACACCGGGCATCAACTTGAGGGATTGCTCGTAGCCGAGAATCGCCGCTCGGTAGTCGAGCCGTAGGAACTCGAGGTTGCCCACGAGGTAGAACGCTCGCGCACGCAGCTCGGTGCTCACAGCAGGGTCTTTGGCGATGGCCAGCGCGACGACGAGGGCACACTTTACCTCGTTGTTCCGGCCTTCCATCGTCTTCTTGAGTTTGGCGAGCTCCTCCTCGGTCTTCGGCTCCTCGGCGAGGATCTTCTTCTCATCTCCGAAACGCTCGCCATACTTCTCACCAAGAAAGAACAGCACCAGCCCGAGATCAAACGCGCCGTCTGGCTTCTTCGTCACCTTCTCGGGCAGGTTGATTTTGCCTGCGTCGCACTTGCCCACGCGAAGGTAGGTCGTGAGGATCTCCTCGGCATTTTCGTATTGCCCGGCCTCGATCATTTCGATCGCGCGATCCACCTCGGTGTTGCTCTTCTCGAACGGCCGACGAGGGTCCCAACCGTTACAGCCAACGAAGTGACCCAGCCCGAAGGCCACACAGAGGCTGAAGAACAAACCGATGGTGGCTTCACTGCGCACCGCTTGAAGGACCCGCTTACGCATGCCCTGCTCCTCTCACGAGGCCCCTGCGTTGCCTTGCAGCAGGGGGTACCTTCTTGATGAACTTACGCCTCGGCGCGTCAGCGATCGCCGCTTCGAGAAACAAGAGAAAGATCGCTAGTCCAAGCGGGTACTCGTACACGTCGGCGAATACGTCGACGTAGTGTTCGGTGTACTCGCCCGTCTGCATCGAGGACTTGAGCTCTTTCGTGAGCTCCTCGATCCCCGTGCGACCACCTTCTGCTCGAACGACGCGGCCACCGGGAGTCGCCTTTGCGATGTTCTCGAGCTGGGCCTCTCCCCGTGCCGAAAGCTCGGTCGTCATGAAGCCGGCCTCGTTTTTTCGCCAGCCTCTCATCTCGCCGTCTGGCCCGATGTCGGGGATCCGCTCGGGGGTGCGCCCGCCGATCTGCACCACATGAATGGTGGTCTCATCATCTCCCAGCGAGTTGGCGATCGAGCGGGGTGAACCCTCGAGATCCTCGCCGTCGGTGATCAACACGACGAAGCGCCGGTGCTCCTTCGACTTTGGATCTTTGCGCAAGAGCTCGCGGGCCAGCTCGAGTGCGCGCGAGAGGCTGGTTCCGCCCACGGGCATGTCATTCGGTTCCAGGCCGCGAAAGAACTGTGCGACGGCCGGCCCGTCTTCCGTCACCGGGAAGCCCATCGCTTCGCCGGCGAAAGCGACTGCACCGAAGCGCGCACCTGGCATCGATTGGATCAGCTCACCCACCTCGGCCTTGGCTCGAACGATGCGCGACGGCTCGATGTCCCGGGCGTACATGCTCTTCGAGAAGTCGAGCGCGATGATGATGTCGACCTTGGTCGCCGGCACCAATTGCTTCTCTTTGCCGTAGTGCGGGCGAGCGGCAGCAACGAAGGTCGCCGCCGTTGCGAGCACGAGGAACACGCCCTTGTAGGCGCGCCGCGTGGAAGGATCATGCGTCATCAAGGCTTGGACGCGGTTCTCGTCTCCGAAGCGTTTGCGAGCGCGGGCTGCTCGAAATGCGCCGAATAAAAGGAACGCTCCAAAAAGAACCGCAACCAGCGTTCCGAGCAGCATCACCGGTTCGCCGAAGTGGCGACGCAGCGTTGCGAGCAGGGACTCGATCACGGGAACCTCCTTAGCAGCAGCACGCGAATCAACAGCTCCAAGCCCAAGAGGCCAACACCCGGCAGCAGCAGCCAGGGGAACAGCTCTTCGAATGACTGTCGTGGCGCCTCGAAGGTCGTCTTCTCGAGGCGGTCCAAAATGGTGTGCATGCTGTCCGCGAGGCCTTTGCCGTCGGTCGCTACGAAGGACTCGCCGTCGGTGGCTTCAGCGATTTGGCGCAGCAACTCTGGATTGACCGGAAATCGCTGCGGTACGTATTGCTTGTTACCGAAGGCATCTACACCGGCCTCCACCTCCGCCTCGGCGCTGCCTCCGATTTGGATGGTGTAGATTTTGGTGTTCTTGTCTTTGGCGAGTTGCGCCGCGTACATCGGTGAAACTTCGCCAGCGTTGTTGTCACCGTCGGTCAGCAGGATCACCACCTTCGACTGGGCGTCACTGTTGCGCATGCGCGCGATCGCCGTGGCGAGTGCGTCCCCGATGCCCGTCCCAGAGTCGTCGATCACGCGCAGACTCAGCTTGGAGACGAGCTTGGTGACGAGCGCGTAGTCGAGCGTAGGGGGAGAAAGGATGTAGGGCTTGCGAGCGAACACAACCACGCCGATGCGGTCGCTCTTGCGGCGCGAGACGAAGTCTTTGACCACGACTTTAGCCGTTTCCAAACGAGTCAAGCGCTCCTTCGAGCTGAGCTCCGGCGCACCCGGAAGATCCTCGGCCTTGCCGTCCAAGATCGCCCGCATCGATCCGGAGAGGTCCATCACCAGGACGATGTCGATGCCCTTGTCGGTGCCGCGTTCATCCTTCTTGACGTTGATCGGCCGGCACATCGCAAGGATCAGAAACAGCAACGCTGCCGCGCGAATCACTGCTGGAACGTCCTTCAAGTAGGCGCGGAAGCCGCGTGGTCCGCGCACCAGGGGAAAGACGGTGCCGAGTTGCAGATGCGGTCGAAAGGCATGCTGAAGGAACGTCGAGCCGTAAAGCACCAGCAAGCACAGCGGGAGCAGATAGGCGAATAGCGGACGCTGGATGATCGCGCTCTCGAGATCTTCCCCGCGGAGCAAGTAGGGGTAGAGCGCCCCCAACCCGACGAACAGCAAGAAGCCCAGCGTAATGCCTAGAACGCGCCAAACGATCTTCATGGCGCACCCCCGTTGCCTAGCGAGTCACTCGCGCGAGGTGATGGCTGCGAAAAGGCCGGGGGAGGAGGCGGAGCGGGCGGGGGAGCCGGAGGCGGCTCATCGTGCGAGGGCTGCGCGCCGAGGCCAGGTAGCGGCGTCGTCGCCTGCACGATGCTGACCGCTCGTGCCAATGCCTGATCGCAATCGTCGATGGCCGGCTCGACTCGGGCGAACTTGACCAAGTCACACTCGCCGAGGAACGTTTGAATCAGATCGACCCGGGGAATCCCGGGCCGTACGCGTCCTAGCAACGTCATCATTTCGTTGGTGGTGGTCTCCAAGCCATCAAAGCCAAGCCCATCGAAGCCGTAGCGTGCGCCGAGATATTTGCGAACGGAATCGCTGATACGGTCGAACAGCTCCGCACGGATCGCCCCGGCTCCGCTGCGGGAGTCGTAGAGGGGCGAGACTCTGAGGGCCTCGAGCTCGAGCAGTGCCTCCTCCCAAGGCAGACGTTTCTGCTTCTCGAGGCCGGGAGCCGCGAGCGCCATTTGTTTTCGGATGTAGCGGATGAGCAGCCCAATCACGAGCAGTGCCAACGCTACCGCCGCCAAAATCCACCACATCATTGGCCACGGCTCGATCTGCGCCCGTGCCGGAGGATTGGGGTGCGGCTTCGGATCTTCTTCGCCGGCCGTCGGATCGGTCACCGTCACCAAATGCACCCGTGTGCAAAAGGTCATCGTCTCGCCGTTGGCGCGCGACACCGAGATCGGCAGTTCCGGCAGGATCATGCTGCGCGTCCCCGATTGCGTGGGCGCGACGATCACCGGGATGCGCACCTTGGAGATCGCCCTGTCGCCGTCGGTCTCCGTCTCGATCGAGAACTCTCCGCCGGCGTCAGGCTCGGCGATCAGAAAACCGTGCGACTTGAGCGCCTTTTCTGCTTCAGAGCCAGAGGCGATCCGGAAGCCGCTGGCGAGCGGCGTTTCGCCTTTGCCGTGCTTTATCTCCAGATCGAGCGAGGCCTCGTAACCTGCGATGACCTCACCCGGGAACTTCTCTTCGACCGTGGGACGCTTGGCACCCTGCGGGATCTTCTCGAGGCAGGTGATCTCTTTGGGCGCCGTTTGGTCCGCCCGAGCGACTACCAGCGGCGCCAAACCGATTGCGCTCAAGGCAAGACCCAGCGCAAGACGCCGCATCATCGTCGCCTCCGTTTTGCGCGCCGCTCGAACAGTTTACGCAGCGGTCCGACCACGCTCTCTTCGGTTCGAACCACCGCGACGTCGAGCGCCAACCGCTTGAAGAGACGTTCACGCTCCTGACGAAAGCCACGCATGGTGTCTTGATAGTGCTGGCGAACGCGCTTGCTCGAGGTGTCCACAAGAACCTCCTCACCCGTCTCGAGGTCTTGGAATGAGGCCAAGCCCACGTCCGGGAGCTCTTCATCGCGCGGGTCGACGATCATCACAGGAATCACGTCATGTTTCGCCGACGCCAGCGCCAGCGCACGCTCGAAGCCGCCGGCGAAGAAGTCGCTGATCAGGAAGGCGACGCTTCGGCGCTTGGTCACCTGCACCAGGGTCTCGAGCGCGAGCTTGAGGTTGGTGCCTTGATATTGCGGCTTGTGCCCGATGATCTCACGGACGACCCGCATCACCTGCTTCTCGCCCTTCTTGGGGGGCAGGATCTTCTCGACTACGTCGGTTGCCAGAATCAGGCCGACCTGATCGTTGTTGTTCGTCGCGCTGAAGGCGCACAAGGCTGCGACTTCAGCTGCAACCCAGGCCTTGGCCGCTCGCCGAGTGCCGAACGCCGTGCTCTGCGAAAGGTCCACCACGATCATGACGGTGAGTTCGCGCTCTTCAACGAACACCTTGACGAAGGCGTCGCTCATGCGCGCCGAGACGTTCCAATCGATCCAGCGGACGTCGTCCCCGGGCTGATACCCGCGGACCTCGCTGAAGGAGAGTCCCTGACCTCGAAAGATCGAGGTGTAGGCACCCTGAAGTTGGTCGCTCACCAAATGCTTGGTGCGAAATTTGAGCCGCAACAGATCCCGCAGCAGCTCTTGCGGGACTGCGTTACCGCTAGCTCGCTGAGCCCCTGTTGCTCCTTCGCGACCCTCGACTGGCGGACGTTTCCCGCTCACGGCACCTCGACCACCTCGAAGACGCGACGGACGACCTGGTCCGAGTTGACCTGCTCCGCTTCAGCTTCGTAGGTGAGCACGACTCGGTGACGAAGTACGTCGGGGCCGACGGCCTTGACGTCTTCAGGGGTGACATAGCCGCGATGCCGCAAAAACGCGTGTGCGCGCGCGGCCAACGCGAGGGCGATTGAGGCCCGAGGACTCGCTCCGTACTCGATCAGCCCAACCAGATCTTTGAGTCCGCGTTGAGCGGGCTCTCGCGTGGCGAACACGACCTCGATGATGTAGTCGCGAATACGGTCGTCCACGTAGATGTCCCGCACTACTTCGCGGGCCTTGAGCAGTTGCTCGGCGTTGACGACCTTGTTGGCTTTGCCAGGCGCCACCCCGAGCGCGCGGTCGACCACCATGCGCTCTTCCTGACGGGTTGGGTAGCCGACCTTGATCATCAACAGGAAGCGATCGATCTGCGCCTCGGGCAGCGGATACGTGCCCTCCTGCTCGATGGGGTTCTGCGTGGCCATGACCACGAACGGCTCGGGTAGCTTGTGCGTCGTGTCACCGATGGTGACCTGGTG
>CAITIQ010000309.1 GCA_903892415.1 uncultured delta proteobacterium | reverse complement strand
TTCTCCAAGGTCGAGGCCGAGGTGCCCCTGGCTGAAATGTTCGGCTTCTCCACATCGCTTCGCTCGGCTACGCAGGGCAAGGCAGAGTTCTCGATGGAGTTCGCCAAATACTCCCAGGTCCCCAACTCAATCGCTGAAGAGCTAATCAAGAAGCACAAGGCGGAAGAAGAGAAGAAGCGTAAGTAAGCTAAGTTTGCTTTCGCTCCCAACCGCGCTCCTCGGGCAACTGAGTGAGCGCGGTTAACTTTTGTTGCGGCCGTTGACCTTTGGCGAGCCGTGGTTCACCTGGCTGCGTGCAGGTCGCCTCCAATCCAATCTATCCTTTAGGCCCAAACGTCCACCCGCTTGGGCTCGCGCTCAACTTCGGTCTTGATGAACGCGGGTTGTCTGTCGCGCTCGAGCGTGGGGTCAACTACCTGTTTTGGACGCGGCTCCGTACGGGTCGGATCCTACCGCGACTACGAGACGCGCTGAAACGCTCTCGCGAGCAGCTCATTGTTGCCACAGGGCCATCGTTCGGATTCTTTCGTGGAGGAGTAAGGCGGGGCTGTGAGAACGCGCTGCGAACGTTGGGTACCGATTACCTGGACGTGTTTCAGCTGTTCTGGCTCGGTGTTAGCAGTGGTCTCACGGGGGGCGTCGTGGACGAGCTGCTCAAGCTGAAAGAGGAGGGCAAGGTCCGGGCGATTGGTGTTTCGATCCATGATCGTGCGCGAGCGGGAAAGCTTGCTGCGGACTCGCCTCTCGACCTCTTGATGGTGCGTTACAACGCGGCGCACCCGGGAGCCGAGCGGGACATCTTTCCGTTTCTCGCTCCAAGATCGCCGGCTGATCAGCTTCCAAGCAAGGACGCCCAACGTCGTCGAGCGATCGTTGCTTACACCGCCACCTCCTGGCGCAAGCTACTTAAAGCTCCTTCGGGCTGGTCGGACCGGCCGATGACTGCGGCCGAGTGTTACCGCTTTTGCCTGACCGACCCGAACGTTGATGTCGTGCTTAGTGGTCCGAAAAACGAGGCCGAGCTTCTGGAGAACCTTGCAGCAGTTGAGCAAGGTCCCCTCACGCCAGATGAACTCGCGTGGGTGCGACGATTCGGAAGTGCGGTTCACGGCTAAAGCAATTGGCTGGCTGCTGACCTAAGGAGCAATGAATGGTGAACGTCTTTCTAACTGGCGCAACGGATGGCATTGGGCGGGAAACGGCGTTGGAGCTCGCTCGTCGTGGCGCTCGAGTGCTGCTCTCTGGCCGCAACACGGGAAAGCTTGCAGAGGTGCGTGAAGCCGTTGAGGGCGTGGCGAAGGGAGCGGTGCTTGGCCTGGTGCAGGCTGACCTGGCCTCACTTGCATCGGTGCGCAAGGCCGCTCAAGAAGTCCTCGCAAAAGGCCAAGAGCTCGACGTTCTTCTGCACAACGCCGGGGTCTTCATGAAGGAGCGGCAAGCGACGACTGATGGCTTTGAGACGACCTTTGCCGTGAATCATCTAGCGCATGTCTTGTTTACCCATCTGCTGCTGCCGCTCGTACCAAAGGGCGGTCGTATCATCCATGTAAGCAGCATGGCGCATCAGCGGGCCTCGTTCGATATGAACAACCTTCAAGGCGAGAAGCGCTATGAAGGATATGCGGCTTACTCACTGGCGAAGTTGGCGAACGTGATGTTCACCAAGGAGCTTGGATTCAGGCTTCCGGACTTCGCGACGAGTTCCCTTCACCCGGGCGTTGTCACGACCAAGCTGCTTCGAACGGGCTTCGGCATGTCGGGGCCGGACAGTCTCGCTGAAGGGGCGCAAACGAGCGTGTATCTCGCCCTTTCCGATGAGGGCGCAAAGGCTCGCGGCGGTTACTACGTTCGCCAAAAGCTCGCTCCCCACCACAAGCTGGTTGATGACCGCGAAGTAACGCGGTCATTCTACGAAGCCTCGTGCAAGATGGTCGGGGTCGAGCCCCTTGCCTAGTTCGCTGGGCGTGCCACGCGTACAACCTTATTGTCGATCGTCAGTTCGACCTCGGAGACGTCCTCGGTTACCCCGGAGATGATCGCTAGGCCGCCTGGTAGGTGATCAAAGGATAGGAACCGTGCCGAGGCGTTGCGCTGCTGGCCAAGCTCTCGCACCTTCGCTGGGACGCGGGTGCCAGCGAGGTTGGACGGGATGGTGCCGAGGGTTCCCCAGCTCGCACTTCCAGCACCGTCCACCGAGACCACCAAGGCACGTTCACGGGGGCTTTCATGCCACTTCGGCAGGTTGATCCCAGTCCCCCGGTTGAGCAGGGCCTTGTAGTTGTAGTCGCTGATCCAGGTGAAGTCGCAATACCCCATTACGTCTGTCGTGGCGGTCGGGCTAAAGAGCTGGGTAGTGGCCACATCCAGGCCCCAAGCCCCAATCGTGCCATCAGAGTACGGGAACTGATTATCAATCGATTGCGGGTCTAGGCCCGGGCCGCAGGGAGCGTGCCGTCTGCCGTGCGCGTGGCCCAGCTCGTGGGCCGTGGAGTCATAGGCGTACGGGTCATAGCCGACTCCCGCGGCAAATCTGAA
>CAITIQ010000308.1 GCA_903892415.1 uncultured delta proteobacterium | reverse complement strand
ATATTGCAGCCAAAACCGCGAGCCCACCCCCACCACACTCTCGACGCCGACGCTCGCCCCCAGCGCCGTGGCAAACACCCGAACCAACGCAAGACCGAGCCCGGTACCGCCGAAGCGACGTTGCACGCCGTTCTCTAGCTGCTGAAACCGCTCAAATAGCAGTGGCAAGCTCTCGGCTGGGATACCTGCACCGGTATCGATCACCTCAATCACCGCTGCCTCATCTGTGACAGCGAGCTTCAACGTTACCGCGCCCCCGGCGGGGGTGAACTTCATCGCGTTACCCGCAAGGTTCAGCATGATGCGCTCGAACATTTCCGCATCTGCTTGGATGAAGACGCCGGCGGAAGGGCCTTGGTAACTGAATGTTAGGGCCTGCGCTACAGCCGAGTCAGCGAGATCTGCCGACAACTGGCTGAGCCGGTGGGCACAGTCCAACAGTTCGAGCTGGGGCGTGAGCTTCTCCGCTTCAGCCTTCGACACGTCGAGCAGGTCAGAGACAAGACCGTGGAGTCGCCACGCGTTGCGACGAATGCGACCGAGCACCGGTACGAACTGGGAAGGCAAATCGGGTGCGGCCTCTAACTGCTCCAGCGGCCCCAGCATGAGCGTCAACGGAGTGCGTAGCTCGTGGCTCACGTTCGCCAGGAAGTCAGTCTTTGCCTGATTAGCGCGTAGCGCCTCATCCTTGGCGCGCTGCAACGCTAGGGCAGATTCCCTGCGCTCGGTAATGTCTTGCGACACACCTAGTAGGTAAACAGGTGTGCCCTCGCGGTCAAACAGGGGGATCTTCTTGGTAAGCAGCCAACGTTCACCTGAGGCCGTCTGAATTGGCTCTTCAGCGACGACGAGCTTACCCTCCGCGAGCACTTGCCGATCCTTCGCGGTAAAG
Source organism: uncultured delta proteobacterium (assembly GCA_903892415.1). Classification (GTDB taxonomy): domain Bacteria; phylum Myxococcota_A; class Polyangia; order Polyangiales; family Polyangiaceae; genus Xiheicaenibacterium. The sequence continues at coordinate 3,948 of CAITIQ010000308.1, read as the reverse complement.
AACTCAGCCTGCTCGCGAGGGAAGAAGTCTGCGTCCGACTTACCGAGCATATCTTTGCGCGGCACCCCGATCAGCTCCTCCCCGGCGCGATTGAACAACTCAAAGCGCAGATCGACTGCGCGTTTGACAAAGATCATCAAAGGCACGTTCTCAACGATGGCTTGAAACAGCACCTCGAGTTCTTGAGTGTTCTCCGCCCCACGCTGCTCATTGCTACTCATGCTGATTGCTTCTCCGAGCTCTCGAGCTCCAACCGAATCCGCTCCACGGCGGTCATGACCTCGGCTGGCGAGAGATAGGTTTTTAGCCGAGCCTCGAGGCGAGGCAGTGCACGCAGATAATCCGTAGGCGTAGCCGCCGTTTCATCAACCCCCACGTCATGGAGCGAACGCTTGACCAAGCCATAGCCCAACATTGGCGCTACGCCCGAGCAGACAATGATCCGCGCAACCCAATCCGTCTTGGCCAACGGTGTTCCCCCGAATTGAGATCAGCGGATCAGCACGGCTTCGTCAACGGGCAGCCCTAAAGTCTTTACTGTCAGAGAGACGCCTCCAGCGTGAAGCTGTGTTAGGTAAGTCAGGTGACTGGGGCAATCGCAATACTTAGCGTAGGTGGGACTACGCTCTCAGGGTTGGTGATCATTGCAACGTTCATTGGCTACCGCTGGCGGCGTCGCCAGGCTCTTACCGCACAGCGAGAAAAGCTTGCCCGTCCATCAGTGGTACTTGCCAAGGGCTACCAGCGCCTTCACGGTATCGCGAGGAAGCGGCGCAGGAGCGAACACGACGTGATCGCCTCAGGTTGCAATACGTCGGTCATCGTAGTCAGCGGCCGGCAGCGCTATTGGAAGCGCGATGAGTCCCGGCAAGAAGGGCGCAGCTTCAACCTAGTAACAGATAACGGAGTAAAGGTCCGGGTCCGGCTACCGGACAGTGGCTGGACGCTCGAAACGGCGGCGCGCGAGCGCAACGGCCCAGAACGACGCTCGGTGGAATATGAGCTTACCGACGGGGAACCCTTGTGGGTAGAAGGCGAGCTCCACGCTGTTACGCTCAAGAGTAAGGAGGCCGGTTACCGAGATAGCGCGCCGGCCAAGCGCTGGGAGTTCAAGTCGGATGGGGCCGAGATTCGCATGTGGACCGAGGGCGCCCTTGAGGCGCATGAGGCCACTGAGTTTTTATCGCCTGCGTTTTCGGTCGTGATCTGGGGGTTTGTGGCTTTCATGCTTGGCTGGTCGCTCTCGATCGCCTCCGGCGGCCGCCTCGCGAACGGAGAGTTCTCGGTGTTTGTTGTCCTCAGCGCAGTGATGGTCGGTTTGGCAATCGCCATCGTCCTGCTCCAGTCCACGGGCGGCTGGATTGGTAGCCGCCCATGGTTCCAGCGTAAGGAATGACTCTCCAACGGCCGCGCGCTACTTACGATTGCCTGCGAGGACGACGCTTTGGGGTCGGTCTCCAGCCTCCGGCCAATCCACCGTCAGCACGTGGTGGTTCCCGGTGATGGGGCTGGTCACGATCTTGGCTCTCTGACGGCCCTTCGCCATACGCAACTCCACGACGAGCTCATTGCTAATGATGCCCGCCGTCTGGGCATAGTGGTCTTTGCCCTTCTGACCGAGACCGTCTATCGCATTGAAGGTGTATTGATCGAACGAGTCGGAGGAGAGCGGTTTTACGCAGTCGAGGCGCAGCCAATCGTTTAATACGAGCAGCGCGCAATCGCTGGGCGCAGAGGCCCCACCAGTGAGCCGCGTTGCGCTCGACCAATCGCCGAGGCTCGGGCGCGTCGTGAGGGGCGTCGCGATCGCAGGGACCAATTCGCTAGCGGTGGTATCGGAGCGCGTGAGCACCTCGCGATGGCGGTTCTTCTCGCTCAGCAGGAGGTATCGGGGAGCGGGCTCTGCGTCCGCCCAGCTGTAGGAGAAGAACGCTTCTCGTTGGCTTTCGGAGCTGAATCTAGCGAAGCCTGCGACGCCCGGTCGCAGGCGGATGAAGGTCGTCGCGCCGCTGGCGGTGCCAACGACATAGTCGGTTCCAGACTTGCCGAGCTCGGCCTGCTGCGTGATCAGCGCGATACCGTTTCCACAGCGAATCGCGGCCCACTCGCGAATGATCCGCAACTTGCATAACGTCGAGCGGCCTTCGAGCGAGGTTTCAGCGTCGGGCTTGCCGGCGTCCCAATCCGACTCGGTTGGTATGCTCGATAGCGTACGCGGGACTGTCCAAGGCGGAGGCGCGACCGCGCTAGGAGCGGCGCTAGCGGACGCCGTTTGCGCAGCCGAGGGGCTCGCGCTCGGCGCGCTGACGGAGGCTGATGGAGACGCCGAGGCGGGAGGGGCTACTCCGCCGTCTACAGGGTCAGAGCAGCCTGCGAGCGCGGCCCAAACTCCGAGCGACAAGCTGGAAAGCACTGCGAAACGGGGGGCAAGCGACGCTTTGGCCAACGCCTCGCGCCGGTTCATGCTTGCGACGTCCCGGGGCCGTACTTCAGCGTAAAGAAGCCCTCCATCGCGCTTAGCAGCCCATCTACGTTGGCGAGCTCAGGCACCGAGATCCGGCAGATTTGCACGTTGTTCTGCTTCTGCGCGTTCTTCACCTCAGCCGATAGCGCCCCCTGCGTCGACTCCTCGGGGTTGATGACATAGAAGTAATCCGGCTTGGAATCCCCGGTGGACTGGCCGTAGCTAACCCGACTCTTCACCAAGCTAGGCGCATGGTTTAGTAGGTAGTCGACAAACTCATCCACGAGGTCGGCATGGCTCGTCGGGGCCGCCGGTAAGTAGAAGGAGAGCATGCCGGTGCCCAGCCCCTCCGCCACCTGGGACTCGTCAATGGCATAGAGCGTTATTTCATGACCGCGCGCACGCAGCGCCTGGCGCAGACCGCTGGCCAACCGGATGGTATGAGCGCTAATCGCGGCCATGCGCGCCGGCAAATCCTCGAGCCCAGCGCTCAACTGAGCGAGCTGGTGCGGCCGAGCGAAGGAGTCAGCGTCCGCACCGAGCTCCCGGGCGCGCTTCAGGATCGCGACGCCCACCGGCTCGCTCGCGCAGGCCGCTACCCCGAGGGTGGCCTTCCCCTTGGTAAAGTACTTGGAGCCGCTCTTTACTAGAATGAACGGCCAACCCTCGGCGAAGGGCTTGGCGAAGATCGGAAACAGCGGCGCCAACGTTGTATCCACGATGATAGGCACTTTGCGCCCCCAACGTTGAGCGTCGGCGCGCACGCCCTTCATCAACGCCTCGAAGTCATGCGCTTGTAGCTCAGGGTTGGTGGGCGTCTCGAGGAAGACGCAGGCCGGTGCTCCCTCGAGCTCCGCGATACCGGCGAGCACGCGATCGACCAGCGTCAGCTTTTGACCGCCTTCATCCTTCCCGATCACGACGAGCGGCCGCGGGAGGATGGCGCCGCTGCGCGCGAGCAAATCGCTAATCAGCTGACCGGTGCCGCCATAGCCGTTTTGCGCGTAAAACAAAGCAACAGGCTTGGGCCCGAGCACCTCCGCAGCCGCGCTGAAGACCGCCGCTTCAGCGGCGAGCCCGGTGCAGAAGTAGAGGCTCTCCTGCAGCTGGGGAAACAGAGCCCGCAACTTCGTATCGCAGGTAGCGGCCGTCGCTTCTTCCAGCACGGTAACGGGCTGCCCGGCGATCCGTTGCAACTGGACGCGAGCGTCTGCGCCTAGCATGGAGGCCACGGTGCGTTTGCGGACTAGCTGAATCGCGCGCGGCTCGATGCGGGCGGTATCGCGCAGCAGCAGGATACCGCCTACCGCCGGCCCAGCTTCCGGCAGAGTGAAGCAAACCGCGTCCGCCGCGAGGTCACGAATATCCCCTTTGAACTCCTGCTCGGCGACGAAAACGGTGATCACCTTGGGGTTGGCCGCCGGGAGCGGGGCACGCCAATTCTCGAATAGCTCGACGCCCTCCGCACGCAAGGAAGCAGCCTT
>CAITIQ010000307.1 GCA_903892415.1 uncultured delta proteobacterium | reverse complement strand
TGGCGAAAGCATAGAACGCGCCTTCCGGAGTTCGGCAGCTCACGCCTGGAATCGTGTTGAGCCCGTCCACCATCAACTTCCGGCGTCGCTCAAAAGCCTCACGCATCGACACGATCGAACCTCTCGGCCCGTTGAGCGCAGCCACAGCTGCAGCCTGCGCGACCGCCGCAGGGTTCGTCGTGCTCTGACCCTGGAGGGTCGTTAGCTGTAGCGCCAACTTGGGGCTAGAAATGCTCCAGCCGATGCGCCAACCAGTCATGGCGTAACTCTTCGACACACCATCCACGATGATGAGTCGCTCGCCCAATTCGGGCAGCAGCTTGCCGAGCGAGTGGTGTTCAAAGCCGTCGTACACGAGGTCTGCATAGATCTCGTCCACGATCACGTAATAGTCGCCCTGCCGCAAAACCTCGGCCAGCGCGAGCAGAGAGGCTTTGTCATACGCCGAGCCGGTCGGGTTGGAGGGCGTGCAGAGAATGAGCGCCTTCGTTCGCGAAGTGACGGCCGCAGCCAAGGTTTCAGGCCTGAGTCGGAAACCGTCCGCCTCCGAGGTCTCGAGCGTCACCGCTGTAGCGCCCATCATGCGCACTTGCTCGGGGTAGCTCACCCAATAGGGAGCTGGGATCAGTACCTCATCTCCGGGTTCATAGAGCGCCGCGGCCAAGTTGAAGAGCACGTGCTTGGCGCCGCAGGAGACCACGACTCGATCGGGCGTTACGACATGCCCGCGATCCCGCTGAGTGGCCTCACAAATGGCCTTCTTGAGGTCCGCAGTTCCGCTGACCGGTGTGTAGCGGGTGGCCCCGTGATCCAGCGCGACCTTGGCCGCATTTCGGACGTGCTCCGGCGTGGGGAAATCGGGTTCTCCGACGCTGAAGGGGAAGACCTTGATTCCCTGGGCGGTCATCTTCGCCGCCTGAGCGGCCATGGCGAGGGTGGCGCTCGGCGCTACAGCGGCCGTGCGAGCTGCAAAATTCAACGGCATAGTGACTTCACCTACAGCCGTTTGGGGCCAAAGCGCAAGCTGGCAACCAACGCGATCAACATTGAGCAGCCAGGAGATGAGTTGGAGCGTACCTTGAATGCGCGTCTACGTTCGCGCCCCTAAGGAGGACCATGCGTTTGATCCGTTCTTCAGAGCAACAACAGCCGCCCGTTGCGGCTTCCGGGCTCGCGCGGCCAAGCCGTCGGCAGTTCATCAAGATCGTCCCGCTGGTGGTAACCAGCTCGATCGTTGGCTGCAAAGCGCTGCTCGGTGAAGAGACGATCGAAGCTTTCATCGACGTTTTTCACTCGTCTTCCGGCAACTTCTCGGGCTTCACCGAGTACGAGCTCGGCTCAGAAGCCGGCCCCGATGACGGCGCAATCCTCAAGCGCGTGCTTTTGCGAGCGCCCGAGGGCACCCCCAACCTTCGCTTCATCACCAGCCTCTTCGGTGAAGCTGTGACTCCAACGGAGCGCACCCCACTCGTGGAAGGTGGAGACTTTCCCGAGGACGACAACATGGCTGCCCTCGACGTTCTTTACGACGACAACCTCCGCCCGTTTTTCCCGGACGGGAAGAAGATCCGCGTCGAATGGTCAGGAACGCTCGACGTGAATTACCCGTTTCCGCCTGAAGGGCTTCGAGTCGACGCGTTGATCGTGATCGAGGTTACCTAGCTCTTCGGACCGCGCTGCTGCTCACTTGGGGCCGGCGACATTGACGTCGGTCTTTTCCTGGTCCTTGTTGATTGAATAGCGGACCAACGCTCGGAGCACGTCATTGCGCTGCACATTCCCGAGGACGATCTTCACGTCTTCGTAGATCGTCGGGTCCACCAATAGGCCGCCGATCGTCCCCTTCCCTTGCCTAACGTCAGCGACGATGGCGCGCACGTCCGTGCTGATTTCAGCGAGGTTCTTGAACACGGTCGCGCCGTCCCCGGTGCCACCATAGAGTGCATCTTTGGCGAGCCCGTTGCCCTCGCGAATCCCGCGCAGTGTCGCCGAAACTTCAGCGGCCGCCCCCGCGAACTCCGGCAGGCCTTGAGGCTGACCGTAAAGCACGTCGTGCGCAAATCCAGGCCCCGACTGCACGCGGTAGACCAAGGCGCGCACATCTCGAATCGCGCCCTCTGCTTCTTGCGTGGTCTTCTCCAGCCCTTTGATCACCCGCGAGATGCGCTCAGCTTCCTCTTCGTCGGTGAGGAACTTGTGGGGGTAGCCTTTACCGTGAGCCACCTCGTTGAGGATGTCGTTTACCGACGCGACCGAACCTTGAATGTCCTTGTGGAGCTTTTCATCCCCGAGCGGTCGCGTCGCTCGCTCGATGTTGTCCATCACGACTTCGGCTTTGTCGGCCATCGTGCCGATCTTCCCGAACATGTCGCTGGGCGGGTCACTGTCGAGATGGGTACCGGCCTTGGCTGAATCTCCGCTTCCCAGCGAAAGCTCCACCAGCTTGTCCCCAAGCAGACCCTTGTTCCCAATCTTTGCTCGCGAATCCACCTTCACGCGGCCAGCATCTTTGGAGCGAACCCAGAACTTCACCTGCACGTTGGAGTCGGTCTTGGTGTTGTCGTAGCCAACGCCAGAGACCTGCCCAACGTCGATGCCGCCCATACGAATGGGTGCACCAACCTTGAGCCCTTGCACATCCGTAAAGCTGGTCGTGAACTCGACCGAGGGCGAAAATAGGCTCCGCTCTTGGCCAATCAGAAACACGACCAAGCCGAACAGAGCGATCCCTGCCAGGACGAAAAGCCCAACTTTCAGATCCCGCGAACCAAGCATGTGCGCTCGATACTAGCGCATGACGCGAGCGAGGAAAGGGTTGCTCACGCTTTGAGTAGCGTCTCAACGTCTTCATTCACGGGTGCGATACCGTTGATGAAGTCATGAACCCGCGGGTCCCGGCTCTCCTGAAACTGACTTGGCGTTCCACAGAGCACGATTGCGCCAGAGTGAACCATTGCCATTCGATCCGAGACCGAGAAGGCGCTCTTCATATCGTGCGTGACGACGATGCTGGTCACGTCAATCGACGACTTCAGCCCTTTGATCAGGTGGTTGATTCGCTCGGTATTGATCGGGTCGAGCCCCGTCGTGGGTTCATCGTAAAGCAGCACTTCCGGCTGAATCGCGATCGCGCGCGCGAGCCCCACACGTTTCTTCATACCGCCCGACAGATCCGCCGGTCGCATTCCCTCGATACCGGGTAGCCCGACGAGCGACAAAGCCCAATCAACCCGCTCGGCCATTTCTTTGGGCGACATGATGTCGCGGTAGTGCTCGTTCAAGCCATACGCGACGTTCTCACCGACCGAGATCGAGTCGAACAACGCAGCGCCTTGAAACAGCATGGCGATGCGGCGACGCACGTTCGCGACGTCCCGTTCCTTCATCTTGGTCACGTCTTTGCCGTGAAATGTGACCTCCCCCTCGTCCACCTCGAGCAGCCGAATCAGCAGCTTAAGCATGACGCTCTTGCCAACGCCGGAGCCTCCCATGATCGTCAGCGTCTCACCGGGGTACACCTCGAGACAGAGGTCTCGATAGATCACCTTCGGCCCAAACGCCTTCTTCACGTGGTTGAAGCGAATCATCGGCTGGCCCGGAACAGGCGCAGTCCTTTCGCTACGGAAGGCGCTCACGTTCGCTCCGGAAGATCGGGGAATGCTCGCTGAATGTGGATCTCCACGCCGCCTGCGTAGGTGTTCCGCCGAATGACTCCGGCAAAAGCAAAGTGTTGGCCCACGATCTGTTCCGCGTGATGCCCCCTTCCAAAGTACACAGCCGAAAAGCTGGTTCCGCCATAAGCGAGCTCAAGCTTTAAGTGGCCCTTCAAGTTACGAGCTGACCTCACCTGCGTACTCTCGAGCAGCAACCGCGGCGCGGGATTGCCTTCGCCGAACGGCTCCAGCCGCTCCAGATCGACCAGCACATCGGCCAAGTCGTCACGCGGATCCAGTCGCACGTTGACTGCGCCTCGCGTAGGACGAACCTGACCTGCGAGCGACTCGCAGGCGCTGGCGAAGCTGCGCTCAAAATCCGCTAGCTTCGCCTCGGTTACGTGAACACCAGCCGCAGCTTGATGACCGCCGAAGCCGGCCAAATCTGCAGCGCACATCACCAGCGCATCGTGCAGCGGAAAACCCGCTGGACCGCGAACCGAACCGCGTCCCGTCTCACCCTCGAGACCAATCACAACCGTGGGCAGCTGCGTCGCTTCAGCGATCTTTCCGGCGACGATCCCGACGACGCCGGGGTGCCAACCTTGGCGTGCCAGGACCAAACCAGCGCGTGAACGAAGCCCACGCTCAGCGATCTCGCCAAGCGCTTGCGTGAGCATTTCTTCTTGAACGGCGCGACGACGCAGTTGGGTCTGCTCGACAAGCGAAGCCAACCCCATGGCCGTGGTGCGGTCTTCCGTGAGCAGTAGCTCCAGTGCGTCGTCCGGATTTCCCAAGCGCCCCGGGGCGTTCAACCGAGGAGCAATCCGAAAGGCGATGTCCTCGCTCGTGACAGTGCGCGAGAGGTCGATCTTGGCGAGGTCCGCAAGAGCCCGGATGCCTGGTCGCCCTGCTCGTGAAAGAACGCGCAACCCGGCGTGGACCAGAGCACGATTGTCGCTCGTCAAAGGCGCGACATCAGCAACCGTTCCGATCGCGACGAGATCCAGATAGCGACGCAGATCCAACTCTTTGCCAAGCGCCTGCCGCAGGCCAGCCGCCAGCGTGAGCGCCAGACCACAGCTCGCGAGGTACTTGAACGGGAAGTTGCACTCCGGTCTGTGCGGGTTGAGAAATGCGAACGAAGGTAGCTTCTCCTTGGGCACGAGGTGATGGTCGATCACGACCGTATCCACATGCCGCTCGTTCAGAAAGGCGATGCGCTCGTGATCGCTGGAACCACAGTCGCAGGTGATCAACAGCCCGGGGGAAGCCCCCAGGATGCGGTTCACGGCCTTTGCCGACAAGCCGTAGGCCCCCTCGGTGCGCGTGGCGAGAAAGGGCGTCACGTCTCCGCCCAACGCTCGAAGAACCTGCGTGAGGATTGCGGTCGACGTGATCCCGTCGCAATCGTAGTCGCCAAAGACCGCGATGCGCTCGCCCTTACGAACCGCGCGAGCGATCCGCTCGATCGCTAGGCCTCGATCAGCCATCTCATGCGGTGGCGTCAAATGCGAGAGCTTGGGGTCGAGCCAACGCAGCAGCTTGTCCGCCTCGAGCGTGGGGTCTCGCGCGGTAACCGCAGCCAACGCCGCCGCACTCGTGAAGGTGAGGCGATGCGTCTCTCGCAGACGCCCCACCAGCTCCGGGTCGGCCTCGAAGACCTCCAACTCGGAGCCGAACACTGCCAAACCCTTCGGAGCTAACGACTCAGCGTAAATGGCCGTCTCCGCTAGACCACAGCTGCAGCACGCTTGGCCCCGCGTGTACGCGAGGGCTTAGGCTTCGCAGGGCTGCTTCCTGCAAAGAACTTACGATCCACCCACTCCGTAAAGGGCGCGGCGATGTAAATCGACGAGTAGGTTCCGACCCCGATTCCGACGAGTAGAACGAAAGCGAAATCCTTGAGCACCTGTGTGCCGAAGAAGAGGAACATCAACATCGAAGCGGCCGCCGTAGAACTCGTGATCAGCGTGCGACCAAACATTTCAGAAACTGAAAGGTTGACGATCTCGCCAAAGCTCATTCCGCGATGCTTTGCTAGGTTTTCTCGCACGCGGTCGAACACGACGACGGTATCGGTGAGCGAGTAGCCGAGCACGGTCAAGATCGCGGCGACGGTTGAAAGCGTGACCTCTTTCTGCAGAACGCACATCGCGCCGAAGGCAATGGCAACGTCGTGAATCAAGGCCACGACGGCTCCCGGTGCGAAGCGCAAGTCGAAGCGCAGGGCGATGTACGCCATGATGAAGAACAAGGCGATGAGGACGCTCTTGAGCGCCGCATCACGAAGCTGCTCTCCGGCTTTCGGCCCGATCCACTCGATCCGCAAGGGCTCGGCCGGTACTGCGGCAACGAGCTGCTGGCCTTTGGATGCTGCATCCTGCTCCAACTTGCTGAAGTGCTCACGCACGCCCTCCATCAGCTGCGTGCCACGCGACTTGAGCTCGATCTCGACCTTGCGATCCCTCTCACTGACCAGCGTGATTGCTTTGGCGCCGTCCGCAACAGTGATGCCCTTGACGGTCGTTACGTGCGCGCGAAGCAGCCCCATCAGCCGGTCGACTTCAACCTGACGAGCCGTCTTGCCGCTGGCGTCGGGCGTCCCGTCAAAGCCGTCGAGCTTCCAGTCGTAGCGCAGGGTGATCTTGTCTCCACCAGGGCTGAACTTGATCTCGCTCGGGGAGAGTTCATCCGAGCAGCCGGCCGGCTTGCTCTCAGCGACACAGAGGCCCGAGGAAATGGCTTGCTGCTCTGCCTCAGAGATGGCGCTGACCTCTTGCACGCGGATCAGATACTGGTTCGGCTTGTTGGGCACACCGATGATCTCCGGAGCCTCGAACTGAACCGAACCATCGTTGCCACGAATGCCTTCAACGGCCTTGCGTACTTCCTCGGCCGCTACGTCACGTTGAAACGCAATCTCGACTTCGGTGCCACCGCGAAAGTCGGTTCCCCACTTGGGCCCCGGCTTGAAGAAGGTGATCACCGAAGCGGTGAGGAGAATGACCGACACCACGAGGAGGTGCCGCCTGTACTTCATGAAGTCGTAAAGCTTGCCTGGTTTGATGATGTACATGACGCCCTCAGCCGAGACTCAAGACCTTGGCTTTTCGCCAGCGGACAACCCAGTCGAACACGAGGCGTGTGCAGACAACGCCAGTGAACATGCTCACGATCATGCCAATGATCAGAGTGACAGCGAACCCCTTGATCGGACCTGAGCCGTAGGTGGCCAAGATCACACCCGCGATGAAGGTGGTGACGTGTCCGTCGACGATGGCCGAAAAGGCCCTGTCGTAGCCAATATCCACAGCTTGTCGCGGGCTCTTGCCTGCTCGCAGCTCATCTCGAATCCGTTCGTTGATGAGTACGTTTGCGTCGACTGCGATACCAATTGTCAGGGCCAAACCGGCAATCCCAGGCAACGTCATCGAAGCGCCAAGCATGGCCAACACCGCGACCTGCAGCACCATGTTGAAAAGCACCGCGACGATAGCGACGAAGCCGGCGCGGGCGTAGACCACGAGCATCACGATGAACACGAGAACCGCGCCGAGCGCACCGCCCTTGAGGCCTTGGAGGATTGCGTCGGTGCCAAGCGAGGGCCCGATCTGCTGCTCGCCCTTGTAGACGATGGGGGCGGGAAGCGCGCCAGACTTGAGCACCAACTCGAGGTTTCCAGCAGCTTTGTGCTGCTCCTCGATCGAGCCGCTTCCCATGGTGATGGTGGCTCCGCCACCCGCGATCTTCTGGTTGATCACCGGAGCGCTCTCCACCTTTTCATCCAGCAAGATGGCGAAACGGCGCTTGATATTGTCGCCAGTAACGCGCTCGAACTGGTCGGCACCACGAGGAGAAAACTCGAGGGCAACCAACCAGCCACCGAGGCCGCCTGCGCGCTGCTCGCGCTCGCGCTTCGCGGCTCGGATCATGTCACCTGTAACGTCGGCGCGCGAGAACAGGTAGTACGCTCGCCAGTAGACGTCCTCTTTCCCGTCCCCCGTTGGGCGGCTTTCACGCTCGAAGGCGATCTGGTGCGTGTCCGGCACAACCATGGCCTTCTCGGCCCAGGCCTTGAAGCGCTTGTAGGTGTCGTTGATCGGCTCTCCCTCGCGCGGGCGCATGAGCGGGTAGGGGCGAGACTCGGTCTTGCCGGGCCCGAGCGGTGCGTTCTCGATCGACCACTCGACGCCAGCCTCCGCACATGAGGGGCAATCCTTTTGCAGGTCTGCGAAGCCGTTGGCGCCGTCGTCCACCATCTTGAAGTCGAGGCGCGCCGTCTGGCTGACGAGCGCCTTGATTTCCTCGAACTGACGCCGGTCCTCGCCCGGAACCTCAACGACGATGTCCTCCTCACGGATCGAAACCGCGGCTTCCTTGAGACCGAGGCTGTCGACGCGGCGCAGGATCTTGTCTTTGGCTTGGTTGACCGCGCTGCGACGTTCCGACTCCGCGACTTCCTTTTTGATATTGAAGCTGATCTTGCGCTTGTCTGCGGTATCGCGGACGACCGAGAGTTCCTCGGCGAAGCGAACCATCAACTGGTCGTTGATGACGGACGCGTCTTCCTCGGTGGTGAAGACCACATTGATCTTCGACACGTCGGCACGCGGCTTCTCGAATTTGGCACGCGCACTCAGCGCGTCGTTCTGAGCTTGCGTGGCCAGAAAGCCGTCTTCGGCAATCAGTTCCCACTTGCGCGCAACCGCGGTTTTCAGGTCGTCGTAATAACGGTCGCGCTTGTCTCGAATGGCCTCCTGAACGTCCACCGTGTACTCGACACGGAAACCGCCCTTGAGGTCGAGACCGCGCACCAAACGAAACGGAACGTTTGCCCGAATGAAGCGACCAAAGCCGTCATGGCCTGCACGGCCTTCCGCGTCGTAGGCGGCCTGGGCTTCACCCGTAGCGTTCGGATCGTAGTCAGGGCGAGCGAAACGCTCGTCGATGTAGGTTGGGTAAAGAGCCAACCCCGACGCCAGCCCCAAGAAGATGCAGAACCCGACCTTGGCTCGCCAAGCAGCGTCCACAAAGTGGGTCGCAACGAACAGCGCCCAAGGAATCACCATGGCGGCAAGAGCGAGGACCAAGAAGGCCTCGTACTTGGCGGCAACGCCGGCGGAAGCGGCTGCCAACGCAGCTGTGCCAAGCGACCCTCGCTTGTTCTTCACGCCGAGCGTAGCCAGCGCGAGCACGAGCGCCAATCCACCGAAACCGTACGCAAGATATGTGTAGACCACGGCTAGCCCTTGCTCGCCTTCTTCGACTTATCGTCGTCGCTTGAATCCTTCGAGTCCTTCGAGTCCTTCGAGTCCTTCGAGTCCTTCGAGTCCTTCGAGTCCTTCGAGTCCTTTGCCTTCGCATCCTTCGGATCAACTTCGATTCCGTCGATGGCATCTCGGCGGAACGTCACGTTGACACCAGGAGCGAGTTCAATCTCAGCGTAGCGCTCGGTGAGTTTGATCACCTTGCCCACTGCGCCGCCGCGGGTGGCAACGCGAAGGCCCACCTTCAGACCAGCCTCCATCTCCTTCTGCTTCTTGTTCTGTCCGCGCATGAGGAAGAGCACGAGCACAATGGGAAGGAGGAAGGGCAGGAGCCCCATAAGCCCACCGCCCATCCCACCACCTGCAGGCGGAGCACCGGGAGATTCGGGAGGCGCGGCGTCGGGCGTCGACGGCTGCGATAGAAAAAGGCTGATCATGATGGTCCTGGGGGGCGCGGGCGCTGCGAGCCGGTTGCAGCTCGTGCTCCCGCTCGGGCACTCAGGCCGAAGGTCGGGAGTGCTTAATCAGTTTCAAGAGAGCAGGCAACGTCCATCGACGCCACAAAGTCACACTGTGTCGCTTGACAAGCGTTAGCTTGGCGTCTAACGTCCGCCCCGCTTCGCACTTGCGGGTGTTGGAGCACGAGCAAATGCTCGAGAGACCCAGGCGCGTAGCTCAGTGGTAGAGCACTACCTTGACACGGTAGGGGTCGTTGGTTCGAAACCAATCGCGCCTACAATCTGAAGTAACTCAAAGCGGCGGGCACCACCCGCCGTCTTGCTTTTGTCGGCTCGGTTGGGTCAGCGGAACGCACGGCGCTTGAGGCTTTCGCGGGAGAGCCACTAAGGCTAGATGGGTGGGGCCGCAGCCACTCGGCGACGGCTCAACAAAAATGAACAGCGCTTCCTCTTCATCCGCCAAACCCCTCGCAGAGTGGTTGGCTGACGCCATCCGCAAAGACTCCACCATCATTGGCGCAAAGCTCCAAGGGCGCGTCGTGGATCTCCACACCCCCGTCGACGTCGAAGATCCGACCAAGCTCGTGCTGGTTCGGTCCAAAGACGAGGCTGGAATCGCAATGATTCGACACTCGACCGCGCACATCATGGCCGACGCCGTGCAACGAGTGTTTCCGGGAACCAAAGTGACATTTGGGCCGGCAACCGATGGTGGATTCTACTACGACTTCGACTCGCCGAAGCGCGCGTTCAACGAAGAGGACCTGGCGAGGATCGAGGACACCATGCGCCAAATCATCGCGCAGAATCGTCCGTTCAAGCGCACCGTCGTGAGTCGAGACGCGGCCAAAGAGTTGTTCGAAAAGCTGGGCGAAAACTACAAATGCGAGCACATCGATCGCCTGCCCGAGGGCGAGCCGATTTCGGTCTACACCCACGGCTCTATCGCTGGCGCCGCGAGCGGCCACAACGAGGGAGAATGGCTCGATTTGTGTGAGGGGCCGCACATTCCGAGCACCGGATTCATTGGAGCGGTAAAGCTAACCAGCGTCGCCGGTGCGTATTGGCGCGGCGACGAGAGAAACCCGATGCTGCAACGGGTCTACGGAACTTCCTTCGGTTCGAAGAAGGAGCTCGATGAGCACCTCAAGCTGCTTGAGGAAGCCAAAGCTCGAGACCATCGCAAACTCGGCAAAGAGCTCGACCTGTTCATGTTCCACGAGTGGGCGCCGGCAATGCCGTTTCTCCTGCCTCGTGGGGCGTTCGTCTACAACCAGCTCGTCGCCTTCATGCGCGCCCTCTACGTCGAGTACGGCTACGACGAGGTGATCACGCCGCAAGTGTTCGACAAGCGCCTGTTCGAGACCAGCGGACACCTGCCGAACTACCGAGAGAACATGTATCTCCCGATGACGGCGGAGTATCTCGACGAGGCGCGGATGTCGCTTTCGGTCGGGGTGTCTGCCGAGGAGCACGACTACAAGGAAAAGGATGAAGCCCGCGACAAGGCCGTAGTGCAACACCTATCGGACATGGAGCGTCTCGGGCTCAAGCCGATGAATTGCCCGAGCCACTGCCTCATGTTCGCGCAACGGCGTCGGAGCTACCGAGAACTGCCCTGGCGCGTCGCCGACTTTGGACGATTGCACCGCTACGAGCGAGGCGGTGTGGTCCACGGGCTCGCACGCGTGCGCAGCTTCTGCCAGGACGACGCACACATCTTCACGACGCCCGACCGCATGCAGAGCGAGATCGAGAGCTTCATCAAGTTGCTCTACGAAGTGTATGCAGCCTTCAAGTTCGATCGAGTCGACATCAAACTCGCGACGCGCCCTGATAAGCGCATCGGTTCGGACGAGCAGTGGGACGCGGCCGAGAAAGCTTTGGCGGACGCGCTGCGCGCAGCAAACCTTGAGTTCGAGGTCGCCGAGGGTGAAGGCGCGTTCTACGGGCCAAAGCTTGAGTTCCATATTCAGGACGCGCTCAAGCGCTCCTGGCAACTCGGCACCATCCAAGTGGACTATGCCCTCCCCGACCGCTTCGACCTCGACTTCGTGGGGTCGGACGGCGCCAATCACCGCCCCATCATGTTGCATCGGGCGATCCTTGGTTCGCTCGAGCGCTTCCTTAGCGTGCTGATCGAGCACGTTGGCGGCGCGTTTCCCACCTGGCTTGCGCCGGAGCAGGTTGCTTTGGTGACGGTCAGCGAGAAACAGAATGAGTACGCCCAGGAACTCCTCGGCATCTTTCAGCAACACGGCATTCGCGCCAAAGCGGACATGGGGGCGGATAAACTTGGGGCCAAAATCCGCAACGCCCGATTGATGCGCGTGCCGTACGTAGGGGTGCTCGGTGACAAAGAGGTCGAAGGCCGAGCGATTTCGCCGCGCTCGCGCGATCTCAACAAGGATCTTGGTTCGGTGTCGCTCGACGCCTTCATCGACTTGGTAAAGAAGGAGTCTGTGTTTCCGCGCGTCGGCGCACGTTAGTTCGACGTCCAGCGGCGCGGGAGCAGCAGCGCTTCCACGCCGCGGCGAGGAGTGCTGCCTGCCGCTCGCGTGGTAGCGCAACGTCAGCGCGCACGTGAGCGCAAAAGAAATCTTTCTGTCGTAGGCCCTTGCATGGGCCTGAACAATCGTCTCTCATCCGCCCTTCCACATTCTTCCAACAAAAAAGGAGCTCCTGAACCCGCATGGCCATGCGCAGATTCGATCCTCGTCAACAGCAACGCGGCCCTCAAATCCGTATCAACCAACGTATCCGCGTCCCCGAGATTCGCGTCATCGGAGAGGACGGAGAGATGTTGGGCATCCTCCCCACACACGAAGCCCTTCGGCGCGCACAAGAGCGTGGGCTTGACTTGGTGGAGGTGAACCCGAAGGCCGATCCGCCGGTCTGCAAGATCCTCGACTACGGCAAGTTCAAGTACGACGAGAAGAAGAAGGCGCGGGAGACCCGAATCAAGACGGCTGCCTTCGAAATCAAAGAGATCAAGCTTCGGCCCAAGACCGACGATCACGACTTGGATTTCAAGACGCGTGCGGCTCAAGCCTTTCTCGAGGCGGGCCACAAGGTCAAGTTCACGGTGCGCTTCCGCGGCCGTGAAATCACCCATCCGCAGGTCGCTCAACAGCAGCTCGATCACATCGTGCAAAAGCTTGAGGAGATTGCGGTGATCGAGGTTCGGCCGGCGATGGAGCAGCGCACGATGACGCTGCTGGTCGCGCCCAAAGCCGTGGTGATGCAGAAGGTTCAGACGGCGCGCGCACAAGCGGCCAAGGCGCTCCGCAAGGACCGTCCAGAAGATCGCGAGCTGGCCCGCCAGGACGCGGACGTCGCCAAGTTCGAGCAGCAACTCGCAGACGCGGAGGACGAGGACGACGAGGACGACGACGAGGACGAGGCCAAGGAGTGAAAGCCCGGCTTCTGCTGGCGTTGGCACTGGGGAGCTCGCTGGGAGTTCCCGGGTGCGCAACGGAGACGGAGGTGCTTTTCGGAGAACCGGACGAGATCTTAGGCGCCGACGCAGCCACCGTTTCCTCCGGAGGCTCGTGCACGCCAGACCTAGCCTGCGCAGTGAGCTTTCGAGACGACATTTTTCCGGTGCTCGTCGAGACAGCCCGTTGCAGTTCCGTGGGATGCCACGCTACGGCGATCGCGCAGTTCGAGTTTCCAGAGGATGCAGGGCAAGCGCGAGAGGCGCTGCTTGCGTATGTGTTCCAAGGCAGCGACTCGTATGTCGCACCCTGCCAGCCCGAGGCCTCGAAGTTTTTGTGCAATCTCAATCTCGGTGAGGACGCACAGCCTGGATCGCTCTGCGGCTCGCCCATGCCCAAATTGCTGGACGACGCCGTGAACGACACCGCGCTCAGCCAAGCCGACTACGACGCGGTCGAGCAGTGGATTACCTGTGGGGCCCCGGACAATTGATCATGCTTAGGCCTCGTCTGCTCCGTTCGACGCTGCTCGTCTGCTCGCTGATTGGTCTCTCGTTGACCACGAGCGCGCTCGCTCAGAACAAACCCAACGAAAAGACGGACGAGCCAAAGTCGGAGAAGAAACCGGGCTCGGCTGAGGACGCAGAAGCCGCTGCGCTGCAAGCTGTTGCCGAAGCGTTGGACCTGATGAATTCGGGCAAGGCGGATGAAGCGCTCAGTACGCTTACTGCACGCTTTGAACAATGCGGAGCGTGTGAGGCTTCCACGCGTGGGCTCGTCCTGTCGACGTTGGGAATCTTGTATGGCAACGGGAAAGCTGACCTCGCTCGAGCGGAGGCGATATTCGTCGTGGCCCTTCGTGAAGATCCAGCGCTTGAGCTCGACCGCGAGTTCGCAAACAAGGACGTCGGCAAAGCCTTTGCAGAGGCGCAGCGGGAAGTAAAGAAGACGCCCAACGGGCCCGGGAAAGGTTCGACTCGACTACCGCCCACACGAGCTCAACGGGAATCGGCCCGGGAGGGCGCGGCGCAACTGGCATCGGGGAACTGGAGCGACTGCATGGGCACGCTCATCGGTGCCATGGGCGACTCGGAGTTTGCTGAAGGCAAGCTTGCGTTGGCTCGCTGCGAGGAGGCAGGAAGCCTGCTGCTCGAGGCGATCCGAGACGCCACTCGCGCGGAGGAGATGGCTCGACAGGAGGCCAACCCAACGCTCGAGGCGCAGGCCAAAGAGCTGCTCGAAAAGCTCAGCGATGAAACCCCTCGAATCGTGGTGGTGGTCCCGGCATCGATCGACGGGGCGGAGATCAAGATCGACGGCGAGAAGTTCTCGCGAGACGAGGCAACCAAAGGGATCCCGCGCAATCCAGGAAAGGCCACGGTTGAGGTCGTTGGAAAGAAGGCTGGGTACCCTTTCACCTTCAAAACCCAAGAGACAGTCGAGCGGGGAGAGAAGATAACGGTCGACGTTTCGCAGGCGTCGGGCAGCCAGAACAGCGCGGTTCAACAGTGTCTCGCCAACGCAAAAACTGCCGATGAAGTGGCGTTGTGCTTGGAGACCGGAGGCAAAGGCCGCGGGCTTACCTTCCGAGGAGCGCTCGAGGTCTCAAGCTACAACGACACGTTGCACGTGGACGCTCTTTCGCCCGCGGTCAAACTCGGCTTCGAGAACCCAGCGCAGGGTTGGTTGATTGGAGGGAGCGCAATGGTCGATGTCGTCAGCGCGGCCTCTCCCGACATCGTCGCCACAGCTTCCCGGCGCTTCGATCAGGCACGCTTCGCGGGGACGCTGGGAGGGGACGTGAAGGTTGACGTAGTCCGTTTGGGCGCCAAGACCGCCGTCTCCTACGAGAACGACTACACGGGCCGCTCGTTTGGTGTGGTGCTGGCCGCAGACGTGTTCGACAAACGGGTCACGCCTTCGGTTGCCTACACCTTGGGCTACGACACGCTGGGGATAGCCGGCGACAGCACCTTCGAGAGCGATATCTTTATTCACACGGTCGATGTTGGAGCCAGCGCCGTGCTCTCCACCACGACGGTGATGGTTGGCGCCGGTACTTTTGCCGCAGAGTCCGGCGATCAGTCCAAGCCGTACCGACACGTGCCGTTCTTCACCTCGGACGTCGCACCAGATGTGCCCCGGGGAGCTACGCCCGCAGCGGTGGCCGCAGCAAGGCTGCCAGTCGCCGCGAAGGATCGACTTCCCGACTCGCGCCTGCGCGGTGCCGCTGCAGTGGGCATTCGGCAACGCTTCGACGAGTCCACACTGCGGGTAGATGAGCGATTTTATCTTGATGATTGGGGTTTGCTGGCAAGCACGACGGAAGCTCGCTACCTCCATGATCTGACGGACTCAACGCGATTGGGTCCGCATGCACGCTTCCACATTCAATCCGGCGTTGACTTTTGGCAGCGAGCCTACGTCGCGAGCGCAGCAGGATTTCCGCTCACCTTGCCCGAGTACAGGACGGGCGATCGCGAAATGGGGCCACTCTTCAACCTAGCGTTGGGCGGTAGCTTTCGACAGAAAGTGAGTGACGCCTTCGCGCTTGGACTCAACATTGATGGGCTCTATTCGCAGTTTCTCGATCACATCTACGTGTTCGACCGTTGGGGGCTGTTCACAGCTTCAACCTTGGAGCTCGTGCTCGAATGAACCGTTTGCTCGCCATAGGTCTGCTGACGCTCGCGGGTGCCGCGTTCAGCTGCCGCTACGATCCGGTGCCGCAAGACAACATCAATGAGTTGGGTGAGGAGCAGGGCGAGCCGAGTGCGACGCATCGCCAGGGGCAACCTTGTGTGCTTTGTCATTCGACCTACGAGGGCGCCAAGCCTCTGATGGCGATCGGTGGCACCATCTACTACCAAAATTCAGGCGGCCAAATCCTGCCAGCGGAGAACGTGCTGGTGCGCATCACCGATTCACAAAACACAGAACGGAAAGCGTGCACCAACGAAGGTGGTAACTTCTGGGTCGAGCGTGACAACTGGCAAGACATCACCTACCCGCTCGAAGTCCGTGCTGGTGGACGGCGAATGCAGTCAATCGTGGGCCGCGAGGGCTCGTGCGCGGCTTGTCACACCCTGCCAAACGACAACAGCTTGGATGCGGTCACGGGTGCTGCTCGTGATTCCGCTGGAGTAGTCGTGGTTTCCGAGAGCGATCTGCTCGGGCCGTGTGCCTCTGGAGAGCCCGTTGGCGGAGCGGGTGGCAACGGTGGGGCTGGCGGCAACGGTGGGGCTGGCGGCAACGGCGGGGCTGGCGGCAACGGCGGGGCTGGCGGAACTGGAGGGGGCACTGGAGGCACTGGCGGGACCGCTGGAGCTGGCGGCGGAGGCGGAACTGGCGGCACTGCGGGTGCGGCCGGGGCTGGTGGCGTGTGAAACAGAGCAGTGTTCTGTGTCTCCTGTTGCTCTCGGCTACTGCGTGCCGAGACGATCTGACAGCCCAAAAGCCCCTTTTGTGTCCGGGGTCAGAGCTGTACACCGAGGCCGTACAGCCCTACCTCGAGAAGCGTTGCGGGACGTTGGACTGCCACGGTAGCTCGCAACGCCCTCTCTCAATCTACGGCCAGTTCGGGCTGAGGCATCCGCTTGAGGCCAACATCTCGGGAGGGGAGCCCACGACGGCCGTCGAGAGCAACGCCAACTACCTTTCCGCCTGCAGCCTCGAACCTGAATTGATGGCGGGCGCACTGGAGAACCTCGGGGCGTCGGCGGACAAACTCAAGCTCGTCGCGAAGCCACGTGGGCAGATGAACCACAAGGGTGGGCGCGTGGTGAACGAAGGGGATCCTGGTGACCGCTGCATCATGGGGTGGGTGGGTGCCATCTCGAACGAAGATGCCGCTCGCGTTCGTGCCGAGTGCAAGACCGCACTGGAAAGCCTAAAGTAGCGGTGAGGTTCGTGAGACACCTTCAAGTGCTTCAATGAGACAGGAACCGCGTCCGGGCGATATTGTCGCGGGGAAATACCGCGTTCGTGCCATTCTTGGCAGAGGCCGAGGAACGCTCGTCGAAGCCGAGAACGTTTCGTTCGAGCAGCGAGTAGCGATTCGGATTGTCTCGCCCCAGATGGGCGACAACGTTGAGATCGGCAAATTTCGGCGAGAGGCGCGCGCGCTCGCCAAGTTGGGCTCGGAGCATGTTGCCCGCATCATTGATGTTGGAAACCTGCAGGACGGGTCCTTCTACCTCGTGCGCCAATACCTCGAGGGCCTCGACGTAGCGCGCTATCTCAAAGGGCGACGAACGCTCGGAGTGGAGGAGGCGATTGGTTGGATCCTCCAAGCGACCGAAGCGGTTGCCGAGACCCACGCCTACGGGATCCTGCTTCGGGAATTGTCTCCATCCCACCTATTCCTGGCCGATCGGAGTCCTGGAGTTCGAAGTGGGCCGCGGGTGCTCAAGGTGATCGACTTCGGCACCAGCAAACTTCTCCGTGAGAACTCCGATTCGGCGGTGGAGGAGTTCACGTCGACAACGCTCAATGGGATCTCGCCTTACTCCTCGCCTGAGATGTTGCGACGGCAAAAGGACCTCGACGTTCGTACCGACGTGTGGTCGCTCAGCGCCATCCTCTACGAGATGCTCTCGGGGCGGCCGCCGTTTGGCAGCGACACGCTCTCGCTGGCCATCGCCATCACCCGAGACAACCCCTCGCCGATCGGTCAACTCCGGCGAGACGTGCCTCCGGAAGTCGAGGAGGCGGTCATGCGTGCCCTCGCCAAGGACCGGAACCAGCGTACTGCTGATACCCACGCGTTTGCAGCGTCCCTCGCACGCTTCGCTCCTCCCGAGGGGCGCGCTTTGATGGAGCGTATTCGCGACCTAGCAGCCTCGGCGCGCAACCGCGCCAACGGTGGCTCCAGTGAAGATGAGGAACTGGAGATCAGCGAGGTTGGGGAGCTGAGTGATGACGGCGAAGAAGAGGCCGCCACGCGAGTAGGCCGCGTCGCCGACATCATGAAAAGCGGCGCGCTTCCACCGCCTGGCGGACACCGTGGACCACAACAGCCGACCGCAGCGATCCCGGGTCGAATGGCTCCTCCTCCGGGGTACAACAGCGGCCGTGGCCCCGTGGACGAGCCCACCGCGCCTCGCAACCCGTCGCGAACGGTGCCGACGCCATCACCGCCAGCTGCACCAGCGCCGCGTGCCATCACCCAAGAAAAAACGGAGGCGCTTGGCGTCAACTTCAACTTCTCGCCCAATCTAGGGACTGGTTCGCCGTCAACGCCGCCCGGACCCGTTTTCGCTGGTGCAGCCGTCGGATCGAACCCGAACGCGCCGAAACCCACGCAGGTGCTGCCGGCACTCCTCGACAGCCCACGCGCGTCGTTGCCAGCGATGCCGGGCCTACCTCCCCTCCCGGCGCCGCCCAAACCGTCGTTGCCCTCCGACGCAAGGGCATCGTTGCACCCTGACGCAAGTTCGGCCCCGGGGATGATCGCGCCCGCGATGCCGCTGGGCGCCGCAGAGTCTCAATGGGGTGCGCGATCAGCGCCTGCACCGTCGAACCCAGGGGCCTATGGGCCGCCCGGAATGCAGCCGACGGGAATGCAGATGCCCGGAATGCAGCCGACGGGAGGTCTTCAACCGAAGAATGCCTTTGGCCGCAAGCTCGCCCTGATGGTGGTCCTTGGGGCCGGGTTCGCGCTGGCACTGATGATCGTGGTGTTGGTGGTGTTGCCGTCGGGTGGCGGAGCCGCAAGCTCGGCGTCCGCAGCGGCTTCAGCCGCACCAGAGAGCTTGCCTCGTCCGCCGACCCAACAGCCAACTGCCGCTGTCACGAGCGACCCTGTACCGACGGCGACACCATCGGTAACGGGTGAGGTTGTAGCGTCAGCAACCCCATCCACTGAACCGAGCACGGCTCCCTCGGCGACCGCCAAGCCACGCAACACAGCGACCGTTGCTACGACTTCTCAGCCCGTGGCAACCAGCAAGCCCACGGCGACGCCCACAGCAACCGCAACAGCAGAGCCGGCAAAACCAGGGGAGCAAGGAACCTTGGTGCTGGTTGCAGTTGGCGGGACGTGCGCGTTTTCAGTGAACGGTGCGTCGAAGGGGACCACGAACTCGGTCAAACTCTCGGTCGCGCCAGGCAACTATGCGGTCACCTGCAAACCAGCGAGCGGAGCATCGCGCTCGCGCTCCGCTTCGGTCAAGGCGGGGAAAACGGCGATGATCACCTTCAAGCTGTAGCTTTAGTACGCAAGGTGCTGACGTACGCGGGCAGCTGACAGACCGCGATTCACTCCTTGCTCCAGCGCTCGTGGTTCTTCGTCCGCTCGCGGTCCCCAATCGCAACCCGTCCCCAGTCCCATTCCACCAATTTGCGGAACGCGCCGATGTCGTCGCCACCGTAGATGTGAAGGCCGCGTGCTTCCGCAGATTCGGAGAGCGTCGGCTGCCAGCGACCGGACGACACGAAGCGCAAGAGCGTCAGAGCTTGACCATCAAGGCGGCCGATAAAGACGCCACAACGCTTGGCCTTCGGATCAGGGGCACAACCTCCCGCGAGCCAGAGTTCTTCGTTGCCGAGCGGATGCCAGAGCCACACGCGTTCGACAGCAAAGAACTTGGGAGCAGGCCCCTCACTCGTGCCGTTGCGGTCCGCGGTTGTACCCTCACCAACAGCCTCCAGCGCGTGAATAGTCTGCTCGAACAAGAGCCGGTGAGCCGCGTCATCGGGACGATAACGAAGCGGCGCGCCGCGTTCGACCACGAGCTTGACCTCAGCCGCATTACGCGGGCCGAGACAGCAGCGGAAGCCAATGTGATTGGCCTTTTCCTGCGGTTTGCGACTCGCGACATGCGAACAGCGGCCGACCAGTTCGCCGTGAGTCCCGTTTCCACCCTTCAACGTGACGAGCCCCTCGGTACCTCGACCGTACTCCGAACTGGTCCACGACCAGACCGAGCCATGCAGGTCGGCTACGCCGAAGGCACTGGTACACAGGCCGTGAAAGCCATTGGGAGTCATTGAGTCGCCGCCCTTTCCTGTCTCGCAGCGCTCGGCTTGATACGCGTTTCCATAGGGATAGACCCAGTTGTCCGGCCCCTTGCAAGCTCTCTCGAGTTCTAGCTCGCTGCATAGGCGCTTGCCGGATTCAGCACAAAGTCGCTCCGCTTCATCACGTCCGACGTTGGTGGTTGGAAGCGCGCCGGCCTCATTCGGGTGGAGGTAGAGGTCAACGTGAAAGCCGGTGAGTTCAAACGACTCGCCCGGCAATTCAGCGTCGGCAACGCGGGGGACCTGGGTCCAAGGTGCGCCGGAGATCAGCGTGCCCGGTGGAACCCAGACCATACCAACGTGCCGTGGCGCTTCATTGCCTGTAGCCCAACCGGACGCCGAGGCTGCAGCGCCCGAAGAAGAATCGCGGTGACAAGCCACTAGCAGCGCAAAAAGAACGCCTGCAGGTGATTGGCCAGAGAGCCAACTCCGAGGGCAACGCCTCGTCAATCCGCGTCCTTTTCGCGCAACCCGAGCTCCTTCATCTTGAGTTGGAGCCCCTTGCGGGAAATCTTCAGCAGGCGAGCCGCATGCGTCACATTGCCGTGAGTCGAGAGCAGCGCGCGCTCGATCAGCTCCTTTTCGAGGCGCGTCATAGCTGCTTTCACCTGCTCCTTGAGTCCATCACTGGCCGGCGCAGGGACAGGCGTCTCGTGCACGAGCGGCGTGGTTGCAACCGTCGGCTCTCGGCGGTCTCGACTCGCGCCTCCGCGGAGCTCCTCCGACAGATCGTGGACGGCGATCAATTCTCCGTCGGCGAAAAGCACAGCACGCTCCACGACGTTCTCAAGCTCGCGAATATTGCCCGGCCAGGCATGAGCGGTGAGCCTTTCCATCGCCGCTTCATCGACCCCTGAGATCCGCTTTTGTAGGCGCGTATTGAACTTCTTCACGAAGTGTTCGACCAAGAGCGGGATGTCGCTCTTGCGCTCGCGAAGTGCCGGCAGCGCGATCGGGACGACGTTCAGTCGGTAGTAGAGGTCCTCTCGAAAGCTTCCGTGCCCAATCTCCTTTTTGAGATCGCGATTGGTTGCCGCCACCAACCTCACGTCGACTTTCATCGTCTTGATGCCACCCACGCGCTCGAACTCACTCTCTTGCAGGACTCGCAGCAGCTTGACCTGCATATCGACGGGCAACTCGCCTATTTCATCGAGAAATAGCGTTCCTCCGCTCGCGAGCTCAAAGCGTCCGGGCTTCGCCGCGACAGCGCCTGTAAAGGCTCCTCGCTCATAGCCAAACAGCTCCGCCTCCATCAGGTCCTTCGGGATTGCCGCACAGTTGACCTTGATGAACGGGTTCTCACGGCGTGGCGAATTCTCGTGGAGTGCGCGCGCAACGAGCTCTTTTCCTGTGCCGCTCTCTCCGGTCACCAAGACCGTCGTTGGTGTGCCTGCCACGCGTTCGAGCACGGCGTAGACATCGAGCACCGGCTGGGATTGGCCGATGATGCCGAAGCGTGCTCCGACCAGCGGCTCATCCTTCGCCTCCTCGACTCGACTCGCGTCGTGACTCTCGAGCTCCCGCGTGCGCAGTGCCTTCTTCACGATGATGCGGACTTCCTGCTGGTCGAACGGCTTGGTCAGGTAGTCAAACGCGCCCGTCTTGAGCGCCTCGACGGCCGTCTCCACGGTTCCGTGCGCCGTCATCATCAGCACTGGACGCGTCGGATCATCTCGGAGGGCAGCCCGCAACAGGTCCATGCCATCCACCTTCGGCATGCGCAGGTCTGTGATCACCAGATCGATGTGATTCTCCCGGAGCAACAACAACGCTGCCTCGCCATCCTCGGCGACATGAACGTCGTAGCCCTCACGTGTCAGCTGGGCGGAGAGCACCCGGCGCAGATTGGCTTCGTCATCAACCACAAGAATCTGTTTGCGTTCGGGCGGGATCACGCGCGCAGCGTACCACGGCCGAGCTGCAAGTCTGCCGCGCCAAGCGTGCTCGCTTGGCCCTTCAACCTGCGAAGATAAATGCCTCTGCCGTTGCGAGGAGGTTGTAATCCCCTCGGCATCTCGGATAATTCGCCGGTGAACATCGCGAACCGAGTGCTACTCGCAGCCGGCCTGTTGGGGATTTCCCTGGTAGCAACCCCCGCTTTTGCCGCCGATAAGATCTCGGAACTGAAGAACGCCTTCCCCCCGTGCACGCGACGCCCTGAAGCTCGCGCCGAAGAGCAGGCGCGAGCGCTTAACAAGTTGGCGAATCAAGCCCTCGAAGAGAAGCGTTGGAAAGATGCTTCGGACCTGTGGACCAAGGCATACGCACTCGATTGCTCGCGGCCCCGTGTGTTCAAGAGCTTGGGCCAGGCTTTTGAGGCAGACGGTGACGTGCACGCTGCCGTGGCGATGTATGAGCTCTTGAGCGAGCGCGCTCCCAGTGAGGTGCCCGAGGATCTGCCACCGAAAATTCATGAGCTGCGTTTGAAGGCGCAGAAGCTCGATGACGCTGCGGCTCCCGCTCCAACGAAAGAGCCGACAGCCGCTCCGGCGAGGACGGTCGAACTCGAGCGTCCGTTGGGCTTCGTTCCCTGGATTTTGGTTGGCGGAGGCGCGGCCATCGCCGTTGGTGGCGGGGTACTGCTTGGAGTTGGACAGGCGCAAGCCGGAGCAGCAGAAGATGAATGCGACGATCCTGAGCTGCGAACAGGCTGTCCGCAATCAGCCGTTGATGATGGCGAGGCGGGCGAGCTGATGAGCCAGATCGGTCAGGGGCTGCTCTACGGCGGAGTTGGAGTTGCAGCCTTGGGCCTCGTGCTGCAGTTTGCCGCCAACGGCGAGCGCCCAGTGGAAGTGGCCGCGGGTTCGTGGCAGTTCGCCGTCGTTCCGCAAGCCGGTGGCATTGCGCTCACCGCCTTCGGCACGTTCGAATGAAGCGGTGGCTTCTGCTCGGCCTACTGCTTGGAGCGTGCTCTCGCACAGATGAGCCCGCAGCAGCGAAAGAACGCACGAGCGACGCCCGTGGTTCGAGTGCGTCGCCTGCAGCGGCCGCGGTCAAACCGCAGCTCGTGCGCGTCCCAGCCGAGCTAAGCGACGGGCGCGACTACGTGCGCAAGATGCTGGAACAACACAAGGATCGTAGGGTCTTGATCTACGTGGGCGCGACGTGGTGTGAGCCGTGCACGCGCTTTCACGACGCGCTCGCGAGCGGTGCGCTCGACCAAGAACTGGCGAACGCGGTGTTCCTCGAGTTCGATCTCGACCAACACCAAGCGCTGCTGAGCGACGCCGACATGGGCTGCAAGTCGAAGCTCGTTCCGCTCTTCGCTCGCCCCAACCCCGATGGAACCTGCAGCTCGGAGCGGACGGAGGGCGGCGTGAAGGGAGAGCGTGCAGTGAGTGTGATCGTCCCGCGGCTCGCGCCGCTGCTGCGCTAACACACGCTAGGGCAACGTCCACTCGATGTCGGTGGCTAGGCTTTCGTTGGAGGGAGTTGTCACCAAGGGCTTGAGCTTCTGCTGCACACAAGCTGTGATCTCCGGGCTCGACGCGCGACGGTCTTCACTCACCCCGCGTCCAATCTGCGTTCCGTCTGCGGCAAAGGTGACGTTGAAGGTCAGCTTTACGCTGGTGAGCGACGGGGTCTTCGCCAGCACCGGCTTCACGCACTGCTCGACGATGGTCTTACGCTGAGCTTCGAGACTGGCCGTGGCGGCCACACGACGGGCGGCAGCGGGCGCTGCGGCGACGGGCTCAACGGACGACGAAACGGCGACCTGGACCGCGCTGGCCGAGGTGGGCGCGGGGGGAAGCTGCGGCGTTGTCGTGGCGGGTTGGGAGGAGCCGCTTGCGGCGGAGGGCATGGCCGGCGCAGGAGGCGCAGGCCGATCCCGCAGGCCGAAAAACAGCCCAACACCGATCAATAGACCGGCGATGACCACCGCGACCGGGAGACTCAGAAAAGGGGAAGCCCCGCTCGCAGGAGGGGGCTTCGATGAAGGAGCTTCAGACATGGAGCGAGGGATGGCTGGTCAGTTGGTGACCGTGATCCAGCCGTTGAGGTAATCGTTGTTGTTGATGGCGCCAGCTCCCGAGTTGCGTACGCAAGCGCCCACCAAGTAGGTTCCGGCGGGCAGGGTAGTCGTAGCCGAAGCCCCGTACGAGCGACGACCTGTCGCAACACTTTGGGTTGAAAACAGGCCACCCGTGAAGTTGGTAATGACTCCAGCGCCAAGTTGGTAACAAAGCCCAATGTCGGCGCTTTGGTCGGCCCCGCTGGTGAGCCCAATGGGGAGTGTTGCAGCACCCGTGAGCCGCTGATTGGCCGTTACCGTAATGCTGGCAGTCGGACCGGCAAAAACGTAGTTCAACGAGCCGCCGGTGATCGAGGAGACAAACCCGGCCAGACTGAACGTCGCCACCACACCCGACGGCCCAGTGGCGCCCGTTGCGCCTGCCGGCCCGGTTGCTCCGGCAGGCCCCGTGGCGCCCGCGGCGCCCGTTGCGCCAGTCGGACCTTGCGGACCCACTGCGCCTTGTGCGCCGGTGGCGCCGGCGGGACCTGCTGCGCCCGCGGGACCCGCAGCACCGTTGGCACCTTGCGGCCCCGTAGCGCCCTGAGGACCTGCCGGGCCGGCCGGACCTTGGGCGCCGGTCAGACCTTGCGGTCCTGTGGGGCCTTGCGGACCCGCGGGACCGGTGTTGCCCGCCGGGCCCATCGGGCCGGTGGGACCAGTCGGGCCAGCAGGTCCGATCGGCCCAGTCGGACCTGCAGGACCGGTGTTGCCTGCGGGGCCCATCGGGCCCGTTGCGCCAGGTACGCCGGCGGGGCCTTGCGGGCCTACCAAGCCGCTGGGGCTGCCAACCCACTGGCCGTTCTCGTCGATCACCTCGCTACCGCCGATCGAAATCGAGTTGGGCGTGATGTCGCCGACCGCGTTGTTGGAGACGAAGGCGTAGGGAACGCTGTTAATCGCCGCGCGCGGCGTCATCTCGGGATCGCTGCCGACCGTGATGCCGATGAAGAGCTGTTGGCCGGTGAAGGTGTTGGTGATCGGGGTGTCACCACCGAGTGCGACCGAATAGAAGCCGTCATCGAACGTGATCGAGTGAACCTCGCTCCAAACGGGCGCGCCACCGGACTCCGCCGCGTAGATCGCGAACTCCATGTCCACGGTTCCAGTGACAGGCTGATTGGCTGCATCATAAAGGCGCCCTTGGTGGTTGAGCAGCCCTGGCACTGCAGCGCTAGCCACACTTGCCGCGCCGAAAACTCCAGCACCCACCACCACCGCAATAAAACGCTTCATCATGGCAAGCTCCCGGTTGCTCCAATAAGGCCGCCCTGCAACTGATAGCTAGGCGAAGACATCTGCTGTTGGTTTTGGGTCGACTGACCCATCGTGAAAACGACGCGATAGCCAGGGCTGGTCAGGGTTCCGCCGGCCGAGACGAAGGACTGGCCCGGCGCGCCAGCGTCAGTCACTGGTCCACCGCCAACACCGCCGCCGCCCGAGGGGTCCCCCCCGGCGCCACCGGTTCCGGCTCCGCCGCCACCGTTTGCCCCTGCTCCGCCGCCGCCCTGCGTGTTCGCTCCGCCGCCGCCATTCCCACCGGCAGCACCAGCACCGCCGCCCCCCGGGCTATCCGCCCCGGAGCCGCCCCCGCCAGTCGTGCTGTCGTCAGCACAACCGGAGAGCGTCGAAAACGCTAAAAAGCCAACGAGTGGCACCCACGCTCGCACTCCGCGAGACTCGCGCAACTTCCACATGCGTTTCTCCGTTCGCCGCTCCAAGTAAGACAGGACATTTTACACCTTCTGTGGTCCACTCGCAACGTGGACGCTGCGTCTCAATCGGACCCGGGCGCGGCTCGGTCACGCGACGCAAAGAAACGCTTTCTTCGCCTCTACCAGCAGAACCGACAGCACCTCGTCGAGCCCGCGCGCCACGGGAAAGCCGTATCGCTCGGGCTCGGAGGCCTGGGAGCGGGGATGCTCGCGCTTGCGGCCTATCAAGCGAACCCTGCCATAGCGCTTGGCGGCGCCCTGCTGGCTCTCGCAGGCATCGGATTTTTTTCGGTCGTTCAACGTCGCGGAGAGCTGCGGCTCGTGCTGATGCGCGTGCGAGTCCTCGGCCTCTCGCAAGCCAGCGCGCCCGACGAACCCACCGCCGAGGTGGAGCTCTTGCGTCGTCTGCGAATTCGTCCCGACGGCTACATTCGTCACGATCCGCCCACGCGTACTCGAGTCACCCTAGCGCTGAGCGGCGAGTTGCACGCTCGCCTCAAAGCCCGGCATAACTCAGCTGAACCGATCGAACTTTTAGCGGCTGGAGACCAGTACGCGTTTGGGCTTCATGACGAAGGTCGCTAGCTAGACGCGGAAACCAACCTCGATACGGTTGTATAGCAAGCTGCGATCTCGGTAGAAGTACGAGCGGCCGAGCGCCGTGTCGAAGCGGAAATGCGGTTCGAAGAATGGCCTCAAATCTCGCGAGTTGTTCAGCTGCCGCAAAATGATCGCGCTGCCAGGCGCCAAGCTTCGCAAGGCCTCCGCACTGGTGGCGATCTCCTCGTCCTCCCAGCCATCGAGCAAGTTGGACAGACTGACCAGATCGAAGTTGGCCAGCGCCGGCACGTCGAGCAACGTCCCAAGGACCGGCGTCACCGCGAGCGGGCCGCCAAGCCGAATGTACGAGGGCGCGCACTCTTTTCGATATCCCCCGAGAAAGACGTGCTGCAAAAAGGGGTTCTCGGGAGCGGCGTCCCGCCGTAATCCGCGCTCGAACGCCCCCTTGAAGTAACGCATGTGCGAACCGTCTTTGGCCCAACGCGCCGGACGTTCTCCGAGCGCCTCACGGACCAGAACCTCGCTGAAACAGGCGTGAAACGCAGCCGTCCAGTACTTCGACGTGGTCCACCTGCGGACCATATCGTCAAGCACGCGCAGCGGGCGGGCGCGAGTAAAGAACGCGAGCAGTTCCGCATGAGGCGCGATGAACTCCTCGAAGAACGCCCGTACCAGGCGAAACACACGCTCGAACTCGCCCGCTTGATTGAGGCTCGCGCTGCTCGCATGCTCGACGTTGAGCGCCTTGAAATCACGCTTTCGCGCGGCCTCGGCCTTATTCAACATGTGCTCGAGTTGGCGCGGATTGTTGTCGAACGCCGTCACCTCGATTTCGCGAAATCGGGCGGCCAACGACAGGGCTACGCAGCCGCCGGAGGCAACGCACAGCACGCGTTTGGCGCGGATGCGATTGATCAGATCGCCTTCGAGTCGCGGGTCCTCGCGGATCACGCCGTACAGCAGACCAGCAGAAGTCTTTTCGGCCATGGGCAGGTTCTATCGGCTGAACACCGCTCTCTGCAAGCTGCACG
Source organism: uncultured delta proteobacterium (assembly GCA_903892415.1). Classification (GTDB taxonomy): domain Bacteria; phylum Myxococcota_A; class Polyangia; order Polyangiales; family Polyangiaceae; genus Xiheicaenibacterium. The sequence continues at coordinate 8,097 of CAITIQ010000307.1, read as the reverse complement.
TGGTCGATCAGGCTGCTTCCGCTCGAAGCACCAACCACTGTTAAGCTGTGACGGACCGATGGAGCAGACCGCATGACTTCAGACGCTGGCTTTCGCCCTTATGGAACCGACGCCGTTGCTCACTTTGGCGCGATTCGACGGCTGCCGTTTGAGGTCACCCCCGACGAGCGCTGGTTTCGCCATTGGGAACCGTTCGATACCATGGTGGCGCCCGAGCACTGGCTGTGCTCCCTGACCGAACGCACGCCGTGGGGCGTCCACGTGGTGGCGGAAGCCTGGACGTCGACGCTTGGAGTGGAGCCGCTCGAACGCACGTTGGTTGGTTTCGCCGAGGTGCCGACGCCGCGCAGAAGGGCTGCAATGCGCGTCGGCGAGCCATTTCTCACACGTGTCGCCTTCCTCGAGTCCCCTCCCCCACCACGGGTGAACATCGGCGAAAAGCTCTGGGACGAGCACGTGCACACCTTTGCAGCCTCACCGTCCGAAGCGCAGGCCGCGTTTCCACCAAACTTGCGCGAGCTGCTGAGGCAGCGCGGCTTTCGTGGGCACCTCGAGATGCGCCCAGGTGGCTTCGTGGTGCACCACGAGGGCTTTGCTCCCAGGCCCGAGTTTTACGATCTCACCTTCCGCATGCTGAATGACATCGGCACTGCCCTTCGGAGAAGCTGATGCCCCGCCTTCTGCTCGTCGACGATGAACCGGCCATCTTGGAGTCGCTGGCTTACGCGCTCAAACGTGACGGCTTCGAGGTGCAACTGGCGCATACCCTGCGCGAAGCGCGGGAGATACTGCGCGAATCCTCCATTGAGCTGGTGCTGCTCGACCTGATGCTGCCCGACGGCAGTGGCTTCGACGTGCTTCACGAGGCGCGCCGTAAAGAGTCTCCGCCCGCCGTCATCATCCTCTCGAGTCGCGACGACGAAGCGGATCGCGTCGCGGCGCTCGAGACTGGAGCAGACGACTACGTCACCAAGCCGTTCTCTCCTCGCGAGGTGGTCGCGCGCGTACGAGCGGTGCTCCGCCGAGCCGGAGCACAAAGCTCGGTGCCCGACAACACGCCCAAGGATCTTCCGCTCGCGGTCGACGAAGCGACCCGGCGCGCCACAGTCCACGGAAGTCCCGTCGATCTGACTCGCGTCGAATTCGACTTGCTTTCGTGCCTGCTCTCCGGTCCCGGTCGAGTTTTTACTCGACCACAAATCATCGACCGCGTGTGGGGGGACGGCTTCGCGATCACCGACCGCACCATCGATTCTCACGTGAAGGCCTTGCGCAAGAAGGTCTCGGAGGCGGGCGGTGATCCGTCACTCGTAGAGACTGTGCGCGGCGTTGGCTACCGCGTGACCGACAAGCCCAATGCGACCTGAAGTCGTCCTGACGCCACTTTCAGTCTCGGCACTCGGACTATTCGTCGCCTTCATCGTCGTCAGGTTGTGGCGCTCCCGACGCACGGGAGTCAGCATCCGCATGCAGATCTTTCTCGCGCTGGCGGGCATCGTTGGCGCCTTCGCGCTGGGACTGGGGCTGCTCGTGCTCGAGCGCGTGATGGCGCGCACGACGGCGCTCGCGGAGGAGAGCGCGAAGAGCGAGGCCCTCGCGATCGCTGCCTTGATCGAGAACGACATCGCAAAAAACGATCGCAGCTTGGAGGAAGTTGCAGCGGGGATGTCCTCCCTACCGCGCGATATGCGCATGAGCATCCTTGCTCTCGACGGCGAGGTCCTGTTTGCCCCGACAGGCCAGGCCGACCTCTCTCCGAGCGAGGCGGTCAGCGTGACTGTGCCCATCGTGGTTGATGACGCAGCGTTCGGCATGGTGCGCGTGGACAAACCAACCATCGCGATCCGCCGCACGCTCTCCGACTTTGCGCCGACCATCCTCGGGCTCTCGGTGACGCTGGGAGCAGCAGCGGCCGTCGCCGCGGCCTTGATTGGGAGGACCATCGCGTCGCCGATCGAGGAGCTCACCGATTTTGCCGTCCGCGTAAGCGAAGGCAAGCTGCTCGCGCGGGCACCGCGCGCGAGAGGCCGCGAGGTCAAAGAGCTGTCGCGCGCGATCGAAACCATGCGTCGCGAGCTCGAAGGTCGGCCATTCATTGAGACCTTCGCAGCCGATCTTTCGCACGAACTGAAGAACCCTGTAGCGGCGATTCGCGCGAGCGCAGAGGTCCTCTCCGACGGTGCGATCGACGAGCCAAAGGAGGCCAAACGCTTTCTCGCTCGAATCCAAGAGGCCACTTCCAGGATCGAGACGATGCTCGGGGAGCTGCTTTCGCTCGCTCGGATCGAGGCCCGCGGAGTCGAGAACGCAACCAGCGTCGACGTGTACAAGCTCTTCGCCGGACTCTGTGAAGGCGCGGAAGGGGGCGAGTCGATCGCACTTTGCGGACCACGACTGTCGGTTCGGGGCGATGCCCGATGGCTCGCACGCTTGGCGCAAAACCTCGTGGATAATGCACAAACTCACGGTACTGCGCCAAACACGGTGGGCATAACCTTCCGGGACAGAGGAACCCACGCCGAGATCCTGATCGAGAACTCAGGCGAAATTGCCCCCCACATCAAGGCGAAGTTGTTTCGCCGCTTCGTGACGACGCGAATCGACAAGGGCGGTACCGGGCTCGGATTGGCCATCGCTCGCGCGGTAGCGGAGGCGCACGGTGGCACCATCGCATGCATCGAGGCCGGCCCGCCCAAGGTCACCTTTCGTTTGCTGTTGCCCTCGACACCGCGAGGGCCGTTGCGCCTTTTGGAGCCCGGAGACGGGTGATCTTGGCTGTTTATTAACTAGATAATTGAACAGCGTCGGAACGTTCTCCACGAAAGCTCCACATTACTCCCATCGCAGGTCCTTGGCCTTGGGACTATGGTCTCAAGGTGAGCATGAAGACTTCCCCATCGCTTCCCCCGGGTGCAGCACCCGCCCATATCGCAATCATCCTTGACGGCAATGGTCGCTGGGCCACCCAAAGGACCCTGCCGCGGACGGCGGGGCACGAGCATGGCAGCAAGGCCGTACGGACGGCGGTCTACGGCTGCAACAGCCGCGGAGTGAAGACGCTCACGCTCTATGCCTTCAGCGCAGCCAACTGGTCTCGCCCGAAGCAAGAGGTTGAAACGCTGATGCGTCTTTGCGCTGAGTTCGCCGAGAACGAGCTCGAAGAGTTGGTGCGACGCAACGTGCACGTGTCGGTGATTGGCGACATCGACGAGCTACCCACGCGGACTCGCCGCGCCACCGAGCAGTTGGTTGAGGCGACCCGCGATTGTACAGGCATGACGCTGGCGCTCGCGCTTTCGTACGGCGGTCGCCAGGACATGGTCTCAGCAATTCGGCAAATTGCCATCCGGGCGCGCGCGGGCCTCGTCATTCCTGAAGAGGTCAACGAGACGAGTCTGCGAGCCTATTTGTCGACCGGCAAACTGCCCGATCCCGATCTCGTGATCCGTACCGGTGGAGAGCGACGGCTGTCGGACTTCTTGTTGTTTGAATGCGCCTACGCTGAACTCTTCTTCACCGAGACGCTCTGGCCTGACTTCACCGAGGAGACCTTGGACGAGGCCATCGCAGCCTTTTGCCGACGGCAACGTCGCTTTGGCAAGACGGGCGATCAGGTCGTTTCAGAAGCGATCTGATCCGCGAAAAGGACGGCTCAATTGCCGCCGATGATGGCCATGAGCCCGTCGGCGTCGGGCGAGCCGTCTTCCTTGAATTCCACCGTTGCGGACTTTCCGCCTTCGACGGTGCAGGTCATCTTCGTTCCTTTGACGGCGATGAATCGGTCCCGTCCGCAATCTACCTTGCGGTTGTTGGTGAAGTGGCCAAGCGCCTTTTCCGAGTACTCAACCGGGTCGAAGAGCTTGCCTTCGAGCTCCCAGTTCACGTTGCCCTGGTCATCCTTTTGGGTGACCTTCACGGTGAAGTTGTCGCCAAGGCCTGAAACCCCCGCACACGTAAAGCTGTCACCAGCCTTGAGTTCGCGGTCGGCGGCGGGGCACTTCACTTCGCGAACGGCCACCTTCTCGGACTCGAACTTGGACTTGATAGCCGCTTCTAACTTTGCTCCATCGAACTGAGAGCAGGCGCTGAGCAGGGGCAGGACGAGCAGCAGGCGCTTTCGCATCGCGCGAGCATGCCATCTTCCCTTCGACTCAAGCAACGCGTAGCGACTCGGGCTGTTGACCGAAAGGAGAGCATGGATGGTCACATTTTTATCCAGGTGGGCAACCTGTAGCCCGCTTCTGCCAACCGAGGATAATCTCCCACCTCAAAAGTCCCAGTGTTCCGGGCCATCGACAGCTATTGACCGGCTACCCAATAGCGGCACGGCTCTTGAATAGTGGTCAATATGCTGACCTTCAATGCTGCCACGCTCGAACTCGCCCCCACCAGCGCCACCGCAGTCGAGTGAGTCGTGCGTCAGAGGTCGATTGAAGAGGGGACCAAAATCCCGAGCGGTGCGAGACACATCTCGTTGAGCGTCTCCTCGCCGAGCACGACGTCCACCGGAGCCGACAAGCCTTGCTCGGTGAGAGCCTTCTTCACGAATGGGTTGCCCATCGAGTTGTCGTAGTGGCACGTGAGCTTGAGGATGTCCCCGGCTTTGCCCTTGGGCAGTTGGTCGATCGGGGTGTCGTAGGTGTACATCCGCTGCCAGTTGAAGTCCCACTGCGGCGTGTGAACCAAGCATTCCTCGAGCGGCTGGGAAGCTGAGAACGGCCGTTCGATGTCGAGGCGAATGTCCGTGCCTACGTAGTGCATGTGCGTCATCGCCATCAGGATCGGAACCTCGATGATGATCTCGGGCGGGATCACGATCTCCATCGTCTCGGTGTGATCGCTTACCCCGGCGGGGATGCGGAACTCGGGCTCGCCTCGATCGTTGGGCCCGGGAAGCAGCCCGTCTTCTCCGTTGGCAGCGTTGCCCGGGAAGGTAACGACGAACTGATAGGGCGGCACTACGTCCGAGTAGCGCAGCTCCACCTCGGACGAGTCCTCTTCCACCGACGTTCCCGTGGGGTGATAGTGCATCTGCACGATCAGCACATCATCGGGCGTCAGCTTGATGCCAACGTCCTTCGGCAACTCGAAGGGGTTCCCGCCGGGCGCCCACACGTGGACGATTTGTCCGGGAGCGCCGCCAAAACAAGGGAACCGACCGGTGCCTCCGGAGAGGGTGTTGGCGTCTTCACGGCTGGTGCGGAAGGTGAGCGCGTGATGGGCGACCTTGGCGTTACCGGGAACCAAATGAATGCCGTCGATCCACTTCTCCTCCGTCAAGGCAGGGTCGTAAACCACACACTCGAAGAGGTCAGAGTCGCCTTCAACCACTGAAGGTTCTTCGGGCGCCAAGGTTTGGGCCTTGTTCGGCAAACCGAGAGGGGGCGGCACAAACGGCGGAGGCGCATCCGCAACATCGCCCTCCGGTGCGTCGGCGTCGGCCCAAGCTTGCAGGGTGGCCAGCTCCTCATCACTCAGGCTGATATCGCCCTTGAACGGGAAACGCGGCTCGCAACCTTCCGTGCTGAGCGCTCCCCAAGGCGGCATTGCTCGAGACTGCGTCGCCGCTACGATCGACGCGGCAAGCGGCCGAACGTCCTCGTACTTCTCCAGCGAGAAGCCACCGATGCGCCCGTTCGAGTGGCAGCTCAAGCAGCTCTTGTGGAGGATGGGCTCGACATCACGGTGAAAGGTCACCGAGGCAGAGTTTGAACCCCCTCCCCCTCCCCCACCCGTGTCACCGGGGCCGGTGCTTTCGCAAGCGGCGGCAGAAAGCATCACGGTGACGGCGAGTGAACTGCTTCGCTTCAACATCAACTACGCATACGCAAACGGCGCGCTGGCAACAAGTCAGAGCAGCACTGTTCGTAGCATGGCCCCGGCCCCCCGATGTCCCGGCCTAGAGTTCGCGAGCCCGGAAGCTTGGTCTCTAAATCTTGATGAAATTGGTCGCCGCCAGGGGCCCGAATGGCAGCGCCGCGAGCCGGCCGCCTACGTCGAGGGAACCGAGATCGACCGGGAAGTAGCCAACTGCCTCAAGGAGCTTTCGGACCTCCGCTTTCGCACTCGCATCGTCGCCCGAGTAGAACTGAACGCGCTGGCCACCCAACGTTCTCGGCTCCTCGAGGACTCTAACGTCCAGGTGGTTCAGAGCCTTCACGAGGCGCGCCCCCGGAACGTGCTCACGAAAGACCTCGCTCGAGTGCTTTTCGCCAATATCAATCGCCTTGATCCCGTAGGCCGCAAGCGGGTTGGTCGGATCTTTTGTCTCCGGGGAGCCTGGCTCCAGGAACGCAACTGGATTGGTGCCATCGATGACGATGCGACCGTCCCAAGGTGGCAGGCCGCTGAGCGCCGCACCGAGGTCTTCCCAGCGCACGGCAACGAGGACCATGTCGGCGCTGGCTGCAGTGGCCACGGTGCCTGCCTTAATCGAGGGGCCAGCCTCTGCGACGAGCGACGCGAGGGACGCCGGTCCCCGACGATTCGAGATTGTTGCCGCGATGCCTGCGCGTCCAAGCACGCGTGCGATGCTGGAGCCGAGTCCACCCTAACCGATGATGCCGATGCTGCTCATTGTGTTCATTCCTTTTCGTGTCGAGCGAGGACGCGAACGTCGCGACGCTTGCCGACGACTGACTGTTGAGCAGCACCTTGCGCGCGGATCCTTGCGGTCGGTAGGGCGCGCTGGATAGCATCGCTTTCAAGCAAACGTTGAAACCAGCGACGCAACATGGAAACTCTGTCGAACCTGGAATCCTTCGTCCGGAGCGCCGAGTCGGGCAGCTTCTCCGCTGCCGCGCGACGCCTCAGGCTGACGCCGGCGGCGATCAGCCGCAACGTGGCCCAACTCGAGCGAAACCTCGGCGTGCGACTGTTCCAGCGGAACACGCACGGCTTGAAGCTAACCGAGGCCGGCGAGCGCTTCCTCGCGATGGTTGGCAGCGGGCTGGACAGTCTCCAGGGGGCGATCGCGGAGGTGACCTCCAGGGCCGACGAGCCGGCGGGCAGGGTCAAGCTGAGCATGGCGCTTCGGGATCACCGAGGTGATGCCGCTGATGCCGCTGTTCCTTGCGCGCTACCCTGCGGTGACCGTTGACCTGGATTTCGACAACCGCTCCGTAGACCTTGTCGGCGACGGTGTTGACGCAGCGATCGGAGGCGGCTTCGAGCTGAAGCCCGGCGTGGTGTCGCGCGAGCTCGCGCCCGCGCATCTCGTGGCCGTGGCGTCGCCCTCGTACCTCGCGGGAAAGAAGCTGCCGAAGACACCAGAGGACATGCGGCTGCTCGACGTCATCGCCATGCGTTCACCACAGAGCGGGAGGGTAAAGCCATGGATCATGCGCAACCGTGATGGCGACGAGGCGCCGATGGCAGCGCGCTCCCGCTTGTTCATCAACGATCCGGAGGCGATTTGTCGCGCCGCGTTGCTCGGGATGGGAGTGGCGGTCTTGCTCTTCGCCGACATGAGCGAGCACCTCAAGAGCGGGGCGCTCAAGCGCGTGCTCCCCGGCTGGTACGTGAATCTCGGGAAGATCTCGCTCTATTTCGCAAGCACGAAGCTGCTCCCCGCGAAGACTCGGGCCTTCGTTGACTACCTGACCGAGTCGCTCCGGGCGCAGCGGACAGCAAAGCGCTACTCCGCCACCTGAGCTCTCGGGCCGAGGCTTCCACGCGGCCTTCAAGCGTCGGCCGCAGGAATCTTCATTTTGTTGCTGCATCCGCCTTTGGCGGAACGCAGTCGAGATGGCGCGCCCGGCAGGACTCGAACCTGCGACCCGCGGCTTAGAAGGCCGCCGCTCTATCCAACTGAGCTACGGGCACCAGAGGAAGCGTCGTTATAGCTTCCCGTTGAGCCGAGTGGAACCGCCTGATCGTGGGGACGAGCTAAAGGCCGGCGAGCGGCCCAGTTGCATCGCCAAAAGCGTTGATATCGACGTCGAGCGCATTGAGCATGCTGACGAAGAGCTGGCCCACCGAGGGCGCACCGGCAAACTCCACGTGCCGCCCAGGGACGATGGCGCCACCCGCCGACCCTGCGAGCAGAATCGGCATGTCGTCGTGATTGTGCGCGTTGCCGTCGGAGATTTCGGAGGA
>CAITIQ010000306.1 GCA_903892415.1 uncultured delta proteobacterium | reverse complement strand
GGGCACGGCCCGCTTGCCGCGCAGGTTTGGACCCGTTGTCACGAATGCCATGGACCGCGCCTCTGCCCCCTCTCTCCGCCAACCGAGAGCACGCGCAACACGGCGACGTCGGCGCGCATCGCAGCCCGGCCGTGTTGCGCCAGGAAGGCAAGGATGCTGCGCAACCGCCACGCCTCCGTTGCCACTCGGTTCGCGTGGGAATCGAAAAGCGCCTTAAGCGGTGGCGGCAGAGGGAGTGGGTGTCGCCCAGGTCGTCTTCGAGCATCCGGCCACGGCCCTGTCGCGCCCCGTGGATGGCGGCTATCGAGCCCCGATCGCCGCGATCCGCGACAGCACCTGTCACACTCCGTCGCTCCAAAGATCACCTGTTGCCCCTCGGCCGATCGACTCGTAGCCTCCGTCCATATGGGTGGCATGGGCAGTCCCTCGATGAGGGCGGCGATACGTTGGAAATTGAGCCGACTGCGTGAGGGAGCGCCCCCACGGGTGATGGATCTGTTCTCAGGCTGCGGCGGCATGTCGCTCGGAGCCACCCTGGCCGGTTGCGAGGTCGTCAGTGCGGTGGAGCTGGACCCTCATGCCGCAGCCTCTCACGGACTGAACTTCCATCCAGGATCGTCTTCGCACGCAATACCCCGAAACATCTCGGAGACCGACCCGCACACTCTGCTTCGCGATCAAGGGATTGCCGACAAGCGACCGGTGCGAGCCATCGATCTCCTCGTAGGTGGTCCGCCATGCCAAGCATTCGCTCGGGTCGGCCGCGCCAAGCTTCGCGAAGTCCGCGAACATCCTGAGGCATTTCTGCACGATCCGCGATCGGGGCTCTACCGCGACTACCTCCGCTTCGTCGAACTGCTCGCCCCCGCCGCCCTCATCGTCGAGAACGTCCCAGATGCGCTCAACTACGGCGGGCTCGACGTCTTCGAGACGATGGCCCGCGCACTCGACGCCATCGGCTACGACTGCCGATACGGCCTGCTCAACGCCGTCCACTATGGGGTGCCACAGATGCGGACGAGAGCGATCCTGATTGGCATCGCCAGAGCCGCTTCTGGAATGATGCCGACCCTGCCGAACCCAACGCACCAACACGAGCTTCCGACCGGCTATCTTGGCACTCGAAACGTCGCCCTACGCCACAAGGGCGACCCGTCGAGCCGCAGCCACTACGTTCATGCCCCAGAGCCGACCGACGACCTCCCTCCGGCGATCACCGCTCGCCAAGCCATGGCCGATCTACCGCGACTCGTCGACCACCTCAGGGGCGAGACGAAGAAGCGACCACAGCGACTCGATCGGCCGTTGCCAAATCACTGCCCAACAGACGCCTCCGAATACTCACTCCTGATGCGAACTTGGCCAAACTTCGAATCAGCTGGATTCGTGTGGGACCACGTCATCCGGGCGCTGCCTCGGGACTACCGGATCTTTCGCCGCATGCGGCCCGGCGATCAATACCCACAGGCACACGCGATTGCGCACCAGCTGCTCGAAGCGGCCATCGGGGAGTCCGAGTTCCGCGCCGAGAATGATCGCCACACGCGACTGAAGGCCGAGTATGTGCCCCCCTACGACCCTGGGAAGTTCCCCAACAAGTGGAGGAAGATGGAGGCGGATGAGCCGGCCCGCACGCTGACGGCACACATTGGCAAGGACACCTATAGCCACATTCACTACGACAGCCGGCAAGCGCGAACCATCAGCGTACGCGAAGCGGCCCGCCTGCAGTCATTTCCCGACGGCTTTCGGTTCCATGGCTCGATGAACACTGCATTCAAGCAGATCGGCAATGCTGTGCCACCGCTGCTGGCACGAGCGGTCGTGTCCGAAGCGCTGACTGCCATGCGGATCGGCAGACATGCTGCCGCGAGGATCTGAGACCGATATAACCATGGGCACAGATGACCTAGTGGAGTTCCTTTCCCAGATTGACGCCGAAGTCGACGGACGTGCCAGCCAGTTGGGCACCCTAGGCGATGCCGACAAGGAGCAAATCTTCGCTCGCATGCTCGCCGAGGACCTCACGGAATACGGTGAGGCCGGCGACTTCGAGATCTGCTTGCTGGACGAGAAGACCAGCAGAGGCACCGTGCGAAGTAATGGCTATGGCTTCGACGAAGAGTCAGGGCGCCTAGATCTCCTCGTCGCTCTCTACCGGCACGGTGGTGACGTGCAGTCGCTGCCACAGTCGGATGTTCGGCAGGCCTTCGAACGCGCTGTCCGCATCCACCAATTTGTGCTCCAGGGCCGTGACTTGGGCGATCCGCTGAAGACCGACCAAGCGGCGATGCTCAAGCTGCTGCGGGACAAGTCATCGTCAACAAGCGAGATCCGCGTGTTCGTGGTGAGCAACTGCACCGTCCGCGACACCACCGATTTAGAGGAGGAGGTCGGTGGGATTCGTGCCCGCTGCACGATCTGGGACCTGACGCGCTACCACCGAATCAAGTCCTCGGGCAAGGAGTATGAGGCCATCGACATCGACATCCGCGACATGAGCAATACCGGCATCCCGTGCCTGCCCATGCCGGACCTGAACTGTGGCTACCGCACCTACCTCACGCTTCTGCCCGGAGACCTGCTGTTCAGGCTGTATGATCGTTACGGCCCGCGCCTGCTTCAACTCAACGTCCGCTCGTTCCTGCAGGCCCGTGGCGGTGTCAACAAGGGCATCCGAGAGACCATTATCAACGAGCCCGAGAGGTTCTTGGCCTACAACAACGGGTTGACGGCCACGGTCGAGGAGATCGACTGCGAAGTCTCACCAGGAGGGGCACTTGAGATCACTCGAATGCGCGGCTTCCAAATCGTGAATGGCGGCCAGACCGTGGCCTCGATCCACTTAGCCGCGAAGAAGGATAGGGTGCCAATCGAACGAATCTTGGTGCAGGCAAAGATCTCAAGAGTTGAAGGCAAACTTCTCCAGGAGCTCGTTCCCAAGATCTCACGATTCGCCAATACGCAGAATCGCATCAACGAAGCCGACTTCTCCTCAAATGACCAGTTCCATGTGAAGCTTGAGGAACTAGCTGAGCGCACATGGGCACCGGGCGAGCGAACGCGCTGGTTCTACGAGCGCGCACGCGGACAGTACCAAGTGGCGAAGGCTCGTGCATCGGGCACTCCGAAGCAGCGAAAGGAGTTCGAGGATTCGACGCCGAACTCGCAGAAGTTCACCAAGACCGACTTGGCGAAGTTCGTCAATACTTGGATGCAGCTGCCGCATTTCGTCAGTCGTGGAGCACAGAAGAACTTCACGCTCTTCATGCACGCAATGGCCCAGGAAAAGCAAGGGCAGACGATCGACGAGACCCGCTATCGCAACTTCGTGGCTCAGGCCATCGTCTTCAAGGCAGCCGAGAAGGTCGCCGCAAGACTGGGAATCACACCCTACCGAGCCAACGTCATCACCTACACCGTCGCGCTTCTCTCCTATCGAACGCAGCAGCGGATCGACCTCGGCGCAGTGTGGGCCCGCCAATCGGTCAGCGAACCCCTTCTCCGCACGCTGGACGACTGGATGCCGAAGATCCAGGATGCGATCGTCGCCAGCGCCGCAGGACGCAACGTGACGGAGTGGTGCAAGAGGGAAGACTGCTGGCGTCAGGTCCAGATGCTGAACCTCGAACTGTCCCTGGAGCTCGAGCGCGAACTCGCCGCGGGCCAACCCCTGCCCAACGTCGGCGAGGAAGCTCGAGCCGGAGATCTTCGTCTCACCAACGCCGACCGCGCCAACATCGCGAAGACGATGCTCCTGACGGCCGAGATGTGGCTTGCCATTCACCACTGGGGCACCTCGTCGGGTGAACTCGAAGATTGGCAGTGTGGCATCGCCCACACTCTCATCGGTTACGCATCGGGGGGATGGGCCAAAGTCCCATCCGCTAAACAGGCTCGCCATGCGGTTGGCATCATCGCTGCCGCCAAGGGGCACGTGCCCACCCTGGATGAAACCCCGGGCCTATGAGGCGGCCTCTCAAAGCCACGCCGCGAACTCAGCCGGCAGCTTCGCGACGATCTGGTCCGCCGTCATCGAGCGGAGGTCGTAGTTGCACTGAACCTGCGCCAGGACCATATCCAGCGCTCGCAACGTTCCTGGCTCCGGCACAGCCTTCCCCACTCCGGGAGGCGGATCGATGATCCGGCGGGTTGCGGTGAATCCGTCCTTCGGCCGCGACTCGGCGACGTTCCAGTAAAGTCGATCGATTACCTCTACAACCCCTGGCGACTCAATCAGCCACGGCCTGCTGGCCACTTGCTCTACGACCTCCGGCATGACGTACGCCGGCTGACACAAGAAG
>CAITIQ010000305.1 GCA_903892415.1 uncultured delta proteobacterium | reverse complement strand
TTGGCTGGCTCACACCCGTCGAATACCGCAACTCGCGACTCACAGCTCCACTCGCCCACGCCGCGTAACTCATGCCGTCCGTGCACGACATACCTGAATCCCGTGCACGCAACTGTCTTGACGGAAGGGGGACACTACAGTGCTCAGCCCCCCCGCACACAGCGCCTTTACGACGCCAAAGGAGCTCTGCGAGTTCATTGGGCAGCTGCGTTCGCTATCTGGCGGCAAACCGATTGGCTTCAAACTTTGCATCGGCAAACGGCGCGAGTTCTTCGCCATTTGCAAAGCGATGCTCGAGACCGGAATTACCCCAGACTTCATTACGGTAGATGGTGGTGAGGGTGGCACCGGCGCGGCTCCCCTCGAGTTCTCCAATGTGATGGGCACACCCCTCGACGACGCCTTGGTCTTTGTGCACAACGCACTTCGTGGCTGCGGGATCCGCGACAGGATTCGCATCATTGCGAGCGGACGCGTGGTCACGGGCTTCGACATTGCGCACAAGCTCGCTATTGGCGCTGACGTTTGCAACAGCGCGCGAGCCATGATGTTCGCCCTTGGCTGCATTCAGGCGCAGAAGTGCAATACCAATGAGTGTCCTACTGGTGTTGCCACGCAAGACCCAGATCTCGCTGTGGGGTTGGTGGTCGAGGACAAGGCCACACGCGTGCAGAACTTCCAAAAGAACACAGTGCGCGCGTTCGTCGAACTCATTGCTGCGGCTGGCTTAGATCATCCGTCGAAGCTCAGGCCGTGGCACATTCACCGGCGAGTATCGACTACGGAGAGCCGCCACTACAGCGAGATCTACCATTACCTCGAAAAAGGCGAGCTGCTCGGGGAGCCTCCGGCTGCGTACGCGCGCGCGTGGCGCCAGGCCCAGGCTCAAACGTTCGATGCTGCAGAGCTCAGCGAAGCGGTGTGAGCTAACGAGCCAACGAGTCGACCAGTAGCCCCGCAATGCGTTGAGCGGTGCGCTCATCCTCGGGATAGTCGAGCGATTGATACATACGTGCCAGTTGCTCGACCTTGTTCAGCCGCAGCGTGCCACTGGAAAGTAGGCGGGCGTGGACAAGGAAAAACAGCGAATACCCTCGAGCAATCGTGGCATTCGCGCCGAGCGAGAAACTCCAGGTTCGTTCGGCAAAATCGAAATAGGGCAGGACGAGACGGAGCGCGTCGGTTCCCAGTTTATGTGCGCTGTCGAGCACGGATGAAACCGTATGTAAGTCGGCGAAGTGCAGCATCTTGAGCAGATAGTCGGGGTAAAATGGTTCGTCCCCGAGTTCCCGCCCCAACGCCCGCGCGACCTGCTCATCAAGACGATGGACCTCCGGGCACCCGACCACGTGCCACAGCGAGAGGTTGTCCAGCGCTACCTCAGCGTCATCCTTCACGCGTGCAGGCAGCTGTTGCGCGTAGCGTTCCAAATCGGCACGGATAGCGACGAACTCCTGATCCGCGAGCTCTAGCAACCCAGCCAGCCGATTGAGCCGACGCCGTGCCACAATAGGAACGACGTCGCGCGACTTGTAGCCAAGGTCGTGTTCGATCTCGGCCCAGGCATGCTCCAGCATGGTGCGAATCTGAATCTCGCAACACAACTCGAGCGGCTCTTCGCTGAGCACGCTGGGCTCCAGCCGACAGACGTAGTGCAGGGAGCGGTAACCGAAGCTATTACCGTCGTTTCTTCTACGTCGATCGATCGAGTGCTCGAGTGCCATGGGTAGGCGCTGCTCAAGAATGTCGCCCACCTGCTCAACCGCGTCCTCGAAGTACACGATTACGCGTAGCCCCAGCAGATCGGTCACATCCGACAGACGGCGGTATTGCTTGTCCGGACGTGCAAGCTTACCCGCGAGACTCTCTTGAGCCTTGGTGCGGTAGGTCACCGAGTGGACCTTCACCTGGCCTTGCTCGAGCCACTCGAGCACCCGGCCACTTAGTTCCTGCCCTTGGCGCTGCAGATGGTCGGTGACGGCCTCGTATTGAGCGAGGATCTCTTGATGGCGAGGCGTGGGCACGGCGCAACGGGTGCTAGCCGAGCGCCGAGGCGGTCACAACGTCGCGCTTGCACGAACCGTAGTGACGCGGGCTGAGGCCCCAGAAACGCGGAAACCCAGCCTTAAGCTGGGTTTCTGGAGGTGAGGACGGGATTCGAACCCGCGTATAACGGTTTTGCAAACCGTTGCCTAACCACTTGGCTACCTCACCAATCGCGCGGAGCTTTTTCGCCGACGTGGGGGACTTTGTCAACCGAATGCACACGAAGAAGTTTTCTGGGCCAGGACCGAGACGTCTTTCTCCCAGAAATCGCGCAAAGATCCTGGATTTGGGTCAGAGCAGCGTCAAGGGCTGAGCCGTCGCCGAACTGAACTCCCAATGGGCGGCGCTTCGGGTGTAGCTTTTGCAAATCGCATGCACGTCGTGTCCATCTCCAGTCAGAAGGGCGGGGTCGGGAAGACGACCATTGCACTCAATCTTGGGCTTGCATTGGCGCGAGCTGGAACGCGAACTCTGCTTACAGAGTTCGACGCTCAAGGCAGCTTAGGCCTAAGTCTTGGGCTCGCAGACCGGGCTCGGGCCGGCATTGCAGAGGTGCTCACTGGCGCCGAAACAGTACAGAAAACACTTCAGCGAACCCGTGATCCGAACCTGGCAGTGTTGTCGGTTGGGCGGGTGGACCCGACCACGGTTGCGGGGTTTGAGGACGCGCTTACTCGCCAAGGCGCGATTCAGCAGATCCTCGAGGCGGTAAAGAACGAAGGCTATGACCTGATGTTGATCGATTGCCCTGCAGGGCTCGGCAAGGTGACGACACGAGCCATCGAGAACGCCACGCACGTCCTTTCGCCGCTGCAAGCGGAGCCGTTAGCGTTGCGGTCGGTCGGACAAATATTGGCATTGGTGGATCGCATACGAGCTACCAAGAATCCGAAGGTGGAGTTTCTTGGTTTCGTTCTATCGATGTTTGACCGCAAGGTTCCTGCGTCGCTCGACGTCGCAGAGACGCTCTGGTCGAAGTTTCCGCCGGGCGTCGTGCTCGACGCAATCATCCCTCGAGATGAAGCGTTTCTCGAGGCGTCCCTGCGGGGAGCGCCGATCTCGCTCATGCAGAAGAAGCCACCACCGCTGTCGCGCAGGTTCGATCAACTAGCCAACGACATTCTGGACCGTATCAACACCACCGAGAAAGCTCCGGCCGAAGATGACACGCCGATCCCGCTCCTCGTTTGACCTGCGAGACGTGCTGTCAGTGGCCGAGGCACTTTCGCCGAAGCCACCGGCTGTCGCGACGAGCCTTCCGGACTTCGGTGGCGTTCCGCTGGTTGCGTTTGGGGCGGAGAAGCCTTCCCAACCACCTGCACCGGCGGTGCGCACGTCTCAGCCCCCAGTGGCGGTTGCTCCACGACCTGAACTAGCCGCTCCGCCTTCAATCGCTGGCCTTGCTGGTTTGGTTCCGAGGCTGTCGAGCCTGCTGGAGTGGCTCCGCGGGGACAAGGAGGTTACGCGTGCGCTCGTCGTCGACGACGAGGGTTTGCCGTTGGTTGGCTCTACCTCGGGTGACCTTGGCGATGCGGAGTCGCTGCTCGCTGCGACGGGGAGCGTGGCCAGCGCAATGAAGCGACTCGCACTGGCTACTCCAGGAACGCTCTCTCCGGATTTCGAGGGCTACGTTGGCGATGGGCCGGTGCTTCAACTGATTGGCATCTCGTCTGCGGGGCGTGCGTTCATCGTTGGGATTTCGCGTCGACAGCCGTTCGGTAAACTCGACGTCGAACTGATCCGCGAAACCTTCAGCAAGGCGCTCGAGGGGGCGGTCCTCGCAGGGTCTTCAATGTCCGACCGGTCGCCCTCGGGGGAAGCGTGACCGAGCCCCACCCGCATGACTCAGCGATCGGGCTCTCCCTCGACTCGTTGGCCATCGGTGTTGATCATCTCGAGGCCGTGGTCGTCACACACGTTCGGGTTCCAACGCCATTCGCTTGGTGGATCCGACGTGGCGCCTCTCGCGACGCGACCGTGATTGGCCGCAGCGCGCAGCTGTTCACCATAGCCTCGCGAGACGGAGCCGTGACTGGCGAGGAGCTCGTAACGCTCACCATCGAGTCCAAGTCGACGCTGATGATCGTGAATTCAGTGCGCAACTTTGGTGTGGCCGTGGTGTTCGCGCGAGAGGCCCCCCTTGGTTTTGCCCGCTTGGCTGCCAAACAAATCGTGCTCACGCTCGAGCACGACCTTCCCTACGAGCTTGCTGAGCCGGTTGTACCTGCCGCTGAACCCGCAGCAAGCGCACCGCAGCGGCATGCTTCTGCGCCGCCACCAGAACCTGCGCGCGTTCAGGTGCCGACGGCTGCACCAAGTGATCGGGGAGCGAGAACGCAGGGCCCCGCTGAACCCGCGATCGTTCATCCGTTACCCGCTGCCTCGAGACCGACCGTACCGGGAAGCGTTCCCCCTGCGGTAACCGCGGCGGCCGAGGTGGACTTTGAATCGGACAGCGGACCCGACACGAGTCCACCGCGTTCCGCCATCGGCAATCGCGTGCGCATGATCCTCTTGCATCTCGAACGAACCGCAGTGGACGGGCACATTTCACGGATGCGCGTGGCGTTACGAAGCGGGCTCGGACTCGAGGCGCTGGTCTATCCCGACGACCTCCCCAGTGAAGCGCTGCTGGTGATCGAGACGGCGGCGGAAGACATTCTCGGCGTCGAACACGGCAAACTCGGAGAGCTCTCGTTGCCATGATGAACCTCGGCACGATCCTGCGCCCCGTTGATGGCCTGGGTCTCCTCACAGTTAGTGATCAGCTGGTCGTTGGCACCACCGTCCACGAATCAGTGCTCTTGGACCAGGCGGTGGCGGACGCTCTTGGAAGCGAAGGCTGGGCGGTGCGACGGCAGGCCGCATTCGAATCGAGCCACGCAATGATCGGCGCGATCGCAACCCGCCTCGGGATAGCTGGGGATCGTGAGATCATCGATCTCGCGACTGAACTCTATGCAACCACGGGCTTGGGACAACTTCGCTTCGAGCTATCTGCAACGGGCGGACAAGTTGTTGGGACCGACCTTCTGTTCGGTGCTGGCGCGCGTGAACGAGTTGGGGCCTCCTTCAAAGCGCGGCACGCGGCGGACGCGTTTGCCGCTGGCTTTGCAGCAGCAGCCGCCTCGATTGCCTACCCTTCGGACTGGGGCTCCTTCGAAGCGGACGAGACCGAGTGTGTCGCGAAGGGCGACCCAACCTGCCGATTCACGCTCTCGCGCCGACCACTGGCTTCGCAGCTTGGAGAAGGGCTTGCTCGTTCGGATGCGGAGCAACTTCTCGGCCCCGATCAACCGCCAGAGACTGACCCTCCCGCGATTGAGGTAACGACGCGAGACACCATCTCGGCGTGCGTCGCAAATGAGCGCGGGGTCATCCGAGTCGCCGACTGCCGCTTTGCGTTTTTGCCCGCGGCCTATCGCGCACAGGTCATCTACGACACCTTGCATCTACTGGAGAAGCGCGTCGTAACGCCCAACCGTGCACGGGATGACCGTGCGCCACGGCTCGCGCCCGTTTTTCTCGAGCTGGTGCGCGAAGCCACACGAAGTGGCGCATTCCAGTTGGTTGGAAACCTGGTCGACAGTACCCCGCTTCGCGACGTCTATGGTCCGCCCTCGACCGAAGCGAACGAGCTTTTGTCGCGGGTGGTTGGCGTGGCAAACGCGATTGGTTGGGGTGCGCTCACGGTGGGCGATCATCAACCAGGAAAGCGGTTGGCACTCAGCACCCCAATGACTCCCGAGGCCGTGTTCTACGCAGCTCGGCACGGAGGAACGCCGCAACCGCGGTTGCCTGCTCTCCAAGGTCTCGCTGAAGCGGTATTCCTACTCGCCACGAGCGTCGAGTGGCAAGGACGTGGCGTGGACGCACAGCTCTACGCTGAACTGGCTCGCAGCGGGCCGACCCTCGGCGTCGAAGAACTCAGAAGCGTGCTGAGCGGTGACCGTGAATGCGAAGTGGTCGTAAGTCACGTTGGCTGAGCTTGCCTGCAAGTCTCGTCACTGGGAGGCTCAGCCAATGATCGAACTGGTGCTTGCAGGCCCTGGAAGGAATGCACTTGGTACGCCCGTGATGGAGCGCGCCCTGCAAGATCTCTATGCCGCCAAAGGTGAGCCGCTATTGGTGCGTGGAGAAGGGACCTGCTTCTCAGCTGGACTGAACCTGAAGGAGATCGCCACACTCGACGCCGACCAGATGGAGAGGTTTCTGGCACTGCTCGACACGCTGGTCGTTGGGTTACTGGAACACGCCGGCCCGGTCGTCGCGTGCATCAACGGACACGCTATTGCAGGCGGCTGCGTGATCGCCCTGGCCTGCGACCTGCGCGTGTGCACTTCAGCCCCGGCAACCCGTGTCGGGCTAAACGAGGTTGCGCTTGGGCTGACGTTTCCCCCGCGAATCCTCAAGCTTGCCCGCGCGCGGCTCGCACCGTCGCACGCGACCCGGGTGCTGCTCGAAGCTGGGCTCTATGCACCCCAAGAAGCTTTGCGACTTGGCCTCGTTCACGAGGTTAGCGACCACGTTGAACAAGACGCGCGCAAGCTGCTGGAGCAGCTCGCTCGGAACTCGCGCGAGGCCTACGCTGCAACCAAGCGCGAACTCAATGAACCAGTGCTGTCATTGAATCCGCAGGAGATAGCCGCGTTTACCGAGCGCGTCCTACCGCGATGGACCTCAGCGGAGCTGAAGGCAAAGATGTTGAACGCTCTGGCGAAGAACTAGCTCTTCATCTGAAAGGATTGGACAGGGTTGCGCCGAGGACTTCCGCGCGCTCGCTGCCTATCGTGGCGTTCGTTCGCCGCTAAACGGCGAATTCAAAACACGGGGTACGCTAGATGAAGCCTTTCAGCCTATGCACGGGTGCACTGATCTTGTCGGTTGTGGCGTGTAGCGACAAGCACGACTCACGAGGAGATTCTTCCGCCGAATCGAGCGCGAGCACGAAAGGCGGCAAGGGCAAGTCCAGCGGCGCTGGCCAAGCCGGAGTTGGGCCACGCAGCGTGCTAAAGCTTGCGGCGGGTGATGGCGCAGCCTGCGCAATCATGGACAACGGCACGGTGCGCTGCTGGGGCAAGAACGACGGCGGCGAGCGCGGAAGTGCCAAGTCTACCGATGACGCTGCAACGCCGGTTGAGGTTCCCGGGATCGCAAACGCAGTGGATATCGTGATGGGCGGGGACAGCGGCTCGAGCGGTGACATTGCCTGCGTGACGGCGAAGGATGGCGTTGTCTCCTGTTGGGGTGGCGCACAGATGCTTCCGCTCAAAGACGGTAAAACCGAGCCGCGTGCAGTCCCCGAGCTCAAAGGCGCGCTCTCTATCGCGCTGGGTGGTGGCACTGGCTATGCCGTCAAGCCCGACGGTACGGTGTCGGGTTGGGGCAGCCCGGCTTTCAATTCCCTCGCCGACGGTAGCGAGAGTGGCAGCGATAAGCCGCTAACGGCTATTCCTGGGCTTTCGGGCGCAAAACAAGTAGCCGCTGGCCAGAATCACGCTTGCGCGTTGCTCGCGGATGGCACGGTCAGCTGCTGGGGATATGTCAGTAAAAAGCAAAAGCCAACCGCCGTCGCTGGAGTCTCCGGCGCGACCTCAATCTTCGCCGACAGTCAACGCGATGAGACCTGCGCGATTACCAAAGATGCCACGCTGTGCTGGACCGACAACTCTGAAGCCAAAGCCAGGGAGGAGCTAAAGAGCGTAAGCAAGCTTGCTGGGCGCAACCACAAGTGTGCGCTCGGGGTAGACGGCTCTGTGACCTGCTGGGGAAGCGATAATGCTTTTGGGCAGGTGGGGCACGGCGATCCGAGTTCCAAGCCAGGAAAAGTCGATGGGTTGACGCAGAAGGCGGTGGACATTGCTGTAGGCCACGTCTTTGCTTGCTCGCTTGCTTGCGCTGCGCTCGTGGATGGGAGCGCCGCATGCTGGGGCTACAATCAATGCGGCCAACTGGGGGACGGAACCCTGATGGACCGAAAGGTTGCAACCGCGGTGGTTGGTCTCACCAGCGAGAAGCTCGAGACCGCGAAGAATGGCGGTGACGCGGTGCAGGAGGGTCCGACAGCTACGAGTTGAACTGGCGGACCATAACTTCCATGCCAGTTGGGGCAGGCCAAGGGCCCAGCAAGGCAAGTTGAGCCTGCGGCTCGCCAAGTTCGACCTCAAGGAGAAGAAGCGCGAGCCAGTAGTGGTCGATCTCGGCGAATACAAGCTTGGCTATGAAGAAGAGCGCGTCGTGTCTCCAACCTTGGAAACGAAGCTGGGCACAAAGAGCCTAGTCTCTATTTCTTTGCAGGGACTAGACGCGGGCAAGCTGACGCTCAGTCACCTCGACGACAAGTGGGTCTGCGGTGAGCTAGCAATCACAGCCAACGGCCAATCCGTCACAGGACCATTTGCGTCGCCGCTCAAGAAGTAGTTACTTCGAATCTTTGATGGCGATGTCGCCGATATCGATCTCGGACTGAGGGTTGACCTTCATACAGCAGGAAGACCCGAAGCCGAGCGTCACTGACCAGCCACGGTCATCTTTGAAGGCGAAGCCGTAGTTCCAACGCGGAACGTCCACGAGATGAAAAACTCCGCTTTCATCTGTCTTGGCTTTGAGCTCCACAGGGTCGGCTGAGCAAGGGGTCGAGCCGGTGATGAGCGATGAGGGTGAATCGCAAGCTACGATCTCGGCGTTCTTGATGGGCTCACCGTTTAGCGTCATCCGACCCTTCACGTTACCCTTGACCACAGGCGCTACTTCTCCAAGTGCTGGTCCAGCGCCAATCACATAGATGAACTGAACTGGGCCCGGCAGAGAGCCAACCGGCCAGGTCTGGAGGGGCTTGTTGTCCGGGCCCAATATGGCAAGCCCTGCATTGGTGCTGACCCAGCGGCGCCCCTGACCGTCGACTGCAAACGATCTAACGAACTCGGCTTTCGCCAGGCCGAG
This sequence comes from uncultured delta proteobacterium, assembly GCA_903892415.1. Classification (GTDB taxonomy): domain Bacteria; phylum Myxococcota_A; class Polyangia; order Polyangiales; family Polyangiaceae; genus Xiheicaenibacterium. Next base: position 21,763 of record CAITIQ010000305.1, on the reverse strand, counting down.
CTGCGCAGCCTTGATTGTTTCCGCCTTGCCTTTGGAAACAACAATGGCGGTATCGCTGGAGCGCAGCGCCAAGTCCCCGCTGGCGGACAACGAAGATGCGCTATCAAGCGAAAGGAAGCCATATTCCCCCTTGGGCAGAGGCAGCTTCTTCCCATCCAAGGTGGCTGCGCCATCGCTCGTCAGGATGTAAAGTTCACCCTCATAGCGCGCCACACCATTGATGTAGACCGAGTCCCCCGGGAACAACTTGGAGATCTCAATGGTCTCCCACTTAGCGCCTCGTTTGACGAAGATCTTCTTCTGCGTCGTAACAACGACCGTGTCTTTGGCAGCTGCACCAAAGTACATGAGCGTCTCGTCGGCGCCGACGGGGACAGCCTCCTCCGACCAGGTCTTGCCATCGGGGCCAAGCTTGCCAATCTCCTTCTTGTAGCCAACAAACCGCCAAAGAGAGCCGTCGGGTGCAACAGAAAAGTCACCTGAACTATCTGCAAACTCCGCCACCTTTGGCCCGCTCTTGAGCGACTTAATGCCGAGGGTGGCGTCGAAGTAGACCGTTCCGTCCGATGCCTGCTCCGCGTGGCGCACGTAGTCGTCAGAGACCTTGGTTAGCGTGCCGGCCTCAAGCATGTAAAAGCCCCCGCCGGTAACCCCAAGCAGCGCCGGACCTTGCGCGTCCGGAGCCGCTGAATATGGCTTATCTACCGGGCTAGCGCTGGCGCTCGAGCTGGGTTGCGCGGAGGATGCTGCACTGCTGCGGCGCGCAGGTTGGTTGCTTGGTTGCGCCGAGGAGGCTGCGTCAGACGATTTCGAGCCGCAAGCAAGCGGCGCGCAAAACAGGAGGACGCAAAGCCAGCGTGATTCCGCGATAGCCTTCATATGAAGTACCTACTACCTCGAAGCCAGGCGGGAAAGAGTGAACGGGCCGGCGCTTGGCAGGTTGAGCCGCGCGCCATTCGGCAAGTCAGGGGTGCCGCAAGCTAGTGCGCTGCAGCTTTCCCTTTAGGCTTTGCGTTCCAGACGAAGAAGGCGAGCACCATGCCGATCAGCGCCATGGGCGCCATGGCGAGCGGCCAATTCACCCAGTTGCCTGGATCCGCCTGGGCTGTCCCCTCTGGCAGGACCTGCTTGAGTACGCCAGCTTGAAGTGCGGTCCCGAGGTAGACGAAGCCGTCAATGATGCCGACGGCGACACCAACGTTCTTCTTGCCGCCAAAGTCCATACTAGCAGTGCCGGACAGCATGCCGTGCACACCAATGATGCATAGGCTCATGAACAGCACCGTCCACCCAAGAGCCGGCGTCTTGAGCGTGAGGAACATGAGGCCAGAGCCCACGAGCATACCCCCGTAAAGAATCGTGGATACCGGGCCGCGACGTGACTGGAACACCTTGTCGCTGATTACCCCGGCAAACATACCGCCGAGGATGCCCGCGCAGCAAAGCAACATACCCCAGTTGGTGGGGACGAACGTCTCCTTGATACCGGTCCCTTTGGCAAACACTTGGTACCACTTCATGATCGCATTGCGCAGGAAGCCGCTGCAGAACTCCACGCCGGCGATCACCAAGATCGTACGATTGGTGAGCATCTTCTTGGCGACCTCGACCAAGCCAAGGCGAGGACCATCATCTCCACTGGAAGCGTCCGCGGTATCGAAGTCACGGTGCCCGGCCTGGCCAGGGGTGTCACGTACAATGAAGAAGTCGATCACTGCGAAGATGACCAATGTGATCGGTGGGATGATGAAAACCCACGGGGCGGAGATACCCTTGGCGACACGCGGGCCCATGTCATACGCAAAGTAGACGCCCAGCGAGATGAGTATTCCGAAGATTCCGCCGAAGGTCCCGCGCTCGCGCAAATGGAACCAGGAGGCGTTCACTTTCACGATGCTGACCGCTCCGAAGCTCTGGAAGTACATGTTGGTGGCGTACAAAACCTCGAACAGCAGGAGCTTGTCGTCCGACCAGCCCTGGAAGGCGAAGTAGGCCATCGCGAGGTTGGCGCCCGCCGCCCCAACGGCCGCCATCAACAGCGTTATGCGACCGCCCAGCTTATCCGCGAGCGGACCGTTGAGCAGGAAGGAAACCCCGTACACGACGCTACCCCAGAGATCGATGCTGCCATAGGCATCGTTCGTCATGTCGACGGCGTTCTTGTAGGCGGTCAGATTGTAACGCCCGAAGTAGAGACAGGCGTACGTCAGACCGGCGGGCAACCAGTTCATCGCGCGACGAACGCGGAACTGCTTGGTGTGCCCAACGTCCACTTTTGGCAGACGGGCCACAACCAACGAGATGACCACCAGCAGAACACCAATCGGGATGAGCTCTTGAGCCCAGCGCGGCAAAGACTGGTACATGGGGGCGCGGAGCATGGCACGCGCCGTTCAACGCGCCAATCACTGGCTGCCTGGAGCAGCCAAGTGACGGTTGTGTGGCATTCGATTGACAACTTGTTACGCTCGGCTGCATGCGCAACGTTCGCGGCTGCTCTCTCGCTCTCCTAGAGATCTCAACTCGTGCGTCACTACTGCTCGCACTCTGCGGGTGCGGCGGCGAGTTGGTCATCCCTGGAGATGACGCGTCCTCTAGTTCGAGCACCTCCGCCGGTGTGTGCGAAAACGTTGCGCTCGGATTTGAGGCTGGAGACCCGGATGGGCACCCGGATCCGTTTGGCGCCAAGGCAGCGAATCAGGCCCGAGCGGGCCGCCTCCAGGCAGCAGACGTAAAGCAGCCTGCACACAACCGGCAGAGGGTCGACGCGGGCGACTTCGTACTCGTCAACGACAAGATCGCCGTCGTAATCGAGGACAAGGACGTGAGCGACGGGTACGGTCGATTTGGCGGAGAGATCCTCACGCTCGATCGGGTAACCGACGACGGCAAACTGAGTGGCCGTTCTTTCTTCGGCGAAACGCTGCAAGCGACCTCGCTCTATCAAATCAACCCTACCAGCGTGACGGTGATGAACGACGGCTCGGACGGCAATGCTGCCGTGGTGCGCGTGGTTGGGCCACTGGAGGGAATCCCGTTCCTGATCGAGACCTTCGCCGCGTTGTTCCCCGCCCAATTCGAGGGCTTGGATGCGGTAACCGACTACAGCCTGGCCCCGGGCGAGGAGCGCCTTTTGGTCTCGTTCGGCTTCGTCAATGCGTCGGAGTACGAGCTGGACACGGGACTCAAGAGCGCAGGCTCATCCGACATTCTTGGTTTCTTCCAAGGCAGCTTCAATCAACTTTTCACCTCCACCGCCGGCTTCGGCAAGCCGATCGCAGAGACCGATTTTGTGGGCTTCGTAAACGACGAGATCTCCTTTGCGTACCTCGGAGCGGACGGTGCTCAGCTCGAGTACGGTGGTATCGATATCAGCGGTTTCACGGCCTACAACGGTACCGGGATGACCGTAGGCCCCTGCTCCCAGGCGATTGTGCCAACTCGGGAGATCGTCGTTGGGACGGTTGGGACCGGCATCAATGGCTTGCGCAATGTCCTGCGTCGAGTCTATGGGCAGCCCGCGTGGCGCGAGGTGACGGGTGTGGTCACGGATGCGAACGGGGTTGGCATCGAAGGGGCGCTCGTTCACGCCCTTGCAGCCGATGACACGTACTTGAGCCGCGTGCGCACCGGAGCCGGCGGGGTCTACTCGATTTTCGTTCCGGAGCAGGAGGTCCTGCTCACGCCGCAGCTACGCGGCTACACGGCAGCAGGCGAATCCAACGCGCCGGGTACCTCAACCGCCGACCTCAGCTTCGACCCGAACGGCTTCATTCAAGTCACCGCCTCCGAGCTGGGCGGGAGTGCAACCATTCCCACGCGCACGCAGGTGATTCCAACCGTGGCAGTGCCGGCAATCGACGAACGGTTTGGCGTGCAAGATGAGGTGAACGGTCGGCTCTATCAGGAGTTTGACTTGGACGGCTCAGTGCTCCTGCCAGTGCCTATCGGCGAGCATCGCGTGATCGTTTCGCACGGCTTTGAGTACGAGCTGCACGATGAGGTCGTTACGGTAGCGGCCGGTCAAACCGTGACAGTCACGGCTGCGCTCGAGCGCACCGTCGACACCACTGGCGCGTTGAGCGCCGACTTTCATATTCACTCGGCGTTCTCCGCCGACTCCAGCGATCCGGTGGACTACAAAATTCGTGGGGCGCTGGCGGATGGAGTTGAGGTTCCCGCAACCAGCGAGCACGAATGGATCAACCCCTGGCAGCCGCGAATCGAGGCGCTCGGGGCTCAAGACTGGGCCTTTGGTGTTACCTCTCAGGAGCTAACCACCTTCACGTGGGGTCACTTTGGCGTCGTGCCGATCACGCCTCGCCCCGACCGGGTCAACAACGGAGCTATCGACTGGCTCGACAAACCAGCTCAAACGATCTTTGACGAGGTTCACGCTCTCCCGGAGAGCCCCGCGCTGATCGTCAATCACCCGAGTGGCAACACCGCGTTCAGTGCCTACTTCACGCGTGTGAAGCTCGACCGCGCGACTGGCTCGAGTACCGACCCGCTTTGGTCCGAAAGCTTCGACGCCATCGAGGTCTTCAATGATTCCGACTTCGAGTCCAACCGCGATGCTTCTGTTGCCGATTGGTTCTCGTTGCTCAACGCCGGCAAGAACTTCTGGTCCGTTGGCAGCTCGGACTCCCACTACCTGCGCACCTCCGCCGTCGGCTTTCCGCGCACCTACTTGTTCATGGGCTACGACGATCCGAAGCTCACGACCGAGTCGGATGTCCGTGACTCGGTGGTTGGCGGCAACATGACGATAGCGGGCGGGTTGTTTATGACGGTCGAAGGACCAAACGGGTCACGACCGGGCGACACGGAGGCAAAGACGGCAAGCGCTGACTTCACCGTGACGGTACGTTGTCCCAGCTGGATCGATGCGACCTCGTTGGAGATCATCGTCAACGGCGAAACAGTCGGTGAAGAAGCTCTGCTTCCCGCGGGCGCTGGACCAGGCAAGGTCTTCGTCAACCAGGTCTCGGTCAACCTTCCTACTGGGCCGAGAGCTTGGGTGTTGTTTCACGCCAAGGGTGCGGGTGATCTCGGTCCGGTACTGCCTGGCCGCTCACCTTTCGCTGTGTCGAACCCGATCCTCTTTCAGTGAGCCGTCAGAAACAGCTCAGGTTGCACTGCCAGCCAAAGGCGCTGCAGATCTGGAAGAAGAGGCAGTTGTCGAAGTCAGGCTGGCATGCCGGCGGCTCGCCGAGGCAAAAGTCCGAAGGGCACTCTTCAATACAGATCCACTCTTGAAACTCGGTGCAGACTGGGAAGGGTGTGCACTCGGGAGACATCGCTGGACACACGGGGGCGAACTCTCCGCATGGGCTGCCAGGGGTTGCGCACTCCCAGCCACTCACCCCGCACTCGGCTGCCCCGACGAACCCGCAGTTGGGAGGGGCACCATCACAGGTGCACTCGGCCAGGCAGGACCAGCCCGTCATCGGCTCACATACCGGAGTCAACACACACCCCGGTAACACCTCACACGTTGGAACCTCTCCATCGCAGTCGCATACCGGCGAAATGCACCCCCAAGAACCGGTCGTGGTGTCGCAAATAGGCCCGCCGTTGCAACCCGGCGGTACGTCGCACGCGGGAAGGCCCTTCGGATCACAGTCGCAGTTGGTGATGCAGTACCAACCAAGCTCTGCATCACACTGGGCCTCCGATACGCACAACGGTGCACCTTGAGGACAGGTTGGAGCCGGCTCCGAACACGGACCACAAAGCCCTGTGTCACAGCCCAGAAGATTGTCCGCACACCCACAGTTCGTACAACCATCTGTCCAATTGGCGCCGTTTTCGATCAGTGAGCCGTCTGGCGCGACGCAGCCACACGGGAGGTCAACGCAGCTCATCAAGCCATCGGAACCGCAGGTGCATTGGCTGCATTGATCCTCGGCAACCACGACGGATCCACGGGGCACGCTCTTTTCGAGGTAGGTGCAACTCTCAAAGGGCACCTCGACCGTCTCAACACAGGCCGCCTGGAACAGCGCGGCTCCGAGCAGCGTGAGGGGATGAATTGAGGGCGCGGTAGATTCCCGATGCAAACTGGTTTCCTCCTCGCCTCATGCCCGCAAAGGGGCACTTTGATCCGCTCAGCTCAATGACCCGTGCAAAATGCTCAACTGCGAGGGCCTGAGGTCAACCCTCATCCTTCGCTCGAGAGCCCTCGCCAGTCAGCCCGCCGATCAGCGCATGACGGAAGTAACCAAGCTGGCTCTTAACGATCTCTTTGACCACGCCAACCTTGTCGGTGCGCCGCGCGCTGGACAGATTGGCGAGCTCATCCGCCTCGTAGAGCTCGCGGGTTTTCGAGCGTTGCAACTTGCCGCTCGAGGTCTTGGGGAGGGCCCCAACATCGACCGGAATCACGTCATCAACGGTCAGCCCAACGGCCTGCTGTACCGATTTGCGCACCTCGGCCTTCAGCTTGTCCCGACCTGGACCGTCGGGAATCAGGGTCTCGAGCACGATCACCACGCGCTCGCGATCGTGCGTGGGTTTCATCGTTCCGAAGGCGATCACATTGCCCTTCCGCACTCCTTCCACGCGGCTCGACTCCCACTCGAGATCTTGCGGGAAGTAGTTACGCCCGTTGACGATGATGACCTCCTTCGACCGGCCACAGATGTAAACGTTGCCGTCAGCGATGTAGCCGACGTCACCTGTCTTCAGCCAACCGCCAGCCATGGCTTCGCGGGTCAACTCCGGCTCGTTCCAGTAGCCGCGCATGATGCTGGGCCCACGCAGCCGAAGCTCCCCCACGTTGCGTTCTCCGAGTGGGGTCTGACTCTCGGTGTCTGACTCGGCAAACACCTTCACCTCGTGACCCTCGAACTGCGGCCCACACGAAACGACGCTAGCGGTGTGCGCGTGCTGGGCATCAACGACGACGGCCTCCCCTTTGGACCACAAAGCATCGCCGTCGACCCGGTCCACCTTGATGCCCGTACCAACTGGACTGAACGAGACCGCCAAGGTTGCCTCGGCCATGCCGTAGCAGCCGGAAAAGGCTTTGGGGGAGAAGCCGACGGCGCCGAACTTCTCAGCGAACGCCTCGAGATTCTCCGCCCGAATTGGCTCGGCGCCACAGCCCGCAACGCGCCAGGACGAGAGGTCCAAGCCCTCCATCTCGCTGTCCTTTACGCGCTTGACGCAAAGTGCGTACGCAAAGTTCGGCCCGAAGGAGATGGATGCTTTGCGCCTCGAAATCTGCTCGAGCCACTTGGCCGGGCGCTTCAAGAATAGGAGCGGCGGCAAGAAGGTGATCGAGTTCACGTGGTATAGAGGGGCAATCACGAAGCCGATTAGCCCCATGTCGTGATAGAGCGGCAGCCAACTTACGCCGGTATCAAAGGTCTGAACCCGAAGACCGAGGTCCATGATCGAGTGAACGTTGGCCGCGAGGTTGGCGTGGGTGAGCGTGACTCCCTTCGGCTTGGAGGTGGAACCGCTCGTGAACTGGAGGAAGCAAATGTCGTCTAGGCCGATGCTGACCGGCTTGAGCTCCTCGCGCATCGCCTTGAGCGTGTCCACGTCGTAGACGCGCGTGAGATCCGAAGCTCGCGACTGCACCGTCCCGAGCAAACGGCGAATCTCGCCGCTGGTGATGAGCACCTTGGCGCCGCTGCGCTCCACGATGTGCAGCGTGTTCTCGAGGTAGCCGCTCAATTTGCCGAGCCCCGTCGGCGGGTAGATGGGCACGGGCACAATGCCCGCGCGAATGGCGCCCAAGAAAGCAAAAACGAAATCCGCGTTGTCGGGGAGGATCAACGCCACGCGATCCCCCTTGACCAAGCCAAGCGACTGAAGCGCGCCGCCAAAGCGTGCCGAGGCTCGCTCGATCCCTGCGTGAGAGAAGAAGGGCTCAGCACCGCTGTCTTCGTCAACGAAGCGATAGCCAGTCTGGGTGCTGGTGGCAGCCTCTTCGATCGCCTGCACAACCGTGCGGGGCTTCCAGAGTGAACTCATGAACCGAACCTTCCATCCTTCTGGAGACGAACCGCGATTGCCTTGGTGACATCTGCGACAGTTCCCACGTCCCGAAGGGCGTCATCGGGAATGTGGATCTTGAAGATGTCCTCGAGGTCTGCGACGACCTCCATCACTCCCAAAGAATCAATTCCTAGATCGGCAACGAGATGGCTATCGAGCGACAGCTCGACGCTGCCCTGCACGTGGGGCGTGAGGGTTTTCATCACCTCTTCAGTTACGCGCTCTTCAGTCCACGTCATGGCTGGGTCTTAGCAGAGCTGTTGGCGAGAGGCGGCTTGATTTCAGGCTTTGGCCCGCAAGATCCTGCCTGGCCGCACATCGGTGGTTACGCCCGCATCCCGTATCACCTGGCCCAGGACGGTGGTGGCTAGGATCCCGTCCACGGGCTGCAGGAACCGCGCCCCGGAAGCAGGGAGGTCGCGAACCAGACGCGGTCCCCGGAGTTTGAGTCGCGACAGGTCGATGATGTTCAGATCAGCGCGCCTTCCAACTTCCACCCGGCCGCGATCACTGAGGCCCATCCAATCGGCAGGCGTTGCTGTGAGCATCTTGATTGCATCTTGAACAGCAAAGCCGCCGCGACCGCGATCCCGAACCCAGTGCGTCAGCAGAAAGGTCGGGAAGCTCGCGTCACAGATGGTGCCTACGTGAGCGCCGCCGTCGGCCAAACCAAGCATCGCGTGGGGGTGGTGAAGCATCTCCGAGACCTCATCCAACGAGCCGGTCGCGTAGTTGTAGATCGGGAAATAGAGGAAGTTACGCCCACCGTCCTCGAGCAACGCATCGTAGACCGCTGACAGCGGTGAAACACCGCGCCGCATGGCTTCACCAAAGATCGATTGGTCGCGGCTGGGTTCGTAGTTCGGGTCGTCGGTGAGTCGGAACAGGCTCAGACAAACGAAGTCGATGTTGGCCAGAAGTTGGTCGGCCATCGGCGGCACGCTGCTGCCGTCTCCAGCCACGCGCTCCGACGTTTCGGTCAGCATGCGGGCCTTGACCTCGGGTCGCGACAACTCGACCACGCGTTCAGCCAGTGGAAGGTGCGAAACCGCCTTGTAGGAGGGAAAGCCCATGAACGGGTGGAAGGTTGCTTCAAGGCCCAAAAGTACGCCGATCCCACGCGGCGCGACCTGACCCTTCAGGCGCAACCCGCGGTCATTGGCCTTCGTGATGCGCTCGAAAATCCGCCGCCATTGTTCGCTGTCCAGGTTGCGCTGCATCACCGAAATGCTGAGCGGGCGCCCTGAACTCTCGGCCATTGCCTCCAACAGATCAAACTCCGGGTCGAAGCGTTCACGTGCCACCGACATATCGAAGTCACTGACAGCTTGCAGTACGCCCGACGAGCGACCACGGAACACAGAGGCCAGCCCGGTTAGCTCACGCAACGTCGCGTCTGCAGACGGCGTCGCGCTGCCATCGCGCGCGCGATGATTGTCGGTGCGGCCTGTCGAGAAGCCGAAGGCTCCGGCATCGAGGGCAGACCGCAGCTCAGCCTGCATTCGCTCGAGATCCTCGGGCTCGGCGTCTTTACCCACGAGCGCGCGATCTCGCATCGCGAACACCCGCAGGGCGTCATGCGGAACCATCGCGCCGACATCGATCAGCCGGGGCGTCTTCGAAAGAACGTCCAAGTACTCCGCGAACGTTGACCAGCCCCATTGAATCCCCTCGGCCAACGCCGAACCGGGGATATCCTCAACGCCCTCCATGAGCGCGATCAGCCGCTCGCGATCTTCGGGGTGCACGGGCGCAAACCCCACGCCGCAGCTGCCCATGATCGAGGTGGTTACGCCGTGCCAAGAGGAAGGAGCGATCTGATCGTCCCAGGAGACCTGGCCGTCGTAGTGGCTGTGGATGTCGACGAAGCCAGGAGTAACTAGCGCGCCGGCGGCGTCGATTTCACGCGTAGCCGCCGCGCTGAGTTTGCCAATCTCAACGATGCGGCCGTCACGCACCCCAACATCTGCGACGTAGGGCTCGCCACCAGAGCCATCTACGATTGTGCCAGCTTTGATCTTAAGTTCGTACGACATGGCTCCTCGGGCGCTCGTAACGGCACGACCAGGTATGACGGCATCCGCCTTTGGCAGAATCCCAACTCTTGGTCATTTAGAGTAGGACGGTATCCCCGGGGGAGGGCGGCTTCAACGGTGGATAGCGCAACGCAAGCTGCGGCTTTCTCTAAGCACGACTGAGAAGCCAGACCGCAGCTGACAGGGCGCACAAGGCGAGCAGAAGCCAGGGCAGGATCGGTGCCTTGGGCGCGCTTTTCGCTACCGGCGGCTCAACTACGATGGCGGCCTTCTTGGCTCGCTTACGTTTCGTAGGGGGCTCAGTCGCGAGCAGGTTGGCGAGCACCGGCTCCGCACTCGCAGCGTCTGCAACGTCGTCCGCTGCGCCACTCGCGACAGCCGACGCTCCAGCAGGCTTTGCAATTACCTCCACCCGAGCAAGCGGGCCGCTGGCTAGCGCACGCGTGGCGAGCTCACGCCTTTTGCGCACTTCGCGAAGACTGTCAGCGAAGTTCTGCTCCAAGAATCCTTGCAACATGAAGGAGCGTCGACCAAAGCCGGCACGGGCTGCATAGGCGCCGAGCGCCTCGCCCATCTCCGCTGCGGTCGCGAAGCGCTGCTCACGATCGAAGTTGGTGGCCTTCGCGACGATCGCGAAGAGCGTTTCTTCGTGCGGCAATCCGCGCGAACGCAGCGGCGGAACTTCGGCGCGGCGCGCAACGTCGAACAGGCTCTCACCGGGTGCCGCTTTGTAGAGTTTGCGCCCAGAAATCAGCTCCCAAAGCAAGATGCCAGCGGCGAAGGTGTCGGCCCGTCCATCGAGCGACTCACCTCGCGCTTGCTCGGGACTCATGTAGCCCGCTTTGCCCTCGACTAGCCCGCCTAGCTCCGACGAAGCGTCGTCGAGGTCGACCCCATCAAACGACCGTGCGATGCCAAAGTCACAAAGCTTCACCTCACCGTCCAAACTCAGAAGCACGTTGGAGGGCGAAACGTCGCGGTGAATGATGCCTTGGCGCAACAAGCCGCTCGGGTTGGTGAAGGTGTAGCCGTGCGCGTAGTCGAGCGCCTTCAAGATCTCCTCGACGATGAAGATCGTGACTTCGATCGGGATGCGCGTCTGCGTGCGAGAGGCCGCGCGTAGCGTCTCACGAAGATCGAGGCCCTCGACGTATTCCATCGCGATGTAGAGATTGCCGTCTTCGCGCTGTAGGTCCTCGATTCGAACGATGTTGGGATGTTCGAGCCGGCTGGCGATTCGGGCCTCTTCAGCGAGGAGGTTCGCCATGTGTTCGCAGTTCGCGTACTCGGGCAAGACCTCCTTGATGACGACCTGTCGCTCGAGACCGAGTCCACCTTTGCGGCGCGCTCGATAAATATCGGCCATACCGCCACGACCGATGTGATCGAAAAGCTCGAAGGCGCCAAGCCGCGCGGGCAGCAGACGACCGGCAGAGCGGCGTTTGGCGCGACGTTCGATGGCACGGCCGCGCTGGGAAGCACTGGGCTCGGGAATGAGCTGGGTCACTCGCTGCCCGTCGCACATACCAAGGACGGAGGCCAAGTTTCCTGGGATGACCGCGAGCCGCCGCCGGCGCTATGGTGCGTTGTGGCACCGCTATTGATGGTCGACGACAAAGGTCGTGAGTTGAAATTCAGACAGTTGCCGGAGCGCATCGTGTCGCTGGTTCCAAGTGACACGTACACGTTGGCGAAGCTGGGCGCAGGAAGCCGACTGGTTGGGCGCACCCGCTACTGCGAGCTCCCTGCCGAAGAACTCAGCGGCGCCGCCGTGGTCGGCGGGACCAAAGACGCAGACGTCGCAGCCATTCTTGAGTTGAAGCCCGATCTCGTGTTGGTCAATCAAGAAGAAAACACGCTCTCGGCCGCAGAAACGCTACGCCGCGAGGGCGTTCCCATCTTCGTCTCGTTCCCGACTAAAGCCTCTCACTCGCTGATTCAGGTCAGTCGCTTGGCGCGCCTGCTCGGAGATTTGACGAACGAGGGCAAAGACCTCGTGCGCTTTGCTTACGCCGCAGATGCGGAACTGCAAGCCGGTTGGAACGCCGCGCGCGTTCGGGTCTTCGTCCCGATTTGGATGGAGCCTTTGATGACCATTCACCGTGACACCTTCATCTCGGACCAGCTGTTTCAGCTTGGAGCCGACAACGTCTTTGCAGACCGCGTGCGCCACTACCCGCTCGCTGCTGACCTGGGCAAGCGCGAGCCGCAGGCTCCAGGGGATCGCGATGTGCGCTATCCGCGCGTTCGACTCGAGGAGGTCGTGGAGCGACAGCCTGATTTGGTGCTCTTACCGGACGAGCCTCATCCGTTCACGGAGGACGATGCTCGCCGTTTCCGCGAGCTGGCCATCCCGGCGGCTCCCGACCGAGTTCGCTTCTGTGTAGGCAAACAGCTGATGTGGCCGGGGCTGATGGCGCTCGAAGGCGCACAACATCTGCGCTCGATGATTCACGGACCGGCCAACTGACGCGCAATCCCCTGCAGCGCCGCGCGCAGCACCTCAGGCATCGGTGCTGGCCTGCGGCTCGTGCGATCGACGAACACGTGAGTGAAGCTGCCGTCGGCGCGGGCGCTTGGGTCCGACTCGGCGAACAGCGCAACCCCGTAACTGACCGAGCTCGTCCCCAAGCGGTCCACGCGAACGCCTACTCGCACGCGCTCCGGATAGGCGACGGGCGCGTGGTAGCGACAGCTCGACTCCACCACCAAGCCGATCAGCGCGCCGCTATGAATGTCGAGCCCGCCGTGCTCGATCAAGAAGCGATTAACGGCTGTGTCGAAGAGTTGGTAGTAGACCGCATTGTTGACGTGCCCGTAGACGTCGTTGTCGGTCCAGCGCGTTTCGATCGGAACTGAAAAGCCGTAGGCGTCGAACTGCTCGGGTGGCAAGCGCGGCGCTGGTTGCTTCACCAACATGAGAGCCCCGCGTTGAAGAGCGTACTGAGCTCCCCTTCATCAACTACGATCGGGGCGTTGGCCAGGAGGCGCGTCTGCGCGAGCGTGCCCGTGACCAGGGATGGGAGATGGACGTCGGTTGCACCCACGCCGGCGGTACCGTTGGGCGTGGCCAGCCGGCGCATCAAAGAGATCAAACGCTGCGCCAAGACTTCTCCGGCGTCTTCCAGCTTTACCGAGCGCACGTCAGCGCCCAACAGCTCCGCAACTTTGAGGTGGCGCGCTGGGTCAGCGCTCGCGGTCCTTCGGACTACGGCTGGCGCACTAAGCACCACCGAGACACCATGCGGAACGAAGGCGTGTGTGGTCGGGTAGCCGGGCGGCTTGTAGTGCGTTTCGTGAGCGATACCCGCGATGGCGTAGGCCATGGCGTGCGGCAGATGGACGCCTGCGTTGCCGAAAGCGATGCCTGCCAACGTTGCTGCCCAGAGCATGGCCTCGCGGGCCTCCGCGTCCGTTGGGTCGGAAGCAGCCCTCACCAGATAATCGCGACACAAGCCGAGCGCCTCTTTGCAGCCGATGTCACTCCACGGATTGGCTCCCTGGCTCATGGGCCGTGCGAAGGCGGGCGACGCCCGCAGGCGGCGACTAAAAGGCCGCGCCGTGAAGCTCTCCACCGCATGACAAAGCACGTCGAGCCCGCTCGCTACAACCACCGCCGCTGGCAGCGAAGCAGTGACATCGGGATCGATCAAGGCCTCGGTCGGTCGCAGCTCCTTGGCGGCGATCGCCGTCTTGGCGTGAAGCCGAGTATGGTCGAACACGGCGATGCCTGTGACCTCGCTGCCGGTACCACTCGTGGTTGGGCAGGCGATATGGGGCTTGAGTGGGCCTGGCACCGCGTGACCATGACCCACAGGAGCATTCACGTAATACTCGAGCGCCGCGGGGTAACTAGAAAGGAGGTTCGCCGCTTTGCAGGTATCGATCACCGAACCTCCTCCCAACGAAAGGAAGCCGTTGACCTTGGACTCCCAGGCGAAGCGAGCGGCTAGTTCAAGCGAGCAGTCGGTGGGCTCGATCTCCACTTCGTCAAAACGTACGACGTCGAGCCCGGCGGCCTTCAGCGAAGTGAGGACGCGCTCCGCGAAAGGAAGGTTGCCCACGAAGCGGTCGGTGATCAGCGCTACGCGATTGCAGCCCAGCGCCCGCAAACGAGGCCCTGCTTCAAGCAGGCAGCCCCGGCCAAAGGTGACGCGGGAAGATTCGATCGTGAAGGCGCCGTCACAGCCTTCAAGAGCCTCGGGGAATTGGCAGCAAAGCAAGCTGGTTTCTCCTAAATAGCGTTGTAACGATCGCTTGACGGTCGTGGTTCCGCTCGCGACTTGGAGCGGGTCGTGGCAACGTTTGGTTGTGCCGCACGTTACGATCGTTCGCGATTTTTTGCTCACCGCGCTGATGGTCTTGGTGTGGACCATCGAGCGAAGTGGCGCGCGCTCGGTCGCAGTGCAGATCGCCGCGGGCGTACTCACGGCCATCGTTGGCTTCCTACTGCACGAATGGGCTCATCTCGCTGGCGCGCGGTGGACAGCCAGCCACGTTCGCTACCCCAACCGAGTCTTGGCGCCGCTCTTGTTTCACTTCGATTGCAAAACCAACGGCCGTAGCCAATTTCTCGCGATGTCCTACGGGGGCTACCTCGGAAGCTTCGTCGGGGTGGGGCTAATCCTGCTGCTGGCGCCGCTCGACCGACTCTCGGGACAAGTCGCCTTGGGGCTGGCCGGCGTGGGCATGGTGGTCACGCTCTTGGCCGAGGTTCCGACTACCGTTCGGGTCCTGCGCGGCGGACCACTTCCGACCGGCTACGCCTTCAATCCACCGAAATAGCGCCCGTTCCGCGTCGGGAAATGAGCTGCGCCCTCCAGTTGTTACTGAAGGGCGCAACGAATGCGAGGGGCTGAAGAAGCGAGATCCGTGACGATTGAGCTAAGTGAAAAAAGGAAAGCGTTAAGCGCAAAGAAAAGCGGTCAAGATAAGCGCGCGAGGAGTCGTAAGAAGGTTAAGCAGAGCAGAAGCAAGGAAGAGTCAAGGAAGCGAGACTCGCGCTGTCAGGCTCCCTTAAAGCACTGCGCGTGCCACTCCCAGTTTTCGACGCAAGTGCCCAAAAATCCCTAAAATCGCGGGTACGCCCAACCAGCTCGCCGCCGTAGCCCCTGGCAACGCTGTCGCGGTCGAGCGCGGACCCCGCCTCGTCGTGTGGTAGTGGTCCAGGTCAATGCGCATTGCCGAGGTGGCGATCCCGGTCCCACTTTCCAGAGCCTTCTCCTACGAAGTTCCGAGCGCGCTCGAGGCTGAAGCGGTGCTCGGTGCGCGCGTGTTGGTGGAGTTTGGCCGCCGTAAAACGTTGGGCGTGGTTGTCGGCTTCTTGGAGCAGAGCGAAACCACCACCGCCCTGAAGCCAATCCTACGCGTGGTGGACAGCCAACCGGTGGTTCCGCTCGAGCTGCTCGCGTTTCTCAAGGAGATTGCGGCGTACTACTTTGCGCCGCTGGGAGAGGTGCTGCGGCTCGCGCTGCCTGCAGTCGAAAAGCGCGGACCGCAGGACGGTGAACTCTTCCCGGAGCAGGTGCTGAAGCGAAGCCGCAAGGTCAACGTCGCACAAGAGCAGGTGGCTTCAGCAACGGCCGCAATTGAAGAATCGGGCTTGGTTCGCGGCCAAGCCCTGATGCTCCTACGCGAACTGCGAGCAGACGGTCCCAAGCCGCTCGCGCGTTTGCAGGAGAGCTACAAGAGTGCGCGCGCGATCGCGAAAAAGCTCGAACAGCTGGGACTCGTGCTGATCGAGAACAAGGACCGCAAGGCCAGTGATCCGTTCACGGCTCCAGAGCCGCTCGTGCCGGCACCCGAGCTTACGGAAGCACAACTCGCGGCGGTTTCGGAGATCGAGGGCTCGCTCAACGGTGGACCAGGTCCCAAGAGTTTCCTCCTTTTCGGCATCACCGGCTCGGGCAAAACGGAGGTTTACCTTCGAGCGATCGAGGTCTGTCTGAAGCAGAACCGCGGCGCGCTGGTGCTGGTGCCGGAGATCGCGCTGACGCCCCAACTCGTGAGTCGCTTTCGTCAACGCTTCGGCGATGACGTGGCGGTGATTCACAGCGCGCTCGCCGAACGCCAGCGCCACGAGATGTTCCTCGCGTTGCTCTCCGGTCGTGTGCGCGTAGCGATCGGCGCACGCAGCGCGCTGTTTGGTCCGGTACCGTCGCTCGGCCTGATCATCGTGGACGAAGAACACGACGGGTCGTTCAAGCAAGAGGAAGGCGTGCGCTACAACGCGCGCGACATGGCGCTGCTTCGCGCTCATCGCGCGGGCGCGACGATCATCCTCGGGTCGGCGACGCCATCGCTCGAGAGCTTCGAGCTGGCGATGCGCGGCAAATTGAAGATGCTCGAGCTACCTGCGCGCGCCGTCAAAGAGGCGACGTTGCCATCGGTTACGCTGGTGGACCTCAAGAGCGTCAAATCCGGTCCCTCCGGAGCACGGTTGGTCACGATCGTGCTGCATCGTGCGATCGAGGCGACGCTCGCCCGCAAAGAGCAATCAATCATCTTCTTGAACCGGCGAGGCCATTCACCAGCCGTCATTTGTTTGAGTTGCGGTTTGCTGGTGTCCTGCAGAGCGTGCAGTGTGGCGATGACCTTCCATCGCGGGCCGGTGAGCGCGCTCGAAGATGGTGGGACGATCGCTGGAGGCTCGATCATCTGTCACTATTGCGGCTACCAAGAGCGTGGAGACGTGCTCTGCCCCAAGTGCCGATCCCCCAACCTCCGACTGGAGGGACTCGGAACCGAGAAGCTCGAGGAGACGCTCGCTAAAGCCTTTCCTACCGCGCGCGTTGCCAGGCTCGACCGCGACATCTCGGAGACGAAGAAAGGAGCCGCCGTGCTGGAGGGCATGCGCGACGGCACGATCGATATCCTCGTCGGCACGCAGATGGTCACCAAAGGTCACGACTTTCCAAACGTGACCCTGGTCGGCGTGGTCAACGCAGATGCGTCGCTTTCGTTGCCTGAGTTCCGCGCAGCGGAGCGCGCCTTCCAACTCTTGGTGCAGGTCGCTGGGCGCGCCGGTCGGCGGGACCGTCCGGGCAAGGTGATCGTGCAAACCTACGCGCCCGAACACCCGGCGATCCGCTTTGCGCAGAAGCACGATGTACGCGGTTTCCTCGAGTTCGAGCGCAATGATCGACGCGACGCTGGTTACCCGCCGTTCCGTCGCTTGGCGCTGATTCGAGTGGACGCACTCGACCTGAAGGTCGCTGAAGACACGGCGCAACGCCTGGCCCAGCTCGCCCGTGATACGCCGGCTGGCCTGAGCGATCAGGTGGAAGTACTCGGCCCTACGCCAGCACCGCTGGCGCGGCTGCGCGGACGATTCCGCTTTCGTGTGCTGCTCCGAGCGATGGAGCGCGGGCCACTTCGCTCGGTGCTCGGAGCGCTCGAGCGTTCGCTCGGGGACTTCGACCGTAGGGTGCGCATCGTGCTGGACGTCGATCCCGTCGGCATGATGTGAGCGACAGTCACGGAGTGACGAGTAAGTTGAAGGCGCCGGACTGACCGGGAGTGCCGTCCACCCAGACGAACACGCTCGAGTTGGCGCTGGCTGAGTACTCCACCTGCGAATTCGTGGTGCCACCGGGATTGTCGCAATCAACCTCGGTGCTGCTGGATTCACAACTCGTACGGGCGTGGGTGACGGTATTGAAGGCAGAGGAAGAGGTGCTGAAGCTGTAGTCGCCAGCATTCGGTAAGGTGAACTGCAACACAGCGTCGGGGCCCGAGCCGGCGCCGTTGCAGCCATTCGCCGTGGTGTCATTGCTCAACGCTGCAGTCGTACCGACGATGTTGAAGGGCGTCTCACCTTCCACGGTGATGGGGACGGGATCCGAGCAACTACCTCCGCGCGAAAGGTCCAATCGCAACTCGTAGTTGCCGGCTGCGCCATTCGCTCCGTCCACGAACACAAACGCTGTCTCGCCTGGGGACATCCACACGCTCACGACCTCACCGGCGAGACCGCCGTTCGGCGGGTTGTCGTGACAAGCCACCTGCTCCACGAGGCTCTCGCAGCTGTCTTTGCGAAGGAAGAGCACCGAATCGAACGACGTCCCGGAGCTGGGCAAGTAGGCCGTGAGAAAGCCTTGCTCAACGACCTGCACCTCGTACACGACCTCGGGTCCGCTGGCGCCTGCCGCGCAGCCGAGCGCCATCCCCGGCGCTTCCTGACCTGCACCAGTGGTCGTCCCAAAGAAGCTCTGGCTTCCCATCGACATGGTCACGAACGTCGTCGCGTCACAGGGAGCAACCTCCACTGCGCAGACCGCACTGCAGCCATCTCCACTGACCGGATTACCGTCGTCACAGTCCTCGCCAGGTTCAATCACTTGGTTACCGCATTGAGCGACGCATTGATCTACATCGAGGGTGCAGTTGGGGTTGCAAATGAGGCCGGCCGGGTTCTCAAAACCAAACGCTGTGCAGGTCAGACCCAAGAGGTCGTTGCCATCGCACTCCTCTCCGCCATCCACGTCCCCATCGCCACAAAAGGGCCCCGTGACGCTCGACCCACCATCTGCGACGCCACCAAACCCACCCTGCGGATTGAAGCCACCCTGCGGACCGAACCCACCCTGCGTACTGAACCCACCTTGCGGATTAAACCCACCCTGTGTCTGACCACCCGAGGAACCGTCATCGTCAACGAGGCGAATCTCGCGACAGTCACAACCAAGTCCCGCCACTGCAAGCAGAGCGCATGAAGGCAAAAGACGCATCAGAACTTGCATGGGAGTTGGTCTCGCCGAGGAGACTTCATGCGATGCGCGTTTGAACCTGCGGTCAAGCCGAAGCTGTGAACCGCCGCTCAGCTCGGCTTCATCCGTGCCGGATCAATCTTCTTGTCCTTCTCGTTCACTCCGAAGGCGATGGTGCTTAGATCTCCTGAGGCATCTTCAATCTCCACGCTCGCAATGCCCCATTTCTCGGGGTTGCTGCGCATGGCGATCTTCTTGAGATGCTTCTTCAGATCGTCGGCCTTGGGCAAAGCGACGAGCGAAATCGAACTATCGGAGTGCGAGCTTGCGGTGATCTCATAGCGTGCCGAGAGCGCAGCAACGTCCCCTCCGAGAAAGGTCATCAAGTCATCGAGCACGGCCGTGAAGCCGCCCTTGCGGGGGACGCTGGCCGGCTTGCCCGACTTACCAGCGCGGTAGGAAACGCCGGATTTATTGACCCAATAAACGATGTCATCGGGCGCAAACAGCTCCCAGCGCAGTTGCTCCGGCCTGACGAGCACCAGCTCGCCTTTGCTCTTCACCGGCTCAGCCAAGAGGCCGATCACCCGCGTCTGTTCGAAGGGAGCCGTAAGCGTCTTCAGTGAACTGCGCGCTTTGGCGAGCTCCTTCAGCAAATCCTCGGCTCGCGCCACGGCGGGCTGGGAGAGCAACAAGGCCGCTCCGCCCAAAGCCATCACAAACTGACGACGGCCAAGCGCTCGAGGAACCGTGCCCTCAATGGGCCGAAGACGTTGCGAAGATGACATGAGGTTGGCTTTAGACGAGCCGGCGGCGGAAATCTTCAGCGTCGGCGTTGAGCCCGCGGCGCGCCTTTCAGACTTGCGACCACGCTGCGCAGCGGCCTGCCTTCATCCCCCCGTGGCTGGTGCGAGGCCGAGAGCTCCTTGAGACGCCGAACAAAGGCCAGCATCTCCTTGTGCGGTAAGGGGAAAGGCACGGCGGCCCGCTCACAGAAGAAGGTCCGACAGCCGAACGGTCGGGCGGCGTAAACCGTGCAACGGGCGTCAGCGCCCAAGAATGGACACAGGCCCTCGTCGGCAACCGCTTGAAACATGGGCAACGACAGCGGGGGTGGTCGTTCGCGCTTGGCCGGTTGGCCCGCGTTTTTCGCCTTGGCCAGCGCAGCGATCTCGAGGCTCGTCAGATAAGGCTCTCGTCGCGTACGGCCAAAGCGACAACACTCGGAGCTGGCCGGACAGGTCGCCTCGCTGAGACGATCATCCACCTCTGCATAGAGCGCGAATAGCTCGCTCAGCAGTTCCTTCTCGGATCGCTCATTCGACGCCATGGTGCTTTGCGCCTGCCTCGAGCCACTGTTGATAGGTGCCATCGAGATACGTTGGGTCGGGCGGAAGGGCCAGCAGCGGCTCGTCCTGGCTCGGCTCGTAGTCCGGGGCGAGCAAGCGCCCCAAATCGAACTTGAGGAAGCGCCCGAGCAAGTGCGGTCCTTCGCTCACCCAGATCACCTTGTCGGTCGAATCCATCACCACGGCGTGAGTTGCGATCGCCGCATCGAGCGAGGTTCGATCACCGAACAGCAGCTCCTTTCCTCCTACGCCCTTCTTGTCACGGAGGATCTC
Source organism: uncultured delta proteobacterium (assembly GCA_903892415.1). GTDB lineage: Bacteria > Myxococcota_A > Polyangia > Polyangiales > Polyangiaceae > Xiheicaenibacterium. Next base: position 1,387 of record CAITIQ010000305.1, on the reverse strand, counting down.
CACGGCCCGCGCGACGTCGATCGGAACGTCGTTCGCCAGCAGCTCGTCGAGCCGCGCCCGACGCGACAAGGTCGAAGTGGACTCACGCACGCGTTGATTCTTGGGATCACTTTCGAGCGGCCCCTCGAAGTGGTTGGTTAGCGCCAGCTTCGTGCCGCTGAGTCGCCGAACGAAGGGCCGTTCCTTGGGAGCGCGCTCGACGACCACCGCGTTGCCCTTGGCGTCGGACAACATCAGGATGTGCGACACCATCGCTTCACGCTGCTCCAAGAGCGCGACGGCCTCATCGACATCGTGCGCCTCGGACAAAAGCGCCCGCGTCGTGTGTACCACCGGCTCTCCCTCGGCCTGCGTGGCGCGCGCGCGACCACCGTGCACCACGACACTGAGACCGTCGGCGTTCATGCCAGAGAGCACGCCGACGAGGCCAGGCCAAGCGACCGAGGCGAACGGGATTTTGCCCTCCTCGCGGATCAGAAAGACGACCTTGCCCTCGTCGTAGACGCTGCCGGCTTCGAAGTCGAAGTTGCGCGCGAGCAACGTATGCCCGTTGTTCGTACCAGCGCCGGTGGCCGCGAAGCTCGTACATCCCATCATCGGCGAATGCTCGAAGCCGAGCGCAATGTCGTAAAGCGAGTTCAGGTAGACGAGCCGCTGGAAGGTCGGGAAACGATCGGCGAACGGGTCAGGCTGGAAGGCCGCAGCTTGAGCGGCGATCTCGCGCAGCCGGTCTCCGCTCATCGATTGATCGGCGCCAGCGTGAATCACGCGCGCCACATCGAAGATCAGCCACTGGAACGGCTTCCACGGCACCAGGCCGTCGAGCGTCGCGTACAGCTGACCTTCGGATGCAACCATCTCATCGAATAGCAGCCGCGAGTGGGTATGACCGATCTCTTCGGGGCTACCAACGAGCCGAACCTCGAGCACTTTGCCGCGCGAACGCACATACGAACGGCCGAGTCGGCGTTGCTCCCCTTCTTGACTCACCGCCCCGAGATTGGGAACGGCGAAGGCTGGTGGCGACATTCGCGTCCACAACACGATCACGAAGTGCGTCACGAGCGGCAGCAACAAGATCACGGCAAGCGCGATCAGCTTCTTGCGATGCCGGCGATGAAACGGCAGCGCCGATTTTGCTGCCTGCTGCTCAGCCATGCGAGGGCCTATGCCGGTGAACGATCGGCCGGGCATCGCCGGAAGGCCGGCTGACCATACGCGTCTTGTGCAACGTGGACAAAACGCGGCGAATCACTCGCATCGGGTCTTTCACGCTGTCGAAGTGCGTCGTCCGGTCCTGCGGATAGAGCACCTGGATCGGCAACTCTTTGATCGGGAGTTTGGCGGCGACCGCGAGCAAAATGACCTCGGCTTCAAATGCGTACCC
>CAITIQ010000304.1 GCA_903892415.1 uncultured delta proteobacterium | reverse complement strand
GACCGCGTGGTCGAGGTGTTCCGCGCGCAGCTGCGGCTGATCGCGGCGCTGGTGCTCGCGGCGCGCTTGCAGTTTGGCGTCGGACCGGAAGCGGAGTCGGGCCAGGTGCCGGAGCTCTTGCGTCAACTGCGGGGCCGCGGTCTCACCGACGGGCAATGGGTGGCGTTGATCCGCGAGCTGCTACGGCCGTGGCAGAACAGCGCCGAAGCGCATCCGTTGCCGCTGCTCGTGCGCTTGGTGCACGGGCGTAAGAGCGAGCTGCTCAAGCTTTGGGACGAACTCTTGGTGATGCGCAAGAGCGAGACGGTGGCGCACGGAGCGACAGGGACGCGCGAGGCGTTGCAACAAATCTTGTCGAAGCGCGTACCGCAACTCGGGCGCACGCTCGAACTCTTGGAGCCGCTGTGGACGGCGCTCAAATTGGTGGTCCCGCGCGAGTGGGCGCGCGAGGAAACCGCGTTGCAACCGGCCTCGCTCTTCGTCGGGCCCACGCCCACGAGCGGTCGCTTTCGCCGCATCGAGCTGAGCGGCGCGCAGGCGCAAGAAGCCAACCTACCGCTGTTGCTGAGCGCTGACGGCCAACCGCTCTTGGCGCTCGCGCCGATCGTGATCGAGCGTAAGTCCGGCCATGAAGATCGGCTGTTCATCCTCGATGGTCCGGCCAAACGCGGCGCGCTCTACGTCTGCTTTCCCACCATGGTCGAGCACCGTGAGTCGGCTGCCTGGGCCAGCCTGGACGCCGTGCTGTCCGAAGAAGAGCCTGCGCCGGAGAGCGAAGCGGGCGGCGGGGTGAACGCGCCGCAGCGGCCTTATCGCGGGCTTTCGTCGTTTGGTCCGAGCGAGGCCGCGTTGTTCTTTGGTCGTGAAGACCAAGCCGAGTCGCTGGCCAACCGCATTCGGCGCTGCGGCTTCGTCACCATCACCGGCGCGAGCGGCAGCGGGAAGACGTCGCTGCTACGCGCCGGCGCGCTGCCGCTGCTGAAGGAGGTGATGGTGGTGTTCGTGCGGCCCGGCGCCCATCCGCTGGCGTCGCTCGTCAGTCGCATCGCCGAGGTGCTCGAGCGTCCGCGCGAAGAGATCGAAGCGCTGGCGCACGATCCCAAGGCGCTGCGCCTTCATATTGAGGACCTTTCGCGCGCGAACGCCGAGCTGTTCGTGTTGGTGATGGATCAGGCCGAAGAGCTGCTCACTGTCAGCAGTGACAGCGCCGAACGCGACGCAGTGGGGCGTTTGCTACGCGTGCTCGGTCAGCCGGAGGGCCGCACGCGGGTGGTGGTCAGTGTACGTGAGGACTTCTTCGCGCGGCTGGCGACCATCCCGGCGCTTTTCGGTGTGTTCAGCCAAACGGTGGAGATCGTCACCACGCCCGATCGCGAGGCGCTCTTTCGCATCCTGATCGGGCCGGCCAAAGCGTTCGGCTACGCCTTCGAGGATGAAGAGCTGGCGACCGCGATCGTCGAAGCGGTGAGCAACGCTAACGCGGCGCTGGCGCTGCTTTCCTTCACCGCCGATCGGCTTTGGGAGGCGCGCGACCGACGTTGGAAGCGGCTCACCCGCGCGGCCTACGAGGCCTTGGGCGGTGCGCTGGGCGCGTTGGCCTCGCACGCCGATAACGTCTTCACGGTGCTCTCGGCGGCCGAGCAAACGGCCTGTCGCAGCTTGCTGTTGCGGCTGGTCACCGGCGAAAAGACGCGCGCCATCGTGCCTTTGGCCGAGCTGCTTTCGGCCGCGCGCGAGGCGGCAGAGACGCAGCGTGTGCTCGATCGTTTGGTGACGGCGCGGCTGTTGACGATGACCGAGGACGCCAGCGGTGAGAGCACCGTGGAGTTGGTGCACGAGGCGCTGATTGCGCATTGGGCGCGGCTCGCTGGTTGGCTTTCGGAAGACGAACAAGGGCAGCGTCTTCGTTATGCGTTGCGCCAGGCGGCGCGCGAGTGGGAGTCGCGTTCGCGCCCGCGCGGCCTGCTGTGGCGCGGCGAGCTGTTGAGCGAG
>CAITIQ010000303.1 GCA_903892415.1 uncultured delta proteobacterium | reverse complement strand
CAGCCAAACGCTGTCGCCGCTCGTCTTGATCGTCGAGCGCGAGGCCCGTTGGTTTCGCATCGGCGCAGGTGCCGTCGAGTGGCTCGACAAACGCAGGGCACCGCGGCTGCTGCTGCTCGCGCTCACCAAACTGCGCGAACAAGCGCCCGGCGTCGGACTCACCGGGGAGGCGCTCTTCGCCGCAGGTTGGCCGGGTGAGCGCGTGCTGGCCGAGGCGCAAGAGAATCGCGTCAATGTCGCGCTCGCCTTTTTGCGGCGCGGTTCGTTGCGGCCGCTCCTGATCAAAGGCGAGGGCGGCTACCAGCTCGATCCGAACGTGCCTGTGTTTTGGTCGGACCGCGAACCTTGACGCGAATTCAGCGCACGATGCGAGCGATGGCCACCGACTTGAGCGCCGCTGCATGCGACTCATATTGGTCGGCTTGGAAATGCGCCTCCACCAGCGTTCTCATGCGCAAGCGGCGAAAGAGCGGGAGCTTCTTACCGAGCGCCTCCGGGAGATAGATCGGTATCCCGGTGGAGCTGCCGGCGAAAAAGAACTCCCCGCGAATGTGCGGATCTCCAAACACGTTGCGCTTTTGGAAGCTGCGTCGATCGAGCAGCGCTCGTTCGGTTTGGTCGTCAAGGAACGTAGGACCAACCACGCGATCGCTGTTGAGGAAGGCCTCTCGGATACGTCCGCTCATCGACGCGGCGACCTCGGGCGAGGCCACCAAGCCCGGCGCACCGAGGAAGGCGGTGCCGGCCTCGATATGCTTCTTGAGCGCTTCATCGGTGCCGGCGAAGGGCAGCGCCGTCGCGATGGTGGCCTTCAACATCTCGATCTCGTCGAAGTCGAAGCGGACCTCACCCAAGAGCAGCAGGAGTTGCGGCGCGAAACGTCCGTCGGAGCGCACCGCGTCGAGCAGCGCGTTATCGACGGAGTCAAGGCCGCTCGGCGTGCCGCGCGCGATCACCTCATACACCTCGCGACGGTCTTCCATATCCGACGGGTCATCGCTGGCTGCGCCCTCATCCACCTCCGGATCAAAACGACCTTGCTCGAGCTTATCGAGCAGCTTCTTCCATTCGGGCCGCCGACGAATGCGCGGCGCGATCTCCGGGTTGAACCAAATCAGATGCAGGACGTCCCCTTCGATCACGCGCGGTGCGGCAGGCACGGCGCCGGGACGCTTCGGATCGGCGGCTGCGTTGGACGCGCCGACCAAGCCGGTCAAGGCGGCCGCTGAAGCGTGCGTTGGCAGCACCGCGGGCGGCGCGAGCGGCGCTCCCACTGGCGCTGGTGCGGCCAAAGACGCGCTGCTCGCCCCTATGATCGAAGGGCCGGGAGGCGGCGGCGCGACGCCCGGCATCGCCATCGGTGGGACGGTCTTGATCTCGTTCGCGCGGTAGGGCTCGGAGAAGGTTGGGGCTGGAGCTTGGGGCGCCGGTGCCGCGGCAGGTGCGAAAGCCGGCGGGAAGGCTGGCGGAGAGAACCCCGGTTTGACCATGGTGGCCGTTCCGGGGACGATCATCGTCGCGGGCGAAGAGGCGATCATCGTCGCGGGCGAAGAGGCGATCATCGTGGCTGGCCCAGCCGAAGACGCTGAGGTCACCGGCGGTGCGAGCCCTGGTTGCCATGAAAACGCCGGCGGCTTCGCCGGCTCGGGGAAGGGCGGCTCGGTGCCGGTGGGAAGCGGTGGCGGTAGCGAGCCCTCGTTGAAAGGAAGTCCGCCTCGTCGAGCGGCGCTCTGAAACGGGAGCCCAGCCGCAGCCAGCCCGGGCACGCTCGTCTTTTCGGGCGCGAGAAACTCCTTGGCAGCCGTGTGTTGCTCGAGGCTATCGAGCATCGTCTCTCGGCCGGTGGGTAAGGAGAGCGCGGCTAGGTGCTGCGTTACTTCGGAGCGACGCTCGAGCGGTGGCGCTTCTTGAGCGCGCTCTTGCGGCTGGGTTTCATGTTGGACGGTGCGCCAGCTGGTCGTGGCCTTGTCGAGCTCGGTCTTTACGCGAAACGTCTCTGCGGGATGCTCGATCGGAAAGTGGCCGCGGAAGGTCAACATCAAGAGACCGCGATCGGTGTCGATCCAAACCGTATCTGCGCGCAGCTTGGGTCGCTCGCTGCCACCTCGACGCTCCACCGT
>CAITIQ010000302.1 GCA_903892415.1 uncultured delta proteobacterium | reverse complement strand
GGCAAGTGGCGGCCCGTCGTGGACCTGCGCAGAGTCAACAAGCTCGTGGTAAGCGACAAGTACCCCATGCCCCTCGCTGAAGAGACCATCAACAGACTCGCAGGCTCGAAGTGGCTTTCGAAGATCGACCTGCAGTCAGCCTTCTTCTCGCTACCGCTAGCCTTAAGCTCGAGAGACAAAACTGCCTTCATGACACGGGCGCAAGGACTTCTACGTTTTACAGCCTTGCCCATGGGATTAACAACTGCCCCGCAGAAATTCCAGCGCGCAGTGGACCGGGCCCTTGGCGGACTCCAACAGACCTGTTGCGTCTCGTTCTTCGACGATATCTGCGTCTACAGCAACGACACCCTGCAGGACCACTTGGACAAGTGTGAGAGTGTTATGGCAGCCTTGCGAGGATTTGGCTTTGTGGCCAACCCGGCCAAGTGCGAATTCGCCCAGCACGAGCTGGAGTTCCTGGGGCACACCGTGACTCAGGAGGGCGTCAAGATGCAAGAGAAGAAGTTGGAGGCCATGCTGAACTACCAGAGGCCCACGTCCCAACGCGAGCTGTTGGGCTTCCTAGCGCTTACTTCGTACTACCGGAAGTTCATTAGCAACTACGCCCACATCGCTGCACCCTTACATGAGCTACTGCAAGACGATGTCTTGGAAGATTCCGGGCCTAAGCCCCGCAACCGCAAGGCGAGAATGCGTGAGGTGTGGCACGGTGATGTCTGGGAGAAAGAGCATGAGGCGGCTTTCCGGACCTTGAAGGGTGCACTTGTCACGGCCCCGGTACTGGCAATGCCTAAGCCTGGCGCCCGCTTCGTCCTCGCCTGTGATGCTTCCGACGTAGCCTGGGGAGCCGTGCTCGCACACCTCGACGCCGAAGGACGTGAACACCCGATAGCGTACTACTCCAAGAAGCTCCAACCAAGCGAGCGCAAGTGGGACGTCTGGGAACGGGAGGCCGGCTGCACGGTTTGGGCGACAGACAAATGCCGCCCCTACCTCCTCGGCAGCGAATTCGACCTCATCACCGACTCCAAGGTCGTCCTGTCCTTGCTCACTAAGAACAACTGGCCTACGAGAAGGGCTAATTGGGTCCTCCGCCTCAGCGAGTTCAAGTTCGTCCCAAAGCACCGAAAGGGCGAGATGAACCCGGTTGCGGATTTCCTCAGCAGATGGGCGACTAAGTGCGCGGAAGCGTATGACGACTTCGAGACTGCTCGCGCCACAGTGCAGATCAATGCGCTGGAAGAGGCTTTCGGCGCCGACGAACTTGATCACCCGGAGGTTGGGCTTCGCGAGGAGAGGGAAGAGAAGGAGAACATTCGCGATATGAGCGACTTGGGAGACGTTCCAGACGCAGACCGAGCACGACTCGACGAGCCCGAGCCAGCACCGGTTGTGGCGGGATCCATCATCGACCTACCATTCCCGGCTTGGATGGCTGAGCAGCAGAGGGCGGATGCGTACCTCGGGAAGATCGTGAGCTACTTGAAGCCTGACGGCGACTCGACCATGGCTGAGGAGTGGCGAAAGAAACACCCGAAAACCGAATTCCGGCTCGTGGGCGGGAGCGAAGTCCTG
>CAITIQ010000301.1 GCA_903892415.1 uncultured delta proteobacterium | reverse complement strand
TTCCTCCGCGGTCTTGCCGCGCGCCCGCGTGCCTTTGATCGGAATCGTCTCCAACGTCGAGAAGCTCGCGCCGTCTTCGCTGGCCTGCGCAAAAAGCGCGAGCTCCGGACTTGCGCCCACCACCGTCGCGCCCTCCGCCGTGTGAAAGAGAAAGCGAAACGGCGCTGGGAACTCCTGCGTCAGCCGCGCGAGCAACCGCGCATATTCGGCTGGGCGCTCCGCCGCGAACTGCAGCGCAAGCTGCCGCGCGAGGTTCACCTGATAGAACTCGCCCTCGCGAATGCGCGCCACCGCCGCACGCACCCGCTCCCGATGCAACTCGGCGGGCTCGGTCTCAACGATGCTGAGCCTCGGCAGCGGCTGCGCGCGCGGGTCGGTCAGCGGCTCGGTCCGCAGCTCGGTCTGTGGCGGCTCGCGCGACAGCATCGCTTGCACGTCCGAAAGCAGCGCCTCCGAATCCGCCACCACGAAGCTCTCCCCCGACGCCGCAATCACCACCGTCGCAGCAAACCGCCGCCACTCGATCTGCGCGCACGGCGGCTTAGCGCGCTTCTCCGCCACGCTCCAAGCCGGACGCTCTAGCCCCGACCGAAACGCCTCGTACGGCAGCACGCCCGCCCAGAGCGGGACGTCGCGCGCGAGCGGATCGGCTGGGCCTACGATCGGCTTTCCCTCCAGCGGATCCAACGCACCGCTCGACTCCTGCGGAAACAGCAGCACGTACCAAACCCCACGGTCGTGCCAAACCGTCGCTTGATCAAAAAGCGTCGCCACGCGCAACCAATCCAGCGACGTTGAGCTGCGTGCCGTGCAGACCATGCCGCATCTTCGTCGCTGCACCGTGCAGTGGCAACGGGAGAAGCCCGGGGCGGCATGCGACAGATCGCCCCCTGTCACGGCGAGACGCGGCGATATGTCGCGCCCGAAGGCTCGATGCCCGCTTCCCGGCTGCTCGATGCCCGACCCGCGTGCGACACATCGCCCGCTGTCACGGTGAGACTCGGCGTAATGTCGCTGCTTGCGCCAGCTCGCCACGTCACGGACCCACCGTGGTACTTTGATTTCATGCTTCGCTCACGGGGATGGCTGGTCGCGCTGCTCTCGACCTTGGGGCTTGTAGCGTGCGGTGACGACGCTGCGAGCACCGGCTCCGGTGCGTCGAGCTCATCGTCGGGCGCCGCGGGGGCGGGTGGAAACGGCGGGGGCGCCTCCGGCGGCTCGGGCGCGGCAGGCGGGTCTGGCGCGGCAGGCGGCACAGGAGGCGCCGGCGCCTCGAGTTCGTCGGGCACGGGCGGCTCGGAGCCGAGCTTCGCGACAGCGCTGATCAGCGAGCATCACCGCTTCATCCCGGGCGCGATGTTCGGCGGGTGGGGACCGCATCTCGGGCACTTGGTTCGCGCGAGCGGGTCGCTCTTTTTCGTGGATGACGTCTGTTCGCAGGCCGCGTCGAGCAGCGTGTATCCGCCGTGCGACGTGAACGACGATCACACGCTCGCGGTCTTCGAGTGGACGAACGGCGCGTGGCAGACGGTCGGCGTGATGAACCCGCCCGGCGTGGTTCAACAGAACACAGCGACCATCGCGAGCGCGGACGGCACGCAGCTGCACACCTTCGGCATCGACTCGGGCGCAGCGGTGGTCGTCGAGTGCACCTTCACCATCGCGACGGCTACGTCGAGCTGCGCCGCGTTACCGATCGCGACGGGGCCATTCGCGAACTACGTCGGCGCGGCGATCTCACCCGATGGATATCGCATGGTGTGGTGGACGGGCGTCGTCGACGGTGGCGGCGGCTCGTTCCATTTCATCGTCGACTACGGTGGAGGTTGGAACGGCCCGCGCTCGGGAGGCGTCGCCGGGTTCAACGACTCCTCGTACATCAACGTCGCGTTCGAGCCGGGCTCATCGGCGTTCACGATGCACACGCAGCTCGTCGCCGGGCTCGCGCCCAACTGGACCTTCCACGGCGGCACCGGCGTCGGCGACCTCGCGTTGAACGCCCCGGTCACCTGGGCGACGAACCTCGCCGCCGTCGAGGGCGACGCGGTCGCCTCCACCAACGACATCTGGATCGATCCCGACGGGGACGCGCACCTCCTCGCGCGCAGCGCCGCCGGCAAGCTCGTCTACTTCCATCGTCCCGCCGGCGGCGAATTCAGCGCGACCTTCTGGCGCGACAGCACCCTGCGCGGCCGCTTCGTCCCGTTCGGCGACAAGCTCGCGATCGCGCTCGGCCCCTCCGGCGCCGGACTCGAGCTCTTGGTCGCGTCCGCAAACGAGGTCGCAGCGAGCTCGCCGATCGACTGGGCCAGCAAGTCCGCAACCGCGGTCCCCCTCCCCGCCGGCTACGAATCGCTGATGGCCATCTACCCAGCCGCCCCACCGTACTTCCTCGAGCCCGCCACCGACGTCGACCTCGTCGTGATCGGCACGCCCAAGGAGAACGAGGCCCTTCATGTCCACGTCGAAGGGCTCTAGCGCCCTGCGGCTAGTCCACGACGTAGATGACGCCCTGCATCGATGCTCCGTGAATCGTGCAGAAGAATGGGTGCGCGCCGAAGGTTTGGGGGATGTATGTAGCCTGAGGACCCGATTGGTCGAGGTTGGTGATGTCATCGTCCAGCGGCGCGCCGGGACTGCCACCCGAGAGGGGGTGAAGTGAGAAGTCCCCGATGAAGTTGATCATCGCCCCATTCGAAACGACGAGGCACGCCTGCGTGGGCAGCACCCAATCGAGATCGATCTCCGGGTTGCCTGTCATGTCCTCGGCCGTCGCTTGGTCGCAGCCGTTCAGGATAGTCGCACCACCGCCGCCGCCCGAGGCACCGGCGCCACCAGCGCCACCCGCACCACCGTCACCACCCGCGCCACCGGAGCCACCTGCGGCGCCTGTTCCCGTTGAGCCACTATCACCGCAGGCAAGGCTCATCACGCTCACGCATAGGGCGATCGCGTCCCTGACCAACTTCGCGCGCATTTTCGATTCTCCTGCAGGCCGGTTCGTCCCAGCCGTGCCGCGCGAAGCTACCGGATCCGCGGTTCCATTGGGAACTTGAGGCGACGCGCCACCACGCGACGGTCGATCGCTCGCGCTCTGGGCGTCCCATAAGTGCTCCTCGTCCGGGGCGACCGCGAGATGTGGGACGCGCCGCAACACGACGGTCGATCGCTCGCGCTCTGGGCGTCCCATAAGTGCTCCTCGTCCGGGGCGACCGCAAGTTATGGGACGCCTCGCGATACGACGGCCGATCGCTCGCGCGCCAGGGGGGCGAGTTGAAGGCCCCTCGGAATAAGGTCGATTAAGCCCGGCCCGCGGTCTGCGGCTCTAGGACGAGGACATGCAATCGCGCGGGTTGGTTGGATTCGTCGTGTGCTTCGCGGCCTTGGTTGCCTGCGGGGCACGCAGCCCGCTGGAGGATGAACGGCGCGACGCGGCCGCGGGCGCAACGGATGCCGACGGGGGACCTTAGCCGCGCGCTGGGCGCCCTCCGAGGTCACACGCCAGTTCCCGTCTCGGTCCTGGCTGACCCACACGTTCGGCCCCGGCTCCGGTCCGCTCATCGCAGCACCGCCTTCACAAGCTGCGCCCCAGCGTACAACCCAACTCCGATGGCGACGGCCGTTGCAACCGTCTTTACCGGATCGTTCGACTGGACATCGACACACGGTCCGACGGGAGTCACGCACACCTTTGCCTTATATTCTCGATCTTTCATGTTATTTCCTCCGGGGACCGCGCTTTGCAAAATGGCGAGTTCGCGGTGCCATGAGTTCACGACGAGCCGAGGAGAATTCCCCGACACTGAATCAATCGTGGCTCCATCACGGAGGGCGGCAAGCACACCCCGAACGATCGGTGGGCTACCTACCGGGGATTCAAGGGCCAAATAGAGAGACGTCCACCTTTGGTTCCGGTCCGAGACTCTCCGTGGAGGACGAGATGGGGATGTCGTACTCCTGCGTTTCCGCAAGTCCCCAGATGTCCAGCGAGAGCCGTGCCATGAGATAGAGCGGGGATCGCTGAGCCATCATGCGAACGCCGCGAACACGTCGCACGAAGCCGAGCGCAGGTTCGGAGGTCTTCAACAACCTGTCGTGGTACGGCACCGAAGCGAGACGCGCGATCTCGATCGCGATGATGTTTTCAATGTGATCTCCGGACAACTTCAGATTCAGTTCGGCGACTCGGCTGCCGGGGTCGTCGCCACCTCGCCACCCACCCTTGACGCCGGTTAGGATGACGAACAGCCGTTGAGGAACGGTGTCGGCGCCCGACACCGAACGGTCCCAAACGACGTGCGGCTCATCCAGCGCCATGTCGATCGCCAAGGTCTTCCCGTACTTGGTGACATCGAATGTTGCCAGTGCGTTGGCTGGACTCAGCGTGGACTCAAGTTCGAGGCTCACCACCAGTTCTCCCTCGTCCACGATGCTGGGGGGCTGCGCCAGCATTCCACCCGCGCCGGTTCGTTCGAACGAGACGTAGCGGTCGTCCGGGGTTGCCGACTCGAATGTGTCGACGAACTGGTACAGGTCGTGAACGTCGCCGAGCAGGAACTCTCCGAGCGAAAGCTTCCAGCTCTTCGCCGAATGACCCACGATGCGTCCAAAAACCAACACGTTCGGGCCGAGCGCAATCAGCCCTTCCTCGGACCGAGGAGGCGGCGGGACGTACGATGGCATTTTACCGACCATCGATCGCACGTACCCCTCTGTCTTCGACTTCCACGTGCGCAGCATGTCGGCTGGGAATGTGATCTCGTCGGCATCGACCTCAGTGCCGTGGTTTGAGCAGAGCCAGATTCCATTCGCGAATGCCTTCCGCTGGGCCGGCGTCTGAGTGGACAAGAACCGAGGCCCGCCTTTGGACGCAGCGTGGATGTGGCTAGCTTGACCGATCGTGAAGGCTTGATCCGTGTCGCTCTTCGCCCCCTTGGTGATGACTCTGCAATCGGGTTTTGAGCAGAGTCCGTTCACGCGCTCGTAAAGGGCACGCTTCACGGGATCTGGGAATTCGTCTCTCGCTTTCGCTTTCGCCATACCTTGTTACTCCGAATGAGCGGCCTACACCGAGGTGGGCTGTCTGAGACACCTCACGCTTGACTTGGCGGGCAACCGCTTCAGGCCCCTTTCAGGTGGCGAAGCGTCTCCGCAAGTTGAGTCAGATCCTCAAAGTCGAAGAACTTGGGCTCGTCGATCGTCCCCTCCGGGGTTTGGCGATGGAACACCCATTCAGCGGGCGACTCCCAGAGACTGAAGCCCTCCACAACGGTGGGCCGCACTCGGCAACGCAATGTCTTGATGCGCGGGGGATCCTCGCTGTCTTCGCCGAACCGAATTGGTGGTTCGATGGTCAGGCTCACATGCCCATCGCCCTTGTAGGCTCTCCCTTCATCACTGTGGTACAGCCAGCTCTTGACCAGCCGGTCCAAGAAGACGCTCTTCCCGTCGTCATCGACGAGCTGATTCGACCATCGAGCGGCGATTCGTTCGCCCGTCGTCGTTTCAAGTTCGATGTCTTCTATCGACTCACCGTGGAGATCGATTCTGAGTGAGACGTGCGCGGGCTGGGCCTCGGCCGGGTAGTCCCCACCAGCGGCGGGGCGAAGTGTGCACGTGAGGATGCGCTCAGTGGCCGCCAACCCGAGCGCTGGAGCGGTGAACCCCGTTCGAGTGACGAGAATCACGCGGTCGGCTCCGACCTCCTTCTTGACCGACACCAAACCGCGGACGTGGTCGATGCCGATTGTGTCGTCGTAGTCGCGGCACTCAACGATGATGAAGACCGGATGGCCGCCCACGACACCTCGAATCGCTATGTCGATCTGGGCGCCGTTGATCTTTTCGTTCCATGAAACCTGCGCTCCTGAGTCCAGTCGCTTGTGAACCGCACCGACGAGCCTCTCGAAGGCGGCTCCCGGCTTTCCACTGTTGGGTTGATCTGAGGGCGCCATGATCATCCTTGGGTGTCAGAGCAGTATGTTGATGAACGGAGCGTTCAAGGGCGGGGTGCAGAGATGCACCCCGCCTCGATCGAGTTCAAGTTCCCGTTCGGCTGAACGAGACGCGTTCTTTCTCGACGGCGGAGCTTGCCGCGTTGTTGATGGACTTCATGATGGTCTCCAGCTCGGCCAGTACCGACGTGACTTCTGAAGAATCGGCGTCATCGCCGGTCGCCTCCATCTCTGCCACGATCGCCTCACGAAGCTCATGAAGCTCGGCCTGCTTCAGTCGCGCTTCGGCAACCAAGGGTTTTACAAGGGGCCCAAAGTACCCGCTCTCCCACGAGTCCAGAAGGCGGTTCGTGTCGGTGTTCATGTAATCGTACAAGGCCCGGTGCTCACCCACCTTCTCCTTGAACAGTTGACACGCCCGGCAGATGCGCTGGAACGAGTTGAGGATCCGCCACGGGTTCCGGCCTTCGTGAGGCTCGGTCATGCGATCGACAGCACCACAATCCATGCAGCGTGCGCCCTTCGCAAGGCTCCAATCCGGCGCGCCGAAGACGACTCGGAAGGCCTTTCCGCAAAAACAAGTGCCATCGGCCAGGTGTTTCGTGCAGAGGATCCAACGCCCACAGTCGGGACAGGGTTGCGAAAACTTGAACGATGGATCGTCCTGCCACTCGAAGGAGTGCAGGAGATTGACGGGAGGCCCCGCGACTCCGGCTGCTCGCATCGTCTTGGGCTCGCCATGCTGGTCGATGCGACTCGACGGCAGTTGCCGAGGCACCTGGACAACAAGGTCGAGGTCGTCGCCACGCTCGGCTTCAACACGTACAACGCAGCCGTGCTTTGAGCCGAACCAATTTGCCCATCCGGCCGCAGTCTCGTGTCCACCGCGCTCGTAGTCCGGCAGCGACACGGTCAAAGCAAGACGGCTCCGTCGAACATCGACGTTCCAAGTGAGGGAGTCGTTCGACACCATGCTCAGCGGCGCCACACGTTTTACATCGATACGAAGGAGGCACTGGACCGACGTCTCAACCACTCCCGTTGTCACCGAGCCGTCGTCGCGCGACGCCAGCTCCTCCAGAGCTTCCACGAGTTGCTCCGCCGTGAACGGTGCCCGCAGGACCTTCTGCGGATACTTGGTATGGAGCTCCGCTGCCCTTGCCTTCATCTGCTCGATGCACTGCCGCCGAGTGAGGTCGGGGTTCTTCGCCATCCACGCGCGGAGCCGCTTTTCCTGCTTGTCCATGAACGTTCTCCAAATCCGCTCGCCTAGCCCCCATCAGCGAACGCTTGAGCGTTCAAAATGCAGAAAATCGTCGAGAACCATCTCGACCACTGCCGTGTGTGCACGAACCTCAGGGGCTCTTGCTTAGGTCCTGGGTTGATGAGCCTCGGGGGCGAGGTTCGTCAGGACGGGCTCCACATGGAGAACCTGTCCAGACTATAGGCCTCACGGAGCGGATGTCAAGTGACGCGGGAGTGGATACTCCATTTGTCGAACACTTGATTCGTGACCGACAACGATCCGGCCGTTCAACATCAAGACTGCAGTAAGTCGACCATTCGGGGTCGGGGCGGCTTCGAAGCACCCGCACCTTCGATTGAGGCGATCAACCACCTCGTAGCAAAGTGGTCCGCGTTCCGCGCCGCCCTTGAAGTTGATTCGACCGCCGGATGCCGCCCTATTTCTTTGCCTTCTCCAAGTTGAACCACTCATCACTCACGGCCCAGACCGCCCTGAACTTGCTCTTCTCGCGTGGGTACATGAGTTTGTAGAACGGCTCGCCCTCGACCGCTTCAACGGTTATGCGGCGGATCTCGCTGTCGTACATGAGACGGAACGACTCGGGCTCGACCTTCGCGTCTCGTAAGTGGCGACAGGCTTGTTCCATCGCATTCAGTAGATCTTCGTGCGCACTGAAAAATCGGTCGAAGATGTCTTTGAAATGCACCTTCTCCGTAGCCGAAAGCTCCGCGGGATCTCGGCCCTGCCGAAGCGAGGCTAGATCTCGATCAGCTTCGTGAATCTTGTCGCGCCGAGAGCTGATGAAGACGCGCAACTGAAGCTCCAACCATCCAACCTGAGCTTGTGTTTGCGCTTTTTCCGCGACTTCAAGAGCCTTCGCGGCTTCATGACGCACGCGCTCCACTTTGGCGGAGTTGGCCCAAGTCCAAAGGCCAGACGCGACGCCGACAATCCCCCCGACCGCGCCACCGATGGCACTCACCCATTCAGCTGCTTCACTCATAGTCCGAGCGCCGCGTAGAACGTTGCCCACTTGCCTCCGAGCGCCCCGAGCGCCTGGATACTCGCCTCTTTGAGGATCTGACCGAACTCGTTCGAGAGCTTAAAGGCGGTGCCCATTTTCTTCTCGATCTCAAGCCGATCCTGAGGATACCGCGCGAGTTCGAGATCGATCTTGCGGAGCTCGGCAATAACACTCTGACGGCGCAAGTCGGTGGAGGCTTTCCTCACCATCGTGTGCTCCTGAAGCTGCTCTTTGGAAGCGTCTTCGATGCGCTGCACGAGGGACTTTGCGACAGTGTCCGTGTTGATTGCCATAGATCTGGAACTTTGCTCGCACCCATGCCCCGACGTCAACGGTGGCCGGACACGTCAGGTCACTTCCGCTTCTCAAACGGGCAGCAGAACGTGTTCCTGAGGGCGTCATCGCGGCTCTCAAACGGGCTCACACACCCGTCGAACTTCGCTACTTTCTCGTTCTGGTCGAACGTCCCTCCCTCGAACTCCTTCCGGAACGGCGGCAGTCCCTTGCCCACGCACTGAGCGCCGCTCGAAGCTGTGCCACGAAGTCTTCACCACCTCACGCAGCTTCTTGATCTCCGCTCAACATTCATCTCGTTCGAAGCAGGCCAGTTTGCGCTCAAGAAGTACATCGATTGGTACAACACTAGTCGTCGGCACAGCTTCAATTCAGGCATGAGCCCAATCAAGAAAGAGCTTGCGGCATACACGCGTATAGCCGCATAGATGTGGACCCCGAAAGCGGATCAGGTCCACAGAGCGTTCTAGCTCTCTCGATGTCCTTCGGCACGTCGCCCCAACCGTTGTACAGAACCTGCCCAAGCACAGAGCACGCTCGATGGTTCCCTCGTGAGCACAGTGGCTCAACCAGCTCCTTGCCCTTCGCGACGTTCTTCGGCACGCCCACCACACCGAAAGGTCGGAAGCCAGGAGGACGCGCCCCTTAGAAAGTTGCGTCCTCCTGGCTGTTGCTTTGCCGACGGGTCAGGCTGGGGGGCTCAGGACCTCCTCACGCGCGAGCGAGTCCAAGTCCTCCAACTCTTGGGCGTCCATGATCCGCTTCCATCGCGAGACGATGGGGGCAAGCGGTTCAGGAAGATTGCCCGCCTGGAGTGCGGGGCCGGGGACGTAGAGACGCCCCCTCTTCGCGATCACGTGATCGCGAGTTGGAAATTGCGTAGCGTCAATTACAAAGCCCCACGATGGGGAGATGTAACTGTCGCTCAGCAAGAAATCCTGAGCGGACAGTCCAACGTCGGATCGCACCCAGAACACCTCCAACTTCAAGCGTGCTCTCGGAACCCAGTTGGTCGACGAGAGCATTGAGCCCAAGCGGGCCGCGCGCCTTGAGATGTCGCAGCAGTAGGAGCTGATTCGGCTTGTCTTCCACATGCGTCAAGAAGGTGAGCCAAGGATCCGCAATGGGAATCGATGGTTGTGGAATCACCTGCGGTTCGGGCAACGCCGCCTTCTCCAAGAGAGACACGGCCCGTGCGAGTTCATCCACATTCTCACCTTCGAGCGTGATGGTTGTGCCAGAGCGCGTGAGTGTGATCCGCATCCCGAATTGGCATCGCAGTGGTTTGCTATGGTCAAGATGGATCGATGAGGTTGTCGGTATTAGAAGATCGACCATGAGTTCCGCCCACGTGTCCCCGTCCGTGAAACCTCGTCTCACCGTGTTGATCGGAGCTGGCGGATCTTTTGACCTCGGAGTTCCCCTCACGGATCGGTTGACCGCCATCATCCGGGCGCAGTTCGCGATCCCGGCCCCCGAGTTCAAGAACTATTTCCCGAGCGCCAACGACGCCGAAAGGCGGACACGACTTCTGGTAGCCGCTGAGCGCCACTTCGGAGCCAAGATGAACTTCGAGCACCTCTTCGAGTTCATCGAGAGTGGGCTTGCGCTTCACGCCGGTTGGCGTGGCCGAGGAGGAATCGCTGAAGCAGGCTGGACCGGGCCGAGGGCCGATCTCCGCGATCTGTTCGATGATGAGAACGGCCACGCTGACTTCCTCATGCACTCGCTGCTCATGCTTGAGCTCACGGTTCGCGACACGATCTTGGAAGCATCCACGGCCGCGTTGAACCACTTGGTATGGCCAACGTTTCGCGATTTCTGGACGGCGTTGCGAGACAACTTCGAACTCACCGTGGCCACGCTCAACTACGACACCCTCGTCGAGCATGCCCTCGAATGGGATGGCTCCGTGCAAGGATACGAACCGGCAGAGGGGTCAAGCGGGTGGCTCTTTCATCCGCGGTTGGTCCATCAACGAGCGGAGCACCGGCTGATGCATCTTCACGGCAGCGTTCTCATCAAAGGGTCCACGTACGGAGACACCGTGGGCGACTGGAATGCCGCAAGCGAACAGTGGGAAAACAAGTGGTTCACGAATGCCGAGCATGCGAGTTTCGCCAGCGGAGGGCATCTCGGTCGCACCGCATGTGGACGTGAGCTCCACGGTGGTTCGATCGTCACGGGCCTACACAAGACGGAGAAGGTCGCGGCCGAACCTTTCATGACGTACTTCGAGGCGACATCGAACGAGCTTCGGGCATCGCCTCGCTTGCTGGTGATCGAATACGGCTTCAACGATCCGCACATCAACCGTCTCATTCGACGGATGACACGGGACCACGGTGAGAGTCGACGCGTCGCCTGTGTGGACTACGTCCGACTCCCTGACGAAATCCACTCCGACGAACGGAGTGGATTTCTCGGAGCGATGCGTTTGTGGAGCGAGCGAGGGCTACCGTGGAACGACGGGCCATCGGCAGATTGGCAAGCCTTAAACGGGCTTTGGAACGCACCCTCTGGCAGAACGCAGCTGCACTTCCACGGATTCCTTACGGCGATGAAACGTGCCGACGAGATCGTCTCGTTCCTTGGAACGTGATCTTCGAGTTCTCGGGCAGTCGCTCGACGTTTCTAGGCGACGTCAGGTAAGCAGGCAAAGCCAGGGGAGCCCTCCGAGGGCACCCGGAGACTTCCGACCTCTCAGGTGAGCCCTCCGAGGGCGCCTGGAGACTTCCCAACTCTCAGGGAGCCCTCCGAGGGCACTTGGGAGACTTTCGAACTCTCGGGCGGGCCCTCCGAGGGCACCTGGAGACTTTCGAACTCTCGGGACGGCCCTCCGAGGGCACTTGGCGAAGATGGAAGTCTCGATGGAGCCCAAGGAGGGCTGGGTGGTCTTGAAATTTGCGCAAAAAGGGGCCTATCACAGGGCAGCTGGAGACTTTCGAACTCTCAGGGTGCCCTGGGTGGGCTGTTTTCCGCTGAGATTTCTCGCGAATTAGCCCTCGGTGGGCTCGCGGAGAGTTTGAAAGTCTCCGCGGAGCCCTCGCAGGGCTAATTCCCCCGAAATTCTGGGGGGAGGCTCTGCCTAGGGCGCTAACTCGGCGGTCAGGTAGTCATTGACGAGGTAGTCAAACAGGCTCTTGAGTGCTGCCTTGTGTTCCAGGGTGGCAGTGCCACCGTGGAAGGCGCGCAACAGCCCTTGGCCCTCCTGGGCGCACAGAAGGTAGTCAACGAGGAACTCTTGTAGGTCAAGCCGCTCTTGGGTAGGCAGCTGTAGGCCGCGCTCGCGATAGTCGCCTTCCACGAGCTCCCAGGCATGTTCCTCTTCTTCGGGCGTGAAGGGCACGGCCACCTCGGCCCCAATGTAGCCGAAGCTTGCACTTGTCCAACAAGACTTAAACGGCTTCAATGACAGGAATGCGAAGCCAACTCAAAGGCCCTCCGCGCAGCGTTGCAGACCTGGCTGATCAGGCGTTGGAGGGCTGGGACCACCTGCTCTCCGCAGAGTCCTTGGCGGCCATGCGCGAGATCATGGAAACGCTTTACACCTCCCACCCGGTGATGAAGGCCTTTGCCAAGGAGGCGCTCGAAGAGTCTCGCTTGGCGCCGGAGGCGTCAGAAGATCGGAGTATCAAGGGTTTCGAAGCTTGGCTCGAGCAGGAGAACAAGCTCGGTGGCACTTGATCAACGGGCTTATGCGCTAATCCGTGACGCGCAGGGAATGGCGCGGGAGACGGCGCAGAAGGTCGCGCGGCGTACGCCACAACAGCAAGAGGAGCTCTTTCAGATTGGTATGGCGGTTATCTGTGAGATGGCGCCGCTGCATTGTGAGTTAACGCAAGAGGACTTTCAGCGCCGCGTTTACAAGCGAGTCCACGGCGCCATGCTGGACGCGCTCCGCAAAGAGCGCAAAGCAGCCGCGCTCGACGCGGCGCTTTTAAACGGCATTGAACCTGTATTGGCCAATACCGAATTCGGCGACCTATTCGCCAGTCCGGAGCAACGCAAAGCCGAACACAAGCGCGCCTACGTCAACATCATGGCCGCCGCCGCACTCACCTTGGCCATGGCCCGTGAAGTCGAAACCCCTGAGGCCGTCGCCGAACAGAGCCGCCTCCGAGAAGCCATCAGCCAAGCCATGACCGCCCTCCCCGAAGACGACCGCGCCCTCGTCGAAGAAGTCCTCTTCCACCACCGCACCTTCGAAGAAGCCGGAGCCAAACGCGGTATCAGCAAAAGCGCAGCGTGGAAGAGAATCCAGAAGTGCGTGGAGGTCCTGGCGGGGAAGATGAGGAAGGAGGGGTGAAATGGTGCTTCGGGCCAGCGGTTCACGTGCAAGCCCCGGAGCGCGCCGCTGACCTCGCCATCGAGTTCATTCACAATCCAGCGGCGGCCATAACGTTTGCAGCGGCTCCTTGTTCGATTTACCTGCCAGGCTGCCGACACCTCGCGGGTCCCGAAGCGCGGTTTAGTCTCAGCTCCACGGGCGAAGGGGGACCCCTGAATCGGGCATGACCCCACCGACCCGGGGCTGGGTTGAACTTCCAGCGGGGGCGTTCACTAGGGAAAGAACGCTTCGACGCTGACCACGGGCGCCCCCGAAGGCGAGAGGCCGCCCAGCACCATCAGCGTGCCGTTGGGCGCAGGCACCGCCGTTGCGCCGAACCTCCGCTCACGTAAGGGAAGGGCGGTGACTGGGCCGTCGGGTAGCGCGAGCGTGAACACGAGCGTCTCTCCGTCTGCGTCCTCTCCGATCGCCAGCACCGCATCCGACAGCTTGTACGCCTCGCCGCGCGCGGCCAGCTCGGGCAGAGCACCTTCGTCAAGTACGTCGGGCACGCAGCTCGCTTGGCAACGCAGGTCGAAGAAGCGGGTGGGGGCTCCTTCGTCCCCTCGCCGGCCGCCGAGCGCCATCACGATCTCCTCGCTGCTCAGGACCAGTGCCGCGCCGGAGGTGGCGTCCGCGTCGAACGGCAGGCTGCGCACGGAGGCCGCCCCATCTTCGATTACCTCGAAGGCTTTGCCGCGTTCGCTGCCGCCAAAGATCACGAGCCCCAGATCAGGCACATACGCCACCCCGCACCCTTGTCGCGGCGTCGAAAGGCGAACCTCTTTCAGTGCGCCATCCTCGTCAACGGCGAGCACCGCGTCGGTTGCTCCGGAAGGCCGGGTGCAGCCGACGACGTAGGCGGTACCGTCCGCAGCTGTGGCGGTGCGTCCGCCCGCAACCTCGTCGAACGACAGATCCCCGGGCGGCTCCAGGTCGTTCGTTTGCTCGCTGCGATCGAGAGCGGTCGCGCCTTCGTTGTCGATCATGAGGATGATCGAAGGCGTTACGACCAACGATAGCGAAGCGCGAGGCAGCGCGGAAGAAGTCTCGTCGCCTGCCAGCGAACGCACGTCGTAGAAGTCGCCGAGGGCTGGGTCGACGAAGCCGTTCTGCCCAGCCGCGGCGTCGCCCCCGAAAGCGAGCAGGAACTGCTCGTCGACGACGCCCGCGGGGGCGTGCACGTGCGCTCGCGCCAACTCGCCCGGGGGCCGGCTGAAGCCCTTCGTGCGCTGTACGAACAGCGGCACCTCCGGCGAGTCGATGGAGCCGACGGCCAACGTGAGGCTGCGTCCGCGGACGACAGTCTCTCCGTCTGCGGTGTTTCCGTAGACATCGAACGACAGGAACTCCTGGTCCGAGAACTCGCCGAGGTCGAACGTGCCACCCGGCTTCGACTTCACCTCGAAGGTCGAGGAGCCATCCGCCGTCGTTGCGCGAATGGTGACTTCGGTCACCGCCGGGTCCTGCGAAAAGACGTCCTCTTCGTAGCCCGCTGTCAGCATCAGGGACCACGTGCGAGCGTCGCCGCACGACGTCGCGCCGGCAAAGCTCATAGCCGACGCCGCGAAGACCAAGACGAAGCGTCGAGCCGTGCGCACGCCGCGACTGTAGCAGTTGCCCCGGCGGCCTGCAGAGCCGAAGATGCGGAATGCTCTCCAGCGTCCGCTTCGCCGACAAGCTCGACTGGCTCTTCGTGGCTCGAGCGCTGGCACCCGGTCTCCGTCTGGCATGACGAAGACTTTCGATTCTTGCTGGTCTCGCCCGAGGAGTCGTCCGGCGCACTCGAGCCGCTTCAAGGTGCTGCGGTGCCGCGGCAGTTGATCGCTTCTGCGCTCTCAGCCCCGCTCGCTTCGCTTGAGGCGCAGGCGGTGCCGCGCGCGCCGCTATGGGCGGGCGTGCTCCCGTACGAGTCGTTTCGGGCCGGGCTCGAACGGCCGGCCCGCTTGGTCTCGTTCAGCGGACCGCGCCCCCGTGCCCCGGGATCGAGTGGCAGCGCTTCGCGGCGCCGAGGCCTCATCGATCTTGCCGCGCACCCCGCGCTCGTTGGTCGTGCGCAGCTCGATCATCCTGCTGATCGACGACGAAGGCTCCACCGTGCTCGATAACAGCGACCAAACCACCGACCGCGATCCGCCCGGTGATTTGCGCTTCGAGGAGGTGTCCGGCGGCCGCACCATCGAGTCCGACGACGGCACCTCCTACGTCGTCGGTTGCACCCGACCCGAGACGCCCAGCAACGCGATCTTGGCCTTGGATCAGGACGGCGAATTCAGTGAAATTCGGCTCGCTACGCCGCGCAGCGGTTGCGGCGCCACCTTCGTCCCCGACATCGGCTTGGTGGTGTTCGGCGGCAGCGCCGAGGGCAAAGCCTTCGAGGTCGTCGAGGCCGGCGGCACCGTGCGCGCCCTGCCCTTCGACGCCGATGCCACCGCCGGCGCCGCCCTCGTCCTCAGCAGCGACGACATCGTCCTCGCCCTCGGCGGCCTGCGCGACGCCGCCCCCGCAGCCACCCGCTTCTTCGACCTCCGTTGCCAAGCCGACTGCGCCCCCGACGAGCTCAGCGCAGCCGCCCTCCCCGAGCTGCAGACCCGCGGCGAAGCCTTCAAATTCGAGGGCGGCGTCCTCGCCCTCGGCGAGAACAACGAAGGCGAAACCCTCGCCTTCAAAGTCCAACTCCCCGACGGCCAGGTCACCCCCCTGCCCTTCCGCGAACGCCGCTTCGGCGCAACCCCCGTCCCCGCGCCCAACGGCACCCTGATGGTCGTCGGCGGCGTGTTGCCGTCGTCAGCCCCGGCGCTGACGGTGGAGGCGTTCTTTCCGGAGTGAGGCGGTGGTGGGCCACGAGGCGCCGCGAGGCTCGCCGCAATGCGCCCAACGGCTCGATGCCCGGTCGCATGCGACACATCGCCCGCAGTGGGGGACCGCGTGCGAGTCGGACGCATGGTGCTCGAGTTTCGCGCGGCGTAGACTCACCGGCATGCGTTCCTCTGCGCCCGTGTTCGCCCTGACGCTGGTCGCCTGCGACGCGGACGTGCGCCCGCCGGATGAAGCGAGCCTGCCGGTCCCCGAGTGCACGTGGCTCGTGCCGCGCGCGGAAGAGCTCGTGGTGCCGGAGAGCAGGGTTGGGCAGCTCGTGGCGATCGATGGCAACGACGTCGGCTTGCTGTACGTCTTCAACGATGACGACACCAAACCGGCCAGCGTCCGCTCGAGGCGGCTGCTCGATCCGTTCGGCGCGTGGCCCCCGTCCCTCGGTCCGGAGGCGGTGCACCGCGACAGCCCGGCACTGATCCTCGAGAGTGTGGGGCGCGCCGACGGGACCTTCGTGCTGCGCCAGGCCGGGTCGGAGCAGGGCAGCGATTACTCGATCGGGGCGTTTGGTCGCGAGGGCGCGTGGCCGACGCGCGCCGGGCGGCCGATGCTTGAGCCGAGCCCCGGCGTCGGCGTGTACTGGCACCACGATGGCGAGCTTCAGTATTACGCCACGCTCGACGCCGAAGAGCCGGTCTTCTCGCTTCCACTCGCGCTGCCCGAGTCCGAGCTCAACTCGACGCCCGACCCCTCGTGGGTGCACGGCCTCGACGGCGCAGGACGGCTGGTGGTGCGCGGCATCGACGGCTTCACCACGGTCACCGGCAACAGCCTCTCGCCCTTCACGCCGCTGCCAGCTGGCGACCCCGGGAGCTCGCCAGCTTGGCTCCTCCCGAGTCACGCGGGCGGCTTTTGGTACGCCCGGCAAGAGCACCCCGCCGTCGAGATCCAGCTCCTCGGCGCTGAAGAGGAGCTCTCCCCGATCACGCTGTTCGAAGATGTCCTCGTCGGCCGGCAGCGTGCTGCCTCGCCCTGGGGAGCGGGTCGCGGCGTGGTCGCTGTGGCCGAGCGCTACGCTCTGGAAGGAGGCACGCCCCTCGGCTTCGAACTCATCGTAACCGACGGAGAGCACCAAACGAAGGTCAGGTCGAACGAACCAGACGCACCCTACAGCGTGGTCTCCTCGCCCGACGGAGCTTCGGTCCTCGTCGGCGTGCATCGAAACGGCTTCGTCATCCGACGCTTTGACTGCCTGTCGTTGGATTGAACTCGACCGAAGAGTGAGTGGGCTACACTCGCGCGATGGGAGCCCTGGGGCCCGATAGCGATCCCATGGTTCGCGAGATGAGAGAGCACCTCGAGCGCTTCGCGCTGGCCGCGCGGGGCGACGTGCGCCGCGAGCTCGAGTCGATGTATCTGCTGGCGCTCGAGCGGGAGAAGCTGGCCGCGATCGGCTACGGCGGAGCGGGGATCCAGACGCGCGTGCGAGGGCTGGGTGCGGACGAAGAGGTGCGGTCGCTCGTCGCACACGCCCTGCGCTGGGCCGCCGAGGACGAGCGCTCTCACGCGGTCTTGGCGCGCGGCCTCCTGGTTCGGACGGGACGGCTCTTCATGGTGTTGGCGACGCTCGCGGCGTACGCCGGCGGTCTCGTCGCGGGCTGGTCGGCCGCGGTGCTCCATCACACGACGTTCAAGCGAGCGCCCGTGTCGCACGTCCTCGCGCGCCTCGCCATCGTGCTCGGGCGCCTCGGGGGCAAGGTGCCTGAGACGGCGGCGGCGGCGCTCAAACACCAGACGTTCGCGAGCTTCTGTCGCTTCCAGGTTGGGGCGGAGAAGACGGCCGTGCTGTCCTGGGATCACATCGGCGCGCTGCTCGAGCGGTTACCCGACGGCGAACGCCTCAGCCTCACGGCGCGCCGCATCGCGGACGATGAGCGCAAGCATGAACGTTTTCTCGGCGTGCTGCTCGAGGCGTTCGATGACCAGGATAAGCTGCGGGAGGGCCACGACGCACAGAGCCTGCGCGCCGCGCTCGCGCAGGTCGACGCCTCCTTCGTGCCGGGGCAGGAGCGCGTGACCCAACGGACGAACGTGGGTGGTGGCGGCGTCGTTCACGTTCGCCAGGATGACGCGGCGTCGCAGGGGGAGCCCGCAGCCCTACGTGCGCTGCTCGAGGCGACGCTCGGTGCGACCCAGCTCGAAGCGCTGCTCGCTCTTCGCCCAGGTGCGCGGGTCGCGATCAAGACCACGTTCATGACAGCCTACGACCGGAGCGATCCAAGCTCCCACGTTGACGTGTGCCTCGCCGATGCGCTCGCGCGGTGGCTGAAACAACGCGGGGCCTCCGACGTCGCGTATCTCGAGGCGCCCAACCACTATGATCTCTTCTTTCGCGGCCGAAGCGTGGCCGAGGTCGCGCGCTATATCGGCTTCGAGAGTGACGTCTACCGAGTCGTCGACACGTCGACCGATCAGGTCCCGTTCACGTTTCGGCGTGGGACCGCGCAGGACACCGTCAGCGCAGCCTGGCGCGACGCCGATGTCCGCATCGTGTTCGCGAAGATGCGAAGTCACCCGAGCATGCTCGTTCATCTCACGACGCATGCCGTGGAGTCGCTCGGTCGACGCATCGACGAGATGCTCTTTCATGATCGCCAGGCGGATCTCGAAGCTGGCGCGATGATGATGCTGGACGCCCTCCCGCCGGCGCTCGTGCTGCTCGATGCGACCCACCACGTACCGGACGGTCTCACCGGCATCCTCGGCGATCCTACGCCGAGCCACCCGGGTCGCCTCTATGCCTCGGAGGATCCGCTCGCGCTCGATCTCGTCGCCGCGCGCCACATGGGGATTCATCGGTTCCCGGCGGAGCACGCGCTTTCCATCGCTTTCGATTGGTTCGACGATCCGGCGCGAGACATCCTCGTCGATGGCCCGGATACCAGGATCGCCGGGTTCAAGAGCCCTCACCGCAACGACGCGACGGTCCTGATGAGCGCGCTCGCCTATCCGGTCTACGCCTTCAGTGGAGATCGCGGCAACCTCTGGGTGCCACGCATGGATCCCGAGGCCTTCCCGCTGCGACGTCGACCAACGCTGAGCGAACGCTTGATCCGTCCGCTCCTGCGTTGGCTCTTCGGGTTCGGCGTCCCACCGCGCGAGGCTCGAGCATGAGCGACGCGATCGTGATTGGCGGTGGCGTCGGGGGCTTGGCGGCCGCGATCGTGCTGGCCGAGCGAGGTGCGTCGGTGACCGTGTGCGAGGCGAGCCCGTTCTTCGGCGGTCTCGCGTCGGCGCTCGAGGCCGGTGGGACCACCTTCGATGGCGGGCCCTACATCCTCCTCGACCCGGTGGGGCTCGCGTGGGCGTTCGAAGCGCTGGGCCTCGACCTCGACGCGCTCGAGCTTCGACGCGTGCACGACGTCTACGAAGTCGAGCGAGAGGGCGGGCCAGCGCTGCGGATCGGCTCCGACGTCGAACAGACCGCGCGCGGGCTCGACGAGGCCTATCGTGGTCAGGGCGACGCCTACCGCCGCTTCATCGAGCACTCCACGCGGATCCACGCCGCGCTCACCCCGCTCCAGACCGCGCCGCGTCCCAGCCCGTGGTCGCTCCTTCGCTCGGGCGCCATCCGCCACGCGCCGTTTCTTCTTCGCTCGCTCGGGACCGTGTTTGCGAACGCAGGGTTTCGGCCGGAGGTCGCCGACGCGCTCGGGATCTTCACGCACGTCGCCGGTCAGCCGCTCGCGGGTGCGCCGAGTCCGATCGCGCTGGTCCCAGCGATGATCAGCGGGCCGGGTTGCTTCGTTCCGCGCTTGGGTGTGGCGACAATCCCCGACCGTGTGCGCGCCCGCGCCGAGGAGCTTAGCGTCTCCTTGCGCGCGTCCGCCAGAGTCACGCGCATTCTTTGTGATGCTCGCGGTGTGACGGGTGTCGAGCTCGCCTCTGGGGAGCAACTCGCGTCGAAGGTGGTGGTGAGCGATGCGAGCGGCGTCGCGACGTTGCTCGAGCTGGCGCCCGCGCCGAACAGCGTGCGCAAGCGCGTCGCAGCGTTGCCGCTCCAATCACCCGGTGTGGCCGCCTACCTGCTCGCCAGCGAACGTCCGAGCGGACCCTATCTGCGCTTTCGGCTCGATGCGGCGGATCGCGACGCGCCGTGCAGATTGCTCGTGCGGCCCGGCACGCTCGACGATCCACCGACCGCGCTCCATGCACGACAGGTCCGCGTGGTTGCACCGCTGGCGCAGGCCACGGCGGAGCGGCTCGAAGCCTCTCAGCAAGACGCCCTCTTGGACCAGATCCTCGCCGAGCCCTGGACGCGCGCCCGCGTCGGCGCGTTCGAAGAGGCCGCCCGTCTCACCCCCGCGCGATGGGGCCAAAGACACACGCTCCACCGCAACAGCATGAACCCCGTGATGACCGCCCAACTCATGCGACGCGGTCGCCTCCCTCACATCATCGATACGCCGCGAGGCTTGTTCCTCGTTGGCAGCTCGACCCATCCGGGCCAGTGGGTCAGCTTCTGCCTCATCTCCGGCGTGCTCGGAGCACGCGAGGTGCTGCAGAGCTGGGGCCGCTGACTGGGAGGGTGCGCCCCTTCCCCCCACCGGCGGGTGCGCCGCTCCCCCGACCTGCGGGGCCGCCGGCCCTCCCACCGGCGGGTGCGCCCATTGTGGCGGAGATAAACCATCTCAGCTCGAATGGGCGCGTTCGCTCGCGGTACGCTCCGTCCGGTCCGCACAGCGCTCGCCGCACGAGCCAATACACCCGCAAAAATCGAGTGCGTCAGCGGCGTGCAGCGGACCTTCGCCGCCGAGCCACGCGCCGACCTGCCCATTGTGCCTGAGATACTCCATCTCGAGCACAATCGGCGCCCTGGCACCGAGTGCGAACGAGTCGCGCAGCCGAAGCAGACCCACCAACGGCTCAATGCCCGGCCAGATGCGACACATCGCCCGCTGTCACCGCGAGACTCGGCGATCTGTCGCGCCCGAAGGCTCGATACCCGGCGCGATGCGACACATCGCTCGCTGTCACCGCGAGACTCGGCGATCTGTCGCGCCCCGCGGCTCGATACCCACGGCCCGATGACGGCTCGCTGCCCTGGCTACTTCTTCCGCGTCAGCGTCATCCTTGCGAAGGGCGACGTCTCCCCGGAGGTGCCAACGTTATCGATCGCCCAGCTCCAACTGTCCTTCGCGCGGTCGTAGGCGAAGGTGGTGTGGATCGCGCTACCGTCGGTATCCTTGATAACGATCGGAATCCGGTCGCCGTCCGGCTTCGCGTGGCCGATCCCTTCCGGCGCGAAGTTGGTCGCCGCCGTGCTGTCGAGCCACAAGACCGCGTACTCACCCTGCTTGGCGTCCCACACGAGGTAAATCCACGCTTCGTAGCCGATGCCGTCTTCTGCTGACTTGTCCGGCGAGACCTCGTGGATCCGGATGTACTGCCGCTTCAACACCCAGTCCACGTCGACATCGTGCGTTGTCGCCTCGTTGTGAATTGTGCCGGTCACCAGCCACTGGCCAGTCATCTTATCCATGAGGGCCACGGCGGCGGCGGTCGCTTGATCCTGCGTAGTAGCTTGATCCTGCGCGAGCGCCGCCGAGCCGCCCGCCTTAACGCCGGTCCCGGGCGCCCCGCCACAGCCGAAGGCCAACGCGAAGACCAGAACCACCACACACCGGTAGAAACTTCGCATGGGCCCTAACTCTTTCTGGCGCCGAACCTACTGGCGTTAAGCCGCAGAGGTCCAGAGCTGAAGGCGAGCGAGGCCGACCACGCGCTGCTACGGGCTGGCCATCGCTCCAATGCCTTACGTGAGGTAGCACCCCGTGTCAGGAACGATCACGCAGCCACGTCGCCACCTAATGCAGCCAAGCCCGTTGGCCCCCCTGACATGGACCCTGAAGCTCCACCTCAAAAGGTCCCACTTCCGCAGTGGCCGCCAATGCGTTGAACAGACCTCGATCTCAATCCACGGATCTCTCCGACAAGAGGACCCAATGACTGCTCGTACGGACATCGAAGGCACTTGCGCGCGATGGTTCGCAATCGACGCGGCTGGACACATCGGAGTCTTCATGGGCGGCTACGCCGCGTGGCCTGCGGCGGTCTTTGTCGACTACTCAATCGTGGGCGCCGCGGACGCCTACGTTGACGACGCACACCATCCGTACACCGACGCTATCCCGACGGCACGACACCAAGAGCATCTGCGAACCAGACCGCCCCCTCTACTGTGGGACGAGCCGATCGACGGACCAACAATCGAGGCATCCCAGGGACTGTTTTCGTTTGATGCCGGTGTCGACTACGGCGGACGCAGTATCTACTACCTAGACGCTCGTCCGCGCGCCCCGCTGTTGCTCGCTCAGGCGAACATTATTATCCAGCGAGCTGCACAACTCGTTTGCTTCGAACGAATCCGTTTCGCTGACATAGAGCAGTTCGACATCGCACTACACATTGAAGTCGTGGTTGGCCGAGGTTGATCCTGACATGGTCCGCAGACCTAAGTTGAACCGCGCGCTCCCGTAGCCCGACTCGCGCTCGGGCTTGCTTCGCACTCTCGTCGAGCACGCCACGTGGGCGGGCCCGGCAGAGGTAAAAGCCCGCTTCGGCACTGCAGACTTCATCGCTGGAAACCGCGTGGTCTTCAACATCAAGGGCAACTCGTATCGTCTGGTCGCGCAGGTGAAGTATGGCCCCCTCTTTTTGGTCTACATCCGCTTCGTGGGAACTCACGCCGAGTACGATCGAATCGACGCCTCTACCATCTGAGGATCCATGATCACTCCCATTACTGACTCACAATCGCACGCGAAAGCTCTGGCCCGGATTCAGTCGCTATGGGACGCGGCGCCCTCTGTGCCAACGTCACGTGAGACAACCTCCTCTGGAATTCTGTGTACCGAAGGGCGGAGAATGGATCTCCCGACGTGCCGAAACCAACCCCTGTACCTGGTCGTGACGATGCCGTCGCCGAAGCCGCGCACAAGCGAC
>CAITIQ010000300.1 GCA_903892415.1 uncultured delta proteobacterium | reverse complement strand
TAGAAACGAACTAACATCAGAGGCGTTCGACGTCCAAGCCTGCCAAGACTAGAAAGGCGGGCTAGCCAATCACGTCCTTGGATGTTAGTCCGGTTATACCCATATGACCTTCGGTATTCGAACCCCGCAGACAGGCTCGGTGACGCCCTCGCTCTTCGCCGACACGCGCGAAGAGCAGATCAGTGCGGCGCTGACAGATGCATTCGAGCAGTACGCGCGGACTCGTGGCGCGTCTGCGTCGCTCTCCGGACGCTCTGGGCGACCCTGGCGAGCCGATACGGAAGCGGTGTACAGAGAGATGTGGGGCGCATTCGTGGCCTACTGCGCCCCGCGACTCATGGATCTCCCCTCCTTGTCCGCAGAGGACATCGAGAGTTACCTCAGCTCCCGCGGAGGGTCGCGTGATCTGTCGACCCGTTACGCCTGGAGGCTTGTTGCGCTGATTGATCATGTCTCGCAGCACGAGTCGCTGACACTGGGCGCTGCGCCCAACACTGCTGCGCGCGATCTGCTCGAGACCGAGCGCTACAGGCATGCAAACACCCCGGAGTTCGAACCCGAACTCGACTACCTGACCGCGAGGGAGTCGAAGTCCCTGATCGCGTATCTGACCGACAACGCCCGAGCGCCGGATCGAACTGCCCAGAAGAAGGCCTGGACTCAGGTCCGGGACCGGACGGCAGTTGCGCTCCAGCTCGGCGCCGGACTGACGCCGGGGGAGTGCCGGATGCTCCAGCTGGACGATGTCATCGTTGCCGGGGGCGATATCGGGGGCCTTCCATGGAAGCTCTCGGTACCCGCGAACGGCAACTATCCAGCGCGGGAGACGCCCTTGGCGGGGTGGGCCGCTCGGCAGCTGCTCTACTGGCTGGGCATCAGGGCGCGACAAGGAATCGCCGGCAGCATGCTCTTCCCGGCGAGCGCGGCCGGAAAGCCCTGGGGCCGATCCGCGGTCTACGAGTCGGGACGCTCCGTGCTCGCGAGTGCCGGGATCGCATCCCCATCAGGCGGCACGTATCGGCTGCGCCATACGTTCGCACTGAGACAGCTTTCCCGAGGCAAATCCGACCAGGAGGTGGCCGGATGGCTCGGGTTGCAGGATATCTCCACGATCGAGCGATACCGCCGGATAGTCACCCGACCGGTCGACGATCTCGTGTAGGCAACGGCTCGGACACGTTGCCGCTCGGGCACCGGCAGGTCGGAAGCATGGTCCTTCGAGACACCCTGCCCTACGCGGCATCTGCGGGTCGATCGTGCCAGGTTTGGTATTGATTGATAGAAGTCGGCGTCGCTGTCGGCACCCCAACCTTCGATGGAATCGTTGATCGTGCCGGGTTTGGTGTTTCTCTCGGCTGATCACACGCCACTCGGAGCCCCTCCCCTTCCCTCTTTCGCCGGGACGGCAAAGCGGCGTTGCGGTGTGTCGGAGCGCCCCGCGAAGGATTTTCACGCGTGAAAGCGAGGTTCAGCAGGGCCTTGCCTGCCGGATCTGCAATACGCCAATGGTGCTTGAGGGCGGACGCTGCGCCGCTCGGACGGCGTCTAGACGAGGACGAGCCTGCCTGCCCGAGCGTCAACGTACCCGGCGGGTACAAGACGTCCTGGCATTTTCACGCGTGAAAATCATCCTGCAGCCGTGGGCCCTGGCGAGGTCAGGGGACGCGCCCCGACCAGAACATCGCCTCCGGTAACTCATCCCAACCGCGAACCGATGAACGCCTCGAGCTCGCGCAGGAAAGCGTCCGTTGCCTTCGCCGTACGGCCAGCAGGAATCCGGATGGTCAGGGAACCCGTACTCCCCTCTTTCGCCGTGAACAGCAGGCGGCCATCCGCTCCCTTGTGGACAGAAGGAACGCCGTTGCTCGTCGGTCGCAATGGAACGGACTCGTCATCGTTCGAAAGATTTTCACGCGTGAAAATTGCTCCCGTTGCCGACGCGCCCTGCCCCGCTTCCGCCTCCCAGATCGCCGGGATCAAATCCCGCGGGATCTCGCCCGCTTCGACACGACCCACATCCCGCAACACCTGCGCCCTGAACCCTTTCTGGACCGCGAGACTGAGAGCGTATCCGACGCTCACCGGAATGTTCCGAAGGTCCTTGATGTGCGACACGACCTCTGGATCCAGCTCGGCAAAACCCAACAAGCGCGAGAGCGATGCAGGGCTGATCCGAAGCTTCGCGGCCATCTCCCCTTTCGACCGGTAAAGTCCACGCTCCAACGCGGCCGCGTAGCGCTTACCCCGGGAAAAGTCCGAGAGCTCCTTGCGGAACTCGTTCTCACCGACCATCGCTCGAAACGCAGCCTCGTCGTCCATCTCCGGGTTGACGAGCACCTTGAGCGTTACTCCGGCCCGCTTTGCCGCACGCCAGCGCGCCTGCCCAGCGATGATCTCGTACCTGATCTGCGGCTCTGCAGGGTCCTGAACGGGACGAACCACAGCAGGCTGCAACTGCCCATCCTTCTGGAACGAATCCGCCAACGCTTCCAGGTGTTCGAACTCCGAATCAGGACGATCTGCCAGCGCCCACGGACGGCACGCCTCCGGGGGAACCGAGCCCAGGCCCCTGCGGGGAAACACGGTCGATGCCACCACCGGCGGAGCCATAACCGGGGCAGGGGGCTCGGCGACACCGACGGAGTCCCTCGACTCCTCCAGTTGGGCCTGGGCAACCACCAACTGCGCCACCCCGGACAATCGCTTCGGCTTGACCATCATGATCCCCTTAAGCAGCCTTCTCGACCTGCTCGGCCTGGCGACGCCATACCGTCTGGAACATCTCGATGATCTCCTCGTTGACCCGGTCCACCGCGGCCATCGCACGCTTGTACGCGTCGGCGGAGCCACGCGGCTGCTCGATGTCGTAGATCGTTCCGAAGTCGTTGGTCGCGCGCTCGACCTCGACCGTATGAACCATCGTCGAATCGAGAACATGCGGCTTGAAGGCCACCCGGATCATTGCCTCCGTGTCCTTCGCCTCGGCCGATCCGGAATGCCGGGTCACCAGCACCTTGAGGAACTCCAGCGGATGCGCGATCTTCTTCTGGCTGAGCACGGATGCCATCGTCTGGCTGTAAAGGACCGCTGACGCGAAGTCAGCCATCATCGGTTGCATCGGCATCAACAGGCCGGTGCACGCCCGGATCGCGTTCAGCGTCATGATCCCGAGGTTCGGGCCGCAGTCCATCACGATCACGTCGTACTGCTCCTCGACCGTACTTAGCGCATGCAGCAACCGATCGATCGGGTTGATGCCGAGCTCCACCGACTGATTGCTGTTCGGATTGGCGAGGATCAGCTCCGCGTTCTGAAGCGTGAGGTTCGACGGGATCAGATCTACACCGGTGAAATAGGTCTCGCGGATGACCGAATCGATCGCGGTCGGGTTGTCCACGAGCACGTCGCCAATCGTGTCCGCCGGGTCGACATCCGGAATCAACCCGAAGAAGAGGGTGCTCGACGCCTGGGGATCCAGGTCCACAACAAGCACTCTCCATCCCTCCAGCGCACACTTCTGGGCCAGGTGTATCGCAGTCGTGGTCTTGCCTGCGCCACCCTTGAAGTTCGTGACGATGCAACGGATCGCCTGCGAACCATAGGGACGGATACGCTCGGTTCCAAACAGCTTGCGGTACTGATTGATCCGCGTCAGCGTGTACACCCGATGTCCGGAGGCATCCCGCTCGGTCGGGCCGAGATCCTGGAATCGCGGATCGATCGCCTCTGCTTGTCGAATGGACGCTGCGCTCTTGCCGGCCATCCGTGCGGCTTCCTGGATGCCGAACTTGCGAAGGCGCTTGGTCTGGTCAGGCTGATTGACCGCCTCGCGGACGCGCTGCAGGAAGTTGCTCCCAGCATCGGCAAGGCGCTCGAACGCCGGGCCCGGATGGGCGATATAAAGGCTTTCCATTCATGCTCCGTCAGCTTGTGCGCGGTTCGCCTCATTCTAAACCGCAGGACACATGAAGAGGCAGTTCGTTGCATAGCAGCGGACTCGCGCATCGCGCTCCGAATGCTCGATCAGAAATACCAACCGTGGCACGATCGAATCAACAGGTCTCGATCAAGAAACACGGTGTCTCTTCATACATATCAACCAGATACACACTCTGAAATCCTTTATAGCTCAAAGGCTTACAAGCTACAGCGTGCCGCTGTTGGCCACTGAAGTGCCATCCTTGGGATTCACGGTGCTGGGCTTGGCTGGTCGGTGCCACCGTTGGTGATCAACGTGCCAGCGTTGGCTCGCACGACCGCTTCCGTCTTCTGCTGAACCTTGACGCACTGCTTGATCGTGCCACGATTGCACTAAATCGGCGCGATATGACACCATGTCGCATGGCCGCCGAGCGCAGAACCTCCGCCCAGCACGTGATCGTCCGCTCGAGCATTGCGGACGAGCTGGCCGCGGATCCGGTCGAAGCGAAGAAGGCACTCGAGACGATCGACATCCG
>CAITIQ010000299.1 GCA_903892415.1 uncultured delta proteobacterium | reverse complement strand
GAGGCTGGGGTCCGCCTCCGGGTGCACCGCCCGCGCCCCCGGGCGGAGGCTGGGGTCCGCCTCCGGGTGCACCGCCACCGCCAGGCGGTGGTGGCTTCGGTGGTCCGCCGGGTGGCTATGGAGCGCCGCCACCTCCCCCTGGTGGGGGCTGGGGTCCGCCGCCCGGCGCAGCCGGCACGTTCGCCGCGCCGCCCATTCCTCCGCAATACGCGATGCAACCCGGGGCCCCGTACGGGATCGATCCGATCACCGGGATGCCCTTCTCCGATAAGCAGAAGTCGATCGCTGCCATTTTACAAATCATGGTGCCGTTCGGCGCTGGCCGCTTCTACACGGGCCACACAGGAATCGCGGTCGCCCAATTGCTGACCGCCTTTTTGTGCGGGGTTGGGGCCATCTGGTGCGTCATCGATGGGGTGATGATGCTGACAGGCAAAGTGCCGGACGCTCAAGGTCGGCCGCTGCGCGAATGAACCTGACGGCCAGGTCGCGCCGAGTGTTACCAGCCGTTCACGCTCGGCTCGATCGACAGGCGCATTGACCACTCACGCACGGGGCTCGTTGATGATTCGCAGTTGGCGAGCATCTTGCGAAGAGCGCCCCTTGCTCGACAGGAACTTAAGGAGACGCTTATGAAGAACCACGTCCTCACATTGGTCGCTACTGCCTTGGCGTTTGGGACCACCCTCGAAGCCGAGGCAGGGATTGAAGCTTGCGGGAACATCCGCTTCGACGAGGTGCAGAGCTGTGAGCTCCGGCTGAGCGCCGAGTGCAGCGCGGGATGCAGTGAGCTGGGTGTCTACAAGACCGCCTGTGCGACGAAGCTCGTACCCGTCTGCAAACAGGACTGCACCCTCGACGCAACCCCGACGTGCACGGACAGCTGCACCACCCAGTGCTCGCAGGACTGCGACAACGGGGTCAACGTCATCTGCACGCACAACTGCTTCACCGAGTGCACCACCGATCGAGATGCGGAGTGTGCGGGCGCCGCAAACGTCGCTCAGTGCGAAGCGACCTGGAACGCCAACTGCGACAGCGAGTGCGATCTGCAATGTGTCACCGTCGATGGCGACTGCTACCAGCACTGTGTCGAGTGTTGTGGTGGCTCTTGCTCGGCCGACGCCAACATGACCTGCCAAACGACTTGTCAGGACGAGCTGTTCGAGGACTGTGAGTACGAGTTCCGGATCGACTGTGATGCGTCTTGCAGCGGGGATGGAGCGCTTTTCTGTGACGGCGAGTTCATGATCTCCGGCTCGCAACTACCGGCCTGCCTGGAGGAGCTCGTAGCGCAAGGGATCGGCGGCCTAGAGCTCGAAGGCGAGGTCACGATCGGTCCGGACGGGATCGACGGTAGTGGCTCCTTCTGCACGACGAGCAACAGCGGGCGCAACACCGGAGCTTGGCCGCTGCCCTTCGTCGCACTGGCTGCAGCTTCGGCCTGGCTGGCCCGACGGCGCCGGCAACGATGAAGTTCGGCAGGCGCGGCGCGACGTTCGTAAGCGTGCTCGCACTCCAGGCCTGCGCCGCAGAGCCCGCATCCGATCTGACACTCGGCCTCAGCACCGATCTCGCATTTGGCTTCGACCTTCATCGCGTGGAGGTCAGCACGAGCGTGGAGGGCGAGGCCACCGTGACCAGTCGCTTTGGCGGTGGAGAGCAGCCGCTGCCGGCGCTGCTCGCGCTTCCTTCGCAAGCTGCAGATAGCGAGGTAAAAATCGTCGTGAGAGCGTTTCGCAAAGGCGAAACCAGCGCGTTCCTCGAACGTGCTGCCACCGTCGTAGCTCCAGCATCCGACAGCTTCCTCACCTTGGAGCTGGAGCGAGCCTGCCTCGAGGTCGACTGCGGGCCAGCATCGACCTGCGTTGCTGGGAGCTGTGTTGCAGTGCTGGTCGACGACTCGCAGCTCGAAGCGGCGAACCCCGCCTGGCTCGAAGCAGCCCCCGACGCCTGTCGACCCGAGGGTCTGAGCGTGACCCCGTCGCTCACGCTCGGAAAGGGCCAGAGCATGTTTGAACCGCTCGAGGAGCTGAGCCAGGTTCCGATCGAACCGGGCGCCCAGGGCGGCTATCACCTATGGCTGGCCTTGCAGAGCGTCGGGCTGCGCCAGGCAGGCTCCGTGCTTACCGTTCGAGCTCGCTACCCCGAGCTCGGGTTTGAGCTTCCACCGTTCGAGTCGTCCATCAACTTGCGCACAGTCAAGAACAGCGACGCCTGTGAGATTTACGGGGTTCGCCTGCAGGTCGACCGAGGCATCGAAGTAGAGCAAGTGCGCGGGATGAAGCTGGAGCTCGAGGTTGAACTCAGCGACGCTGCCGGCGGGACCGCGCTCGCTCAACAGAGCGTCGTCGTGGCGCCCTGAGCCGGCTCGCAGCAACGGGCTTGACGCACCGCGGGCCACTGGTCATATGCACAGCATGAAAGCCCGCCTCAAGACCCCCGTTGCGTCTGTCGAGTCCATGCTCGCGGTCGTCGAGCTTTTCCGCGGCCCGCTCAAGGGTGTGGTCTTCCCAGGCGTTGACGCCACGGTACTCCAAACCGCCGTTGAAAACATCGAGCGTTCCACCGCTGCAATCGCTACGGCCCAGGCCGAACTCGAGGCTGCGCAAAACGCCCTCGTAGAACAGCAGAACGCCCTGTTCGTGAAGGTGCACCAGGCCATGGCCTACGCCCGCGTCTTCGCGGAGACCAACCCCGAGCTGATGAGCGAGCTCGAGCGCATTTCGCTGCCCAAGCGCAACACCGCCTCCCCGCGCAGCTCTGCGGAAAAGACCGCAGAAGAAAAGCCGGATGGGGAGCTCGCCGAGCCTGCAGCCGCCGTTGAGGTAGCCGCCCCCGCTCGACGAAAGCGCGGACAAAAAGAGCCCGCTGAACCGACCACGACCGAAGAGTAGCGGGACCAACCTCACGGGCTGCTCGGATGATACAGGTCGAAGGGTGAAGGTCCTCCGTACCCCCGATTCCCGCTTCGTAAATTTACCGGACTATCCCTTCGCTCCGCACTACGCCGAGGTTGAGCCAGGCCTGCGCGTGCACTTCGTCGATGAAGGCTCGCAGTCGGCACGCCCGGTGTTGATGCTCCACGGTGAGCCGAGCTGGAGCTTCCTCTATCGCAAGATGATCCCTCGCTTCGCCGAGGCGGGTTTTCGAGCTCTCGCCCCTGACTTGATCGGCTTCGGCAAGTCGGACAAGCCCACCAACACCGCGGACTATTCCTATGAGAAGCATGTGCGCTGGGTCACCCGCTGGCTCGTCGAGCAGGACCTCCGGGAGATAACCTTGGTCTGCCAAGATTGGGGTTCGCTCATTGGCTTGCGCGTCGCGGCCGAGAACGAGGAGCGCTTTGCTCGCATCGTCGTCGCCAATGGCTTTCTTCCCACCGCGCGCAATGCCGTTCCCCCAGCCTTTCGCGTTTGGCGCGCCTTCGCTCGTTACTCACCCATCTTCCCGATCGGCCGCATCGTCGCCTCCGGCTGCGTCACCAAGCCCTCGGAGGCAGTGAGGAAGGCTTACGACGCGCCCTTTCCGGATCGGCGCTATTGCGCGGGAGCGCGCGTCTTCCCCGCTCTCGTCCCCACCTCCGAGGCAGACCCCGCAACCCCAGCGAACCGGCGAGCCTGGGAAGTCTTGGGCCGTTGGAACAAACCGGTCCTGACCCTCTTCGGCAAGAACGATCCAATCCTTGGCAAAGCGGACAAGGCGCTTCAGGAGCACATCCCTGGTGCGAGCGGTCAGCCGCACGAACGTTTTTGGGGCGGGCACTTCGTC
Source organism: uncultured delta proteobacterium (assembly GCA_903892415.1). Classification (GTDB taxonomy): domain Bacteria; phylum Myxococcota_A; class Polyangia; order Polyangiales; family Polyangiaceae; genus Xiheicaenibacterium. The sequence continues at coordinate 59,162 of CAITIQ010000299.1, read as the reverse complement.
CAGGAAGATCGAGGCGAGTTCCTGGCGGAGCGCATCTTGGCGTGGCCTGCAATGGCCGCCGAAGTCGGCACACGAGGCTGACGCCATTCCTGCGAGCGCTACGGCGTGTCCTCGACGACGCGGGGAACCGCGCTGGGTATGCGCATTTCCACGTCCACCGTCACCCGGCCGCCTGGAGCCAGCTCAATGCTGCGGCGCTCCTCTGGGGCCGACGGATGCCGGAAGATAAATTCATATTTACCGGGCGGCAGCTCGAGCGGTGCGGCGAAGGGCGTGACGTCCACGCGCTCTCCGCCCAAGAACACTTCGGCCCAAGGTTCAGCGAGCAATCGCACCTGACCCGAGCTTTTACCTTTATAAGTTTGTTGAGCGGGCTCGCGCGGCCGAACCCAAGTAAACGCCAGCGCGATGAGCGCCACGGCGCCGGATAACATTATTAACGTACGAGTCAGCCGTTCGACCGGCGCCTGCAGCTCCTGAACGGTGGCGGCCCCCTGAACGAACAAGGCCGGGGCATGGCCCGACTCCGGAAGGTTCAGCGCTACCGCCAGCTCGAGCGCGAGCTCCCTCGCACTCGCATGGCGAAGAGAAGGCGTACGATCCACGGCTCGCAACAGGCAGCGCTCGAGCAAAGGGCCGTCGAAGTCGACGTTGGCTGGCAGTGAAAGCTCCACGTCGGCTGGCCCCTCCCCGAGGCGAACTTTGGCGCGATCATCGAGCGCTGGCCCGCCCAACAAATCCCAGCCGAGCCTCGCGACCGAGTACACGTCGGAGGCCACGGTGGCTCTCTCACCCCGTCTGCGCTCCGGCGCCGCAAACACGTCGTCTGGCCCCCGGGTTGGCAATTCAGCGCCGCGGTCGTCCTCGTCGCTGCGCAGCACCGCCTCCAGCAACGAAAGTCGGACCCGGCCGTTTGCAACGAAGACCGACTCACGCGAGAGCATCAAACCGACCACGTCGTCACGGTGCAGAGCGTGAACGCTGAAGGCGAGCGCGACGATCACCGCGCCGAGCTCGGCGAGGGAAGGCCGCTTCTCATCCAGCAGCCGGTTCAGTTCGGGCCCAGGTGGTGCCTCGGTGAGCACGCCCACGGATTCACCGACCTCCACCAAGCGAATGAACTGCAGCGCAACATCTGTGCGGAGCTTGGCGAGCGTATCGGCCGCCTTCTCGAGGCGAGCGCGCACTTTGTTGTCGGGAAGGATACCGGGCGCAGCGACGGCCAACCAAAGCGGGCGCCCCCTAGCGTCCTGCACTTCGTAGATCGCAAACAGCCCGAAAGACCGCCGTTTTTTGCGAAGTCGATATTCGCCAAACGAAGCGGACTCCTCCACCGTCAACCTCCGCGGGCGCTGATCGTATCTACCAAAGCCGCGTGGATCGCCAGCACCGATCGGGACTCGAGGCCGGCCACATTGGCGCCAATAAGACCGCGCGCCTCCATCAGCGTGACCAGCGTACCCCCGCGCGAAGCGACCGCCTGAGCGAGCTCGACGAGAGCGATATGCGCGTCAACGACGTCTGCCCCGATCACGATCAGTTCATCGGAGCCAGCCCGCGCCAACTCTGCGGCTGTGCGCAGTGCACCGGCTCCATCCGCATGCTCGCTCAACGCGACGCCTGAACGGTCTCCCTGAAATCGAAAGCCCACCGTGGTCTTGGTGTTCGGCGTCGCGTGCAGGCTGAACGACCAACCATGTTTTGCAGCGAGCTCGGACAAGGAGGGAGCAGTGGCGGCGGTGACGATCACCGGCGCATGCGAAAAGCTAGGGATGCTCACCATGCTCGCGATTCGCTCTGGTTCAAACGTGACAATCGCGCGGCCGCGGACCTTCAACTGCTCAGCGACCGACTCCGGAACCTGCGAGCCCGTGAGCACAGCCACCATTCGCTGTAGCGAAGCGCCCTCGGTCGGCAGAAACACAGCGACGTCTTTGCCTGTCCACTCCCACACCGGGCTCGCTGAGGCGAAGTCACATTGAAGATCGCCGGTGACCCCGCGGAACGGCAAGAGCCGCACTGGCGCAAAATCAAAATCTTGCTGGCCCTCGGCGTAGCCAGCCTCGAGCGCCTCATTGATGTCCTTGCGCAGCGGCCCCTCGTAGTTCTCCGAGAACAGCTGCTGCACACGTACGGCATGCTCCCAAGCGAGCCCCTCGCCCAAACAGAAGTCACGCCCAAGCAACGTTACGATCTTGGCCTCTGGAACCGCGCGCTCAAAGCGCTCGAGCTCCGCCTGGGCGCTGCGCGCTGGCATGTCCCGACCATCCAAAATTGCGTGCACTCGCACGGGAAGCTCGGCGTACGTCAGCGCGCGGCAGAGTTGAATAGCGTGGTCGGTACGACCAAGCGCGCTGCTGGAGGAGAACAGCGCAACCACGTGAACCGTGCAGTTGGGCGTCTCTTCGCCGGACAGAAAGTCATTGAACGTGCCGCGCTGATAGCTGGCAAAATCAACCTGCGTCGAAAGGCTAGCCAAGGAGAGCAAGCCGCGGTGATCATCCCCGTCGAGCACAGCGCTGGGGTTGGGGCGTACCGCGCCAACACCCAAGCCGTAAGTGTTCTCCCCTTCCCGCTCGAGCTCCAACGAACGGAAAGACGAGCCGTGCTCACGCAAAACCGTCTCGCACGACTCATCACCGGCAAGCAGCAGGATGACGAGCGGCGACTTCAAGGATTGCGCTGACATCACGCGGTTCTCCGCGCGGCTGCGTTCTTGACGGTCCTCTGCTCGGTGCGACGTCCAACAACTGCCGCCCTCGCCAGTTCATCGCAGCGCTCGTTCAGAGGAATGCCCGCGTGACCTTTGACATAGCGAAGCTCAACCCCACCCCGCTTGCGCAGGACCGCGCGAATCTTCTCGATCAGCTCGGTGTTGGCCTTCGCCTTCCAACCTTTTTGCAACACACCAATCGAGTACTGACTATCGGTGTGAATCAACAAGCGGCCAGGCCTCTCAGCTGCCAGCTCCACCCCCCGCAAGATCGCCGTGAGTTCAGCGATGTTGTTGGTGCCGTGACCAAGATATTCGCTTAGCTCCTCGTTCTCGTCTTCACCGACGACGACCACGCCCAGACCCGCTGGCCCAGGGTTCCCGGTGCAAGCGCCATCGGTGTAGATGAGGACGTTGGGTCCAGCCGAGGCGCTGCTTGGAGCCTCGCCCGCAACCTCGCCGAGGCCGGCTGCGCTCGCGCTCGGGCTGGGTTTGACGCTCGGCTTTCGAGCGGGCTTGGCCTTCGCCTGCTGCTCGGCCTTCTCTGCGGCCACGTCCTCTGTAGAGCCCGGCGCGAGCAGCGCCAGATTTTGTGCCGCCGCTAGATACTTTTTACCGGCAAACGGCGGCTCTTCGCCTGGGCCTCCCGCCTTGAAGCGAATCTCGACGCGGCCGCCCTGCAGCGCCAGCTGTCCGGCTTCCGTGGTTTCGGCGTAGACCACTTGACCTCGAAGGGATGCTCGCACCCACGGCATGACGGCTTCTTACCAGACCGACGAGGCCGTTGACAGCTGCGCGGCAGCAGGATTGCCCGACAGTTTTTTTCACGGCTTTGCCCTTCGATCTTTCTGCCGCACAAGAGGCATTGTACGGACCGCACACGTGGCCTCCTCGTCGATGTTTCGCCCTGGGCTGTTCGATAATCTCGTCGTCCTCGTAACGGGAGGTGGCAGCGGCATTGGCCTCGCCACGGCCAAGGAGCTGCTTACGCTTGGAGCCAGCGTGGCCATCTGTGGCCGCAACGCGGACAAGCTTGCAGCCGGCAAGGCAGAGCTTCTGCAGCAGGTGCCTTCGGCAAAAGCTGAAGCTGTATTCGCACAGGTCTGCGACATCCGCGACGGCGAAGCCGTAAGTCAATTCGTGTCAGCGGTGATCGAGACGTTCGGTCGAGTGGACGTGCTCATCAACAACGCGGGCGGTCAGTTTCCGAGTCCCGCCGAGGGGCTCTCGGTCAAGGGTTGGGAAGCGGTGATTCGCAACAACCTCACAGGCACCTTCACCATGACGCGCGAAGTAGCGGTGCGTTCGATGATCCCGCGCAAGTTCGGCCGGATCATCAACATCACGGCGATGGTTGCACGCGGCTTCCCTGGAATGAGCCACACAGGCGCCGCGCGAGCCGGAGTTGAGAACCTCACCAAGTCACTCGCTGTGGAGTGGGCGCAACACAACATTCGGGTCAACGCGGTCGCCCCAGGCAACAACATTCGTTCGAGTGGCACGGCTCAATACGGTGACCACGCCTTGGAGCTCGCACGTCGAGCCACTCCGCTCAAACGCCTGGGCACCCCAGAGGAGATCGCTCGGGTCATCATCTTCTTGGCCTCGCCTGAAAATGACTTCGTCACGGGGCAGGTCTGGGGAGTCGATGGTGGGCAGCCGCTCTGGGGCGACATCTGGATGATTCCCGACCCGAACGAGACCTCGACGCCAGGCTAGCCGTGACCCTCTCTAACCTCCCGGCAAAGCTCGCCGTTCCCATGCGCTTCCCGTGGCTTCGCAACACGCTCAAGACCGGCTGGGAGCAGGTGAAGCACTACTTTGCTGTGCGACCGGCTTCGTTCGCTGCGGCCTTCTGGCCGATGATCACGCTCTCGGTCCTGCTCTACATCCGCTATCTACCAACGACGAACTACATCTTTGACGAGCAGGAGGCATTGCTCGGCAACCCCTACTTGAACCAGCCAACGTTCAAGTACGGAGACGCGATCTACCGTGACTTTTGGGGTCTCCCGGCCAACGCATCGATCGGTTCTTACCGACCGGTCCCCAACCTTCTTTGGCGCGGTCTGATTGAGTTCGGTGAACGTGGGCAGGCGCTGATCGACAACAACGTCCCGGCTACGTGGAAGGTCTCCTACGCAAACCTGCACGAGTCGATGAATCCAGGGCGTCCGGTCGAGACGCTACCGGACTTGATGAAGAAGAGCTGGCCGCAGCATCTGTTCAATCTCTTCTTCCACGGCATCAACGGGGCTCTGTTCGTGGCGATGGCCTACCGGCTTTCACGGCGCAACCTCGTTGCGTGGTTGGCCGGCACCACCTTCGTCACCGCTGCGATTCTCACTGAGGCTGTTTCGGGCGTCGTCGGCATCGCCGATGTGCTCGGCGGCTTGGGCGCACTCTTGGCATTGGCTGCGCTCTCAACGCGAGCCTACGTAATGCCCTTCGCCGTCTTTAGTGCGGTATTGCTCGGGCTATTCTCGAAGGAGAGCGCCATTGTTTGTGTGCCGTTGACGCCAGTCGCAGCGCTCTTGCTCTCCCATTTGCTGCACCCGGACAAACCCGCGCGGCTCGTCCGCGCAGGGCTTTCGTTGGTGGGCGCCGTGTTGGCCTTCATCGTCTACGTCGAGCTTCGTAAACGCTGGTTCCCATCGTCTCTTCCGAGTGAACTGGCGGAGGGCTTGGAGCCCGGCTCATCCGCCGCATCGCACTACATGCGGGAGTTCATGGTCTGGTTTCACCAGGCGCCGTTGCCCAAAGACCGACTCAACAACCCGTTGGTCGACGCGCCCGCGGATCTTCGCGTCGCGGGGGCTTGCCGAGTGTATATCCGCGGCCTCTCCCAAGTGGTCTTCCCTTGGACGTTATCGGGCGACTACTCCTACCCCCAGGAGCCGGCGCCAACCGAGCTCATTTTCCCGGAGAGCGTGCTCGGCTGGTTCATGATGCTTGGCCCGCTCGGCCTAGCGCTAGGTCTCTTTGTATTGGCCCTCAAGCGAGAGTGGCAACACAAAGAGCCGCTACCCGACGCATGGGTCATGCGCCCGTTTGGTGTCGGTCTGGCCCAGTGGTTCACCAAGAAGGCACGCCATCCGCAGCTTGAGAAGCGTACCAAAGCGATCGCGCTGTGGGAGCGACGGCTGTTTGAAGTGGTGGTCATTTTCGGTACCGCGTGGCTGGCCTACAAGCTCAACACCATCGGTCCGAGCGAGATGAACAAGGACTTTGGGGACAAAGAACTAGACCGCAACATCATTTTCCCGTCCCACGCGGTCAATGACCTCATGGCCTACGGTGCGTGCGCCTGCCTGTTCGTCGGCGGTCTGGTGGAGGGTCTTTGGAAACGGCGCACCACCGCGGCCACCGACTATCGACTACCGGTTGCGGCGCTTGGACTGGTTTGGCTGGTCGTTAGCTACTTCCCACACTCCAACATCGCTGTGCTGCTGCCCACGGTTCGAGCCGAGCGGCTTTGGTACTTCCCGGTGCTTGGAACCACGATGGTGGTCGCGCTGCTGCTCTCCGCCGCCTTCGACCGCGCGAAGCAGCTCCGTCGCTGGGGAACGTTCGCTTGGATGATCCCAACGGTCTTCCTCGGCTTCCAAGGCGGCCGCGCGTATCTGCAGTCAACCGCCTATCGGGACGACCTGGTGTTTTGGCGCGACACCAAAAACGCCGTTCCCAACAGCGCAAAGGCCCATCTCAACTACTCGGTCATGCTCGGCGCCCGCAGTCGCTGGCAGGAGCGGCTCGAGGAGAGTCTGATCGCGCTCGAGCTCGCACCGGACTGGGCGATGGCTCACGTTTATACCGGGGATACGCTTTGTCGCATGGGTCGCCCCGAAGAATCTTGGAGCTATTACAAAACGGGCTTCGACAAGGGCCCCAATGACAAAGGTCTCATCGTATTGGGACTGCAATGTCTCTGGGATACCAAGCAGCTCAAGCTCCACGAGGAGGAGCTGCGTAAGCTCTCGGAGGCTCACCCCGGCTCGTGGATTGCGTATCTCGCCGACGACACGTTGCGAAATGGGGATAAGCAAGGAGGCGTGATGCGAGACAAGCCCGCAGGGCAAGAAGCCGCTGAGACCGCAACCGAGAGCGAAGCAACCGAGAGCGCAACGGAGTCGGTTAGCGTACAAGACACTTCCTCCGCCACAGTCTCAGAGACACCATTAGTGGAGCCCAGGTGATATCAATGCAAGCGCGATGGCTCGTTACCACTCTCAGCCTCGTTGGCTGTGCCAGCATCTCGGAGAGCGTCGAGCGCAATGACGGCAGCACGAACACAGCCAGTGCGAAGCCCCCGGTGAAGCTCTCCGCTTCAGCGCCCAAGACCACCCCAAGCACGAGCGCGACCATGCCCACTGCCTCCCCATCCAGCGCAGCGAGCAGCAAATGCACCGCCCCATCGCTAGACTTCAAACCGACCGGCGACTTCAACCACAGTCGCTCCAAGTTGGCGGCGAAAGCTGGCGAGCCACGCCATGTTGGCGTTGATCAGCTCTCAAACCCGGGCGAGAGCACCAAGCTGCGAGCCAAGTTCAGCTACGGCGCCGTGCGCAAAGATCTCGAAGATGAGACGGTGGTGTTCTTCACTCGCTCCGAGCCAGCTTGCAGCTACACCGAAGTAGGCCGTACCGAGACGAATGATGAAGGCTGGGCCGAGGTCGAGCTGAAGAGCGCCCCCCTTGGAATCCATGAGGTCCTCGCCGTCGTTGCGGCTGACGGCTCTCGGGCCCAAGCAAAGCTAGTCACCATCGCACCAAAGACCAAAGCAGTGGTTTTTGACGTAGACGCGACCTTGACGACCAGCGACGCCGAAGTCTTTGAAGAGGTGCTCGCCGGGAAGGTTCCGGACATGCGCCCTGACGCAGACAAGGTGGTGAATGCCTACGCTAAGGCTGGCTTCTTCGTTGTCTATCTCACTGGGCGGCCCACAGCGCTGCGCCAGAAGTCCAAAGATTGGCTCGCAGCCAAGGGCTTCCCTGACAGCTTCCTCCGAGTCACTGACCACGTGCGCGAGGCGACGCCAACGGAGGATGGCGTGCAGAAGTTCAAGCAGCGCGCGCTCGACAAGATGAAGGCGCAAGGGTTGGACTTCGTTCAGGCCTACGGCAACGCTCCAACGGACATTTGCGCGTATGCCCACGCTGGTATTCCAGCAGCCAAGACCTTCATCTTGGGCCGCCATGCCGGAGAGGGTTGTGGCCAGAGCGCAAAGACCGTCGCGCTCGAGAGCTACACGGCGCAGCTACCCAAGCTGCCAGCGCTGCTCGGCACGCCGTAGCGGCTAGAGTTCTAGTTCTTCGCAGTAAAAGCGGCTGAAGTCGGTGGCACACGGCTGGTCGACGATGCTGCCGTTGAGGATGGAGGTGCACTCCTCCTCATGGTCCTCTGCGCCGTCCGCATCGTTCGGCTCGCCCATTAGCCAAAAGAACGCTGGGGCGTTGGCTACGGGCGTTAGGTCCGAGTAGCGCCAGCCCTCGTTCAGCTCGTTAGCCGCGCTCGATTGAAACGCCCCTATCAACCTGCGTTCTCCCTTCAGCAGGAAGCTCGCTAGAAAGCTCAATTCCTCGCTGCTGCCGACGCGCGCGAGCTCAAAGCCCTCCCCACATTGTACCGCCTCCAAGGTCGAGGCCTGACCGCAGTCTTTGTATACGTGCCCTGACGGGTTCACACGCTCGATGCAATCACACGCTTGGTCCCCATCCACAATCCCATCACAATCGTCGTCCAAGCCGTTGCACAGCTCCATGGGCGGCGCAGTCAAGGCCACGCAGTTTTGCTCAGCAGGAAGCGAACAATCGAACAGCCCCGGGCACCCTTGGCTCAAGATGCAAGGAGCGCCCTCGACGCACTCATCCGCAATCTCCTCACAGGCAATGCTGACACTCGTTACAGAGCAGTGTTGGTCATTGAGACTAACCGCGCCGAAGTCCCTCAGAGTGCCGCAATCCTCGTCGCCGTTCTCTACAAAGTTAGGCAGGTTGGAGCCGTAGTCATTGGGCTCCCCAGGGTTCCAAACCATGCGCACGCCTGGTCGCTCCCAGTGCCAACCAGCAGTGACCGAAGAGGCGTTGGCGTCTTGCGCAATTCCCACCAAGAACTCAGTCTCAATGAAAGATTTGAGGAAGGCTTGCTCCTCCTCAGTTTGCGGCACGAAGATCCGCGTCCCCGACGGGCAGCTCAGCTCGCCGGCTCGCGCCTCACAGCTTGCGTAGCGCCTTCCTTCGAATACGAGCCACTCACAGCCACAGGCAACGCCCATGGTCCCCGGTGGGTCATCGGCAAAGCCGTCGCAATCTCCATCGAGCCCGTCACAGGCGTCCTGCAAGCACCCGCCAGCGCCGCCGGTTCCGCCCATTCCACCGAGCCCCCCGACGGCTGCACCACCTGCACCACCCGCGTTTCCACCGCCAGCTGCACCACCTGCACCGCCCTCAGCCGCCCCACCCTGAGCAGCACCGCCAGCGCCTGAACCATCCGTGGTGTAGTTGATCGCGGTGCAGCTTGTGATCAGCAAGAAAGCGAAGGACGAACGCAGAGCAGCCACGTTGGAAGCCTAACAGGTCGCTGTCTGCCTCAGCCAGCTTCGGGAGTTACCACGCAACAGGCGTCCTCCCAGGCGGAACTACGTCGGGCATTGCGTGAAAGAGTTGGCGGCCTTGATCGGGCAGCGGCGCACAAAGACGCTCCCCCAAATCTTCTCGCTCCTCAGGGTCGGAAGCCAAATCAAAGCAATGAAACTGGTTATCCCACTCGCGCGCTTCGATCTTGCGAGAGCCCTGCATCAGTCCCCAGTTCCTAAATGCGCATTCCCAAACCCACGAGCAATTCGTCATGGGCACAGGCTCGAGGGTCCTCTCAGGGCGAGTAATAGGGTGCCCCATCATCCGCGCACGAAACGGCGCCATCTCCGGGGCGTCCCAAAGTCCCATCAGATCAAGGAAGGTGGGCCCGAGATCCAGATGCCAAACGAACTCTTCTTTGGCCGCCTTGAGCGTCGCTTCCTCTTCCGGGGAGAGAGTCCCCTGAGGAGCATCGACCCAGCCGCGCACCAGGACCTCCTCGTCATAGAGCGAACTCGTATGACCCATTTGCCAGTGTTCACGGAAGGACTCACCGTGATCTGCCGTGTAGACGATGACAGTCTTAGGGCCCGCCTCACTCTGACGAATGGTGCGCAGGATCTCTGCTACGGCCAGATCGGAGCGGTGCACCACCGATTGGTAGTAGTTGAAGTACTGAGAGTTATGCTCTGCGTCCTTGGCGAACGAGGTTGGCTGGAAGGGGGCTAGCTCCTCGTCGAACACGTACGGATAGTGAATGTTCGATAGGTGAATCACCGCGAAGAAGGGCTCCTTCATCTCCGGCCATTCCTCCTTCACGCGCTCCGCCAAGAGATCGTCGTTGGCACCAGCGTCGAGGTCCGCTTCACTGTCCAAGTGGGTCGCCACACAGCCGTGTGAAACCGGCAAATCTTGAATGTACTGACGAGCATTGCCGAACATGAGGTTCTGACTCGTCCAATAGGCCGTGTCGTAGCCAGCCGCCTTCGCGTAATCCCAGAGCAGCGGTACAGAGTGCAGCAGCTCCCGCGACTCCGTTGGCCGCACGCCCGACCAGATATTGGAGATGGAGATGGCGGTGGTGGAAGCGTTGGACCGCAACTGCATTAGCGGAAAGCGATTCGGCACCACCGCATTCGAGAAGGGCGTGGCTAAATCGCAACGTCGGTCAGGCTCGATGCAGATGACGTCGCCACGTTGACTCTCCTGCAGAATGAGCACCACATTGCGAGGCCGAGCAGGTTTTGCCGAAAGCGGTGGAACCGCTTCGGGTTTGCGGCGTTGGACTCGCAGGTCGGGAGACTCATTGGTCAAGTCGAGCGACTCTTTGGCCAGGGCGACCAAGCCATGGATGTAAAGCGCGTCTGGCGGGGAGGCCTGGATACCGCGATAGCTAGTCGGTATCCGCGTTACCGCATAGAAAACGAGCGGCAAAAGCAAACACACCACCGTATGAGCGATAGGGCCGGGGCGCACGTACTTGCGAGCGGCAATCAAGGCGAACGCCCCGACGATCAACGCGGCAACCAAATGGAAGAGCACAATCGGCCTGCCGAGCGGCAACGTACCGAAGAGCGCCTGAACGAAGTTCTTGGAATGCAGCTGACCGTCGATACACAGATAGACGTTCCAAAATGCGTGGAAGGCCCCCTCCGACCCCATCACCACAAAGAAGCAAACGAGGAACAGTCCAGCCAGGAAGGCGCCCAAGTTGCCACGACGTCTGGAGGCCGCAAATAAGAGCAGCCCCCAGAAGACCAAGCTCTGCGCAATCCCACCCCAGTAGGCCGCCTGATAGTTGCTCGGGAACGCAGCAATCTTATCGCCGCGCCGGATCAACTCGCCGAACAGTACCCAAGCCGTGGGAATGGCAAGCGACAGCGCCGCTAACCAGCGGCGACGACTGCGCAGCCTTCGTCGCGGATAACGCACCAAGCCGGACCGTCGAGCTGCCGCCGGGGAAGCCTCAGAGTCTGGACTATTTTGCGCCTGGGAATCCACCGAGCGTCCGCTCCGCATGCTCAATCAGGTCCGCGCACCCAGCGTCCCCTAAGTTGTTTTTCTCCAGCGGGTCCACCGCGAGGTCATAACAACCCCAGGCGTCATCCCACTCTCGCGCGTGCACCTTGCGCAACCCCTGCATCACTCCCCAGTTGCGGAAGGCACAGCCCCAAACGCCGCTACAATTGGTGAGCGACAACATGGCCGGTGGAGCCACCGGACGAAGCCAACTGTGACCAAGCATGCCCTTCTTGAAGGGCTGTACCTGTGGCTCGTCCCAAAGCCCCATCAGGTCCAACACCGTTGGCGCCATATCGGTCGAAAAGGTGGGCTCTTTGCGGTGGGCCTCGAGGTTCTTGCGCTCCTCCGCACTCAAGGTGCCTGGCGGCGCCGAGACCCACCCTGGAACATGCAGCTCCTCTTCGAACAAGGAGCCGGTGTGTCCTACAGGGCCGTGCTCCCGGAAGGCCTCTCCGTGGTCGCTGGTGAAGATGATGACAGTGCGACTGCCCATGGGCCGCGCGTTAAACTCACGCAGAAAACGCCCGACATGCTTGTCTTGGAGGAAGACCGCGTTCTTGTAGAAGTTGCGATACTCCTCATTGTTATCCGGATCCTTCGAGCTGCTCGAAGGCTGAAAGGGAGACTGCTCCGGGTCTACCTTATAGGGCACGTGGGTGTTTCCGACGTGCACCGTGGCGAAGAAGGGCTCCTTGAGATTCGGCAGCTCGGCGAGCGCTCGGTCCACCAGCAGGCCATCATCCCCGCCGAGGTCTAGATCCGCCTCGGGCTCCACATCCGAAGCACCGCATTGAAAGTCGGTGGGCAGGTCTTGCACCCACAGGCGCGAGTTTGCAAAGAGCATGTGGTGACTGGTCCAATAAGCATTACCGAACCCTGCCGCGTGGGCGTAGTCGAAGAGCAGCGGCACGCCATGGAGGCGTTCTCGCGGCTCTGTAGGCTCGAGCCCCGACCAAAGCACCGAGAGCTGAATCGCTGTGGTCGTGGCGTTGGAATGAAGTTGCTCGAGCGGTATTCGGTTAGGAACCGCGAGGTTTACTTCGGGTGAGACATCACATTGCGCGCTCGGGACGGAGCAGTGACAGTCCGCTCGAACGCTCTCGGTCAGCAGCAACAGCACATTGCGTGGGACTGGTTGGTTTGGCCGGAGCTGTGGCAGGGGCGGTGGGGTGCGACGCCCAGGGCGAACCTGCGCAGTGGTTCGAACGCCGGTGAGCTCTTTGATCAACCCGCCGATGGCATGGAAGTAGATCACATCGGGCGTGGAGGCCTGAACGCGCCGGTACGAGCACGGGATGAGGAACACGCCGATCAAAGCCAATGGAGCGAGCACGCGCGCCACCCGCACACTGCGCCGCCCAGGCCTAATCAGCTTCCGCCCGAGCACGAGGAACAAGACGGAGAAGAGCAGCGGCGGCAGCACACTGCCGAGGAAGTTCTCACCGTCCGCTCCGAGCTGACCAAACACACTACCCGCTAGTGAGGTACCGAACAGCGTGGCGTCCAGGTTTAGGTAGGTCGAATACTGACTATGGAAGTAAAGCTGCCCACCCAGCGCCAACGTAAAAAAGAGCAAAAAGATCGTCGATGCAGCCCAACGGCTGATGCCGCGCTGAGCTGCCGCAACCCAGAGCAAGCTCATCCACAAGAGGGCGCTCTCGAGCACGGCGAGCGAGTAACTGCCAATGTACTTGGGGGGCAACGTCATCAGACGTGTCCCGCGCGTAGAGAAGTCCGCGATCAGCACCATCAGCACCGGCGACGCCACCAGAGCCCAAGCAAAGCGTCTGCGTAAACGAGCAACGCGCCGCAGACGCCCGGCCGCTTGTCGGGCGCCACTTTCGGTTATTGCTGGTTGTGAATCGGCCATCGCTCGCTCTCACGTTTCCAACGTTTTTTGCGTGCGCGCAACGTTTTGGTGACAGAAGCGGTGGTAAGGTGCCGGCCGATGTCCCCCGCCGAGGATGATCGCCGCGCCTCGCTCACCGCTGAGCTCACCACTGCGTTGGTTCGAGAGTTGGCGCTCGAATGGCGCCGCCTGAACGACTCATTCTTCAAATCCAAGCTGCGCTTGCCGCAATTCCTGCTGACCGCGTCGACGCACACGCTGGGCCGATACGACTACGGGCAGCGGGTGTTGTCGGTCTCGCAGACGTTAGCGCTCGAGCAGCCTTGGTCCACCGTGCTCGAGGTGCTCAAGCATGAAATGGCTCATCAATACGTCTTCGAGATCCTCGGCGTGCTCGATGAGACCGCACATGGCCCGGCGTTCCGTGAGGTTTGTGAGAAGCTCGGCTTCGATGGTCGGGCCCGGGGTATGCCCGAGGCATCAGAGGAACCCGCCACCGAGGACCGCATCCTCGAGCGTGTGGCCAAGCTGCTAGCCCTGGCCGAAAGCCCCAGCAAGCACGAATCGGAAGCGGCGATGAACGCGGCGCAGCGCCTGATGTTGAAGTACAACCTGGAGCGGTGCACCAAGCCGGGACGCAACCTGTACCGCCATCGCGCGGTTGGGGTTCCCACGGGGCGAGTCACCGAATCGGAGCGCTGGCTCGCGGCCATTCTAACTGGCCATTTCTTCGTCGAAGGGATCTGGGTATCGGTCTATCGGCCGCTACTGGGTAAGCGCGGAAGCGTGCTCGAGCTCTCGGGCACCGAAGAGAACTTGGAGATGGCTGAGTACGTTCATACGTTCCTCAGCCACGCTGCAGAAAGGCTGTGGCAAGCGCACAAGCGTGAACGCGGTATTCGCGCCAACAAGGATCGCCGCACCTACCTCGCCGGCGTGATGTCCGGCTTTCACGCCAAGCTCGAGGAGCAAAAGAAGGCGCAGGTCAAAGAGGGCCTGGTTTGGCTGGGAGACGCCGATCTGAAGACCTTCTATCGCAAGCGCCATCCACACGTGGTCAGCGTTCGTTACGGCGGCTCGAGCCGCAATGAAGCTCACTCGGAGGGCCAAAAAGCGGGGCGCTCGCTCGTCATCAACAAGCCGATCACCTCCGGCCCTTCCCCCAAAGTCCGATTGCTCGGGCGCTGAGCAGGACGTTTACAGGCGGAGCCCCGGCGGGAGCCGTTCACCCTGAAAGACCCCACGCTCCTCGGCGGCAACGGGCACAACCTCAAGCACCATCTCCGAGAGCAGCGGGTCCGCGGACTCGCGCTTTAGACGAGCGGCGAGCTCGTTGCGAACGCCCAGCGCCAAATCGCGCGAGCGATCTCCGGTGAGCCGCGCGATCTCGGCAGCGGCCCGCGGCGCCGTCGGTAGATCCGCCCACTTCTCGCGCAGCAGGTGATCGAGCCACTTCTCAGCGACCTTCGGCGAAACCACGTGATTGAACTCCGCGTAGGTTGGGACTCGAGCTCCAATGCGACCGAGCGCTGCCCAAAGACGTGGGTCCCGCTTGGTCCAGGTGCGCTCCAGGATCCAGTCGCCGAGCTCGGCGCGCTCGCGCGCTGGGGTCCGTTCGAGGTGACTCAGCAGCTCGAGCATCTCGTAGTCGCTCGACTCCGGCTTGAACGTCTTCGAGCGCTTCAGTTTCAGCTCTGAAGGAGCGATTAGCGGCGCCAAGGTGTCGCGCAGTTGCAGTTGGAGCTTCTCGGGCAAGCCGCCTGCGATACGCCGAAAGCAGATAAAGAGCTGCTGCCAGCTGCGAGCTTCCTTTGGGAACGCCAAACCCTCATTGAACAGTGGCGCAATTTGCGCGCTTCGCTCTTCATCTCCAGGAGCTCCGTAGCCTGGTCGCGCCGTGAAGCCTGCCAGCTGAAAGAAGACGCGTTCGTGGTCGAGCGAGCGCCGACGGCCTTTCTTGTGCGAGAGCACGCGGTCACAAAGAGTTCGCGCTACGTCGAGATTCCAAGTCTCCTTCTCACCAAGCAAACGACTCAGTTCGCGCAATAAGTTCTTGGCGTCTTTGGCTTCGCTGCTCGTGCCTTTGCCATACACGCTCGAGACCAACTCGAGCGCGCGGTCCAAGTCCTTGCCCAAGTGTCGCGAGTGGGCTGCCTCGGACTCTGCCTGGCTGTCCTCTGCGCGCAGATCGAAAGCGAGCCGATAGCGGTCCCCGGATCCCGTGAGTGAAATCGCCGTCAGCTCGAGCGTTCCAATTGGGGAGAGCTCTGCCTCCAATTGCACGGGCAACTCGCTGGCAGCACCCGCCCGCGCCACAGTGACGGAGAGCGGTGGCAGCTTGTCAAAGTCGGGCTCGAACGGCACGAGCTGCCCCGAAGCGACAGGCCCGAAGACGTCGGAAGAATACAATTCAAAGCGCGCGGGGCGTCCAACCAGGAGCTTTAGCGTTTGGTCGGACGCACGCAGCGCGAGCCCCTCGGCGGTGCCCTTGGGCACGACGCACATGAGGAGCGGCGTCCCACTCGCTGCCGTTCCAACCTTCAAAAAATAGCTACGTGCAGCGCCTCCCTCGATTCGCGGTAGCTCCCCGCGCAAAGCGCGAGCGTAGTGCACCGCGCCGAGCGCTACGGCGGTATCTGGGTCGTGGCCCTCGATCAAGAGCGGCGCTTGCGCATACCAAGTAGCAAAGCTATCCAGCAGTCTGCCGACGATCGCTTGGGCGCGGAATACGCCGCCGTTGAGCAGCAGCGCACCCAGGCTTTCACCAGCCGGCAGGTGTCGCTCCAAGAAGCTCGCAACATGACGAGTGATCGCTGGGTCTCGCTCGAACGGGAGGCCCATCGCCACAAGCCCCGCTCGCGTGCGAGCCGGCTCGGTCGCGCGCGCTACCTTGGGGAAGAAGCCGTCGAGGACCAAGCGTTCAGCGTCCTTTTGGGTAAGCGTCGTGCTCTTGGTCGACCCGATCAGCGAGGAGCCACGGCCTGCAACGCTAATGCGTATTGTCTCCTTCGCGCCGCTGAGCAACGTCTCTTTCGCACGTTGACAGGATGCAACCAGCGAGGCGAACTGCGCTGACTCGAGCGGCTCCTCCGCAGACAGACTTGGCTCCAGGTGGTGAGCCAGAGCCAGGTCCATATTGTCGCCACCAAGCAATAGGTGCGCGCCCACAGCGGTGCGCGTCACGGCCAGCCCTTGCACTCCGAGCTCGACCCGAAACAGCGACAAATCCGTGGTACCACCACCAACGTCACAGACGAGTAGATAAGTATACTTGCGGTCCTCTTGCAGCAGACGCTGGCGCAGCGGCGCGAGCGCTCCGCTCTCCAATGCGACATAGAGCGCAGCCTGCGGTTCTTCCAAGAGACGCACAGAGAGCCCAGCTGCACCAGCGGCCTCGAGCGTGAGCTCCCGAGCTACTTCATCAAAGGACGCAGGCACGGTGAGAACCACCTCGCACAGTTCGGCTTGCAGGCCCGCAGCGGCGGCTCGCAGCTTTACATGATTGAGAATCAGCGTCGCGGCAGCCACTGGAGAAAGCCGCGGGGAGCCCTCCTGGGCCGCGAGTCCCCACGGCAGAATCGGAGCGTGCCGGTCCACTCGCGGATGGCAAAGCCAGCTCTTGGAGGAGGTCACCATCCGCGAAGGGGCTTCAATACCGCGTTGCTTCGCGAACAGGCCGACCGACCAATCTGCTCGCTCGAGCTCCGGCAGAGGTTCGAGTTCCCCGGGCAAGGCCGAGTAGAGACAGGAGGGCAAGAGCGCACGCTCCTCGACGGTAGTGGCGCTCGTGCGCTGCAGCAGCGGCAATACGCTTACCTTTGAAGCGGACTCGGGGCGCCGAACCGCAAGCACCGTATTGGACGTACCTAAGTCAATACCAAGGATCGCGCTGGCCCCCATCGACGACTAGCCCTCCATGTTGCGTTAGCGTTCGTCGCGTACCGAGAGTTCGATCTTCCAGCGCTCATCGGGCTTGCGTGGCGAAACCGGCAGCGCTTCGAATAGCAACGTACCAACCTCGGTGACCGAGGCCGCAAGACGTACCGGTACGACCTCGCCCAACGGCCGCCCTTCGCTAGGCAAGGTGACCTCGATCGGCGGTAGCTCCTCGAGGTCCTCGCCAATTTGCTCGATCATCACGCCAGCGGTATCAGCACGACGCGTGGTGGAGCCGTAGAACTTGAAGCGAACGCTCTCACCAACCACAACGCCGAGTTCGACCTCGGGTAGCCCGGAACGTGACCCTTCCTCCATCCCGAACGGCGCCACGCACAGCGCGGTCAGCGGCGGCTCGACGCCGGGTACCGCTGGGGCCGAACTCTCGATACCAACGTAGTAAGAACGAGCTGTCCCTCCGCGAATACGCAGACCGGTACCACGGCGAACAAGCCCATAGTGAGCTGCCCCAACCGCGACGGCATGATCGAGATCACTGCCGGTCAGCACCCGCGGCGCCGGCGCCCCTTCTGCTTGGGCCCAATCCGTGAGCACGGACATCACCCGTGCTTGCAAACGCGGACTTTTCATCACTCCGCCGTTGAACAGCACCAACGTTGGGTGAACCATCGTGCGCCCCGGAACCGACTGTACCCCAGCTTGCTTCGCCAAGAATGCCGCCAAGTGCCGCGTCACTGCTGCGTCATCCGCGTAGGGCAGGCCCAGCGAAACGAGGCCCACCCTGGGCCTCTTCACCGGCCTGGCTGAACCAGGCACCAAGGGGAAGAAGCCCTCAATCAGCGTCTTTTCTACTTCAGCCTGTTCAATCGTCGTGCGCAGCGTGCCGCCAACGAGCGCAGAGCCCGTCGCGGCGACGGTAACGGGTGCGCTAGCGAGCTGTGCATCCGCCAATAGCCTCTCCTTGGCGCCACGCGCAGCGAAGGTAAGGGCGACCATCTGCATACGGTCAACCTCCTTGCCTGCCGCGGTTAACTTTTGCTTCGCCAAGTGAGCGAGCGCTAAGTCCATATTGTCGCCACCGAGAAGGATGTGATCTCCGACGGCCAAGCGCTGCAGCTCGAACGTGCCTTCCGACTCGGTGACACTGATAAGCGAGAAGTCGGTCGTCCCGCCGCCCACGTCGACGACCAGGATGACGTCCCCGACCTTGACCTCTTTGCGGAAGGCCTCCCCACGAGAGGCGATCCACGCGTAGAGCGCAGCTTGCGGCTCCTCGAGGAGCGTCAGGTTGGTGAAGCCGGCGGCCATCGCCGCTTCCACCGTCAGGTCACGTGCAGAGGCGTCGAACGAGGCTGGAACGGTCAGCACGATGTCGGCATCCGCCAGCGACTCACCCTTACGGAGGTGCGCAAACGCTTCGTTCAAATGGTCGAGGTAACGATAGGAGGCTTCGACAGGCGAGATCTTCTCGACGCCGGGATCAGCCGTAGCGGGGAGCACCCCCGAGCGTCTGTCGATGCCGGAATGGCATAGCCAGCTCTTGGCCGACGAGATGAGTCGCCCCGGCGCTTCGACTCCGCGCTTACGTGCATATTCGCCGACGGCAAAGTTGCGCTCGGCGTCCCACGGCAAGGGCAGCAACCCTTCGCTGGGCGCCGCCAGGTACAGGAAGGACGGCAGAAGATCACGCTCCTCGAGCGTCTCCGCGCTCGTCAACTGCGCAATGTTGATCGACTCTACGCTGGGGTGTTCCCCTGCGGAAAGGTCCGTTCGGGCGACTGCGCAATGCGTAGTACCAAGGTCAATACCGACAACGACCGAGGGCAACGTCTCCGACGTATCATTCATACTTCGATCTCCGCCTTCGCCAGGATCTTCGCGTCAAAGTCTTTGGTGGGAATTGGAAGCTTTACGGTCTTGGCCAACCAGCCCTTGTGCTTGAGTACACCGCGCTGAGCCGACCCGTCGCCAACCGCTCCGGTCAGTTTGAACAGTGGCTTGGCTGTCCCCTCGAGAGAGACCTTGGAGCCCTCCTTCTCGGAGAATACCGGCTCAATCTCGAGCCGGTTTTTCAAGGCCTTGTTGCAGCCCTCATGAACGACCCGAGCGGCTGCGCCGATATCTTGGTCATCAAAGCTGGCGACGTCCTGCTTCAGAAAATCCACGAGGCGACCGTCTGACTGCAGCATCGCCAGCAGCAAGAGCGCCCCCTGCTCCCGGCCAAGCTCGACGCCAGCGACCTGCCCCGAGTCCTCTCCTTCAGCACGAGCGGCGGCGAGTGCGGCAGTGAACTCGGCCTCTTTTGCAGCCTTAACGGCGGGTTGCTCCGGTGCGAGGGGCGGCAGGTCGGGAGTTGGCTCAGCAAGCTTGGGGACGGCTCCGTAGACAGACTGCACCCGAGCCGCAAACCGACCGTCAAAGAGCAGCTTGAAGAAGACCACCCAGGCCATCCACAGGCGTGTTCCAAGGCCAATCACATCGTCTTGCACGAAGCGGGACCTTAGTACGATCTTGTCGGAAGTGTGGTTCAATAGCTGGCTTCCATGCCGACCTTTGCGGCCGCTGAACAAAAGATGGCTTTCGTAATGGTTGGCCTCCCAGCCCGAGGGAAGTCCTACATTGCGCGGAAGCTCGCGCGCTACCTCCGTTGGCGGGGGCAGGAGACAAGGGTTTTCAATGTTGGCACCTATCGTCGAGAGATCGTAGGAAGCCAGGTCAGCCATGACTTCTTCGACCCCGACAACCCGGAGGGCCGGAAGGAGCGCATGCGGCTGGCCGAGCTGGTGCTCAAAGACATGCTGCGCTGGCTGGCGAGCTCTGGCCAGGTGGGCATCTACGACGCCACGAACTCGACAAAGGAGCGTCGCCGATGGATCCGTGAGACCTGCACCGCTGCTGGCGTGACCGTGGTCTTCATCGAGACGGTCTGTGATGACCCGCACGTGATCGATCGCAACCTGCGCGATACCAAGCTCCACTCCCCCGACTACGCAGGTGTGGCGTCAGAAGACGCGCTCATTGACTTCAAACAGCGGATAGCCCACTACCAGCGCGCCTACGAACCGCTGGCGGATGACGAGGGAAGGTTCGTCAAGTTGATCGACGAGGGCACGAAGGTGGTGGTCCACAACGTGGACGGCGCCATTCTTTCGCGCGTCGTCTACTTCCTCATGAACCTTCGAACCAAGCGGCGCCCCATCTGGTTGACGCGTCACGGGGAAAGCCTGTTCAACGTCGAGGATCGCATTGGCGGGGACAGCGGGCTGAGTCCGCGCGGTCACGAATTCGCGCGGGCGCTCGCGGGCTTCATGCAGCCGCGGCGCGGCAAAGAGCCCATCACCGTGTGGACGAGTCGCCTGCAGCGAACGATCCAAACGGCTAGCTACTTGGCCGAGCGAACCACCGCCTTCCGCTCGCTCGACGAGATCGACGCTGGCGAATGCGACGGTATGACCTACACCGAGGTACGCAAACGCTACCCCGAGCAGTTCGAGGCGCGCGCGAAGGACAAGCTCAACTACCGCTATCCGCGGGGCGAGTCCTACAACGACGTCATCCAACGCCTCGATCCGATCATCATCGAGATCGAGCGGCACGAGCACCCAATCTTAGTGGTGAGTCACCAAGGCGTACTTCGCGCGCTCTACGCCTACCTGATGGATACTCCTCCAGCGGACTGCCCGCATATCCCCATGCCGCTGCACACCGTGCTCGAGCTGATGCCGAGCGCCTACGGCTGCACCGAGCGTAGGTTCCCACTCTCTTCGTGAAGTATGCTCCGGGCGACCCTTACCAACGCGTTTGAACGGTGACTGGCTCAGAGCTAGACCGCGCACAAGAGACGCGCGCAGCGCTAGAGGCTGGGCAGCTGACTCCGTGGGCATTTCGCCAATCGCTGACGTACGTCCGGCCATACAAACGCGACGTTTGGCTCGACCTGGCACTAGGGCTCGAGCCACCACCCCCCGACGGCCCGAATCTGCCACGAGGCTGCGTTCCCTACCTACCCTGCGCGATCGAGGTGTTGCTCCGAGCAGTCGACCTCGTCGAGCTTCGGCCCGAGGATACCTTCGTCGATGTCGGCTCCGGTGTCGGCCGGGCGCTAGCGGCGACCCACCTGCTTACCGGAGCGCGGGTCGTCGGGCTGGAGATCCAGCCTGAACTCGCGCAGCGTTCGCGGGAACTACTGGAGCGGCTCGGTGTTGCCAACTTCGAGGTCGTACAGGGCGACTCCGTCGAACTCGTCGAGCGGATTCCCGACGCCGCCGTGCTACTGCTCTATTGCCCCTTCGCCTTCGACAAGCTCAATCGCTTTCTCGATCGGCTCGAGCACCGAGCGCGCGGCGCGGAGCTGCGGCTTTGTTGCGTCGACCTTCCGCCGATCTCCCGCAGCTGGCTCGAGCGCATCGAAGGGGCGACGGAAGAGCTGACGATCTACAGAAGCACCCTTCACCGTTCAAGCGTAGCTGGGCGATAAGCCCAGCCACGCCGAAGCGGATTACTGCGAGAAGCCCTCGAGCAGGTAGTGGGCCTCGATACGACGGAGCGCGAGAACCATCGCCGCCGCCCGCGTGTTGAGCTTCTTTCCGACCGTGAAGCCGCGCGAGTCGTGCTCTTCACCTTTGCGTGCGGTGTCATCGGCGATGTCGAGGATCACTCGATAGTTATTCTTGATGGCGCGCTCCAAGCGGGAGTTCACCTCAGCCTCGGTCCATTGCTCCATACGCTTGTTCTGAATCCACTCGTAGTAGGAGACGGTGACGCCACCAGCGTTGGCGATGATGTCGGGGATCAACTCGATACCGCGCTTCTCGAGTACTAGGTCGGCCTCGACGGTGGTTGGACCGTTGGCTCCTTCTGCCACGAGCTTTGCCTTGAGGCTCTCAGCAACTGATCCGGTGATGGATCCGCCGAGCGCGGCAGGGATACAGATATCGCAATCAACTTCCCAGAAGTCCGACGAGCTGATGGCTTGCGCATCAGCATAGCCATGAACCGAGCGCTTCAAGTTGTTGGCGTTTTGGTGCACATACTCGCTCAGCTTCGCTGCGTTGATACCGTTCGGGTCGGCGATCGAGCCGTCAGCGTCTTGCACGGCGACGCAGACTGCGCCCATCTCGGTCAGAATTTCGGCCGCACAGCTGCCAACGTTGCCGTAGCCCTGAACGATGAAGCGGGCGCCTTTGAGCGGCTTGTTGCGACGGGCGTACCATTCCTCGATGCAATAGGCGACGCCCTGGCCTGTTGCCCGCACGCGGCCCTTCGACCCACCGATGCGCACGTCTTTTCCGGTGACGACGCCGCGCATGGCGTGCCGCTCCCGCTCACCATCCGAGTACTGCCGGAGCAGCCAGGCCATGACTTCAGCGTTGGTACCGACATCGGGGGCCGGGATATCCAAGTTGGGCCCCACGAGCTGCTTGAGCTTATACATATAGCGAAGGGAGATCGCCTCGAGTTCATCCTTGGTGAAGGCTCGCGGCTCCATCCGAATACCACCTTTACCGCCACCGAACGGGACATCGGCGATGGCCGTTTTCCAGGTCATTTCGGCGGCGAGGACGTTGAACAAGTCGAGCGAGACGTCCTTGTGAAAACGCAGGCCGCCCTTATAGGGCCCGCGAGCCTGATTGTGCTGTACGCGATAGGCCTTTAGGCGAATGTGACCGCCGGGCGTTACACGATAGACGCCAGAGTCGAGCCGCAGCACGCCGTCCCGCGCGTGGATGGTGGCGCCGCGCAGAGCATCTTGTTTGACGCCCAGCTTTCCGTCGAAGAGAGGCGTAAATGCGTTCGTCGGCAAACTCGAGTTCGGCAGGTCAGCGAAGTTCGGAACCTCCGCCGCTTCCAGCGGGACGAGCCGGTCACCCACTTGGGTGGTCACATAAAAGATGTGCTCATAATCAGGCTGTTCCAGCTCGAGGCGAATACGAGGGTGCAGACCAATGAGATCCGCGGCTCGGTGAAACACCTGAAGCGATTCACCAAAGAGGGTCGACTCTGGCTCGCGGTCATGCGCGAGTGTGGCGTTGTTGGTGGTCATTGGCACCACGATCACCGAGGGCTTGCGGTTTCGCAAGATGGTCCCTGAAGAAAGATGAAGGCGGGCCTCCCTCCGTTGACGGAACGACCCCCGCAACCAACCCTGGGTCACGGGCGAGGCACGGTGCCCGCCCAGAGGTCGATGGCGTGGGGGTCCTCAGAGACGTCCACGTCCTCGCGCATTGAGCCCGCTGGGGAATGCCCGGCGAGGAGAGAACAGCATGTATCCTGGTTTTTTCGGATTCTGGAAACAACGACACCATCACGGCGAAGAAGCGCACTGTGGAGACGAGCGAGCGTGTGGTCCTCGTGGTGGGTTTGGTCCTGGGCATCGGCCCTTTGGCCCGGGAGGCCCTAGCGGCCCGCCGGACTGGGACACGGATGGCGGCGGATTTGGTGTTCGGCGACCACTGCGTTTTCTCGCTTGGAAGCTCGAGCTCGAAGAGCAACAGGTCGCCAAGCTAGCCGTGTTGCTGGACGAGCTGAAGACGGAGCGAGCACAAGCCGCGGTAGACCAACGCCGGTCAATCGCCGCGTTTGCCGACGGCGTGGAGAGCGAGGTGTTCGACCTTGCCCGAGCCACCGAAGCAGCTGAGCAGCGTGTGCGCACGGCGGAGCGGTTGAAGCAGGCGGTGCTCAAGGCACTGCAGGCGATGCACGCTTTGCTCACGCCTGAGCAGCGCAAGCGGCTCGCGTATCTGCTGCGCACAGGAGCGCTGAGCATCTGAAGCAAGGAGCCCGATGGTCCGTCGACCATCGGGCTTTTTTCTATGCTCAAAGGTTGCCGACGAAGCTACGCAGCAGCTCCAGCACCAAGCGGATCTTCGGGATTTCGGCGAGTACCCGGGGCGCGGAGACCCACAATCGCAAGTCGGCGCCGACTTGGTCGCTTAGGAGTCGTGCCAGAGGTTCCCCACCAAATGGCTCTGGCAAGCCAGCATCGGGGATGAAGGCGATGGCCAGCCCTGCGACGCAAGCGCGGCGGAGGATATGCATATCGGTGCCAATCAGCGCCGGCGCAATGCGGAAGCGCGCCCCATCGCGAGTAGGTAGTTCGCAAGCATCCTCGCCGGGCGCTTGCCAGGCGTAGATCTCATGCGCGGCCAACTCCGCAAGCGACCGAGGAGTTCCGCGCAAGGCCAAGTAGCTCGACGAGGCGAGCAAGGAACGTTCGAGGCGAACCATCGGGAAGGACACCCACGCGGCGCCAGGCGAGTTCTCGGTAAAATGAACCGCGAGATCGATCTCCTCCAGCGGCTCGCCGAGTGGGTCGCTGCTAAATCGACAATGCAGGTGCAGCGCGGGGAACTTGGCGCGAATCATAGCGATCAGCTGGGGCATCAGCTCTGGGGGCATGCCAACCGGCATCACCGCACGCAGCGTGCCTCGCGGGGTCGCTCCCAAGTCCCGAACGGAGGACAACACCGCCCGCATTTCTTGCATCATTCGATGGCCCTGCGAGGCGAGCGCCTTTCCGGCATCCGTGAGGACGATGCCCCGCGGAGTGCCCTCCACGAGAGCCACGCCGGCGCGCGCCTCGAGTGAATCGACCTTGCGACGCAAGGTCGTACGCGACATGGACAGCGAGTCCGCAGCCGCGAGGTATGACCCTGTCTCGGCTACTGCAACGAACGCTCGAAGCTCCTCCAGATCCATTCGCTCCCTGCGGCGCGATGAGAGTTGATCGCGAGCAGAAGCGCAAGCGCGGCGGACTAGCTGAGGCAGCTCGAACTTACGCCGCCCTCTCGCCGTCGCTCCTCGCGCAGCGGCGTGGTGACACGCTGCCGCGCATCACAATTGGCACCGCCCTCGCCCTTGCTCGGGGCAGCCGCGCGCAGTGAGCGTAACCACCAGCGCTCCGCGTCCTCGTCGGACCATTGCTCGGCCCCGGGCGCACAGTGGCAGGCGTCGAGCGCCTTGAGCAACGCAAAGCCATCGCAGTAGCGTTCACGAGGAGACTTCTTGAGACAGTTCATTACGACCCGCTCCAGGTCCAAAGGAAGCGCGGCTATACGCTTGAGTGAGGGAGGGATCGGCGCCTCGAAGCGATGAGCGTTCAGCACCTCCCCGAGATTGCGGCCTTGAAAGGGCGTCTCTCCGGTCAATAGGCAATAAGCTAGTACGCCGACCGCATAGACGTCCGTCGCCGGTCCCACGGCGAGCGGACCTTCGATCATCTCTGGGGCCATGAATTCGGGAGTGCCAATCTGCATACCAGCCGAGGAGAGGATCAGCTCACCCTCGAGCCGCTTCGCTAGACCGAAGTCGAGCACTTTGACCCAATCGGGGTGGCCCTCCCGATGACTGAGCATGATGTTCTCCGGCTTGATGTCCCTGTGGACCAAGCCCTTTGCGTGTGCGTGCGCCAGAGAAGCTGCCACTTGACGTAGGATGTTGAGGGCGCGCGAGGCAGGCAGCGGACCTTCCAGCTTCAGCAACTGACTGAGCGTCATCCCCTCGACGAGCTCCATTGCGTAGTAGCGCAAGCCCTCATCGGTGCGCCCATACTCGTAGAAGGCAACCGTATTGGGGTGCGAAAGCTCGCTGGTCAGCCGCGCTTCGCGGTCGAAGCGTGCCTCGTGGTCGCGATCGCGTACGTTCGGGCGGATGACTTTGATTGCCGTTCTCCGACCAAGCGCGTCGTGACGCCCCTCGAATACGGTGCCCATCCCACCTTCACCCAATTTGCGCTCAACCCAGTAAGGGCCGACGCGGAATGAGCCGGTTGCCGGAATCGCGGCCCGCTTGGCCCTTCTCCAGGCAAGAAGTCCGACCACTACGACCGTCAAACCTGCGGCGAGGAGGATCAGGAGCTGCATTGAACGAACTTGGCCGCTGAGTTTGAATTTCTTGCGTTAGCTCGCGTGTGGAATTGTTAACGCGACGATCCGGCGCAATACGCTTTGATCAGGTTGGGCTTGCGGCGCGACCGAGCCGCGATGACCTTTCGTGCATGCGGCGAATCACTTTGGCGAGCGCATTGCTCGTAGTCCTCGGCTGTGGAGCCCGCACCGGACTTCCCAACTTTGATAACGAGGGTGGCGGCGGTTCGGGTGGAGCGGGCGGTGGTGGCAGCCCTCCCGTGCCATGCGAAGGTGTGGAGGAACAAAGCTGCGGCAGTGACGTGGGCGAATGCTCACCTGGCCTTCAGCGGTGCCAAGCCGACGGCTTTTTCGGCCCTTGTGAAGGGGCAATCGGCCCGTTCGAGGAGCAGTGCAACGACCTCGATGACGACTGTGATTCAGTGATCGATAACGGCTTCGGGATCGGCGGCGCTTGTGACGGCGCAGACAGCGACAGTTGCTTGGACGACGTCATGACCTGCCAAGGCTGCACGTTGGGGCCAGATCTCGTGGAGACCTGTAACGGGACCGATGACAACTGCAACGGCATCATCGACTCCGATTGCGAAGTTGGCGATTGTTCCCCCACGCTGCTTGTAACCGGCTCAGTGCCCTCGAGCCCCGGCTGCATCGACTTTCCCGTCAAGGCTGGGTCCACCGGGGTCATCAACTACCCATGCGGCGGGGGAGATGTGACAGCCACACTGGGCGCTATTACCTTTTCGGGGTCGGTTAACAACGGGGAGGTCTCTCTCTTTGGCACTGTCGACTTCCTTGGGCCGGACAACTGCCTCTGGCGCGCCGACCACTTCATAAACGGCTCGATTCCGGCGGGCACAGTCGCCTATTTTTACGAGGAGACACTGCTGACGCAGCCCGGTAACGGCTGTTGGTCGCCCTGCACTGAAACCGGAACAGTGGATATCAATTGGGTAGAGCGCTGACCTCGGTCAGCTGCGAAAAATCTGCCATAAGCTCAGGCCGGTTGCTGAGAACACCGCGAAAGCACCGCCAAACAAGCACACCCACAAAAGCGTGAGTGGAAGTGGAGGCGCGACTCCAGGCGGAAGGTCAGGCTGGGCATTCTTCGGCGCGGCGCTCGGTACCAGCGGAATCAGCAGCCGCCGATCACCAACCGCCAGGGCCAGCGCGAATAGCGCGCCCAGAGCCGGCAACAAGCCGAGCAACCCAACCAAAGCAGCGTTCTCCGCGCGATCGGTCGCCGCCTCGACACGCGACTCCCGCTCACCAGGAGCCAACACCGAGTCACTGGTGCGAACGTCTTCAGCTTCCGCGTGATTGAACTGCGCGGAGAGGTCAGACACTAGCAGCGCCGAAAGGCCAACGACCTCGGCGATCAAGGCCAAGCGAGCCGTGCCCTTGTGCGTGCGACGCCAAAGGAAATGGGCACCCAGCAGCAAGCTCGCCCCCACGGCGAGGAAAAGCGCGAACGCGCCGCCAAACCCTGCACTCGCCAGCAACGACGTTTTGAGCACAATGAAGCCAGCAAGCATCGCCGCCCCGAGGGCGACGCCACCGAAAAGCAGCTGGGTCTGCCGCGAAGCAGGGAGGCCGTTTTTCATCTTCGTGGACCTTAATCCTCTTTTCAGGTTCCGGCCGGACAAAAGCCTGGGCAAGCTTATCGGCACGATGATGAAGCATGCCCTTCTCCTATCGCTGGGGGTCTCCTGGGGTTGCCTTGCCCCGTCTCCCAAAGAGCGCAACGAGCCGATGGAAAACGCCACGAGCGAGCTGCAAAGCCAGCCGAAGGAGCAGGGAGTACCAGCGGGAGACGGAATTGGGCCCAAGGCACGGACCGGCGGGACCGTCGATCTCAAGCGGGTTCAATGGCCCGACGCCGCGAGCGTGAATCAGGCGGCTCGAGCCGCACTTACCAATGCTGCGCGCGAAAACGTCGATACCGCGGTATTGCCTGTCATGCTGCCCTCCGATGCGGTGTTGGCGCACAACGCTACAGTCATCGCGCGGCCAACGTTCATTGCGGTTTCAACCCGCACGGATGACAAGTCCCTCACGGTGTCCGTGTCCGCCTCCAACGTCGTTCATCGCTACCAAGGAATGGAGAAGGCCTCGCCGACGAGCACCGTGCGTGGGGGCAAGCCCGCTTGGGTCCTGCAGAACGAGGGTATTTGGAGCGTCTCGTGGAAGGAGCACGGGATCGACTACGTGCTCGAGCTCGAGTGTGCCGCCCCCGGGACAGACCAGCGCTGTGCAGATGACGCCACAGTTCGGCGCCTCGCCGAGGAGCTCGTTTACGTCGGTGGCAATGAGCAAGCTGTCAACAAGGAGCAAAGCCGATGAATGAAGCTGTTCACGCCCTGCGCCTCCGTGGACTTCGATCGTTCATGATCGGAGCTGCGCCTGCGCTCGTTTCACTCCTTTGGCAGAGCAGCGCTATCGCGCAACCGTTTAGCTACAATCCGCCCGGTCAGCTCGTGCCGAACTCGGGGGAGGGCCGCTTTGACGAGAAGGATTATGCGCCCGGCATGCGCTTCCCCATCGAGAGCGCCCCCGCCTACGCGAACTCCCAAGTTTGGGGCACAGGTGGCTCGCAGGGTCCTTCTGGCTCCCAATGCGCCGAGGCGAACTTCAGCTATCCGTGGTCGGACAACTATTGCGAAACGCGCTCCTGGGATATGCCGTTATGCCCTTCCGGCACAGGCCATCAGGGTCAGGACATTCGAGCAGCTACCTGCGACAAGAACGTGTACCCGGTAGTGGCCTCGGAGTCCGGCACAGTAACCAACGTTGGCAGCTACAGCGTCTATATCACCGCGGCAGACGGCACGCGCTACGACTACTTGCATATGGGATCGGTCGCGGTTTCCCCTGGGCAAGACGTCCAGAAGGGAACCGTCATTGGGCGGGTCTCCAATGAGTTTGGCGGAACCCCGACCTCGGTGCACTTACATTTCAATCTACGGCAGAACGTCGACGGGCTCGGTAGCATCTATGTCCCGCCGTATATGTCGTTGGTCAATTCCTACCAAGCGTTGGTCGGCCCCGTCGCCCCGCCGCCGACAGGCGCGCTGAGCGGCGCTAGCTGTGAATCGCTGCTTGGCTTTGTTTCCCCCAGCGAAGGCTCGGCTCCAATCGACGTGCGTCTCTACTTCGATGGCGCACCTACAGACGGCAACACCGTTGGGCATACCTTCCTCGCCGACTTACCGGTGGACACGGGCTGCAACGAGGGTTGCGCCTGCGACGGTACGACCTGCGCTTTCGGCTTCGATATTCCGCCGCCCTTCTCCTTGTTCGATGGTTCGGCGCACAGCGTGCTTGCCTACGGTTCGGATGGCTCGCCCGAGCTGACCGAGCTCACCGGGAACCCGCTCGAGTTCAACTGCGCGTTCGAGGTTCCGAGTGGTGTTCGCCGCAAAGTCACCTCCGACGAGGTGCAGATCGCGTGGCGGTTCTCCAGCTTCTGGGACGAGCTCGAGGTATCCGACGGGATCATCGCTGAGCTGGCCGAAGGTGAGGAGCTGCCGAGCGAGCCGAAACTCGTTGCTAGCAGTGACGCACCCGATGCGCTGTTTGTCGTCGACGGCTCACGAAAACGGCGCGTTGATGGAGCCGTCGCAAGCAAGGCCTGGGGCTTTGAGTTCCCGCCCGAGCTGCTTTCCGCAAGCGAACTCGAAGCGATGGATGAGGGCCCCGCGTGGCCCCGAAGGCCGATGATCTTGGTCAGCGCCCAAGGCGAACGCTTTCTGGTGGACGCCAAGCCTGAAACCCCTCCCACCTCGGGGAATGGCGGCGGGGACGCATCGAGCAGCGGCGGGGATGGTGGCAGCGGCGGTGGTGGCGGAGATTCCTCCGGCGGCTGTTCCTGCTCCACACCGGGAACATCTTCTTCTCACGCGCTGCTTGCGGTCTTGGGGCTTCTGCCACTGCTCCGCAGGCGGAAGCGGGACTGAGTTCGCCCGCAAAACTTTCCAGCTCAGGGCACAATGCTAGCTCAGGGCACAATGCTAGCTCAGGGCACAATGCTAGCTCAGGGCACAATACGTACGAGCGTGTGAGGCACTCCGCGCTCGTCGCAGCCTGACGTTTGGAACGCGTACACCTGCTCGATTCGTTCGTTGTCGACAGCAACGCAACCCAATGTCCAATCACCAGCTTCGGTCCCGCCGCCGCCTCCGTGAAGCTGCAATAAGCTGCCCAGTCCTGTGGTCTGTGGAGGCTCTTTGCATTGCTGTTGCGCATGGACGATGGCCCGATGCTCCTGGCGGGTAATGGTGCCCGTCGCCAGACCAGCGTCGGCATCGGCGATATTGGGGTAAGCGATCTGCAATGAGCGGTGAAAGCCGCTGGGAAACTTCTTGCTAATGAAGTAATCGCCCTCGGGCGTCCTGCCGTCCCCCTCTCGCTGTTTGTGCCCTTCCGGCGCAAAACCGAGAGACGCGGCAAAGCGCACCACGAGTCGAGTTCCGCAACGAAGCTCCAAGGTTCGGGCCGCCTTGCGCACCAGGATCATGCGCGGCTGATCGCATGATGTCAAAAGCTCGGGGTTCGGCAGCTCGTGCTCTTGAAGCTCGGCGTCGGCCAACACGGCCGTGGGAGCGGAGGGCTGGGTCAACGCGGCCAGCGCTGGTTCTGCGGCGAGGACCGGAACAGCTCGCTCGACTTGAATAAGGGATAGACGTGAGGGCTCTGTAGGGTTGGCCTCTCCAGTGGAACCGCAGCCGAGCAAGCCGAGCGAAAGCAACGTTACGCTCCGGACCGACCATGTAGCCGATTGTGCGCCAATCGCCCTTCCATCGCTACGCCTTGTGAGTTCCATGAGGGAGGGTCGCAGCTCGCGTGGGAACTGTGACGCCCCGCTCATTCGCCGTCCACCTTGGTCGGAAGAAGCTTTGAGCTTCAGATTCGGTCGCTTGACAGGTTGACGCGCCGCGTCCACATAGGGGTTTTGTTGTCTGCATCCGCCCCGGCGGAATGACCAAAGGAGGCAGTGTGTCCACCACCCCGCAAAACCGATACAAAGCCGACGTTCGAGAGACCAAGTTCCTACTCTTTGAACAGTTCCCCATTGAGCCCCTGCTGGGCAAAGCTCCATTTGAAGCCTGGGGCCGGGACGAGTGCAGCATGGTGCTCGACGAGTCCTACAAGTGGTGCTGTGACGTGGTGGGGCCGCTGAACGCTGTCGGTGACCGCGAGGGCTGCTCGATCGTCGATGGACGGGTCAAAACGCCAACCGGCTTCAAAGACGCATGGGCCTCCCTCTTTCAGGCGGGCTGGAAGGGATTGGCGGCGGCCCCGGAGTACGACGGGCAAGGCGCTCCCTACTCTCTCACGTGTGCGGTCGAGGAGTTCTTGTGCGGCTCCAACCCTGCGTTCAATATGTACCCAGGCCTCGCCCAGGGCGCCGCTGAGGTGATTGCACACTTCGGCACCAAGAAGCAGAAGGACCTGTACGTGCGCCGCATGATCCACGGCACCTGGGGCGGCACCATGTGCCTGACCGAGCCTCATGCCGGGAGTGACGTCGGCTCGGCGCGCACGTCGGCAAAGCGCTTGGGAGACGGCAAGTATGCAATCTCCGGCACCAAGATTTATATCTCCGGTGGCGACAACGACTTTACCGAGAACGTGGTCCACCTTGTGCTGGCTCGCGTGGAGGGCGCTCCGCCCGGCACCAAAGGGCTCTCTCTGTTCATCGTTCCGCGCGTGCGGGTGAATGAGGAAGCAGCCCTCGGCGAGTTGAATGACGTCGCCGTTGCCTCGCTCGAACACAAGATGGGCATCAACGGCAACGCGACCTGCGTGCTCAACTTCGGGGAGGACGGAAACTGCATCGGTGAACTGGTTGGAGAGGCCGAGAACGTCGGCATTCAGCAAATGTTCATGATGATGAACACCGCCCGCATCGGCGTCGGGATCCAGGGCGTCTCGGTCGCGGGCGCCGCTTTCCTCGCCGCGCTCGACTACGCGAAGGATCGCAAGCAGGGCGCGAGCATGCTCAACTGGAAGGACGCAACGGCGCCGCGCGTCGCCATCATCGAGCACGCAGACATTCGCCGCATGCTGATGGAGATGAAGGCTCGCAGCGAAGGGCCGCGGGCGCTGGTGGCAAAGCTCGCGTACCACTCTGACAACGTTCGCGCGCTCAAGGGCAAAGACGATCAAGCAGCGGCCTACCACCAAGGCCAAGTTGATTTGCTCGTACCGCTCGTGAAGGCCTACTCCACGGACCAAGCCTTCAAAGTCTGCGAGCTGGCAATTCAAACGTTTGGCGGAGCGGGCTTCGTCAAGGATTACCCAGTAGAGCAATATTGCCGGGACTCGAAGATCTTCAGCATCTACGAGGGAACCAATCACATTCAGGCGATGGATCTCGTGGGCCGGAAGTTGCCGCAGAACGGCGGAGCCAACCTGCAAGCCTTCCTCGGAGACATTGCTCGCTTCATCGCCGAGAACGAGTCGCATGAAAAGCTCGGCGCTCTGGTGAAGGAGCTGGCGGTCGCCCACGAGGCAGTCGCCGGAGTAGCTATGCGGCTGCTCGGCTGGTTCCAGTCGGGCCGTATGCAACTCGTTCCGCTTGCAGCCAATCGGGTGCTCGAGATGATGAGTGAGCTTTGTTGCACCTGGCTACTCTGCGCCGGCGCTCGGATCGCGGTTGATGCGCTGCAGAAGCTGCCGAAGGGGGAGGACACTCAGGCTGAGCGGTCCTTCTACGAAGGCAAGTTGCACGTCGCCACCTACGCGGTTCACAACATCCTGCCGCACGCCAAGCTGACGGCCGAGATCCTCGGCCGTGAAGACACCTCCGCGCTGGACATTCCGGCGCAGGCCTTCGCTTCAATCTGACCGAGAGCGATGAAATGCAGCAAGGAGTCGACGATGGTCGGCTCCTTGCTTCGTTTTGTAGACGGGACGGAGAAGCTCAGTCCAAGAAGCCTCGCTTGGCTTGGTCGCGCTCGATTGAGCGAAACAGCGCACCAAAATTTCCCTCGCCGAAGGAGAGGTGGTTCTTGCGCTGAATCAGCTCGACGAAGATCGGCCCGATCAGATTCTTGGTGAAGATCTGCAGCAGGTATCCCTCTTCATCACCGTCAATCAACACATTGCGAGCCTCGAGCTCCGCTCGATCTTCTGAGACATTGGGTACCCGCTCGAATACGGAGGCGTAGTAGTCGGCGTCGATGTCCAAGAACTGAATCGGGCTCCCCTCGAGCGCTTTGAGCGAGCTCAGAATGTCCTCGGTCAGGAAGGCCAGGTGTTGGACGCCGGGCCCTCGATACTCTTCGAGGTACTCGGCTATCTGGCTCTTGTCCTCTGTAGCCTCGTTGATAGGGATACAGAAGGTCCCGCAGGCGGAGCGCAGGGCGTAGGAGGTTAGGCCGGTCTTCACGCCGCGGATGTCAAAGTAGCGAACCTCGGTAAAGCCAAACACCTCCTTGTAGAAGCTCGCCCATTGCTGCATCGTCCCTTTTGCCACGTTGTTGGTTAGGTGGTCGATGCGGACAAAGCCCTTCGCCGGGACGCGTTCTGGGCGGTCGAGCTCGACGAAGCCCATATCGTGATAGAGCCGTTTGCCGTCCCCGGCCTCTACCATGTAGAGCAGGCTATCCCCCAGCCCAACCACCGCTGGGATTGCCACGCTGCCTCGTGAATAGTCCCCTCCGTCGGTGATGCGCGCGCCGCGCTCTTGTGCTGCTCGCACCGCGGACTTCACGCTCTCGAAGCGCCAACCCATCGCGGAGATGGAAGGGCCATGCGCGCGAGCAAAGGCAGACGCGGCGCCCTGCGCATCCCGGTTGAGCAAGAAGCGCATCTCATTCTGCTCGTACAGATCGACGTTCTTCTTCTCGTGTCGCATGGTGCGAGAGAAGCCAAAGGCCATGAACAAGGCATGCAGTTTGTCCGGGTCGGGGCTCGCGAATTCAACGAACTCAATGCCCAAAAGCCCAGTGGGGTTGTTCAGCTTCATCGACCCTTCCTCCAGCTCATCCAATAGTCAGGCTTCTCAAACTGCTGAGCAGCGTCGGCCACCTCGAGCGGGTTCTTGGTATCCACCATGATGGCGACTTCCTCGGTGGCGCGCGCATCCTTCGACCGGGCCTCCGCACCAGCTTGCGGGCCATGGTGAATGCCCTGCGGATGAAGCGTCAGCATGCCGGGAGAAATGCCCTCGCGGCTGAAGAAGTTCCCGCTGTGGTAAAAGAGCACTTCGTCGAAGTCGATGTTCGAGTGATAGAACGGTACCTTCAACGCAGTAGGGTCACCGTTCTCCAGCGGCCGCGGCGCAAAGGTGCAGACGACGGCGTTGGGCATGACGAACGTTGAGTGAGCGGACGGGGGCAAGTGGTAGCGGTCTGAGCTCACCGGCCGGATGTCCCGAACCCGTAGCTTCAGTGCACTAAGCGTCCCCTTCCAGCCAACGGTGTTGATCGGGCAGAAGGGATAGAAGATTTTGGTGGTCTGACCGCTGCGCACCACCCGCAACTCGAACTCGCCTTCCGGGGTGACCGGCGTAGCGAGCGAGCCTTCCTCGGGAGAAGGAACCACCAACACCGCAGGGTCGAAGAGCGCGTGTTGCCCCAACATGCCGCGGTCGGGAAAGCTCACCTCGCCCGAACTCTCGACGACGAACAGACGCGTCGCGCTGGTGGGGGAAAGCCTTTGAACGGTGCCCCGCGGGATCAACAGGTAGTCCCCGGGCTCGTAGCTGAGCGGGCCGAAGTCGGTCTCGAGGCGGCCTGCGCCGCGGTGAACGAACAAGAGCTCGTCGGCATCGGCGTTGCGGTAGAAGAAGGGCCAAGGCTCGAGCGCGCTGGCCCAGGAAAGGCGTACGTCGGAGTTGAAGAAGAGCGGAGTCCGACCGAGCTGATCCGCGCGACCGGCGGCAGACTGCTCGAGATCGTAAGCGCGCGGGCGCAGCGGCCCTTCGATTCGCGTCCAGCCTACCGGTGCTTCACGCCGATACAGATGCGCGTAGCGGCCGAAGAAACCACCGCGTGCGTACTCCTCTTCAACGGTGCCCTCCGGCAGTCCCACGTGAGCCTGCTGCGCCACCCTTCCGCGAATGTAGGGGATATCCATCAGCTAAGCGTGGGGCCGAACGCATTCTCAAGAAAGACACAATGTTTGACCATACTATGTCTAGAGCATGGACATTGTTGCGGCCCCCGTAGTCACGCTCGAGCAGGCGCGCGTACTTGATGCGCTGGCCAAAGCAGGCTCGCTCAAGGCGGCGGCAAAAGCATTGGCCAAAGGCCATTCAGCGGTGCTCTATACGCTGAGAACGTTGGAGGAAGCCCTGGAGCTGCGTCTGCTCGACCGCTCCGGGTACCGCCTCAAGTTCACGCCCGCCGGGGAACGAGTGCTCGAGGGGATGCGACAGCTGCTCGAGGCTGAACGTCGGTTGCAAGTGGCTGTCCACGAGGTGAAGAGTGGTTGGGAGCCACGGCTCTCGATCGTGGTGGACGGGGTTTGCCCGACCTCCCGACTGTTCGAGGTGGTCGCCGGGTTGGCACGCAGCGGCGCCGCTACGCGTATCGAAGTAATCACCGAGTTTCTTTCCGGGGTCGAGGCCGCCTTCGAAGCGCGCGAAGCCGACCTGATGATCTCGGTTCTGCCCGCGTCATCGGGGTTGGTTACGGCTACTGTGTTACCAACCTTTCGCGCCTACTTGGTTGCGCATAAGCGCCACCCGCTGTCGGCGCAAAAGAGGCTCACCCTCGAGGAGCTCGCCAGCAACGTATTGCTCACAGTGCGCGGCTCGGATCCGCGGCTCTCACTTTCCACCTCGGGCATCGAGCCGCAATCGCGCGTCGTGCTCAATGACTTTGCAGCGAAGAAGACAGCGCTATTGGCTGGGGTTGGCTTCGGTTGGATGCCGGAGCATCTGATACAGGCCGAGCTTGCGCGCGGCGATTGCAAGAAGCTCTCGCTCGCTGCCGGCGCTACCCATGAGTTCGCTCCGCGTCTTTACCGACGCCGCGGACGGAAGCTCGGCCGAGCGGGCCAGGCGGTGTTTGCGGCGCTGACCGAGTAGGTGGCAAACGACCATCGCAGGCTCTCGCCTATCGTTGGGAACGGAGTAGCATCGCGCGCGATGGCTAGACTCGACCCTCATTCCTATGCTGATGACTCGCACTCCAAGGTGATCGCCGTCGACTGGGAGGCACGCGTAGATTTTGCGAGCCGAACGCTCGAAGCGACCGCGCTGCTCGAGCTGGACGCGCCCTCTCTTGCGGGGCCGCTCGACCTCGACAGCCGGAAGCTAACCGTAATTGCCATCAGCGACGCACAGGACAACCCGATCGAATTCAGCCTGGGTGCAGCCGATCCAGTGCTCGGGTCGAAGCTCTCGCTCATGCTACCGGCCGGCGTCAAGACGGTTAAAATACGCTATCGCACGGCCCCCGACGCGAGCGCGTTGCAATGGCTCGAGCCAGCCCAGACGGCTGGCGGTAAACACCCTTATCTTTTCTCGCAATGCCAGGCGATTCACACCCGCTCGATCTTGCCGCTGCAAGACACGCCCAGCCGACGAATAACCTATAAGGCGAAGCTGACGGTACCAGCGCCGCTGCGAGCGCTGATGGCAGCGGGCTTCGTCAGTCGTGAGGTCGTTGGAGAGCAAGCCGTCGAGCGCTGGGCAATGCCTCAACCGCTGGCGCCCTATCTTTTTGCTTTTGCGGTCGGTGAGCTCGAAGCAAGGAAGCTCGGCGAGCGCTCGATGGTCTGGGCTGAGCCCTCGGTGGTCGATGCTGCCGCTTGGGAGTTCGAGGAGATCGACAAGATGCTCGACGCCGGAGAGGCGCTGTTCGGCGCCTACGCCTGGGAGCGCTTCGACATCCTGGTGATGCCTCCGTCCTTCCCTTATGGCGGTATGGAGAACCCGCGACTTACCTTCGTCACCCCGACGTTGCTGGCGAAAGACCGCTCGCAAGTGCGCGTGATTGCGCATGAGCTGGCGCACGCCTGGACGGGTAACCTGGTAACCAATAGCAACGCCGAGCACTTCTGGCTGAACGAGGGCTGGACTCGTTACGCTGAGTTACGCATCACCGAGGTGGTCGAGGGCCCAGACTCAGCGGCGCTGCTCGCAGCGATCTGCCGACACGACCTTGATGAGACGGTGGAGCGCTTCGCGCGGGCCGGCCAGGGCGCGCTCACCCGATTGCGCACGCATCTGACCGGGGTCGACCCCGACGAAGCCTTCTCTGTCGTGCCTTACGACAAAGGCGAATTGTTCTTGCGAACGATCGAGGGGAAGGTCGGGCGTGAACGCTTCGACGTGTTCGCCAAACGTTATCTCGAGAAGTTCCGTTTTGGCGCCGTGACCACGGAGGAGTTCCTCGCCTTCACCGAGGTCGAGCTACCCGGCGTGCTCGCGAGCATCGACGCCGCTCGCTGGATTGACGGGGAAGGTGTCCCGGAGGGCGCGCCGAGTGTGCGCTCGGCCAAGCTCGCGGCGGTGGAGGCGATGGGCAGCGCGCTGCCACCGGCGGGGCTCGAGCTGTCTTCGACCGAGTGGAACCTCTGGCTCGACCGGCTGCCGCGACCGATGCCGCGAGCCTTCTGTGAGACGCTCGACCAACGCTTTCCTTTCACCAGCACCGGCAACATGGAGGTCAAGGTGTCGTGGCTCCGAGTCGCACTCAGCTCCGGCTATGACGACGTTTTGCCCGAGGTTCGTCGCGTGCTCGGAACGGTTGGCAGGATGAAGTACCTCGTGCCGCTGTACGCTGCCTTGCTCGAGCGCACGGAGACGGCCGCGCTTGCGCGCAGCATCTTTGAGCAGGCAGCCCCCAGCTACCACCCAATTGCGCGCGCGGTTTTGAAGGGCCGACTGGCAGCATCCCCCGCGTAGTCTGAGTCCCCACTTGTGACGGCGGAGCGGCGGCGCTAGCAACGCCGCAATGGATGTCGTCAGCGTCAAACAAGCTCTCGCAGGACAGGTAGCGGTCGGCAACAAGGTCGAGGTTCGCGGCTGGGTGCGCACTCGCCGCGACTCGAAGGCCGGTATCTCGTTCATTCACCTGACCGATGGCAGCTGCCAAGACCCGATTCAGGTCGTTGGGCCGAATACGCTCGAGAACTATCAGACGGAGGTACTGCGTCTCTCCACCGGCAGCTCGCTGATTTGTCGAGGCACGCTCGTTCAAAGCCAAGGCAAAGGCCAGTCCTTCGAGATTCAGGCGGATGAGGTGATCGCGGTCGGCTTCGTGGATGACCCGGAGACCTACCCGATGCAGCCCAAGCAGCACACCGCCGAGTTCCTGCGCGAGCAGGCGCACCTACGGCCTCGGACCAACACCTTCGGCGCGATCGCGCGCATCCGCCACGCCGCGGCCATGGCGATTCATCGCTTCTTCAACGATGAGGGCTTCGCTTGGGTCAACACACCCATCGTCACCGCCTCCGACGCCGAGGGCGCCGGGCAGATGTTTCGCGTATCCACGTTGGACATCAACAACCTGCCGCGCGTCGATGGGAAGGTCGACTTTCAGAAGGACTTCTTCGGCAAAGAGGCCTACCTCACAGTCTCCGGCCAGCTCAACGTAGAGGCCTATTGTCTCGCGCTCTCCAAGGTCTACACCTTTGGACCCACCTTCCGCGCAGAGAACTCCAACACCAGCCGGCACTTGGCCGAGTTCTGGATGATCGAGCCGGAGATCGCCTTCGCTGACTTGAACGCCGACGCCGACCTAGCCGAGCGTTTTCTAAAGGCGGTGTTCCGCTCGGTGTTGGCCGAACGCAGTGACGACCTCAAGTTCCTGGAGACCACGGTTGGTAAAGGCATCGTCACGCAGAGCGGCCTCTTGAGCCGCCTGGAAGCCTTCGTCGAGTCGTCCTTCGAGCGGATTGAGTACACAGCGGCGATCGAGATCCTAAAGGCGGCCAAGAAGAAGAAGTTCGAGTACGCGCCAGAGTGGGGCAAAGACCTGCAGACCGAGCATGAGCGCTACTTGACTGAAGAGCACATCGGCCGGCCGGTGGTGGTAATGAACTATCCCGAGCAGATCAAAGCGTTTTACATGCGTATGAACGAGGACGGTAAGACCGTCGCCGCGATGGACGTATTGGCCCCGGGGATCGGCGAGATCATTGGTGGCAGCCAACGTGAGGAGCGGCTCGACCGCTTGGACGCGCGTATGCGTGCGATGAACCTGGTGCCCGAGCACTACGGTTGGTACCGAGACCTGCGCCGCTACGGCTCTGTTCCGCACGCTGGCTTTGGCCTCGGCTTCGAGCGCCTGATTGTCTACATCTGCGGGCTGGCCAACATTCGAGACGCCATTCCCTATCCGCGCGTTCCGGGCTGGGCGCAGTTCTGAGGGTTCGCCTCGCGGGCAAGATCGACTACCATCGAATCGTGAAATCTTCGCTTCGCTCACGGTGGTCACTGCCCAGCGTGATGACCTGCTTGGTGTGCCTCGGTGCCTGCTTCCCAGACTTCGGGTTTGGTGGGGCAGGCGGAACCGGAGCCGGCGGGGATGGCAGAGGCGGGGATGGTCGCGGCGGCGATCCCGTCGGGCCCGGTAACGGCGGCGGGCCGGGCAATGGCGGTGGACCTGGCAACGGCGGTGGACCTGGCAATGGCGGCGGGCCGGGCAATGGCGGCAGCACCAGCAACGGCGCTGGGCATGCTGGTGGGATGGGCGGCACTGGTGAGGGCGGGATGGCTGTCGTAGCCCAAGTAGCTTGCGGCCCCGATGACCCAGCGGTGCCTTGTCCACCCGGCAGCGTCTGCTGCTTCCACAGCTTCTTTACCGACTCAGACGCGTGCGCGCTGGCGCAGGACGGTTGTGGTTCCGCCAAGACCCTGCGCTGCAACTTCCACGATGATTGCCAAGGCAGTCAACTGTGCTGCGGGGACTATGACACCGCCAATGACATCTACGAAACCGAGTGTCGCGAATCGTGCGCAGACGAAACGATGTGCAACACCACCGCCGACTGCGGACCCAACCAACAGTGCTTGCCGTTTTTAACTGGCTATTACAACTACGATAACGCGTACCTATCCTGCCAATAGCCAGACGGCAGTATGACGCTTGGCAACACCTTCGAGGAAGCGCCGGTTGAACACACAGCCAAGTTTCTTTGGCTCTTCGCGCTGTTACCGCTGATTGGCCAGGCGATGGAGTTCGCGATGCCGCCGGGCAGCTCCGGGGCAACCGATTCGTGGGCGCGTTGCTCAGGATTCGTTGCCGCAGCCGTGATCGTGGGCATCGGGGTTGGGGTTTACCGCTGCTCGCTGCGCGTGGCGCAAGTTGGCTTTGCGCTCTTCAGCTTGGCGGCGTTGGGCACGCTGGGGGCTGCGCTGTTTGCTGAGAACAGCCAAGCAGCAGCGGTACTGGTCGTGTTGCCAACCTGGGGGGCAATCAAGCTCTATAACGTATGTGGAGTGCTGGCCGCTCCCAGCGGACAATGAGCCAACATGCGATCACGCGTTGGCTCATCGCGGTGAGCATCGGCTGCGGCGGGGCCGACCATCCACCCGCCCCCACGAGTAGCTCCGCCAGCGAACGGGTGGTGGAGAGGGCCCCAACCGCAGTTGGAGACGCAGCTTCTAGCCCAAGTGCAGCGCCTTCGAGCGCTGCGGCGGTGGAGCCGCCTGCGCATCGCGCCCTTTTTCAAGATGAACCGCGCATAAGGCAGTTAGCGCTGCAAGGCTTTGAACCAGCTCACATCGTGTTACCGCGCGGGGAGGGTCGTCAAAAAGCGCGGCTCGCTTTGATCGCCCATGGCGCAGGTGAACGCCCAGAGCCCCATTGCGCACACTATGAAGCGTTGCTCCCGGATGACTACTTGCTGGTATGCACCCGCGGATACCCTAGTAACAAGCACCTACCCGAGGCGCAGCGCGGCTACTTCTATGACGGGCACCCCAAACTAGGACAAGAGCTGCAAGCGATCTTTACCGTGCTTGCTACGGAGGAACCCTATGCTTCCAGCGTCGAACTCGAGCGGGCGCTCTACGTTGGATTCTCGCAGGGTGCGAGTATGGGCATCCTGGCCTTGCATGAGCGGCCTGAGTTAGCGGCCCACTTCAATGGCGTCTTGCTGGTGGACGGCGGGGCCGGCGAATGGACCGTCAGTCTCGCAAAACGCATGGCTCAGCGGGATATGCGAGTTGGTATCGTCTGTGGTCAACCGAGCTGCCGCGAGAAGGCCGAGCGCTCGCGGCCTTGGCTCGCGCAGGCCGGGCTCGCCGCCGAGCTGCGGTTACGCACAGCGAGCCACAGCCTCGAAGGTCCACTCGGTGAGGACGTCAAAGAGCTTTTGCCCTGGCTGCTGCGCGAGCCCGGACCAGCGACTGCTCAATGAAGATCGAAGAGTAAGACCTCTCCAGCGCCATCGCCTTCGACTCGCATCATCCCTCCCGCAGTCGCCTTGCTGAAAGCGGCGTC
Source organism: uncultured delta proteobacterium (assembly GCA_903892415.1). Lineage (GTDB taxonomy): Bacteria > Myxococcota_A > Polyangia > Polyangiales > Polyangiaceae > Xiheicaenibacterium. The sequence continues at coordinate 17,832 of CAITIQ010000299.1, read as the reverse complement.
GCCCGCCTCGAGTCGCTCACCATTGACCAGTACAGCGCCCTTGGCGACGTGCAGCCACAGATGCCGTCCTGCCGGCAGTTCAAAGCTTGTGCTGTCTCCCGATTCAAATACGCCGGCATACATGGCCGCGTCCGCGTGGATACGAATGCTGCCTTCGCGCCCGTCCTTGGAGGCCACCAAGGCCAACCGGCCTTTGCGCGCTTCCACCGGAAAGTTCTTTTGCTCGTAGCCCGGTGGATTGCCCGCTTGGTCTGGCTGAACCCAGATCTGCAAGAAGTGGACGTCCTCCTGCTTTGAAGCATTGTATTCGCTGTGGCGGACGCCGGTTCCAGCGCTCATGCGCTGCACATCTCCCGGCCGAATCACCGAGCCAGTACCCATCGAGTCCTTGTGTTCGAGCGCGCCCGCGAGCACGTACGAGAGGATCTCCATGTCGCGATGCCCATGCGTTGGAAAGCCCTGACCAGGCGCGACGCGGTCATCATTGATCACCCGCAGAGCGCGAAAGCCCATCCACGAGGGGTCATAGAAGTCGGCGAAGGAGAAGGTGTGCTTCGACCGAAGCCAGCCGTGATTGGCGTCGCCACGCTCTCCCGACCTGCGAAAGCCCAGCACCAACGGTTCCACCGAGTTACTCATCTCAACACCCCCAGCGCTTGTAGCTTCAGACGTCATAGCGGCTCCTGTGCGAATCAGAGTAGGCCGTTGTTCGATATCGGGTAGCCCCGGTGAAACGATAGTTAGTATCAGCGGGGGCGATTGTTCTTCCGACGCGCGATCCGAGGCGCGACTTCGGCTGGCAAGGCGATCACTCGTTCGCAAAGCTGCTGCAGGTTCTCGAAGATCCAGCGGTGAGCTGGTCCCAAGGTCATGTCCCGTCGATAGATGAGCGAGAGGCACAGCGAGTGTTCGTCCTTCCCCCAAGCGGCCGGCCGAATCACCACGAGCCTACCCTGCTCGAGATCTTCGCGAACGTAGTGCTCCGGCAGGTTTCCCCAACCAGCGCCACCGAGCAACAGCTTGCGTTTGGTATAGAGGTCGGTGACGCGCCAGGTCCGCGGGGAGAGTACGGCTTGATCAGGAGCGCCTTCATCGAGCCGACGTTCGGCCAAGACGACTTGGATATGCTCGCGGAACGCCTTTGACTCGAGCGGCTGCGGCAATCGCGCCAAGGGGCGTGAGGCGTTTCCATCGGTCGATCTGCGCATCGCGAAGGCCTCGGCTTCTTCCAATACCCTATTAGCCGCAGTGAGCAGCGCCTCTCCGTGTGCGGTGAGCGTTGGGATGCGGGTCGTACGGTTCCAGAGCACGACGCCGAGCTGCTCCTCGAGATTCGACATCGTGCTGCTTACTGCAGATTGAGCCCGCTTTAGCTTGCGAGCCGCCGCCGAAAAATTTCCAGCCGCATGAATCGCAACGAAGGTACGCAGCTGGTCGAGGGTGAAGCCATCAAGCATTACGCAGCGGAAGTTCCCACGCCGGCACCGGACTGTCGAGCAAGGACGAACCACTCGCCGATGACGGCCTTCTCGGCTATGGGACGACAACCATGAAAACGCAGGTCCTACTCCTTGCTTGCTCACTGCGACCGGCGCGTGCGGAAGCAAGACCGACGGCAGCGCCAGCTCTGCTAAGAGTTCGAGCAAGCCGCGCACAAAGTCGAGCGCGAGCGCCCGCTCAACGAGCGATGCGGCGGCCTCGGCGACGCCTGCGAGCGACACCGCCGCGGCACTGAGTGCCAAGGCTCTTCCGAGCGCATCAGCGAGTGCGACAGCGTCGCCGCTAACCGGCCCGGCGCGCTGCAAAGCGATGGGCTGCGAAGGGGATGGCACGTTCTCAAGCAACTGTAGCTGCAAGGACAAGGGCGTTCTTCCGCCGGTAACCATCACCTGCAACGGCAGCTTCCACTCGTTCGGTGCTGAGTGTGAAATCCACAACACCAGCACAGAGACCATCAGCTGGATGCACGGTTCAATTTATTACTTTGACGCGCAAGGCAATCAGCTCGCGCAGAGCGAGCCCTCTGGCAAAGAGAAGCTCAAGCGCAAGCGCTACGTCATCAACGGAGAGGACGACGCGGGGCTGATCAACACGCACAACTTCGACCTCGCGCCGGGGGAGAAGGAGACCGACAAGTTTGGCTGGTCGGACAAGGACAAGCCGGCGCAGACCGCTCGCATTAGCGTAGTATTCGATGCTTGGTGCTTCGGTAGGGACCCAGATCAGTTCTGCGTCAATGTCGGACTCACCACCGCCGAAGCGCCGCGGTGAACGCCGGAGACCGCTAAACCGAGATGAGGCCGTTGCTCGTCATTCTCGATCTGGACGAGACGCTGGTGCATATTCCGGCGCAGCCCTTGGCCCAACGGCCGCACTTTGCGATTGATGGCTATGCTGGGTATCGAAGGCCGCTGCTCGATAGCTTTCTTACCCAGCTTCGCGCGCGCTACCCGTTAGCCGTCTGGACCTCAGCCAATCGCGACTATGCTGAGAGCGTGCTCGCGGAGATCATGCCTTGGCGCGCTGAGCTGGTCTTCCTTTGGTGTAGCGAGCAATGCACTAGCGCGGGCGCTACGGGAGCAACAGGCAACTACAAGGCACCGGACACGCTGGAGAAGGCGGGCTACGCGCTCGAACGTCTGGTGATTGTCGACGATTCACCGGAGAAACATCTGCATAACTATAGGAACCTGCTGAGGGTGGTACCGTTCCTTGGGGACCCAGCCGATCAGGAGCTGCCAGTCGTCCTCCGCTATCTTGAGTGGCTGGCGCTGCAGCCCGATGTCAGCGCTGTCGACAAACGTAACTGGCGCGTCTCAGCCGATTAGCGGAGCAACTCAACGAAGCTCATAACGTTTGATCTTCTCGTACATCGTTCGCAGGCCGATTCCCAACGCAGCGGCGGCGTTCTTGCGGTTGCCGCCTGCCTGCTTTAGCGCTCGCTCGATCGCCAAGCGCTCGAGTTCCTCGAGCGACGACGGCCCGCCACTGGAAGCAGCAACCGCGTCCGGCGTGTCATCGACGAGCGAGAAGTGTTCAACCGCCAGGGCTTGCCCATCCGAGAGAATCAGCGCGCGTTCGAGCGCATTGCGCAACTCGCGAATATTTCCCGGCCACGGGTAACGACGAAGCTCGTCAAGCACAGGCTGGCTGAGCGGGACCTCACGCCCCGATAGCGCCCGTAGCAGGTTATTGGCAATGACCGGTAAGTCCTCCAGCCGCTCGCGCAGCGCAGGCAGCTTTACTGGGAATACGGCTAGCCGATGATAGAGGTCGTCGCGGAAGGTACGCTCGCGCACCATGGCTCGCAGATCGCGATGGGTTGCTGCAATCCACCGTACGTCGACCTTGATCGACTTGGAGCCACCGAGCCGCTCGAAGGACTTCTCCTCGATCGCGCGTAACAGTTTGGCCTGGAGAGCGGGCTGCAGTTCGCCGACCTCGTCAAGAAAGAAGGTGCCCCCGTCTGCGATCTCGAGCCGACCCTTGCGCTCGGTATGCGCGCCGGTAAAGGCGCCACGTTCATGGCCAAACAGCTCACTCTCGAGCAGGCTCTCGGTTAGTACAGCGCAGTTGATGGCGACGAAGGGCTTGTCGCTGCGGCTCGAGAGCTCATGAATCGCTCGCGCGGTGACCTCCTTTCCGGTACCGCTCTCACCACTGAGCAGGACCGTGGCGCTGGTCTTGGCTACCTTCTGCACAGCGTCGACGACGGCCACCATCGAAGGCGCACTCGACGCTAAATCGGGTCTTGGCAGTTGAGCGTGCGAGGGTTTGCTGGCCGTCAACTTGGCCCGGCGCGCGAGCGCCTCGGCTACCAGGCTGCGCACGGCCTTCGGTCCGGAGATGGGCTTCTCGAGGTAGTCGAACGCACCCAATTTGAGCGCCTCGACCGCGGTGCTTACGTCACCAAAGGCTGTCAGCACCACGATCTCAACGTCGGGCTGCTCGCTGCGCAACGTGCGGACCAGCTCCATGCCCCCGAGCACCGGCATACGTAAGTCGGTAATCACGAGATCGAAGCTCTGCTCCCGGGCAAGCTTCAGCGCTTCTGCACCGTTTTCGGCGCGACTTACCTCATGACCCTCACGCTCGAGCGATTCAGCGAGAAAGCTGCGAATGCCGTCTTCGTCATCGACGACCAAGACCGAACCGAGCTCACTGTGCGGTAATTTCATACGGCTAAGGTTGTATTCGGAAGGGTTAATCGAAAGACGGAGCCACCCTCGGGATGGTTCTCTCCGACAAGTTCACCGCCATGCTGCTCGGCGACGCGACGGGCGATCGGAAGACCGAGACCGGTCCCGCGGACACGGGTAGTGACGAAGGGCTCGAAAATGGGCTCCTTGGGAAGGCCGGGGCCGTGGTCTCGAACTTCAATGACCAGCCCGCGCGCGCCCGAGCGGAGGCGCAGTTCAGCGCGCCCGACGGGCTCGGCGAGCAGAGCGTTCTCGAGCAGGTTGTGGAGCGCCCGCACGATACGCGCGCGGTCCACGCGGACTTGCTCAGGCGAGCCCTCGCAATGAATGGAGACGCGCTCGCTGTCGAGCCCTTCCAGCGCTTCCTCGGCGAGCTGGCGCATTGGAACGAGCCGGGTATCGATGGCGCCATCACGCACGAACTCGAGCAGATTGCGTGTTAGCGATTCGAGCCGCTCCGCCTCGTGGACCACGAGTTCGGCTTTGGCCTGGCCCTTCGGATCCTCGCTGAGCTGCTCGGCCAAGAGCTGCGCGTGGCCCTTCAGGGAGGCCAAGGGATTGCGCAGCTCATGCGCCATGATCGACGACATCTGCCCAAGAGCGACGAGTCGCTTTTTGCGATCAGCTTCACGCTGAAACTGCTCGACCTTGCGCAGGCTTCGAACCCAGCCCAGAGCGAAGACCAAAAGCGCAAGCGCGGTAATGCCTCCCACGAGCAGGATGCGCCGCAGGTCCGACTCGAGGTTGGTCCCAACGCGCGGCTCAAGTTCAATCACGATGTGCCTGAGCTTCTCCCCGTCGGGTGGGCCTGGCGGCTGCGGCTCTCGAGCGTGCTCTGGGGGTGGCGGAGGCCGTGCACCCTGCGGCTCATCGGGGGGTGGTCGGGAATGAGAAGGTGGTGGCGGAGGCCTTTCACCGTCTAGAGAGAACGTCCCCGGAAACGCCGTGACAAACCGCGCTCGACCACCGTTTCTCTGGAATTCGCCAGGGCGCGTTGAACCGACGATCGTAGGTGGGCCTGACTCTACGAGCCTCCCTCCGCGTTCCCCAAGGGCCAGATAGCGCAGCCCTTCGCCCCGATACTCGGCGAGCACCGCCTCGAGCTCCAGCTCGGGCGCCTCGGACGAGCGAAGTCGCTGCGTTACGGTGGCCGCCATCGCCTCGGCCTCGCCGCGAACGAGCACGTCGGAAGCGGCCGAGAGCGCCCGCTGAGCGAGCAGTACGGTCACAGCGAGAGCGAGAGCTGCAAGCACTGCAATCGCGACGCCTCCCCAAAGTACCCACGTCCGGCTGCGCGCGAGGGGGGCATTGGGGGAGGAGGCGGGGGCGGCCACGAAAGATGGTTTGCAAATTACTAGCCGCAGCAGGCCAGCGCTAGCCGCACGGTGCGCGGGCCAACTGCACAATCTACCGCATGCGGAATTGGCGTTCACAGAGTGCGGATTCCGCAGCTACGCGACAAGAATGTCGACGAATCCGGCCTCTTTTGCGTGGCACACAGGCTGCTAATGCCCATTCATGGACCACCACCACGACGACGATCACCACCAAGGACTTAGCTGCGACCTCGAGACGCTGACGCGAAAGGCTCGCGAGCGGCGACAGGTGCTGCGTTGGTTCACCTCCACGGGCATGCTGGCATTGGCAGGTTGCGGCGCGAGCACCGAGACCAGCGGTGGCGGTGGCGGTGGCGGTGGCAGCGGCGGCAGTGGCGGCAGTGGCGGGGCAGAGAGCGGCGGCGGTGGCAGCGGCGGCGCTGGCTCGTGCTCGGAGATCCCCGAGGAGACCGCCGGACCTTACCCTGGCGACGGCTCCAACGGCGTCAACGCGCTCACGCTCTCCGGCATCGTTCGCAGTGATATCCGCTCCAGCGTCGATGGCGCCAGCGGCACCGCCGAGGGCGTGCAATTGACAGTTACGCTGACGATCCTCGATAAGAGCGACTGCTCGCCGATCGCCGGACGCGCGGTGTACCTCTGGCATTGCAATCAAGCAGGCGAGTACTCCATGTACTCCGCGGCCATCGCCGACGAGAACTACCTGCGCGGCGTGCAAGAGACGGATGAAAACGGCCAGGTAACGTTTACCACTATATTCCCTGGCTGCTACGACGGCCGCTGGCCGCATATGCACTTTGAGGTGTACCCGAGCCTGGATGAGGCGACCGATTCAGCCAACAAGCTCGCTACTTCGCAATTGGCGATGCCGGAGGCCGCCTGCAATGAGGTCTACGCAACGAGCGGCTACGAGACGAGCGTGGAGAACCTGGCCAACACAAGCCTCGCGAGCGACAACGTCTTTGCTGACGACGGCGCAGAGCTGCAACTCGCCGCCGTGAGCGAGGCCGCTGAGGGCTATCTCGCGACGCTGACCGTGAGCGTTTGAACTACAAGGTTTGCGGATCGGTCGCGTCGCCGAACCAAACCACAGCGTAGCTGTCTTTCATGGCACAACCCATGGCTGGCCAGGGGTTGTAAGGCTGCCAGGGGCCAGCGTTGAGGATCACCTCGTGGTGCCCTGGGCTGCTCTGCCAAAGCGCGAGGGCGGACTCGGGCGTACCGGCGCCAGAGGCCGCAATCTCATAGCCGTTACCGGTATATTGATTGGGCCCCCAGGTAGCGGTCAGTTCTGCCGGCTTGCTCCACATGCATTGGGCTTGGGCGTGGTCGGAGGTGTAACAACACCCCGACCAACCGCCGAGCTCCGACCAGCTGTGGAGGTTGCAATCCCCCGAGGCGATCTCCGGATGGGCTGAGAGATCGGCGACGTGGGCCTCGGCGACCGTCATCAACGCCACCGAGACCGGCACTTCGGCGAGCCCTTGGCTAACGCGGTATTCATTGATGACGGCGCACAGGCTCAGCCCTTGGGCGTCGAAGTTGGAGCCGCTACCTCCAAGGCCGCTACCGCCAGTGCTTTGGCCGCCGCTCGAGCTTGTCGCCGCTCCTTGGCCCGAGCTCGACGCCTCTCCGCCGGCGCCTCCTGCATTAGCGCCTCCGCCGCCATCACTGGCTGCTCCACCCTGCGAGGAGCTACTCGAGTCCCCGCATCCCAAACCGACCAAAGCGCCAAGCGTCAGAAGGAGTGCTCGCATAACGAGGAGGGTATCACCGCTTGGGAAGGCGGAGCGGCGCAATCACTTCGCCGCGCACAAGGGGCAGCTGGCGACAGCGTGGGGCGCGTCACGCCGATGGAGGTCCAAGACGGCGCGTGAGATGGTGGCTAACTCGCGGCGGACCTCCCGCCGTTTACCCGCTATTCGCGGTATTACCATATTATCGTAAGCCGTCGTTTGGTGACGCATCCAAGCGATGACCGCCGATTCGGCGCGCTCGGCGATCGGGATGCGCTCGGTGCGCGCGACCGTGCCGCTGCCCACCGGAGTTGCGTGAACGGTGACGCGCTTGGCCACGCTGCGACCGAGCTCGGCCCAATGCGGAGAGAAGCGCAAAAAGCCGAGCACCTCCTCCTCGAAGGAGAGGACGTACACCGCTTGTTTGTGTTCCCGCCGCTTTACGTCGGCGACGCGCTTTTTGGCGTAGCCCTCGGTCGAGCGCTCGGCCTCGAGCGCCGCGCGGGCGCTCTCGACGTTTTCGCGAGGCGCCCAAAGGCCCTTGGAGAAGGCCTTGCGACCACGCTTCTCGATCACCGCCCAAGAGGGCCCGGCCGCTTTGACCCGGCGTGTGAGGCCGGCGTCCCCAGGAGGCAGACAGACCCAACCACCAGGGACGACGTACTTGGTACCGTCGGGCCCGACGAACTCATTGGGGCGAGCGGTGGGCGCGAGAACGAGGCTTTCGGAAGGAGCTGCCATGGGTCGGAGGCGCTATGCCACGACCCGACGAGGCGTCAAAGCGTCTTCAGGTTCGAGCAGAGCGTCGCGCTGCTGCCAGCGCTCTTCGCCGCCAACGTCATTCCCCAATAAAAGAGCCACGTACTCTTGCGAGGACGTGGCTCTCGTTACCGGCGCTGGAGTCACCTCCAGCCCAGGTTCACTTCAGCTCGAGCTTGCCGCCGAGCTTCTCTTTGATCAGGTCGCCGAGGGTACCAGCGGGCTTCGCTGACTCCTCTTGAACCTTGCGCGGAGCGGGAGCGGGACGCTCGGCGCCGATGTTCTTGGAGGTCAAGAACACGCGACGCTCGGAAGTATCCAAGCTCATCATCTCAGCGCGGATGGTGTCTCCGGCCTTGGCCTTCTGACCCTCCTCGTCGAGCTCCTCTTTGGCGATGAAGCCCTCGACACCCTCTCGGAGTCGAACGAACAGACCGTAATCCACGACCGAGATGATGAGGGCGTCGTCGAAGACGCGACCCATCGGGAACTCGGTGTGCATCGAGGGCCACGGATCATCCCAGAGCTGCTTGATGCCGAGGGAGACCTTCTTCTCGTCGTGGTTGATCGAGAGGATGATGGCCTCGACGTCGTCGCCCTTCTTGTACAGATCGCTCGGGTTGTTGGCCCGGACGCTCCACGACAAGTCGCTGCGGTGAACCATTCCGTCCACGCCCTCTTCGATCCCGACGAACACGCCGTAATCGGTGATGGAGCGGACCTTGCCCGCGATCTTGTCGCCGGGGTTGTACTTGTCGGTGAAGACCATCCAGGGATCGGGCTCGAGCTGCTTGAGACCGAGGCTGATGCGCTTGGCGCGCGCGTCTACCTCGAGCACCTGGCACTCGACCTCTTGCGTCAGCTCGAGGAGCTTGGAGGGGTGCTTGACCTTCTTGGTCCAGCTCATCTCGCTGACGTGGATGAGACCTTCCACGCCCGGCTCCAGCTCGACGAAGGCGCCGTAGTCCGTAATGGACATGACCTTGCCGCGAACCTTCTTGCCGGCGGGGTACGCCTCTTCCGCGTGATTCCAGGGATCTTCCTGGGTCTGCTTGAGACCGAGGCTGACGCGCTCCGTCTCGGGGTTGTACTTGAGCACCTTGACGGTGACCTCGTCGCCAACCTGGAAGACCTCGTTCGGGTGGTTGACGCGGCCCCACGACATATCCGTGATGTGGAGCAGGCCGTCGATGCCGCCGAGGTCCACGAACGCACCGTACTCGGTGATGTTCTTGATGGTGCCCTTGACGGTCATGCCCTCGGTCAGGGTCTGCAGCGTCTTCTGCTTCATCTCATCGCGTTCACGCTCCAAAAGGACGCGTCGCGAGAGCACGATATTTCCGCGCTTCTTGTTGAACTTGATGACCTTGAAACGGTAGGTCTGGCCGATCAACTTATCGAGGTTGCGGATGGGGCGCAGGTCGACCTGTGAGCCGGGGAGGAACGCCTTGACGCCACCTTTGATGGTGACGGATAGGCCGCCCTTCACGCGCTGGCTGATGGTCCCCTCGATGAGCTCGTCCGCTTCACAAGCGTTCGAGATCTCGTCCCACACCTTCATCTTGTCAGCCTTCTCTTTGGAAAGCGTGACGAGACCGTCGTCGTTCTCTCGACTCTCGATGTAGACGTCTACCGTGTCCCCTGCCTTCACCGTCACGGTGCCCGTGGCGTCGATGAATTCCTTCAGGGGGATGGCACCTTCGCTCTTGCCGCCGATATCGACGACAACAGTGTCGCGATTGACGGCGACGATGGTGCCTACAACTATCTCACCTTCATTACCGAAATCGCCCTCGGCGATGCTCTGCTCGAAAAGAGCGGCAAACGAGTCCATACCTTCGTCTGCTGCTGCGGTTTGGGTTTGGTTCATGCTGTTGGTTTAACTTCCTTCTTCTCGGCACTTTCCGTGCAGCGAGGCTGGCCGGAATAGTCTTCCCTCGGGGCCATGTCAACGCGGGGACCAGGCGAGAGCACCCGTTCAGGGCTTTGGCTCGAGCTCGCGCCGGAGCTTAAAGACAACGTGTAGGAGATCCGCCTATGGTTTACCCATGAGTGAAGGTCGTCGAGACCTCGATACCGTCGCGGCCTCCATTTCCGACCGGCCTGCCAGCGGATCACGGGCCAGCGCGACCGGCCTCTTGCTGCCCGACCGCTACGTCGAGCCCAAGCGCATCGCCAGCGGCGGAATGGGCGAGATTTGGCGCTTTCGCGACGCGCGGCTCAGTCGCGACGTCGTGCTCAAGCGGCTGCACACAGAGGCTGGCGGTCGAGAGGAGACACGCCTGGCCTTCGCGAAGGAGGCGCAACTGCAGGCCTCGCTCGGTCATCCGGGCATCGTTTCGGTGTTCGACCTGGCGGAGGACGAGCTCGGACAGACCTACTTCACGATGCAGGAGGTCCAGGGGACGACCTTGGCCGACGCGCTTGAAAGCGTACCCACCTCACCGAGCCGGTCGCCCTGGTCGCGCCGCGCCTTGCTCGAGGTGCTGGCGCGCGTGAGCCTCACCGTCGCGTTCGCGCACCAGCGTGGCGTGCTGCATCTCGATCTCAAGCCGGAGAACATCATGCTGGGTCACTTCGGCGAAGTGTACGTCCTCGATTGGGGCATCGCCCGCCGCACGAGCGACGCTCCCCAGGATGCAGAGAGCTCGTCTCAGCCTGGGCTTACCGCAGCGGTTGGACGAACCGCCTGCTCGCGGCGGCCATCGTCTCGAGCTTCATCTGCATTGCAGGCTTCGCCACGGCCTTTGGGCCACTGTTGGTTTTACCTGGGCTGCTCACCGCGAACATCATGCCGCTGCTTCACCTATCAGGGGAGCGAAGCCAGTTTAAACACTTGGTGTTGGGTTGTGCGTTACTCGGACTAATGGTTCCGCTCGGCTTGGAGTGGCTGTCGCTGGTTCCACCTTCCTACGAGTGGCGCGACGGCACGATGATCATTTTGCCGAGGCTCATTGAGCTACCGCCGGTTGGCTCGACCATCATCTTGTTGGCCGGCTCGGTGCTGAACATCTTCTCTTGCCACTTCACCGTCGCGGCTTCGGTGCAACAACAACTGCGTTCACGAACCGAGGCGTTAGCACAAGCCCACGTGCTGACAGAGGTCATGCCGGAGGCGCTGCGAGCCGTAGCCCCAAGACCGCTGGAGCGGGAGCTCGCCGTGAGCGGCCGAGATTCTTTGTCGGGCGTGAACGCGAGCCGACCGTCAAGCTACTGACAAGGCGTGGTTCAGTTCCTCAAGCGAATGTTCGGTGCAGACGCCGGTAAGATCCCGCCCATTTTGGTGCGACTGCGCACGCGGACGAAGAGTCAGGAACCCGGTTTCGCCGAGGGCTCGGTGCTGGTGGAAGCACAATGGGACTCAGCGAAAGCGCCTCAACGCTGGCTGACGCAAGCAGCGCAGGGCCTTTGCATCATTCCCTGGCAGCAGGGGCGCAGAGTTCGCCTGCGCTTCTCCCATCATTCGGCGAGCGGCGAGCTCGAGCTCACCCACCATGAAGCTCAGGCCGGCTCGGCCGCTGAACTCTGGCTTGCCTGAGTTCGAGGAACGGCCCTCGATCGTCCGCGCCCGGCCTTGAGCACCGGTCAGGAATTTTTGGTGTCCATGTTTGAAAGCTCACCGTAATAACTAGGATGTGAAAACCACAGAGGTACTCTCCGTGCGCGAGGCGGCCGCTTTGCGTGGTCGGTTGGATGCGGGTCTATCGCGCGAGGAGCTTTTCCCCGAGCCACCGTTGAGTTTGGCGTTTGCGGCGGCTGAAGAACACTGGATCGGTGAGCTCGCCGAGGACCTGGATCGCGGTCACTTCGAGCGGGTGCTCGAATATCAAACAGCCTACCTCGAGGCACGCGGCCCGAGCGAGGATGGCGAGGCTACTGCGCCCGCTGCTGCTGCGCCCGCTGGTGCGATTGGCCTGCCGGAGCCTGAGGCCGAACGCCCCAAGCCAGATTTACGCGCGGTGCCGCTGGCGACCATCGATGTGGACGCGACCGGCGAGACCGATGTGCGCGCCATCCTCGTTGGTCTGCGCAACCAAGGCATTCCCTTTGTTGATAGCGCTGAGCCCAGCGCTCCGCCGCCCGTGGCTGAGGCCGCGCTTAGCCAGCCGCAAGCGTCGAGCACCGGCACCGACGAGGTGGACGTGAGCGAGCTTCGTCGCATGCGGCCCGCTGTACCGTTCGCGTCGAAGGCAGCGGTGAGCCCGAGCACCGCGCCGGCGATTGACCTCGATGCGACCGGCGCGGTGGACGTCTCCAAGATTCGTGAGGCGCTACTCTCCGGAGCAACGCCGTTTGGCACGTCCGAGGAGCTGCCCATGCCTGTGGCGCGGATAGCGCAGTTGGCAGCGACGCTGGCCGTCGCCGCCGACCGGGAGGCTGTCTTTCGTCAGTTTGCGGTGACCGCCGATGAGTGGCTGAGCCTCGCGCAAAAGCTCGGTAAACGGCTCGCCAGCGATCCAGTCTTCAAAGCCCAATACGAACAACTCTTGCGAGAGGCCGCTAGCCATGTCCGCTGAGAACGCCCCGTTTGATTATGTCTTTCACTGGGAAGGCGGGGCTGCTGCCTGGTCCCACTTGCGGGTGATTTCCTTTCAACTGCGGGAGGAGCTCAACCAGCCCTTCGAGGCGCGGCTGATCTTGCACGCGCGCGGAGCAGATAATGAGGTAGACCCGGAGACGCTGGTCGGTAGTTTGGGCACCTTGCGCATCGCCACGCTCACCACCCCGGCGGTGCGCAGCCTCCACGGCCTGATCGCTGAGGCCTCCGAGCTCGGCTCTTCTCGCTACGGGATGGTCTATGAGGTCTTGCTCGTCCCGCCGCTCATCCGCGCGGCCTTCCGCAGCAAGAGCCGCATCTTTCTGGAGAAGAGCACCAAGCAGATCCTGGAGACGGTGCTGCTCGGAGATCCCAAGGTCAAAATTGAAGACCCCGAGTTTGAGGCGGCCGGGAGCCTGACGGATCCCTTCGAGCCGGCGCGCGAGTGTGTGGCCTTCCGCTTGAAGGACCCTTCACGATTGGAGGATAGCGCGACCCGTCCTTATTGCGTTCAATACAACGAGAGCGACCTAGCGTTTGTAGCGCGCCTCCTGGCCGAGGAGGGCCTCAGCTATCACTTCGAGCATCACGCCGAGGCGGTGGTGATGGTGATTGCCGACGCCGATGCAGGGCGATTTGCGCTCGATCCGTTCGATCCGGTGGGCCCGGGCGTTGCTGGTCGCCAGCTCGATCACGTGCGCCTCGGGCGCAAGCTGCGCTCGACGCGTTACCGCTTGGTTGACTACAACTGGCAGAAGCCCTCGCTCGACATGAAGGTCGAGGCGAAGGGGGAGGGGGATGACTCGCTCGCTGTGGATATGTATCCAGGCCTCTACCCGGACGAGCCGAAGCAGGGCGAACTCCTAGCCAAGGCCCGGCTCGAGCGGCTCCAGACCGAGGCGCGTTATGCGGAGATCAGCTCGGGCTGTCGTCTGCTCGGCGCCGGCACCGTGTTCCCAATGACCCATACGAGCCCGCGTTACGAAGGGGAATACCTAGTAACCAAGGCCGAGTTGCAAGGCTTCACCCAGGGCGAGCTCGGCGGGGACGAAGCAGTGGGCGCCCTTGCAGACCTGCCCGCGGCAAGCCAAGCGCGTCCGTTTAGCGCCAAGCTCGAGTGCGTGCGACGCGGCACCGCCGAGAGCCCGGATGAGTCGAAGTATCGGCCACCGCTCTTGCCCAAGCCGCGCATCCTCGGCTCCCAAACCGCCATGGTCACCAGCGAGCCCACGGCGAAGGACGCTGAGATTCACGTCGGCGGGCCCGAAGGAAATGAGAACGGTTGTGTCCGCCTCAAGTTCCATTGGGACCTCGAGAGCGAGCGCCACGACAAGGAGCCAACCTCCACCTGGGTGCGCGTCTCCCAGGTGTTTGCGGGAGCCGGCGGCGGAGCTGTGTTTCATCCGCGCGTGGGCACCGAGGTGATCGTCGACTTCATCGACGGGGACCCGGATCGGCCGATCGTCGTCGGTCGGGTTTACAACGGTCAGCAACCTGCTGCCGCCAAAGGCAAAGGCGCGGCCACCGTATCCACGCTCAAGACCATGGCCTCCCCCGGCGGCAAGGTCTTCAACGAGCTGCAATTCGACGATACGGCGGGGGAGGAGAAGGTCAACCTCACCGCTGGTAAAGATTGGAATACAGCCGTCGGTAACAACCGCGAGGAGACGGTCAAGAACGACTCCAAATCCACCGTCCAAGCCAATCGCACGGAGGCCACCAGCGCCGATCGCAGCACCACCGTAGGCGGGACGAATACCGAGTCAGTGACCGGCACCGAGACCATCGACGTAGGCGCAAGTCAGAAGCTCACGATCGGTGCTTCGCAGACGGTCAGCATCTCCGCAGCGCAAACCATCGGCGTGGGCGCCGCCCGCGATCTAACGGTCGGAGCCAATCACTCGGTGGTCGTCGGCGCCTCCGAGTCCTACAGCATCGCCGCCGTGCAAGTCGTGGAGGTCGGCGCCAGCAAAGTAGAGACCATCGGCGCGATGTTGACGCAAAACGTCGCCGCTGCTGCCACCGTCAATGCAGGCGCCGCTCATATCGTGAATACCCCTGTAGCGGTGGTGAACGGCTCCGCGACCATCACCCACAATACCGTCGCCCACACGGTCAACGCCTCCGCCACAGCCACCATCAATACCACCGAGTTCACCGCCGTTGCCGGCGGGGCCGCTACCATCCAAGGCGCGACGGTCACCGTGAACGCGGCGGGCGAGGTGCTGATTGAGGGCGGTACCGTCTCGATCAAAGGAGGCAGCATCTCGCTCGAGGCTGGCTCCATCAAGATCGCCGGCGGCACCGTGGACATCACCGGCGGCGTGGTCAACGTCAACTGAGTCGAGGTAGCCGATGGACCCTTTGACGTTAGCAGTGGAGCAGTTTCATGCGGCCCTGGCGCTGGCCCTGAGTGATCAGGCGCCCGCGCCGCAGGCCACTCGCGGCTACGCGCTCGAGGGCTTTACGCCCAGCGAGGTGCTCAAGACCTTCCGGCTCTTCGAGTATCGCGAGGACAACCGTTATCCGTTTATTCTATTGAGCGCAGACTTCCTCGAGCCGGAGAGCTACTTGCTAGAGGCCTTCATGCAGCTGGCTGGGGATGAGGCCGCCATCCGCCAAGGGCTCGCCGAGGACGGGCGCATCATCGCACCCACCCCGCTGCCCGAGCAACGCGGTGTCGAGAGCCTCGCGAGCTTCCTCTCGCAACTTGCCTCGGCCGTCGCCCATGAACTGGCCGGCCTCGTGGTGGTGCTCGCCCCGGCGCGGGTGCTCCAGGCTGAAGCGTTTGCACAGTTCACGGCCAAGCTCGTCGCTCGAGCGTGTTATCCCGAGCTCATCTTCCTCGTCCCAAAGGAGGTCGCTCCGGCGGGTAAAGCCATTAGCGCCAAGGTGGATCGCAAAGCCCTTACCGAGCACCTCAAGCAGCTCAAGAGCCCACAAAACGTCGGCCCTGCGCGCGAGAACGCTCCCCAACTTACGGCCGCCCAACGCCGCGAATTGACCCGCAAGACCGGGAAACGAATAACAAGTAAAGAGGCCGGGCAAACCTACAAGCGCCTCTTGTTCGAGGCCGGTGAAGCCCAGAGTGAAGGCCAGTTCGAGCTCGCCGCCAAGAAGTTCCGCATGGCGCGCACGTGGTGCCACATGATCGACCTCAAGCCCGAAGCCGTGGCCTGCACCATCGCCGTCGGTAGCTCGCATTTCGCCTGCGGCCGCACAGAACGCGCGATCGAGGCCTTTACCACCGCGCGCAAAGCCGCCGCTGCCCTGGCTGAACCGCGGCTCGTCCTGCAAGCCGAGCTCGGCTTGGCCGCCACCCACCTGCATCGTAAAGAGTTCCCCACCGCGCGCGCTGCCTATGAGCGAATCAGCGCCTCGAGCGACGACCTCCCGCCGATGAAGCTCGAGAGCCTCCGCCTGCGCGGCGAGTGCTTCCTGGCTGAAAACCGCCCGGGGGATGCCGTAAGCGTTTGGAGCGAGGCCCTCGCCTTGGCGGAAGCGCTCGACCCCCGGCTCGCCGCCCTGACCTGCTACAGCCTTATCGGCGAGCGACTCCAAGCCACCCAGCTCCTCCTTGGTAAGCCGCACCTCGCCGCCGAGGCAAAAGACCGAACCGCCCGGATCCGCGCCGCCATCCATGCAGTGCCCAACCAGCGAGTAAGCCAATGACCGCCGCTAAGTTCGGAGATCCCGTCCTCGGCCTCGACATCCATATGGTGATTATTCCCGGCCCCCCGGGAACGGCGCCGCTGCCGCACCCCTTCGTTGGCGCCGTCTTCGACCCGCTCGGAGCCGCGATGGGCGCCGCAATAGGCGCCGTCTTCGGTGGTGGCGGCCCCGTGTTCGTCAACGGCATGCCCACCGGCAACTCGGGCACCGACGTGATGAACATACCGCACTTCCCGACCCCTCCGGGAACCGGACCCGCCCCGCCCGACGCCCCGCCCGATAACGAAGGCACCATTCTCACCGGCTCCAAGACCGTCAACTTCGGCGGATCCAGCCAAGCACGCGAGCTCTCCCACGTCATTAGCTGCAGCTACCCGGTGGACCTCCCGTCCTCCATTGTAACCCCCATTCCCGGCGGCTCACCCGTCAACATCGGTGGCCCCGAAGCCATTGATTACATGGTAGCGGCCA
Organism: uncultured delta proteobacterium; assembly: GCA_903892415.1. Lineage (GTDB taxonomy): Bacteria > Myxococcota_A > Polyangia > Polyangiales > Polyangiaceae > Xiheicaenibacterium. The sequence continues at coordinate 1,121 of CAITIQ010000299.1, read as the reverse complement.
CCAGCGCCCTCAAAGGCGCCTTCAAACACGCCAAAGGCAAATGGGGTAAGAGCGTAAGCAGCTGGGCCCACAAGAAATTCAACCTCCCCTCCGGCAGCAAACGCAGCAAGTTTGTCTGCTTCTTGACCGGCCACCCCGTGGACGTAGCCAGCGGCGAGCTGATCGCCGAGGCCATCGACTTTGAATTCGGCGGCGCCATCCTCCCCATCCAATGGGAGCGCAACTACCGATCCCGCGAGGGACGCCACCCCATCCTCCCCAGTTTAAGCAATAAACTAACCGAGCGAACGCCCGCCCTCGGCCCCGCCTGGTTTCACCCCTATGACTCGTGGATAGAAGAAGAGCAAGGCGGCCAAGCCGTCTACCTCTCCGCTGCCGACGGCCGCCCCAAAGCCTTTGGCCCCTTGCGCTTTGCCGGTGACACGAGCTGGGACCCGGAAGACCGCCAAACCCTCGCTCGCACCGCCCGCGGCTACGAGCTCATCCACCAAGACGGTGAACGCTGGATCTATACCGAAAGCGAGCCCCGCCCTGGCGCCGCCCGCAAAGTCTACCTGCCCGTCACCATCCTCGACCCGGCCGATAACCGCATTGAACTAAGCTATGAACAAGGCCGCCTCCGCCTCATCCGTGACGCCGCCGGCCGAGTGATTGAATGCCATTGGGCAGACCAGCGCCTCGAGAGCCTCTGGCTCCTTCCCACAGGCCCAGCGAACCAACCCCAGCTGCTCGTCCGCTACGCCTACCAAGACGGACGCCTAATCCGCGCCACCGACGCCCGCGGCTTTAGCATGCAGTACGCCTGGTCCGGCGGCGTAGTCATCCAAGAGACCCACAAAAGCGGCCTCCAGTTTCACTTCGCCTGGGACCTCGACCACCCCGACGGCAACTGCATCCGCACCTGGGGTGAAAACCAACTCTTTGACCCCAGCCCCGGCGCCAACAACGCGCTACCGCGCATCCTCTTCGACCGGCGGATTACCGTATCCGTCCGGCGAAGGCCGTTGAGACAAGACCGGTGAGATCACGGAGGCTTGGTGCTTGGAGGATCACCCATGAGCATCGGGAAGTTGGATAGCGAGAAGTTGTGGAGGGATCGCGTTGCGGCTTGGAAGGCGTCT
>CAITIQ010000298.1 GCA_903892415.1 uncultured delta proteobacterium | reverse complement strand
CGGTGCCTTGCCCGGTCGGCCTTGACATCTTAATCGCCGATACACGTTCCGGCTGTGCAAGTTCTTCGAGGCTCTCTCCTTGACGCCACGTGTATCGCTTCCCTGTCACAGGGTCGACCTTCTCGTACTTTCTTGCCTCTTCGAAGAGGTCTGGGTGGCGTTCGAGCAGGCCAACCCATTCGTCCTGCCGCTGAAAGAAGCAGAAATAGCACCCTGACCGCGAGCGCCACTCGTAGTACTTCGGGAGTCCGAGTCCGGCCTCCTCCAGGATTCGGATCACGTCCGCATGAACGATGCCCGACTCCTTGAAAGGGAACCGCGTCTTAATGTTGGGCTTGGTTGAAATTAGACCTTCGCGGTCCTCATCGGCGCGAATGCCAACGTAGTTAACAACGGGGTCGTCCCCAACGTAGTTTTCGAATGGCTTTAACTTGAGAACGCGCGTGCACCAGCGCTGCCGCGGCGAGGGAAGATAGCCGTTGTAGATCTTGAGATAGTGATCGAATGAGCGCTCCGCGTTCAGGCGCACTATGGGCTTGCCGAGGTAAGCCTCAAGACGAGCGAGAAACTCGTATGTTTCTTCCAACTCCTTGTCGGTGTCGGTAAAGACGTACTCCATCTCGGGCACCTTGTCCCTCATGAACACGGCGAGGGCCGCACTGTCCTTACCACCAGAGATTCCGAGAATGTGTCGAGTACTGGTCATGCTTGAGTTCCTTCCGAAGCGCTGCGTACCACAGGAGAGCCATGTTCGGACAGAATAACCTGACAGGCGAGAGCGAGGGCGGCCACTGAGCCGTCGCGAGAGAGGGATGTAGCCCGAACGATATCCACCAGTTGCTCGCTGACTGATCTGACATGCTCCGCTGAGGCTGGTGCAAGGGCAACAACAGAGTCAAGCTGGACACCGGTCGAGGTGGCAACCGCAACACGAACTAACTGCTGTTCTCCGCCCCCCGCTCGGCCACGAGCAATGGACAGAGCCTCCGCAACGCTCATACTCTGGGTTACACGAGCCAACTGGATCTTGAAGCGCTCCACATCCTGGTCGTTCCAACTTGCAGGTGGTTTGCCCGCTAGCAGTGTCCCGAGCGATTGAATCCACTCTTCATCCGCGAGCTTCGCATCGCCGAGCCGCGACAGGAATGCTCTAAGGGAAACCTCGCCAGCAAACTCGAGAGCCTGCGCTGCTCGATGTTGAGCCGAGGCACGGAATTCGCGCGCGTCGCCATCGTAGCCTAGTGACTCGGCTAGACCCGTGCGGATGTCTTGCAGCAAGGTCGGGAGGGCGTTCTGAAGCTCTCGCAACCTGGACCGAAGTTCGGCAACTAAGTCCAGCGCTGTCCGCTCTTCTAGCTTCGGGCCTCCAGGCAGAGGCTCCTGTCCCAAGGCACCAGGCAACTCCTCGAAAATAAGCTTGGCGGGGTCCTTCGCTCTCAAGAGCACGTCTCGCACGTTGCGTGCCTCATCAGTGATTCGACGAGTGTGCTTTGAATAGGACGGCAGCGAGTTGGCGAAACCCGTCAGCGCAGAGGCGACATTTACCAGCGTCGACTTACCGGGTCGCGCATCTCGGAGAAGCTTCTGCATCTCGTCAAGTGCAGCCGCCCGACTGCCTCGAATTTCTAGCAGTTGCAGCTCCACGCACGAAGGAGCACGAAGCAAACGTTCGATGAACGCATCCGAGACCTCGGCAACGAACGTGCCGTCTTCATAGATAGCGATGTCATCCCGTCTCGCCAACAGGAAGGCCAACAACAACACAGGTCGAGGACCGGCCTTCACCCCGAACGGGGGAGCGCCTAGGTGCTCGTAAACCTCCGTGACCTTCAGACGGGAGGCATGGGATGTTAGCACCTTCTCGATACGCTTCCACACGGCTAAGAAGTTCGCGCTGGATCTTCCAACGGGCTCCCCCAGAGACCAAGTCCCCAACCGCTGAGAGTGAATACCGCTCACCTGTAACAGTGAGCGGTACATGGTGCGCTCGGGAGGATTGCCTTCGATTCCAAGGCTCTCAACATGGGCGGCACGCAGCATTGCCTGCATGAGGTTCCGCTGAGCTGCAGCAGCCGCAGACGACAATTCGCGTCGATTGATCAGCTCATTGTGAATGACGGGAGCTTTCTCATACGCCTTGTCGCAAAGCAACGAGACGTGACGGGTCAGAGATACCCCCTCCGCTGATCTAGTGATTCCGGATTCCCAAGCACAGGGCTCGCTCCCTGCAAAGATCCCATCGAGGACGTCGCGAAGTGCCCCTTCGGCCTCAGAGATACGACTCATGAGTTCTCGCCGAGCGACCGTATCGTGCTGAAGTTCCGGTGTATTGCCCCGGACGTACTCAAGCGCCAGCAGATCGGCAGCGAGATACCGAATCTTGCTGCAGTCGAACGGCCGACCTACCAATACAGGCTTTGGCCCCCCCACGAGCTGCCAAAAACGAATCGATCGCGTAGGGTCCTCAGAGAGAGCCAAGGTCCCTCCGTCGTAAGCCGAGATCACAAGAAGGATCACACCGTCCGAGGGCCCTTCGAGGGTGGGCAGGTCATGCGCCTCAAAAATCTCGTCTCCGACATACCGCACCTCGAAGTAGCGCAAGGTGCCCGTTTCGAAGAGGTGCTTTCGCGCCAATACCGGACGCGGCGGTGCGACCCGAGTGAGACGCGCGGGCAGATTACGATTGGGTTCCACCTTTCGGTGCGCTTGCTCGACTAGAACGTCAAGGTCGAGGTCG
>CAITIQ010000297.1 GCA_903892415.1 uncultured delta proteobacterium | reverse complement strand
CGCGGTTTGGGTGCCGACGACCGAGCCGATGGTGATCGTCGCGTTTGAAGTGTTCCGAATTGCCATGCTTCAGCTCCAGTAGATGACGGTGTTTACGGTTGCGGTCGCGGGTTCCTGCTCGTCGCCGAATCCGACGGCCGGCGGATTCACCGTCTCGTCGAGGACGACGATCGCGTCGACGCTATTTGAGTTATACGTGCCCGTCACGAAACGCGACTTCACGGTCGCGACGAGATCGCCGGCGGCGAGCGTCGTGCTCGCGACGATCGTGAATTGGACGTTGGAGCTGTTGAGCCCGCCGGTGTCGGCGTCCGCCGTCCCGGTCACCTCGAATGTCACCGCGGGGAGGTCCGTCTCCTGGAGGCGGTATCCGTGCGTCACGCGCGAATCGGGCACGCCGGCGCTCGAGAGCGTCGAGCCCGTTATGAGCATCGTCCGAATGCTCTCCTCGATGAGGGCCATTAGACGACCTCCTCGCATGAGATCACCGCGACGCGGTCGGCTTGGTCGAGATTCTGGATCGACTGCACGCGGAACGTGCGCCCGCGGATCTCGAGGCGGTCGACCTCGGTGAGCCCGACGCCGACGACGGCCGGCCATCGGGCGCGGACCTCGCAGGAGCGCCGCACGGCGACGCCGTCGGCGTAGGCGAGCTCGGAGCCCTGGGAATCGCGGAGGTCGGCGCGGAACGTCCCCGAGGCCGTCCACGCGTCTGCGCGCATGCCGAGCCCGTCGCGGGTCGACGACGCGGCCATGCGCGTAGCGGTCCACCGGAGGCGCCCGCCCGAGATCACCGGAGCACCGTCCGGACGGAGGCCATGTCGAGGATCGCCTCGACGGACATCGGGACGACCGAGAGGCCGATCGGTTGGAACGCCTCGGGATTGTTGTACCAGGCGCCGACGATCGCGATCACGCAATGCGTGAGGTCGGTCGGGATCACCGAGTATCCGGCCGTGTAGGTGACGGTCACCGCGGTGCCCTCGGCGAGATCGGGCCCCTCGAGGAACCGCAGGACGGGCATCGGGCCGTCCGACCGGTCGAGCCAGTAGTCGCCGGCGGCGAGCGTCTGGGATGCCTGGGCGCCGTCGACGTACGCGACCGACGTGAGGGAAACGAATGGCACCTCGGGGAGAACCGAGTCGCGCCATGCGTTGAGATAGAGCGTGCACGCCGTCGGCGCAAGCCGGAGGCCCGTGCGCCGCTCGACGAAAGCGACGGCCGCCTCCCGTAGACGGATGAGGTCGGCGTCGTCGTCGGCGTAGTCGATCTTGAGCGCCGACTTGATTGTGGAGAGCGGGACGGACATGGAAACGGCTTCGCGCGCTTTCGCGCGCGAGGCCGGGGAATCACTTGAAGGCGAGCCAGCCGAACGCGTTGGTGTTCGTGACGACGACGTCGGACCGCTTCCACGCCTGGAGCACGGTCATGAGCTTCTGCATCTGGGAGGTCGTGTCGACCTGGAACTCGATCGGGCCGCGGTCGTAGATCTCGACGTAGGACCAGTTGCCGACGACGGCGGCGCACTTGAGGGTCGTCACCGCGGTCGGCATGAACTCGGAGATCGACACGGGCACGCCGTAAAGCGACCCGTTGAGCCCGTTGCTCAGGCCCTCGGCGACGTTGTCCGAAACCTGCCAGAGATAGCGGTTCGAACCATCCTTGAGCTTGCGAATGGTGCGCGCGACATCGTCGCCCATCATCCAACGGAGGTTGTTCCGGTAGCGCGGGAGGATCTTGTGCACGGTGTCGATGATGTTGTCCGCGGCGATGGACGCGAGGCCGTCGCCCGCGCTGCCGGCGGTCGCGGTGAGGCGCTGTCCGGTCACGGCGCTGATCGCGGTGATTGCGCCGGTCGGCTGGATCGGATCACCGGTCGCGGACGTCGCGTTGCCGTTGCCGGTCATCAGGTACTGCTCTTCGGCGAGGTAAACGCCCTCGCCGACCTTGCGCGCGATGAAGTCGCCGCCGCCGACGTAGTCCTGGTACGCGAACTTGGTCACCGGCACTCGGCACGCGTAGGCGTAGTCGCCCACGGTCTTGCGCGCGAAGGTAACCGCGGACTCCGTGACGGTGTTGGTCGGCGCCGCGTAAGAGTCGGTCGTGGTCGTCGACTCCTCGACGATGTAGCCGGTCGGCGTGCTCGCGTCCACGGTGATCTGCTGATCGGCACCGACCGAGTAGACGGTCGCGACCGAGCGGAGAACGAGCTGCTTCTGCACGAGCTCGACGATGCGGCG
>CAITIQ010000296.1 GCA_903892415.1 uncultured delta proteobacterium | reverse complement strand
GAAGTCAATGAGCGGCGCTCCTTGAGATCTTCGCCTTCGAATAGCGGAGCGCCACACAACAACTCGCTCAGGATCGCTCCGATGGAATACACGTCCGCACGGGTATCCACGTCTTTTCCCATCGCCTGCTCCGGCGCGACGTAGTTTGGGGTCCCTGTAGACTCTACCTCTTCGCTGCCATGATTGCCCCCCAGCGAGGAAAGGCCAAAGTCTACCACCTTGATCTCAGCTCCAGCCCCTGGCGACGCTACGAGCACATTGTCTGGCTTGAGGTCGCGATGCACCACGCCTTTCTGGTGCGCGTGCGCAACCGCCTCGCAGAGCTCCATCACCAGTTGTAGCCGATCCACTAGGGACGCTCGCGACTTGCGACAATGCACGGTGATCGGCAGCCCTTCAACATACTCTGTCACCAAGTATCCGCGATCGTCGGCTTCTCGCCCCGCGTCAAGCACTGCCGTGATACCGCTGTGCTTCATGCGCATGAGAGCCCCTACCTCACGCTCTAACTCAGACGAGAATATCGACCGAGGCAACATGCGCTTGACCACGACCTTCCTGGTCTCGCCCTCGATCTGCTCTTCGCAGAGATAGACTCTCTTGTGCCCTCCCTTCAGTCGCTCAAGCACCCGATACGGTCCAATCTGCTTCGGAACCGACTCCTCGGAACTCAACTGCACTTGGATCTTCTCGCGGATCGGCTCGATCTGCGACTTCTCCTTCTCGCGCTTGTCCGCTGCTAGCAGCTTCATCACACTTGCTACCAGCCGCGGATCGCCTAGTGCCTCACGCTCCACGAACTCTTGGCGCTGCTCAAGCGGCTTCTCCATCGCAGCATCGAACAAGGTCCTTGTAATCCACTTCGGTCGGGTCATGGCAAGGACATTATGCGCCAGTGGCGGCCCGCGCCAAGTGGGCGGGCCGCAAGGCTCTCAGAGCACCCGCGAAGTGACCAGCTGGCTGGTCGCGAGACTCTGAGCGTTCAGCCCCGGCGCGTGGACCGCCGCCTGCTGGAAGAACGGCAGGCCAACCAGGGCGGGATTCGCAGGGATCGGGATCGAGAGACGAGCCGGTTGCTGCGCAGCGGACGGCAGCAGCAGGATCGAGTCCGTCGCAGAGTAAGCCCAGCAGCCAGGCATGCCGATCGAGTCCAGCGAAGCGGCGCCGTTGGCAAAGCCGATCGCCACCAGCGTGCCGACACTGCCCAACGGCGCGCCAGTGATATCGATCTGGTAATTCGTGCCCCGGAACGCACGCTGGACCAGCGAAATCGACGGCCAGTTGAGGCCGCTGCAGCGACTGCCGGAGAGGCTCCAGTTGGCAGCCACGTTGTTTTGGAGCACGGAGACGCCACCCACGGCCGAACCTTCGGGGTTGCCCGCCGCAATGATTGCTTCGCCGCCTTGGCCGCCAAGGACACCAATCGCCACGCTGTAGGTGTCGCTCATCCACTCGTCGCCGCCGGGCGCGACCAGCCCACTGGAGATTCGCACACGGGAGTCACCGAACCGGCCCAGGAACGAATTGTAGACATAGGCCACGAGATCCGGCGCGGTATCCAACTCCTCCTCGACAGACAAGAGGTCCTTCACGCCATCCCCGTTCACGTCCACCGCGGCGAGGTCACGGACACCGAGATAGCCGAACGACTGCGAAGCGCTACGAACACCACTCGCCGCGAAGAAATGGACCTCATTACCATTCAGGACACCGCCCTGGAACCCAATGGCAAGATCATCGACGCCGTCGCCATTGAAGTCGCGAGCCATCATCGTTGCCGGCTCTCCCTGCAGCGCCGTGCTGGAGACGACAGTGACAAACGGCGGGACGACTCCTCGCGCAGAAAGAGCAAGCACATGAGCCATGCTCGCTCCAGCGCTGGTGATCGTACGCACGTCCGCATAGGCGATGCGCTTCGTGCCATTCACCTTCATGACCTCAAGGACCTTGGGGAAGATACCACCGCTCGAAATCGCCAACGGGTAGCGCGTGCGGTCCGAGGTCTGGAACACCTGGCTAGCAGGCACACCGAGCGCAGAACGGTTCCAGAAGATCTGGATCTCGGGACCCTGGCTCACCGAGACGGAGCGATGGAGCGTGATCAGGTCATCCAGGCCGTCCCCGTTCATGTCCTCCAGCGCAACGTCCTGGCAGTTCGTGAGCCCAAGAAGCGACTGAAGCTCTCCGGACCAGGCTGGGGCCGCGCCGGCGCCGGGGTTCCGGAGAACCATGATCAAGGTCGTCGACGGGGTGCTACCCGTGAAAACGGGCACGACCATGTCGCGGTAGCGAGGTCCAGCAGCCGGGGCCGGGAAACAGAAGCCACTGCGGAGGACGCCTTCGGTCGTGTGGCCGCCACCGAAGCTGCCGCGGTCCAGAACATCGCCGCCCAGGAACACATGCTGGGCACCGGAAGCGCCGCTCAGGCCGCTCACCGGGAAGTTGGGGTGGTAGGCAAACGCCACCGAAGGGAAATTCGTCGGAGCGTACAAGGCGACGATGTCGTTGTTGCCGTCCTGATTGAGGTCCTCGATAAGGACAGAAGCGCAACGGCCGTAAGAAATGTCCGTGCGGAGCACCGGCGGAGTCGGCACGAACGGCCCCTGCGCCAGTGCCGCAGACGCGGCCAGCACAGCAGGCATGATGGAGGACAACGAAGAGAAGCGAGAGGTCATGGTTGTGGCGATTCAGTGCAAGAATGTTGGTGGGGCTTCGACGCGGGCTGCGAGGAGCCAGCCGAAGCCCGGCGCTTGGCTCAACGACACACGCGCTGGCAGGGGCTGGAACCCGCAAAGGCGCAGCGGATTTTTTGCCGTTGCCACCGCAAACCCTTTCGCCACTCGACTTGCTGCCGCCCGAAACCACGGCACGAACCGCCGCAAGCAAGCCGGCCCCACCGCTTCGGTGCCGGCTCCGATTCGCATCACCGCCCCTGCCCCTGCTTGACGACCAACCCTTGACCCAACCGTCCTGCTCGCCCAGCCAACTGGCGTAGTTACCCTCTTCAAGCATTAAGTGTGCGGTGCGCTCAATCAGGTCCGGCTCGTTGGTGACCTGACCAGTGATGTCCACCGGATTG
>CAITIQ010000295.1 GCA_903892415.1 uncultured delta proteobacterium | reverse complement strand
AAGAAACGCCGATGCTTCGGATCAGTGCCGCCGCCGGGCCCGCCGTGAACGAAGACGGCAGGCTTCCCTTTCGGATTGCCCGACTCTTCGTAGTAGATGCTGTGCAGGTCAGAGACCTTCAGCATGCCCTGGTTGTAAGGCTCGATCGCGGGGTAAAGGGTTCGCAACTCGATCATGTGGTTTCTTTCGTATTCCACCGGAGGTGGATGCGGCAACAAGAATGACTCGACCACTCTTCGAGAAAAACGGCCGTAGGCGCAGCGCGCGACGGGCGCATCACTCGGCGAACAGCCAATAGTGCATCGTGCCGAAGGTCTTGGGTTCGGGCGGGAGCGGTTGACCGTCTTCGCCCAACTTGCGTCGCACCAAGAGCTGACCGGGGACAGCGGTGACGGTCACTTTATGAACACCGGTCAGCGCCTTGAGCGGAAAGTCGAGCTCGGTCCAAACGCCCTCCGCAAATTGAGCTTCACCAACCACGGCTTCATCCACCGCGATCGAGACCTTGATTGGTTCGGGTGCTGCCGCACGTATCACCAACACAGGAGCCGTGGTGCCGGTGAAGTTCAGCGTGAACGAGTCATAGGTGCGGCGGAAGCGACCGCCGTCTCCAAGCTCTTCCCCCGCGTCGTTCCACGTGGTTGCGGCGCGGTTGTCTCCCTCGGTTGCCCAGGGCGAAATATCGTACGCATGCTCTTTCTCCGACTCGAGATCGGCCACGTCGAGTTCGTCGACTAGAGTGCTTTTGCGGTCGCGCATCATTGGCCGCGCGCCTCGCCCCAAGTTCGACCAGTCGGCCACGAAAGCTACTTTTGTGTTACCGCCGAGAATGCTCTGGTTCGTCACCGTGGCGGAGAACAGCTCTTTACCGAGCACCCCCGGAATACCCATCCACTCCGGGTAGACGATGAAGTGGGTGGGCAGCTTGTCGGCGCCGAGGCGTTCGTAGTGCTCATAACGACTGCCCGAGCCATGGACCCAATAGGGAGCCTCACCTTGCGTGGTCAAGCCGACGACATCGAAGGTCCGCCGCTCAGAGAAGTAGGCAATCGCACCCGTATCGTTGAGCCCGATACGCGCATCCGCTGGCAGGTTGTCCTTGGCCCAACGCCCGAGCTTGACCTGCTGTTCGGTGATGGCGCGCGAGCTGTTCGCTAGGTCATTGAGCGCCCAGGTGAGCTTCGTCCCGAGGGCGCCAGCGAAGACGCCGGTGACGATGCCAGCCACCCAGCGCGCGTCCGACTTGGTTAGCTTGCCGACCATCGCAGCGATCTCGTGCCCAAGACAGGCGACGAGTACGAACCACGCCGGCGCGTAAGGCCAGATGTAGCGCACGCGGTTCCACAGGATCGTAATGAAGGTACAGGGGATGACGCTGCTCAAGACGAACAGCAGAATCAGCCCGCCGACCTTGTAGTTCTTGGTTCGAACGATGATGGCGAGGAACGCCAGCAGCCCTGCCGCCAATACGTAATGCGTATAGTCGGGCAAGAATATCGTAGTAAACGGGCCGGCCGAGAGCAGCTCGGTCAGGAACATTTGTACGTT
>CAITIQ010000294.1 GCA_903892415.1 uncultured delta proteobacterium | reverse complement strand
GGTCATTACCGCGCATAGCGGAGCTCGCCGCGTAGCCAAGCTGGAAGAGGCTACGCGCGGCTGGCTCTTGGGAGGTTGAACCGCGCTACCGAAGCGCCTGGCTCAAAGGTCGGGCTTCACCAACTATCCGTGAGGCACCGACGACCTCCGACCAGCACCTGCTGTGAGGGGTCAGCTCTCGCGGGCCAGCGCCTCGAGCGCTTCGAGCTCGGGGTCCGCTTGCCAAACCAGCTGCTGCGGACGGGAGATCCCGAGGCCGCGAGCGATGGCTGCGCGGAGGATCGGGCTCTGCCAGGTCGGGAGCCTGACGATCGCTTCTTCCGACTCAGCCTCGCGGCGCAAGAGACCGATGCCGACGGCATCGACAGCGACCACATCCGCTCCGGCGATCACGATCCCGGTGCGAAGGATCTTGGGGCTCCGTCCGCTCTGGGGCGTTGGGCCGCCAGCGACGAGCGCTTCGAACGCGTCGATGATGGTGAACATCGGGCGCAGCACGCTGTGGATCTCAGCGACCTGATGGTGGAGCTTCTCCCGGTCGTGCGAGCGCAGGTTGCCCGGCCGCGCGCGGTCCTCCGGGTGGATCGCGCCGAGGACGTTCTTCAGTCCGAGCGTGGCCGCGGAGATGAAATGCGTCTTCGCGCAGGCGAGGTTGATCACGACGTCCGCTTCCATCAAAAGACGCGGCACGCGCACCGGCCCGACCCAGTTGCTTAGCTTTGGAAGCTCTTGCCAGGGCTCGTCGTGGTCGAAGACGCGAAGTTCTGCGCCGGCCGCCTCGCAAGCGGCAGCGATGCCGTTCGACTCGAAGTTGCCGCGCGTATCGCGATCGCCCCAGAAGGAGCGATCCCCGACCACGACCTGCGCGCCCGCCTCGAGGTAGTGACGCGCGAGCAACGCGACGCTGCGCGGGCTCGACGAGTACGGGTAAGGATCGCCCGAGTTGGTGTTGACCTTGATCAGGACCGTGCCTCCGCGTGCAACGGAGGGCAGCCCTCCTGCGTGCGCTGCCGCGCGCAACAACGTCGGGCCGGGCTCGAGGCCGTACGCAACACCGACAAGGCCGAGCGCGATTGCTGGCGGCGAAGAAGCTACGAGCGGAGCGACTGGCCGCAGAGCCTCGGTCGATTGGGTGGCTCGCGGCGTTGGCCCGTCACCGCTGCCCGCCGCGCAACCGAGCCCGACGCTGCCGAGGCCAAGACTTCCGAACCCGACGCTACCGAGCGTTGCGCGGAGCAGCTCACGACGGTGAAGCTTCATCGTCCCTTAATAGCGCCGAAAGACGCTCTCCGCGAAGGTCGAGACCACGGCGGAGCAGCGGCAAAACCACCCGGCGCTGCACGCTCGCGCGCAACAGCTCACGGTACTCCTGCTGGGCGAAGCCACCGTACGTCGGCGCGAGCTGGCAGGTGTCGCACGGCGTGCGCTGCCACAGCGGCGCGTAGGCTTCGATCGTCTCGAGCGCGAGCTCACGCAGGTGCGCCTGGTGCCCTTTAACGACGGGCTCGGCCCACTCGAGCACGAGGTCCGCAAGCTTCGGATGATGCGCCTCATCCCGTGAGATGCGGCCAAGTACGGCTTTGACCAGAGGGTGATCGGCCGCAGCCATCGAACGAGACAGCACGGGCACGCTGAGCGCTTCCCCGATGGCGGACGTTTTGAGCGCGATCTCGACGGCCCGCAACACAGGCTCTGCGCCGTCGGTCGCCAGCGGCGTCACCTTGGCGAAGTCCATCTCGTAGGGCGTGGAACCACCGAGTTCAGCGAGCAGTCGCCCGGCGAGCTCGGCGTGGTCCATCTCATCCACCGCGAAGTCGGCGGCCATCGCGACCAGATCGAGCGGCGCTCCGGCTTCGCACAATAGGCCCGCCAACGTCGCGAAGGCGGCACCGCTGGCGAACTCGGTGAAGGCGCCGTTCGTCCACACCTTGCGAGCTTCCGCGAGCGCAGCGGGCTGCGCTTGGTCGATGCGAAGCGTCCCCCACGGCAAACGATCGAAGCCGCTGCGACGCCGCCGCAGTCGACGACCCGACGCTCCGCCCCATACCGCCAATTCGAATTGCATCTCAGTCCTGCCTCGAGGCGCGGCCGACGACGTTGCCGGGTGCGGGCCTGCCGTCGGGTGTCGTGCGCGGGCGCGCCGGATTTGTGGCGTTGGCCGGGGTTTGCGCGAGCGCGGGTGGATTGGTCGAGGCAACGACCTCGGCCGTCGCGGGAGCCGCGATCACGTTGGAAGTCGGCGGCTGCAGCGGGATCGCGGGCTCGGTCGTGCGAGCCTGCGGCGTCGGAACAATAACGACCTCTTTCGTGATCGCCGTCGCGCTCGCATCACGCGCCAAGCTCTGCGGAGCTTGGCAGGCGACGAGAGCAACCTGGGACAAGGCGAGCGAAAACAGAGAACCTCTCTTCATACGAACCTCCTTGGTTATTGAGAGGTCGCGCAGGGCG
>CAITIQ010000293.1 GCA_903892415.1 uncultured delta proteobacterium | reverse complement strand
GGTGTTGGGTACCGCCGCCTATATGTCGCCCGAACAAGTCAGCGGAGAGGCGCTCGACGGTCGCGCTGATTTGTACGCGGTTGGCCTGCTGATGAGCGAGATGCTCAGCGGCGCGCCGGTGTTCCGCGGAGCCACCACGCTGGCCGTGGCCACGATGCAGCTCTCGCCCGAGCCCGCGCCGCATGCTCCGATCGTCTGGGAGAGCCCGCTCTTCCCCGCCATCGCGAGGGCCACCGCCAAGCGCAAGGAGGACCGCTTTCCATCGGCGCTCGAGATGTTGCAGAGCTTCAATGCGCCGCGAGAAAGTCGCGAGAGCTTCGGCACGGGTCCAACCGCGCACGTGATTCGGCCCACGCCGCAACAAGGCGTGGTGCTCGACTCGACAGCGATGCGCCAGATCTCCCAGTACCTGCCGCAGCCTTCGGCGCAGGGCTATGCGCAAGCTCCGCCAATCACGCTGCAGGCGGCGGGGTCTGCTTCCGTAGCGCAGCCTGTTGCCGCGCCAGCGTATCAGGCCTCGTCGCAGTTCGCCTCGCAGGTGCTCCCGCGTGAAACCAAGTCGAAGGGCCTTGTCTGGGGGATGGTCGCGGTGGGCGCGCTTGCGCTCGTTGGCATCGGCGTGGCGCTGGTTGCTTTGTTCAGCGCGCCGAATGAGCGCAAGAAGCAGAAGCCCGAGGTGGTGGTCGTGGTCAGCTCCGTCGTCAAAACGGAGGACGACGAGTTCGACATCGACCGCGCGATCATCACCATGCTCACGGGCATTGCCGCGAACCAACCGAAGGATTGTAAGCCACTCGCCCCGGAGATCGCCAGCTGGAGCGCCAGCGGTCTCACGCTCGAGGAGGCGGTGCGTCGCGCGGAGAACGCGGGTTATGCGTGCATGACTCAGCAGAAGGTCGGTAGCGCCGGTACCCTGGTCTTCTCGGGCCCAAACTCGAAGGGCTTTACGTTGCATTTCGGCCCAACGATGACCATCCCGCGAGACCTGCCAGGGACGCGTACCCTGCAAGATCCAGCCTCGGGTCGCGCCCTCACCATCCAGTCGAAGGACCGGTCCAAACGCGTCGCAGACCAGGCGGCCGAGGCACTGGCTACGCCGTAGCTAGTGCGAGCAGCTCCACTCGCAATCTTGGCAACCACAGCCCTCGGCGGGCTCGCAAACGTGGTCGTCCTCGCAGTTACTTTGTTCCCCCGGCCCGAAGCCCCCGGAATATTCGCTCGGCTCTGCGTAGATGAGAGTGATCGCAAGCTGACTCAGGCGCATACCCTGATTCTGCGGATTTGATAGGACGCGGACGCCGACTTCAAGTTTGCTGGTGGGTTCCTTGATTAAGGATGCTGGAAGATCCCAGGACTGCAGGGGGACCGGAACAGGCGAGGACTGCTGCGGCAACGTCCATGGTTTGGAAACGCGGCGCTCATCGCCGTTCCAGCGGGAAAAGGCCTCAAACGTGGGCCCCGTACTGCCCAGCACCTCGTCGCGCGAGGCACACGGGGTGATGCGAATCTCCCAAATGATCGCGCCGACGGGAACGCTTGAGATGTCCACCTCGTAGGTGTCGACGGCGCCTACCCCTTTGCGCACGACGTTGTAGTCGACGTTGCCGTTGCAGTCGGTCTCGTCCACGTTCTTGTAGTTGAGTGAAGAGTTGGAGGAAGCGAACTCGGTGATCGCCCCCGGGCCAATGATGGCCGAGTTGCCGTTGAGTTCGGCTGAGGCGGTCTCCAGGTCTTCGTAGCTCGCGCTGAAGTCGATGCAGGAAGCGAGGAGAATCAGAGCCGGGAGTAAGTTGTGTCGCATGATTGAATGACCTCGTTGTTGGTTCGAGTTTCGGCGGCACTATTGCAAAGGCTGGCCCATACGCGAAGGGTCGCGATGTGGTCTGCACCACGAGTTATTGGCCCGCGCTTGGTGTCCGCAGGCCCGGACGCTGGCCGGCGACTGTGTCCGTGATTCCGGCCACTGCATCGCTATCACGTGAAAACAACCCACAAATCGCGCGTTTTGGCGCTGGCACGGCCGCTGCTTAGTCCCAAGCAAGCACCACTTCCGGTGTCCACCACCCAGGAGCTCACCATGAACCGATTCAGCGCCGCCCTCGTCCTCAACGTTGTTCTCGTCCTGAACGCCGCCCTCGTCGTTGGCTGCACCCATGAAGCCCCCGAAACGCTGGACCAAGAGGTCGCGACCATGAAGACCAGTGAGTCGGTCACCGGCCGTTATCGCTTCGTGCTCAACGAGGCGCGCCGCGAGGCTATCTACGCCGAGCTCGCCAAGAAGTTCAGCGGTGCCGAGCTCGAAGAGGCCAAGCGTGAAGTGAACGAGGAGGCCGAGGCTTCGGTGGTCGAGTTTACCAAGGACAGCCGCTTCCGCTCGTTGATCGGCGAGACCGTGCTGATCGACGCGGCCTGCGAGATCAAGTCGCTAGGCGACGGCCGCTTCTACGTGACCAGCGCCGACAAGAAGCTGCAGGTCCGTCTCGAGGAAGGCGACCTCCTCGTCATGGAAGACCCGGAGAAGGGTGAACTCACCTTCGAGCGGGTCCGTTGATTCAGCCAGCGACACTGATGATTCAGCCAGCGACGCTGAGGGCGGCCGGCGAGCGGACCTTCAGCTCAGGATCTTTGCGGAGAGGGCGGGATTCGAACCCGCGGAACCGTTGCCGGTTCACATGATTTCCAATCATGCACCTTCGACCACTCGGTCACCTCTCCAGGTGCTGCACGTAACACCGCCCGAATCGCACGACGGCGACCAGCCAGCAAGTAGAAGTGACGCACTGTTTGACGAGTGCGCCTACTTGCTTCGGACATCTGGCGGAGAGAGCGGGATTCGAACCCGCGGTACCCGTGAGGGTACACCTGATTTCGAATCAGGCTCCTTCGGCCACTCGGACACCTCTCCGCCGCGCAACATGGCAGAACGGCATGGTCTCGGTCAAGCCGTTCGTAAGCAAAATGTCATCCTAGGCCAAGACCCCGCGACCGCAGCCCTCTAGGGCTGCACCTCCGACGATCTCTGGTAGAAACGGGCGGTGGAATCCCCGTCCAAGCCCACCACACCCGGCGCCACCGAACGAACGATGCGCAGTGTCGGGCCGTCCGACGTCAATCGGGTGCTTTCTACCGAGGTCCTGCTGTACGTGGTGCTTACGGGCATTTTCGTCACTTGCCTCGTGCTTGGCGATGTCACCGGCGGCAAGGCGTTCGCTAGCCCGGTCGGACCGGTGAGCGTCGGGATGGTGCTGTTCCCGGTGACCTTCCTGCTTACGGACGTGATCAACGATTTTTACGGCAAGCGCGGGGCACGCTTCATCACCGGGGTGGGCGCAGGCATGGCAACGCTGGCCTACATCGCGTTGGTCATCACCACCGCGCTACCTACCGATCCGGAGAGCTACTTCCTGGATGGTGAGTACGCCAAGATCTTCGGCGGCAGCTCCAAGCTGTTCATCGCCTCGATCGTCGCCTACTTGCTGGGCCAAATTCTGGATATCCAGGTCTTCCACTTTTGGAAGCGAGTGACCAAGGGCAATCACCTGTGGCTGCGCGCCACCGGCTCCACGTTGATCTCGCAGCTGGTGGACACAGCGGTCATCAACACCATCTTTTGGGGCGGGGTCGCCGACAAGACTGCAGGTTGGATCGCCGCCAAGATCCTGCGCGAGTACATCATCAAGGTGGCCGTCGCGGTGCTGCTCACGCCCGTCGTTTATGCGATTCACGCCTTCATCGTTCGGCGACTGAACCTTACGCCTGCGCCGCACAACGACGACGAGTAACGCCGTCAATCGTGGTCAATGCGCTCCTCGCCGATGAGGTGCTGCTCCATCCAGGCGACGGCGAAGTCGGTGAAGGCGCGCGCGTCGAAGTACTCTGCGGTGCAAGCTCCTACCGGGCCGACGGTGACCGCGCCGGTATCGCGATAGTCGAGAAAGATCTGGGGGAAGTAGTCGCCTCTGGACCAGACGGCGATTCCGTCGGTGTCGTCGAGGCTGTCAATCCACTGTTCGCCGATGTCGGCGCGCACATATCTCCTTCGTACGTAGTGCTTGGCTGGGACGCTGCATAGATACTCAGCGTAGTGCGTCAATGTGACCGTGTCGGGGAAGGCGCCCAGCCGCAGCACCTTGCCGCCCGCTTCGACCAGGCGCTCCAGCACCGAGCCTTGACCGTGATAGTGGTGGAGCGGTGTGGGGTTGAGCAGCCAGCCTGCCCTCGGTCCGAAGGCGGCAAATCGGTCGGCCGCATGGTCATTGACCACGACTCCCGGCGTGGTTCGAAACACCTCGGCGAGGACGCCCATATCTTCGATATTTACCGGCGTACGTAGACAATCAAAGGGCTCGTCCTCCAGCCCGGAGAGCACCATCAGCAGGTTGCCTGAGGCTCCCAACGTTTCGAACAGCGCCGCGAGCATTCCAGCTGCGCCCTCGGCGACAGGGCCGACCTTGCGCATGCTTGCATGCACCATCACCGTCTGCCCCTCCGTGAGCCCCAAAGCCTTTAACTGCCCAATCAACGAAGCCCGGTCCAGCGCGCCCGAGCTGCTCGCCGTTATCGTTCTCACCCAGGCAGAATATCGTGCACCAAGGTGGATTCACCACGAGCGAAGCGAACGCGGATCTTCCTTTCACCCAGCGAAACCACGAGGCCCGTTCCGAACTTGGGATGGTTGATCGCGTCCGCGCAACGCCGGATTCGTGCTGGGCGGGACAGCTTCCGCGGCGGCACCCGTAGCACCTCCAACTTTCTAACTTGGAGGAATCATGAGCAATCGAACGCTTGAGCTGGTCGGGCTTGTTTGTGTGGGTGCAGTGCTTTTTGCGGCGAACAGCGCCCAGGCCGATGAAGCTGCCGCACCGGCCGCTGAACCGCCGGCCACTGGAGCACCGCCTTCAGCGGATGCCCCGGCGAAGGCACGCCGCGCCGAGATCCCCGAGGAAGAGGTGGACGAGGACGGTGTTCGCTTTCGTGGTGGCGTCTCCGGCGGCGGTGGAGGTCTCTTTCTCGAAAGCTACACGATGGGCCTCGGCGGCTTCGACGGGCGTGTTGGCGTGCAAATCAACGACCTGATCGGCGTGTATGCCCAGCCGCAACTCGGGATTTATGGCGGGGATATTGGCGGTCTTGCAGGGATTGGTGGTCTCGTGGGCGCAAGCGTCGTGGTGGACTTCACCTTCATCGACCAGATCTTCGTCGGCGTGGGTGGCGGTGGCGCCATTCTCAACAACCCCTTTGCAGGTGAGCTCCACCTCCGCGCCGGCGGCTACCCTCTGATGGGCTACGGAGAAGACGGAGTCCGCCGCAAAGGATTGATGATCGGCGCCGACGTCCGGATGTTCTTCCTCGAGGGTTACGTCTTGCTCTCGCCCACCGCAAGCATTGGCTACGAAGCCTTTTAACGCTCAAGCGCTACCCAAAACGTCAGCACTTCCGTAGCATTGCGCAGCTCGAGCGCCACGCTCGACGGGAGTGCGCATGGCCCTTTCAGAGTTCATCGTCGCAAGTGGAGCGCAGCTCAAGGTTCAGCGGTTTCGCGTTCGGGAGGCGCTCTCGGAGCTCTTTGCCATCGAGTTGATGGTGACCTGTGCGGATCCGCAACTCGACCTCGAGCAGATCGTTGGCAACGCGGCCTCCTTCCGACTCGCGAGCGGTGGTGAAGCGTCTTTGGCGCGAGCGCTTTTGCCAATCGAGCGGCTGTGGACCGGTGTGGTCAGCTCGATCGAGCAGGTGCATGCGCTGGGCTCACGCGCCGCGAGCAACGAGGTCAGCAGCTACCGAGTGCAGTTCGCCCCTGCGGTCTGGCTGCTCAGCCATCGTCGCAACAACCGCATCTTCCAGCACCTTTCGATCCCGGCGATCGTTACGCAGATCCTCGGGGAGTGGTCGGTGCCGCACGTTTGGGAGCTCGCCCGGGAGCAGTACCCCGAGCTCGAGTTCAAGGTGCAATATGGCGAGAGCGACTTTCAGTTCATTTCGCGTTTACTGGAGGATGCCGGCGTCGCCTTCAGCTTCGCGGAGCACGAAGGTCAGACCCGGCTCGTACTCTCGGACACGCTCGAGCAGCGTTCACCGCGCTCGGCCGGCGCGCTCACCTACGTCGAGAATGCGAACGCAGCGCCGGAACTTGCAGTCGCCGGCGGTGGCGCCTTTCAGCATGTGACCAAGGTCAAGCTCTCGCACGCGGTTCGGCCGGGCACCGTCACCGTGCGGGACTACGACTTTCGCAAGCCGGTCTATCCGCTTTACGGTCGAGCAACCGAGGCGGGGCCGCCGGAGGCCAGCTACGAGCAGTTCTCCTACGAGCCTGCGGTGGCGCTGCGTGAGGGCGCAGCTCCCCACGATACCCCGGTGGCGGATGATCGCGGCGTGGCGCGTCACGAGCAGCGCTGGATCGATCATGCCGCCCAGCAGCGACTCGAGTCGCTGCGCATGGACCGACGCAGCGTGAGTTTCGCCACCAACGCGATCGATCTGGCACCGGGGACGGTGTTTCGCATCGATGGTCATCCGCATCACGAGATCGCCGAGGGCGGCGGGCTGTTGGTGACCGAGTTCGGGCTCGAAGGGGACGTCGACGATGAATGGAGCATGGTCGGGCAAGCCATGTTCACCAGCGCGAGCTTTCGGCCGTTGCGTAAGACGCCACTGCCGCGCGTGCTGGGTGTGCAATCAGCGGTGGTGGTCGGGCCTGCGGGCGAGGAGATCCACACCGATGAGTTCGGTCGGGTGCGCGTGCAATTCCCCTGGGATCGCGAGGGCCGTCATGATGAACGCAGCTCCTGTTGGGTGCGGGTGAGCCAAGGCTGGGCGGGCACCGGCTACGGCATGATCGTCTTGCCGCGCATCGGGCACGAGGTGTTGGTCGCCTTCTTGGGCGGCAACCCGGACGCGCCGATGATCGTCGGTCGCACCTTCAATGCGTTGCAGACGGTCCCCTACAAACTGCCAGAGCACAAGACCCGCTCCACCTGGAAGAGCGACTCGTCGAAGGGGTCCAACGGCTTCAACGAGCTGATGTTCGAGGACCTCAAGGGCAAGGAGCTGGTCTACGTCCAGGCCGAGAAAAACCTGCGCAAGCTGGTGAAAAACGATGAGACGATCACGGTCGGCAATGACCGTCAGAAGCTCGTGCTCGGCGACGAGACCGAGACCACCGCGGGGGATCGCATCGAGGTGACCCACGGTAGTCGCGTCGAGATCACCGACAAAACGCGCACGGTGGTGATCGGCGGTGAGCTGCGCAAGCTGGTGAGCGCCAATGAAATCGAGCGCACGCTCGGCAATGTCACGCGCTTCACCGGCCAAGATGAAGACGTGGTGATCGGCCAATCGCGCCGCGAGCACGTGGTGGGCAATAGCCATCTCGACATCCTCGGGGAACGACGCGAGCGGGTGACCGGCGACCAATCGCTCAGCGTCGGCAAGAGCCGTCACGAGGTGGTAGGTAAGAGCTACGCGCTCGAGGCGGTGGACGACATGCACGTGCAGGCGGGCAGCGCGCTGGTGATCGAGGCTGCGGAGGATCTGACGATCAAAGGCCCGGGTGGCTTCATCCGCATCGACGGTTCGGGCATCACCATCCGCGGTACGCTGGTGCGCATCAACAGCGGTGGTGAGGCCGGTTCGGGCAGCGGCGCAAGTCCGCAGACTCCGGACGCAGCCGTGGAGGCCGTGGTTGAAGAGCCGGTCCGTCCCACGCCGGACAACGTCGCCGAGACGGGCTTAGCCCAATGAGAGCGCCCAGCAAGCGAGGAGGAACGCATGCCTGCAGCCGCTAGAATTTCGGATCTTCACACCTGCCCCAAGGTCGAGCCCGGTCCGAAGCCTCACGTCGGTGGGCCGGTCTCGGCGGGTGAAGGCAGCGTCTTGATCGGCTTCATGCCGGCGGCTCGCATCGGGGACGCGCTGGTTTGCATTGGCCCGCCCGATGCCGTGGCAGAAGGCGAACCGAGCGTACTCATCGGTGACAAGCCGGCCGCTCGCGTCGGCGACGCGACCACGCACGGCGGCGTTTTGGTGGTCGGGGATCCCACGGTGGTGATCGGCTCCAACCCACAGAGCAACGCGCTGCGTACGAGTAAGCCGTTCGTTGAAGATTGCGCGGCCAAGCACGAGAAGGAAGAGTCGCGCAAAGCCAGGCGCGGGGAGTAGGCGGCGTGGCTGGGCGTTTGATCGTTGAAGTTCGTTTTGGCCCTGCTCAAGGTCGCAAGGCGCTGATCGAGCCGGGAGCCGAGTTGGTCGTGGGCCGCAGTGATCTCTGCGATCTCGCCTTTCCGAACGATCGCGAGCTCGCCGCCAAGCACTTCAAGCTTCGCTGGCAGCACGGTCGCTGCGAGCTCGAGGATCTCGGCTCGAGCGGAGGTACACGTTTGGCAGGCGAGCTGGTAGTGACCGCCTCGGTGCCGCACGGCAGTTGGATTCGCGCGGGGCAGACCGATCTCTTGGTGCACGTCGAAGGAGGCGTGCGCAAGCCGAAGGTCGCTGCCCTCGATGTGGGGGAGGAAGACGAAGCCGAGCCGATCGATCCGGCGCTCGCCAAGCGGCGTGAACAGCAGCGTGCGGCGCTGCTAGCCGCGCGCGCCCAAGCTTTGTCGGAGCTGCGCGCCGAAGCTCGCAGCGCCCGCCTGTACGCCGTGCTCGATGGTGCTCGCAGTCGGCGCATTCAGCAGCTTGTGCGCGAGAACGTCGAGGTGGCGCGCAGCCTTTTCGACGGCGCGCGTGGTGAGTCGATGAGCGAGGTCGCCCCGCTGATCGTCGGGCCGCTGCGTGAGGACTCGGCTTTGCTCGAGGCGTTGCTGCTCGAGGGCTACGGCTCGCGTTGGGGCATCTTCGTTGCTAGCCGCGCCGATGATTTGGACGCTACGCGGCGTCACTTACGTCGCTTTCTGATCGCGCTCAGCGATGACACGGGTGAGAAGCTCTACTTCCGTTTTTACGATCCGGGCGTGGCTAGCGTCTTTCTCGCTTCGGCTGCGCCGCGCCAAAGCTCGGACTTCCTGCAGCCGTTCCAAGCGGTGTTGGTGGAGGATCCGCGTCGTGGGCTCACTCGCTTTGCAGGAGGTGAGGCCGCATGCTGACGGTGCGTAGTGAGCTCATGCGGGCCTTCGAGCGGCGCTCCTTCGATCAATTCGTCGACGAGCTGGTCGAGCGAGCGTGGAGCTATTCGCCGCGCTTGTGCAAGACGCTCAGCGACGAAGAGCTCGAGCGGGCGGTGCGTCAAACCATCGAGCGAGCGGCCGGCCACGGCTTCGTTCAACGCGGCGCCGTGCGCTTTTTTCTCGAGACGTCGATCGCGCTGGGTAGTGATTTCGACTCGGACCCGCAGTATCCGTGGGCGGCGGAGACGCTGGCCAGCGACCAGTTCTGGAGCCCGATGGACAAGGCGGATGCGCTGCATTCACGCGTGGCCAGCTACGTCGAGCGCGTGCAACCGAGCGCGCGCGCCGCGCTGGAGCGGCTGCACGTGGTCGCCACCGGGCCGCGGCAATTCGAGCAAGCCTCGCTGGCGCACGATCTCGAGCAGCTGCTGCGCGAGGTGCACCCTGAGAAGGTCGTGGCACTGGGAGAAGATGCGCTCGCGCGCGCCGTCGCGGCCGGCCTCCAAAAGGCGCAAACGCTCGGCCTCGAAGGGCCGCGGGCAGGTTTCGTGGTGGTGGCGCTGAGCTTTGCCTTCGGCCACGCCTTCGACCGCGATCCCTTCGTGCCCTGGATTCAGCGCACGTTGCAACCGGCCAGCCAAGCCGAGCGTGCTCCTGCTCGCCTGGCCGAAAAGCTCGAGAAGCGCGCCATGATTTGGATCGAAGCCGTCCTCAAGGCGAGCGAGAGGAAAGACTGATGGGAGCCAAACCTGCTCCGAGATCTCCATCCAGTGGACCGAGCGCCTCCCGGCCGATCACCTCGGCCAGCGGGGTCTGCTGTTGGTGTGAGGACTACCAAGGTGAAATCAGCGTCAACGCGAGCAACCGCTATTCGCGACGCATCGTGGACGGCCAAGCCGAAGGCGGTGGTCGTCAGCGGCGCTACCTGTTGCAGGTGTTGCTCAAGTCACGGCGTATTCGCGTGGTCATGCGCTACAAGGTCGTCGGCTTCGGCAGCACCGCCGCAGAGCATATCCAGCTCGCCGAACGCGAGCTCGTCTCCGGCGTCGCGTCGTGGAACGGCAAGATCACGATCGAGATCGACGATCCGGAGTGCGGCAAACAACAGCTACCGGTCGAGTTCGAGGCGCCGCTCGTCAGCTCCGGCCAGCACTACACGGTGGAGCTATTCCAGACGGTTCCAAGCTCGCTCGACTCGGGTCGCCCGCACGTGACCGGCGATTTCAAGATGCGCGTCGACTGGGAAACCCGCGCTTGGACCTTCTCGCACGAGCACGGTCACTGCTTCGGTCTGCCCGATGAGTATGGCTACTCGAACGAGGCCGCCGAACAGATCGTCTACATCCGGCCTGACGGTGGCAGCGATCCGCCGATCGACATCGACGCGTTGGGCACCGCCGGGAGCGGTCCCGACGTCACCATCATGTCGACGCACTCGCAACATCGACGGCGCGTGCGTCACGGCTATTGCATCGCGATCGAGGTGCAACAGCTGCTCACTCGCAGGCTTGGCCGCACCATCCGCTGCAAGGTCGTTCGGCCGCCCACTTGATTGTCTCTGCCTCGAGAATGGAGTCAGCTCATGGATGAACCGGTCTTCTCAATCCGCGTGGAGCCTGCGCCTGGCGCGACCCTCAGCTACACAGGGGCTGAGGTGCTGCTGCGCGTGGCCATCGACAATGCGTTGCCGGTCGAGATCGCGCTGCCGTTCGTCAAGATGCGCCACAACGGCGTGGCGGTGAAGTTTGCGGACGGCGCCGATCCTTCGAACTTTGCCTACGCCAACCGTTGTCCTGGCTGCGCTTCGCCGGAGGAGAAGGACGAGACGTTGGTCAAGCTCGCGCCGGGCGGCTCGGTAAGCTTCGACCGTTCGATCGAGCCGTTCGAGCTGGAGCAGTTCAGCGGTCCGGAGCTGGTCGACGTGATTTGTGAGTTCAGCGTTCGCACCAAGGTGTTGGTAGGCGAGCAGTGGCGAGAACAAATCTCCAAGGCTGCGACGCGCATTCAAGGCCGTCGCCTCGAGGCCCAATGATTGAGTCAACGGCTCTACTGACGCTCGATGACGGTGCGCCGCTCACTGTGCAACGCTTCGAGCTTGATACGCGCTTGAGCGGTCTGTTCGAGGCGCGCATCACCGTCCATTCCGCCGATCCGAGCGTGGAGCTTTCCAACTGGACGGGCCGGGCAGCCAAGCTGGTGGTGCACGTCGGTCGTTGTGAGCGCAGCTTCGAAGGGCTGATCGCACAGGCCTCACAAGTGCACCCCGACCCCAGCGCTGTTTCCACGTACTCGCTCGTGCTGGTGCCGCGGCTGTGGGTAACCACCCAACGCAGCGGCTACCGCGTGCACCAACACAAGAGCATCCCGGAGACCGTGAGCGCGCTGCTCGAGGAGTGGCGGATCGACCACCGCTGGGTGCTCGAGCGCGAGCACCGGCCGCTCGAATACAAGGTGCAATACGGCGAATCGGACTTTCACTTCCTGTCGCGCCTGCTCGAGGAGGCCGGCATCAGCTACGCGTTTGACGGCTCGGAAGGTCGCTCGCTGCTCGTGCTCAGCGATACGCCGGAGCAAGCGCCTTTACGGCCTGAACCGCTCGAGGTGGTGGCCGATGCAACCATGGCCAATGACGCTGAGTTCGCCCGAGAGGTTCGGCTCGAGCGCCGCGTAACGCCGTCGATCGTGACCCTGCGCGACTATGACCATCGCGCACCCAGCTTCGGCTTGTTTGCAACGGCGGCGCCGAGTGTTCCTGGCGGCTATGAGCAATACCACTACGTGCCTGGCGCCTTCTTGGTCGAGGGTAACGCCGCCGAGCAAACGCCTGCCGCTGATGATCGCGGCGTCGCGCGCCGCTTGCAGTCGGCGGGGGAGCAGCGCGCCCAGCTCTTGCGCGACGCGCACCTCAGTGAGCAACACGCGGTGCAGTTCGACTCGAACGCCTTCGATCTATTGCCCGCAAGCGTCTTTCGACTGAACGGTCATCCCCATCCCGAGCTCGAGGGAGGTCGTCCGCTGATCGTAACGGCGGCGCGGTTCGAGGGCGGGCCGCGCGAACGTTGGCGCGTCCAAGTGGAGGCCACCTATGCCGATCAGCCGGTACGCCCTTTGCCGCGCACGCCCAAGCCGGTGGCTCACGGGGTGGAGGTCGCGGTGGTGGTAGGGCCCGCTGGCCAGGAGATCCACACCGACGAGTTCGGCCGTGTGCGCCTGCAGTTCCCGTGGGATCGCGAGGGGCGCTTCGATGAGACGAGCTCGTGTTGGATGCGCGTCAGTCACGGTGGGGGCGGCGCGGGCTACGGCTTTTCGGTGGTGCCGCGGATGGGCCAGGAGGTGCTGGTGATCTTCGAGAACGCCGATCCCGATTTGCCGATCGTCGCGGGGCGCGTGTTCGACGGCCTGCAACCTGTGCCGTATCGCTTGCCGGAGGAGTCCACCGTCAGCGGTTGGAAGAGCCAGGCATCGCTCGGCGGCATCGGCTTCAATGAGCTGCGCTTCGACGATCGCAAAGGGGAGGAGCTCGTCTACGTCCAAGCCGAAAAGAACCTGCGCAAGCTGGTCAAGAACGACGAGACGATCACCGTGCTGCGGGATCGTCGCAAAGACGTGGGCAGCCGCGAGACCGACACCACCGAGGGCCGCCGCTTCGAAGTGACTCGGCAGACGCGGCATGAGCTGATCTCTGGGCGGCGCACGACCTTCGTCGATGATGATCGGCTTCAGCTGGTGCGCTCGAATGCGACGCACCGCACCGAGTATCTGGCCCAGCGTTATGTCGCCAAGGATGAGGACCATGAGGTCGGCGGCGACGCGACGACGTTGGTGAGGCGAGATGTCGGTAGCACGATCGATAGCGATCAAGTGACGCGGGTCGGCGGCAACTCGTCGCTGATCATCGGTGGGGCGCGACAGGAGAAGGTCGGTAGCTACGCTGTTCACACAGGCACGAGCCTTTCGATTCGCGCGGGGGATGTGTTCACCGCTGGCGCGCAGGATGTGACGCTGGTCGGGCCCGGCGGCTTCATTCGCGTCGACGGTGCGGGCGTGACCATCCGCGGAACCACGGTGCATATCAACGTGGACGGTGAGCCCGGTGAAGGCCAAGCGCCCAAACCGAAGACGCCGAAGGAGGCGCGTGAAGCGCCTTTGGTGCAACCAACCATGCCGCGCGATCCGAAGCCGTAGCTCGGGCCGTGCGAACGCAACTCAGCGCCGGGCTTTGCTGCTCGGCGTGCGGAAGATCCAAGCCAGCGCGACGGCCTTGAGCGAGACAGCGTGGGACTCGAGATGGTCGAGCCGCGGATGCACCTCGGCGATCAGTCGGGCTTTGAAACGAGGGTGTAACGGCAGTTGGAAGGCCAGCTCTTCGGGCAGGTAGACCGGCGCTGCGTGCGCGCCTTGGCCGAGCACCGCACGTAGCTGTTTGGCGCCGTGGAGCAGCCGACGTTGGTAGTGACGCTGCTCGAGCAGCGCACGCTCGACCTGCGTCTCCACGTAGCCTGCGGCGGTGGGACGCGGGCTCGCGTGGTAGGTATCGCGCAGCCGCTTGGAGAGCCCTTCGGCCATCGGGTTGGTCGAGCTGGGGGCGGTCAGCGCGAGGAAGTCCTTGCTGGTTTGTAGCGCGGTGCGCAGCGCCTCATCCGCCGGCGTAACGAACGGCGCCACGGTGGCCATGGTCAGCTTGAGGCGCTCCAGATCATCGAACGGAAAGCTCAACTCGCCCTCGAACAGCTCGAGCAACGCCGCGAACTTATGACCCTCGCGCACGCCGCGGCCCAGCGCCTGCTCGAACTGCTCCTCGGTGCACACGGCGCCGCGCAGCAAAAGCTCGGAGACCTCGCGGCGATCCTCCACCAAGGCGGGCGAGGCCGCGAGCGCGGGGTCATCCACCTCGGCGTCGAGCGGGCGCTCGTCGAGCGCAGCAAGCAAAGGTCGAAAGGCGGGCTTGCGGCGCAGACGAGGCATTTGCGTTTCGGCAAACCACAACAGTTGCATCACCTCATCGGCCTGCAGCGTGCTCTCCGGTAGCTCGGCCACGCGCGCAATGGGCCGCCCTACAGGATCCGCTGCTGCATCGGAGGCGGCGCGCAGGCCTTGTGAACCGGCGCTGCCGGCGTGCGAAGGAGGGCTGACGGGTATCGGTTGCAACACTGCACCAAACCGCGCGGGAGGTTGTAGCGCTGTTGGCTGCAGCGCCGCTGGCTGTAGCGGAGGTTGCGCGGGCATGGACTGCGTTGACGGCTGCAGCGCCGCTGGTTGCAGCGCGGACTGTAACGGCATCGCCAGCGGTGGTTGCATCGGCAGCAGAGGAGGCTGCATCGCCAGCGGTGCGAGCGGTACTGCGGGCAGCCTGGCAGGCGGTTGCACCGTTGGCGCCGAAGGTTTGGGCGGCGGCGTCGAGGGCTGCGATGGAGCTGGGAAAGGCAACGAAGGTTGTGGTGAGCGCTCGGGGGGAAGCGAGGTGGCCTCATCGATGGCTTGGAGCGACAAGGTCAGCGTCGTCAAGCGTTCATCGAGCGAAACCACGACACGCCCACCTTCTCGTTCAGCGCGTACGTGACCGCGCCACAACACGGTGCACAGCTGCCGATCCGTATCGATCATCAGCGTATCCCAGCGCAGCGGTACGAGCTCCGAGCCAACACCACCCTCGAATACCGCCTGCAGTTGCAACCGCGGCATGCGGGCCTTGAGCAACGGAACCTCCGGATGAAGGTTCTCGAGCTCGAGCTGCGCGTCCTCCGGCAAGTGGTCGAGCTGTTGATCGAGCGGCGCAACGTTGAAGAAGCCCGCCTCGAGATCGTCCTCCAGCGCGAAGGTTGCGCCAGCCGCCGTGGCGTTGTGCGCCGAGTGCTTCTCACGACGCCCAGGCCAGTTTGCTGCGATCGGCCCGAAGCCTACCGGCTCGAGGCGGGCGTGCGGCCCGTTGAGCTGTGCACCCAGCGGCAGCAGGTTGGGCACCCGCATACGACCCCAACTATCCCGTTGCTCCGACGAAAGGCCTACCGGGTTGCTGGTGCCCTCCCCACCGGCCGTGCGTTCGTACACCAGCGGTAAGCTCGCGAAGGCCTCGGCTGGGCTGAGCACGCCCTGAGCATCGAAGTAGCGATCTCCACTCACCTCGAAGGACTTGCGGAGCGAACCGAGGGATACGCGCACCACGAGCGAGCGCACGAGCTCAGCGTTGGGAGCAAAGGCGCTGCCGATCAGCACCACGTCGAACCGTTGTTTGATCGGCGCGAACTCGCCGGCCACGCGCAGACTGCGGCTGGGCTCGTTACCGTGGTGGAGGTCCTGCTTCAGGATGGGCTCTTGTTCGTCGGCCAGCGTCAGCTCACCGGGCGTCAGCTTGAAGGTGCCCTTGCACACGACGGTCAGTGCGCGCTGGCCCTTTCTCTGCCAGACGGTGCTCGCGACGCGCAGCGGGCAAAGGGAGACCAGTTCCATAGGAACTTGTTAGCCCTGCGCTAGAGTCGGATGCAAGTCCGTGAAAGCATTGACCGGGCAATGAAGCCTAAGGCGGACTACGACAAGCTCGGCTTCGCCCCGGCGGTCTCGCCTGGCCGCAACCAGCGCTTCTTCGACTTCACCGTCAATCGCCGATCGCTTTCGATGCTTGTTGCCAACGAGCAGTATCAGCGCCCTTCGGTGTTCGGTTGGCAAGCCGCACGGGTGGAGCGCAAGTACGCGCACCAGCTGCTGCTGCGCGAACGCTCGAGCTTAGCGTCGGGCCGCGTACCGCTTTACGTCTGCGGCGAATGTGGCGACCTCGGCTGCGGCGCGATCGCCGTATTGGTCAGCACCTTGGAGGAGTGTGTTGTCTGGTCGACCATCGGGTTCGAAGGCAACGCCTTCAAGCCCAAGCCGGGTCCTCCGCCCGAGCCCAGCAGCGACTTCCCCGACCTGCGCGACTTCTACTTCTCGCGCAGCGAATACGAAGCAGCGCTCAGCCGCTTCTCCGCCGGCTACCCGATGAAGTAGGGCACTTCCGCCGAGTTCGGCGGGGCTCAGCGTGGGACGTGCGCGCAGCGGGACCCGGGCGGCGCCGGTACCGACGGAGGTCGCTTCGCTCCGCCATCGTTCACCGCCATGCTGGCGCCTGATACCGCCTGTCCAAGCGCCACGACGAGCATCGCGGACGCGCAGGTGGTGGACTCGTTGTGCCCGATCAGCCGCCACGGTGGAAGGCCAGCGCTGGGCTTTCGCACGACAGCTCCATCCTCCTCGATCACGATCTCCGAGTGGGGCAGCGTCAACGTTTGGCCATGCAGCGTGCCGATGGATACGCCGCCGTCGGAGAGGATGCGGCCATCGGGTAGCAGCTCGGCGACGAGCTTTCCCTGGAACAGCAGGCAGCCCGCTGGATCGAGCGTGAACGCCTGTTTGTGCGGACTCAGCCCGAGCTCGATATCCCCGTTGCGCTGCAGTGAAAGTAGCTCGCGTCCAGGCCGGTTCGGCTCCTCGGAGACGAGCGTCAGCGGTGCGATTGGACAAGGTTGCGCTTGCGAGTCAACAGGGGCAGCCGAGCCCGTCGGCACAGTGCTCGCGGGCGCTTCTGCGATTGGGTCTGAGGACCCGTTCGAGGCGCACGCGACGCAAAGCAGTGCAGCTAGCAGTGCGGCTCGTTCCATAGCCGACATCCTTTCCTAAGTCGTCGGGCTTGTCGACCTGGCATTGGCTCTCGGCGAGCGTCCCGGGAGGAGTCGGCTCGCTTTACGGTCGGTCGAGCCGATCTTCAGAGTCGGCGATCACGTACGCCAACGTGGCGACGAAGGCAGCGTTCTTGGCGAGGTCGTCGGGGTCGACCTTGTCGAGGGTGTCGGCCTCGGTGTGGTGAATATCGAAGTAGCGGCGGTGGTCCGTAAGAAGGCCCAGACCGAGCACGCCGGCTTTGGTGAGCGGGATCAGATCGGCGCCGGAGAACTCGGGGATCACGCGCGAAGCACCGAGCGGTGCCATCAGCTGCATCAGGTCCTGCACGCGCGGGAGGATCACCGGCTGCTTCTCCTTGGCCGTCTCCACCGTGAGACCGCGCGGCGCAAAGCCGCCGATGTCGGCTTCGAACGCGGCGACGATCTTGGGCAGCTCGTCCTTGTGCGCTTCTCCGTAGGCCAAAGCACCTTTCAGTCCGTTCTCCTCGTTGGTGAAGAGCACCGCGCGAATGGTCCTGCGCGGGCGCAGGCCGAGCTTGCGCAAATCAGCGAGGGCCTGCATCAGCATCACGCAGCCTGCGCCATCGTCGTGCGCGCCTTGCCCGAGATCCCACGAGTCGAGGTGCGCGCCGATCAGCACCAATTCGTCCGGCTTCTCGCGCCCGACGATCTCGGCGATCACGTTGGCGCTGGGAGCATCCGTCAGGGTCTGGCTGTCGAGCTCGAGCTTGAAGCGAACCTGTTCGCCGTGCGTGACCAGGCGGGCCAGGAGATCAGCCGCTTCGGTCGTGATCGCGGCGGCCGGGATCTTCTCGACGTCTTTGGCGTAGCGCAGCGCGCCGGTGTGAAGTGTGCTCAAACTGTGCGCGGTCACCGAGCGCATCAGCACCGCTTTGGCGCCGAGTTTGGCTGCGCGTGAAGGTCCTTCGGAGCGGTACTTGGCCACGCCGCCGTAGCCCGAGCCCTTCTCCTCGTCGAAGGCCGGCATCGGCACGTTGTAGAGCACGATGGCGCCCTTCACTTCGTTCGCGCGCTGCTCGAGCTCCTCGAACGAAGCGACCACGATCACCTTCGCCGTGATGCCGCCTTTGGGCGTGGGCACCGTGCCGCCGAGGCCCAGTACTTTCACCTCGTGCGAGGCTGTAGCGAAGAGATAACCGCGCTCCACACCGCGTTTCCAATGCGGCACCATCACCTTCTCGGTGTGGACGTTCTCCTGAGCGTCTTTCTCGAATTCACGCTTGGCCCATTCGATCGCACGGTCCAGTTGCGGCGTGCCCGAAAGCCTATGCCCGATGGTGTCGGTGAGCACGCGCAGTCGCTCGAAGGCGTCGTGTTTGGTGCTGGCGTGCGCTTGGATCTTGCTGGCCGTCTCGGTGTAGTTCTTGGCGAGCGGGCCAGGCGCGGGGCTCGGCGCGCTGGGCAGCGAGGATGCGCTGGCCGTGGCGCTAGCTTCTGCCGAGACGCAGGGCATCGACGCGATGGTGGGACAGCGTGGAGCCTCCGGCGCCGAACACGCTGCGAGCAGCAGCAAGAGCGCCCCTCCGAGGGTCCCCCCGCGAGCGCGCAGCGCGAGTTTGGGGGGACAGGGCGAGCGAAGCGAGACCGAGGGGGGCAGCGAAGATGAACGCACTAGGAGCTGCGGTAGTTGGGTGCTTCTTCGGTGATGATCACGTCGTGGACGTGGCTCTCACGCAGGCCTTGCGAGGTGATTTTTACGAAGCGAGCTTGGGTGCGCAGATCGTTGATGGTGCGTGAGCCGGTGTAGCCCATGCCGGAGCGCAGACCGCCGACGAGTTGATAGAGGATGTTGGTGAGCGAGCCGCGGTAGGGCACGCGACCTTCGATCCCTTCGGGCACGAGCTTTTCGTCGGCCGAGCCGGATTGGCCGTAGCGATCTTTGCTGCCTTTGCGCATGGCGCCGAGCGAGCCCATGCCGCGGTACGATTTGTAGCTGCGGCCTTGGAACAACACGAGGTCGCCGGGGGCCTCGTCGGTGCCGGCGAAGAGCGAGCCGATCATCACGCAGGCGGCGCCCGCAGCGATGGCCTTGGTGACGTCGCCTGAGTACTTGATACCGCCGTCGGCGATCACCGGTACACCGTGACGATCGGCCACGCGCACGCAGTCGGCGATGGCGGTGATTTGCGGTACGCCGACGCCAGCGACCACTCGGGTGGTGCAGATGCTGCCCGGCCCGATCCCGACCTTCACGCCGTCGGCGCCCGCTTCGATCAAGGCCTCGGTGGCCTCGGCGGTGGCGATGTTGCCGGCGATCACCTGCAGCGACGGGTACTTCTGTTTGCAGGCGCGCACGGCGTCGATCACGCCTTTGGAATGGCCGTGCGCCGTGTCCACGACGATCACGTCGACGCCGGCTGCGACCAGCGCATCGAGCCGTTCTTCACGGTCGGGGCCGGGGCCGATGGCCGCGCCGACGCGCAGTCTTCCGTGCTCGTCTTTGAGGGCGTTCGGATTGCGATCGGCCTGCAGCAGGTCCTTGATCGTGATCAGGCCAACCAGCTTGCCGGCGGCGTCCACCACCAGCAGCTTCTCGATGCGGTGCTTGTGAAGTAGCTCTTTGGCGGCCTCGTTGGAGACGCCGGGTGGCACGGTGACGAGGTCTTTGGTCATCAGGCCGGCAACCACCTGATCGAGGTTCTGCGCGAAGCGCAGATCGCGCGCGGTGAGGATGCCCACCGGCATACCGCCGTCGACTACGGGCACGCCGCTGATGTCGTGATCGTTCATCACGTCGAGCGCTTCTTTCAGCGATTGGTTGGGGCGAACCGTGATGGGCGCGCCGATCATGCCGCTCTCGGCGCGTTTGACGCGCTCGACCTCGCGGGCCTGTTCGGCCGGCTTGAGGTTCTTGTGGATGATGCCGAGGCCGCCAGCGCGGGCCATGGCGATGGCCGCCCGACCTTCGGTGACCGAATCCATCGCCGCCGAGACGAAGGGGATGTTCAGCTCGATGGTGCGGCTGAGCTTGGACTTGGTGTCGACCTCGGCCGGGAGCACCTCGCTGTAGGCGGGAACCAGCAGTACGTCGTCGAACGTCAGGCAGTCGCGCAGTCTGTCTTCGAGCATGGCGTTCGTTACTCCAGCACCTCGGGGGGAGCCAGATCCGCTCGGCAGGGGACAAGGTGGGTAAGAATCACCGGTGACTTGATGATCCACCTGTCCAGGCTCTTACAACGTCAGTCAATGAAAGTTGATGTAGGGAACTTGGGTACCTATTGAGATCTTGGTAACTTACGTAGTAACGTGGTCAGATTCTTGTCCATGCTGGCCGGCTGGTACGGGCCATGCTTAACGGGGACCACATAAGGATGCACACCATGAAGATCGCTCGCCGCGCTGCTGGTTCTATCGGGCTTCTCTCCTTTGCGATGGCTGGGTTGGCCTTCTTGTCTCCCGGTTGTGAAGAGGACTCGGTTGAGACCGGGGACGAGCAGAACGTGGTCCCCGAGGGAGCCACGACACCCTGGGAGTTGGCCGGCCTTTGCTCGGAGAACATCCAGCGGCACGTCGCGGTTCGCCCGCAAGAGTTGGCGGAGGGTGTGGTGCGTTGGCAGTGTGGTGACCGCCCCGGCGTGGATGGCGCGGAGGATCGCGGCCAGGAGTACTGCGAGTACTTCGCTCTCTCCAACGGCAAGCGCGCAGACACGTACGCCGATATCGATCCGGCAGCCCCTCTCTATTGCTTCTTCACTTCGGTCTACATGGACGTGACCGACGACACGGTGCTCGACGCCAAGCTAGCGAAGGAGCTCGCCAAGAAGGAGAACGCCAACGCGCCGATCTCCAAGGACCTCATCCGCATGAAGGGCCAGTTCAACTCGCGCGGTGCAGCCACCACGTTGGTGGTGGACGCGATGAACGCACCCAAGGACGTTAATGACGAGCGTCAGGCCGCTTGTTTCCTCGCCAGCACCGACCCGGCCAATTCTGCCAACGCTGAGAAGCTGCGCACCGCTTGCCGCGGTCAAGATCTGAGCAACAAGACGGCTTGGAGCAAGGTCACCAAGCTCGGCGTGAAGATCCCCACCACCAAGGCGGCCAACTACCAGACCTACAAGGACTTGGTCGCTTGCATGGCCGTGGACAACCTCGAGCACGGCGGTGTGGATTGGCGCATGAGTGATCCGCACATCGCGCAGGTCACCGTGCGCGCCAATGATGAGTGCGGCTGCGCTTACACGGCTCTTCCCGACGCGCTACAGGGCTTCCTCCAGGGCACCTGGAGCTCGAAGGACGCGCTGCCCCCCGGCTGCCGTCGCGTGAAGGTGGACGGTCAGGATTACGCGCAGATGACGCTTTGTGAGGTGCCCGCGTCCGAGCGCAGCGATCTCGAGACCAGCCTCGATTACTCCGAGAACATCCAGGCGTTCTGTAACGAGCGTTATGGCAAGGACATCGTGCTCACCGCTCCGCTGCGCGCGGTAGAGACGGCGGGCTCCTGCTCCAAGAAGACCAGCGAGTTCTGCAAAGCCTTCACCAAGACGGCGAAGTAAAGGTCGTGATGTTTAGTTCTCCCTTCCTTCGCTCCAAAGGCTTGCGCGCTACCGGCTTGCTCGTGGCGGCGCTCATGTTGGGCGCCACGGGTGGCTGCGACGATGAAGACAGCGTCGAGACCGGTGACGAGCTTGACGTGACCGAGACCAAGACGCTGTTCGGTGATGACCGAGTGGCGGACGTGCTCAACGGTCATCTCGACAAGGTGCCGCGCAATTGGGCCGAGTTCGAAACGCTCTTCGGCATGGGGCGGGCGTGCAAGCGTCAAGACTCGAAGGAGATCTTCGTGGTCGAAGAGAGTTCCACACGCGCAACCGGCGCCACCGAGGAAGTGGAGGGCCTGATGCCGCGCGCGGTGATCACCGGTTGCAACACCGGGGACATGCCGAACAACGGTGAGCCGCAGTATCAATCCTTTAGCCTGATGGCGGCGCTCTTCAGCTCGCCCGACGTGCCCAACGCCAGCAAGGGCGATCCGATGGTTTTCGATCGGGTCGAGGTGATGGCGCTCGATCGCAAGACCGGCCTGTACAACTTCTACCTGATGACGCCGAGCGCCGATCCGAAGGCGCCCGGCATCTTGCAGCGCATCCAGCTTCGTCCGGACGGGTCGATCTTCGTCTACACGAAAGACCCGGCCAAGAAGCGGTTGAGCTCGAAGAAGTCGGCCGACCGCATGTGCAACAACTGCCACAAGAACATGGGGCCGCTGTTCAACGAGATGCACGAGCCGTGGACCAACTGGGTGAGCACGCACAAGACGCTGCCCGAATCCGCCTCCAAGCTCACCGGGGAAACCCGCTCGATTGTGAATGAGGCTGCGTCGATCGACGGCAAGCACTCGCGGCTCAGTTTGGCCAACGACTTCGAGAAGATCGTCATCGCGGGTTTGCGCGTTTGGAACGAGGGCTATGCCACCGCCCCGAAGCTCGGCTTCGTACAGGCGACGATTGACGGAGATCAACCGGGTGGCGTGAAGACGTTGCTGAAGAGCGTCTTCTGCGAGACCGAGCTGCAATACGCCAGCGCCTTCTCCACCGTCCCGCTCGAGCTGTTCGTCGATCCGGGCGCAGTCGCGGGTGGCTCGTTCCAACCGCCGATCTCGTACAGCACCAACGTCTTCCCAATCTTGATGCCGGTTCGCTCCGATATGGACAAGCGCATCGAGACCTCGCTGATCAAGAAGAAGGTCGTTTCGCAAAAGACCACCATCGCAGTGCGTCTGCTCGATGATCGCAACGACATCTTCTCAAAGGCTCGCTGTGATCTTTATGCACCCGCAACCAACGGCCTACCGACCGACGTGACCAAGGTGGACGGGCATCTGCGTGCCTTCCTCCGCGCCCGCGTGGACTCGGTTTACCCGCCGGGTGCACGGCGTGAGTACGGCAAAGTGTTGCTCGATGACGCTGCTTCGCTCGAGGCGGTCAAGTCGGCGCGTACGGCCTACCTCGGAACGATGGCGACCCTGCTGAAGGACGACGCCGCCAAACTGCAGACCGTGCAGGGCCGCGACGAGCTCAAGTCGCGTTCGCAACTGCGCAAAGACGCCGCGCACGTGATGTTCAACCAAGACGCCAACCCGATGCCCATCGTTCACGATGAAGAGCTCGGGAACTAGCACCAGTTTTTGTCTCGCTCCGCCCAATCTTCGAGGAATACCTAATGAAAACGAGTTTCATCTCCCGCTCTCTGCTTGTCAGTGGTCTCGCAGCAATCATGGCTGCAGCTCCCGGTTGTGAAAGCGAGAGCGAGCCGGTCGAGGGGGACGAGCAGGACGCCACGGCGGCCATCAACGACCCGTTTGCCAAGACGATTCTTGCAGGTGGCTGCTCGATCTTGGTCAAAAACAAGGTTCAAAAGACCAAGGGCAAAGACGGTAAGTGCCCCACCACCCTCACCGGCGTGCTCGACGCGCTCGCCGCTGACACCAAGCTCAAGACCAACGTTTTCGTGGTGAGTGAAGAGGGCGATCTGAACGAGGGCAAGGCCACACCGTTCCGCTTCGTCATCGCGGTGGACACCGGGGACGGCAAGGCCGAGAAGATGTTCATCAGCACGCTCGGCAGCGGTGAAGGCATCAGCGAGACCTTCATCGAGATCATGGCCTTCAACGAGGCTAAGCAGGCCTACGCCTATTACGATATTTCCGACGGGCAGTGGGTTCAGGAGGGAGACGGTTCGCAGGTGAAGACCGACGCCCCCGCCAATGGCGCCCCGGCTGCGTTTGATTGCATCAACTGCCACACCACCGGCGGTCCGCTGATGAAGGAGCTTCATGATTCCTGGGCCAACTGGGGCTCCACCTGGTTCTCGATGCCCAACCCGGGTAGCGATCAAGCGCTGTTCAACCGGCTCTTCAGCCAGGTGAAGCGCGCTGACGATCTGGAGCTACTCGTGATCGCTGGTACCAAGGCGGCCGCCAAGGGTCGCGTGGACAAAGCCGTCAAGGAGAAGAAGGTTGGTGCTCTCGCCAAGCAGCTGATGTGCGACATCGGTGAGCCCTCGATGATTGCCGCTCACTCGAAGAACTCCAAGCGCATCGGTAAGGTGGAGACCTTCTCGTCGATGCTCCCCTCGTCGATCCTACTCAACAACCTGTTCCAGTCGCCGCGCACCGGCACTGGCCCCGAGAAGGGTCTCGACAACGTCATCAACATGACGATCCCCTCGCTCAGCAGCGTTCGCGTGGATTCGGCGAGCTACGTCAAGGCGCTCGAGACCATCGGTCAGAAGATCGGCGGCCAAGCTGGCGACGCAATGTTCCCGATGTCCAGCCCGCAGAAGAGCTTCGCCGATCTTCAGATCGTGCAGGAGCTGGTCTCGCGCAATCTGCTCAATAAGGACGTCGTCACCGACGTGCTGATGACCGACTTCACGGTGTCCACCTTCTCCAAGGCGCGTTGCGATCTCGCAGCCACCTTGCCGAAGAACTGGACCACGGTGGACGATCTTCGCACCCAGTGGATCAGCGCGCTCGGTACCTCCACCGTTCGCGGCGCCAAGGGTCTGAAGGCACGACTCGAGACGGTGACCGACTTCGACGGTCACAGCGCCAAGGTCGAGACCTACATCAAGGCCTGCAACACCCGCGGAACGGCCGAGAAAGATGCCTACGCTGTGGACCTGCTCACGATCATGAGCCAGCACCGCGCCGCCTTCACTGAGACTTACTCGCACGTCGTGGAGAGCAACATGCTCATCCCGAGCGACAACCTGAAGTCGAAGCCGAACGCCAAGCGGCTCAACCCGACCACCTGCAAGATCGAGAACGCGACCGAGAAGTTCCTCGGCGAAGAGGGCTGAGCTAGTCCCAAGTCCACCGAAGGTGGAGGCGAACAGGCGTGAGAGTTGTTTCTCACGCCTGTCTGCGTTTTGTGGCATCACGATCGTTATGAGTACGGCCTTCCATTCGGCGATTCGTACGCTCAGCTCCGAGCGTCGCCAGGCGATGCACGGCGTTTGTTGGAAAGAGGAGCCGGGCTGCCCCGCGTTCGAATCGCTGCGGCTGATCGAACTCGGTTTTTGGGACTTCGAGGGCGCATGCCAGCGTGGCGAGCTGGTGGTGAACGAGCGCATCGCCGAAGAGACGGTGGCCATCTTCGAGCTCCTATTTGCAGCGCGCTTTCCGTTGCAGAACATGCAACCGATCGAGGCCTTCGGCGCGGATGACGAGCGCTCGATGGCGGCCAATAATTGTTCGGCCTTCAACTTCCGATTGATCGCCGGCACCAACAGGCCCTCGCATCACGGGATGGGCATGGCGATCGATCTCAACCCGGTGCAAAACCCGTGGCTGCGCCCTGGCTTGGTTCAACCAAGCGCTGGTCAGGCCTTCCTCGATCGCAGCGACGTGCGCCCAGGGATGATCGTCGAAGGTGGCGTGGTGCTCGATACCTTCCGCCGTTTTGGTTGGGAGTGGGGCGGCCTTTGGCCGGACGCTCCGGACTACCACCACTTCAGCAAGTTGCAGCGCGGCGCGAGCTTGTAGCGCGCGAGCGTGGCCTCAGCTCGCCCAGAGCGCGGCCAGCCTAAGTTCGATCGCCTCGAACGGCTCAGCGCGGACGACGGCTTCTGCGCGCCAAGCCCCAACCACCACGTAGCCGTTTTGCGCCCACCGCTGGACCTCCAGCGTTTGCGCGTCTGCAGCCGGATCGACGAACCAGAGATGGCTCACGCATTCGCGATGGTAGATCGCCCGCTTATCGGTCAGGTCGATCGCGCGGGTCGATGACGAGAGCACCTCGCAGACCCAGTCGGGCGCGAGCGAAAGGTACGCCGCATCAGGTAGCTCGGGCAGGCGCTCACGACGCCATGCCGCGAGGTCGGGCACGAGTACGTCTTCGCCGAGATGGAGCTCCGGTTCATCAAGGAACAGCCAGCCGCCGGGCCCGCCGTCTCCCTCATCGAAGGGTGGCCCGAGGCGCGAGCCTAGCCGGGTGGACGCTCGTGCGTGCCGCAGCCTCGGTCGTGGAAAAGTATGCAACACACCGAACAGAAGCTCGCCGACGACATGAGCGGGAAGCTGCTCGAGGTCGGCGTAGGTTGCTTTGCGTTCAGCAGGCGCGCCCATCTGGAACGAGGGTAGCACTCGGCGGACGGCTCGCGCACGCCTCGGCGCCGACTACTTGGTTGCGGTGCAGTTGGCTTTGGGCTTGAGCGTCGAAGCGGTGGGTTCGAGCTTTTTGAGCAAGGATGCGACTGCGGCCTTCTGCAGCTCGAGCACGTCTGCGGGCGTGTTCTTTCCGCCGCTCATGGTCAGGTTCTGATTGAGATCGAAGACCGGGCACTTCCCAGCCGACT
Organism: uncultured delta proteobacterium; assembly: GCA_903892415.1. Taxonomy (GTDB): domain Bacteria; phylum Myxococcota_A; class Polyangia; order Polyangiales; family Polyangiaceae; genus Xiheicaenibacterium. The sequence goes on along the minus strand of CAITIQ010000293.1, from coordinate 27,533 downwards.
CGATGCCGGTGAAGCTCATCTTCACGGTAAGGCCTTTGGCGTCGGTGGTTGGGGTATCGAGTAGGAAGGTCGCAACGACGCTGCGTGCGGCTGGCTTACCGGACCCAGCAAGGGCGAGCTTCGGTGAGGCGTTGACCCCAGCGGTGAAGGCCTTCTGCAATTCGGCGACGGTTTCGGGGGCGACCTTGCCACCACCGCGCATGACGAAGGTGGGCTCGAGCACGAGCGCGTTGGGCTCTTTGGCAACGGCTGCAGGCTCGCTGGGCTTGGCGCCATCGCTGGGTTTGTCGTCCGTGGGTTTTGCGCTGTCGGCGGGCTTGGCGCTGTCGGCGGGCTTGGCGCTCGCAACCGAGCCGGTGGTCGCGGTGGGGTCCGCGGGCGTCGTTGGCTGTGCTTCGCTGCTGGCCGCTGCTGTCGAGGCAGGGGCCGTCGCTTCGCCCACCTTAGCCTCAGCGGTGCTGGCGGTGGGCGAGGGAGCTCCGCCGCACGCCACCGCCCCAACCAACGCCAAGAGACCCGAGATCACGAGCTTTGCTGAACGCATCGCGCCAGCATAGCAACCGCGCGCTTGCGTTGGCGTCTGATAGGCTTCGCCGGTGTACGCGGGCATTGTACGGGCGGGTTCTTTCGCAGTGTTGTCGCTTGCTGCGTGCAGCGCCGCCGAACCTCAGCGACCCACGCTCGATTCGGCTAAGCCGCAGACAGCTGTGTCAGCGCTCCCTTCGATCACAGCCTCGGCTCCGGTGGCAAGCGCGCCCGTCGTGACCAGCGCCTCTGCCGCGCCGCTCAACCCGAACGAGCTCAAGTTCCCGTCGGCCTGGCCTTGTCCTCCGCCCGAGGGGGAGATTCAGAAGGCCGCCGACTCCGAAGGAGCCACGAGCTTCACCGCTTACGACGGTGAGCTCTACTGGTCGAACGGCCGTTCGATCTGGCGCCAGCGTGAAGGTGAAAAGCCCACGGTGCTACTGAAAGCGGTCACGGCCTTTCCGCTGACCGAGCTCTATGCCCAAGGGGACGACCTCTTCATCCTGGCCAAGAAGTCGTTCGGCGCTACGTGCTCCGGCAGCGTGCATGTCGTCCCACGAAAGGGCGGCAAGGTCGCGACCGTGATGACGGGCAAGTGCCCCGAGTCGATCGCCGCGAACGCCAGTCATATCGCGGTCGTGGTGCGCACCCCCCATCCCGAGGGCGGAGGTTGGGAGTCCGGAAATCTCCACCTGCTGGAGCGTGGCAGCGGAAAACCGGCCGTCAAAGTAGGCGAGGACGCCGTTGGTATCGGCTCGGGCGTGGCGATGCTCAAGGACCGCGTCTTCCTCGAGCCCTCGGCTGGCCAAGTTCACTCGGTGTTGCTCGCGCGACCCAACCGCTTCGACGCGGTGGCCAACTCCTCGCTGTTACGCTTTGCCTTTGGCTACCAAGATCTTCGGCTGATCGCGACCAACGGGAGCGACACGGTGTTCTACTACGGCAGCGGCTCCAGCGACGGTGGCCCGCGCTTGTTCAAGGTCGACGCGAAGGGCGGAGATCCCCAGGCGCTCGCGAGTTTCTCCGATATCGAGCGCCCGCGTCCGCCGGGGATGAACCTCGCAGTCAGCGAAAAGTACGCCTATCTGACGCATCCGAACTCCGGCTACGTCTTGCGCGCGGCCCTCTCCGGCAAGTGTGGCGGAGAGTTTTTTGCGAAAGAACGCGGCAACCCCGATTGGGTTCACGTGATGAACGGCTGGGTTTATTGGCTCGATCGAGATCGCGGAACGATCTGGCGTCGACACGAGTGAAATTTTCTCCCGGCTTGGATCGAAGAAGAGGCAGATGCTGGTCGCGCACCCTCTCAACCTCTCGGCCCGGATGAAACCGGCCGAAATAGCCCGAGAGCACCTTGCCGACGCCAGTGGCCAGCGGCTGGAGAGCCAGCCGTTCATGGCCGCGAGGCCGCTGATTCGCGCAGTTTGTGCCAAGTTGTTGCGCTTACCGTTGCACGACAGCGAGGTCGAGGATTGTGTGGCCGAGACGCTGAAACGGGCGGTCGAAGGGCAAGCGCGGCTCCAGCCGGGCGCGGCGGTTGGCCCGTGGCTCACCGGCATTGCCAAACATGTAGCGATCGATCGTGGTCGATCACGGCGTCGCGAACGAGCTCGCTCGGTCGACGCTGACGCCGATGAGCTACTAGCCGGTTTGGGTGACGAGACGGTCAATCCCGAGCAGGCGGCCAGTCAAAGGCAGACGGTGGCACGGCTGCAGGCGGCCATGAACCAACTTGCGGAAGGTCCCAAGCGAGCGCTCTTGGCCTTCCATCTCGAGGGCAAGCCCTACGCGACGATCGCGCAGGAGCTCGGGGTGTCGCTGGGCACCGTGGCGACCTGGGTCTCACGCGGTCGCAGTGAAATTGCAAAGACCATGGAGTCGGAACGAGGGGTCAATCATGGCTGAAGCAAACAACCCGGAGCCGTCCGATTCAGAGCTGGGTCTGATGCACGAGGGCCATCTTTCGCCGTTGGGCTTGCAACTGTTGGCGGACCTGCAGCTCGAGGGGCTGCCGCCCGGGTTGACGGAGCACGCGGAGAATTGCGCAGATTGTAGTGAGCGTTTGGCCGAGGTCGCGCTGCGGGCATTGGAGGTGGATCAGACCTTCGCGTTGCAGGCCAAACCGCAACTGGCGTTGGTTCGGGCGAACGAGCGCTCTTTGCCGTGGCTCCCACTCAGCCTCGGGCTCTTGGTGGCCACGTTGGCCTCGCTACCAGTGCTCGGACAATGGGCGGCGCGCGTTGGCCACTGGCGGCTCTTTTGGAACGGACTCGAGCGCATGGTGCAGCCGGTTTGGGCTGCCCTAACGAGCCCGACGGCGCTCTTCGTCGCCACCGGTTCGGCGCTGGTTCTTTGTTTGTTGGTGTTGGTTCCACTTCAGCGACTTTCAGCGGGAGAAGTAAACGGATGAAACGCGCACAGGGGTTGGTTCTCGGTTCGGCTTTGACCTTGGCGCTGCTCGCGGCGCGGCCTGCTACGGCCGAGGTTCGGCTCGAGGGAACGTGGGAAGAGCAGAAGTCGGTCTCGCTCGAGCTGCGCGGCGTCAATCGCGGAGAGGCGCTGCGAGCGCTGGCCAAAGAGGCTGGGTTCAGCGTGGTTTCGCCCGATCTCGGGGACGAGCCGATGGACCTACAAATTGAAGACGAGCCTGCCGATCGCGTGCTCGCGGTGCTCCTGGCCAAAGGCTCGTGGGTCGCCGTACGCGACGGCAACATCGTCACCGTGCGCGCCGCAGAGCCGAGCGATTCCCCTGCCAAAGACCGCCCCAAGGCGAAAAAAGAACGCGACGTCGAGGTGCTCGGCGATTCGATGCGTATCGGCAAAGACGAGGTGGTGCACAACGTTTCGGTGATGGGCGGTAACGTCCGCATCGAGGGCCGGATCACCGGCGATCTCTCGGTGATTGGCGGCAACGCCGAAGTCGCTCAGACGGCCATCGTCGAGGGCGACGTCAGCGTGACGGGCGGCCGCATCGAGCTCGAGCCGGGCGCGCAACTCGAAGGCGATGTCACGGTGCTCGGCGGCAGCGTCGAAGGCTTGGACAGCGCCAAGATCGAAGGCTCGGTCAAGCTCGACCCTTCCGAGGGCCCCAACAAAGCGAGCTTTGCTACGCGGGCGGTGCATCGTATTTCGGAGAGCCTGCGCAACGCGGCCATGCTCTTCATCATCGGCTGCATCTTCACCGCCCTCGCTGGTGAACGAGCCGACAAGCTGCGCGCTTCCATCGCTGAGCGGCCGATGAAGTCGATCGCGCTGGGCGTAGTTGGCTTCTTTGGGTCGCTGTTGGTGTTGGCGCTGATCGCCATCACCATCGTGGGCATCCCGGTGGCAGCGTTGGGGGCGCTGGTCGCGCTGTTGCTGGTGTTTTCGGCGACCGCGAGCACTTTCATCGTGATCGGTGGGGCCGTGTATGGCCACAAGAGCAAGAGTGTTTATGTGCAGCTCGCTGTCGGTGCGGCGCTGTTCATGGTGGCGGGGTTCGTGCCGGTGATCGGCGGGCTCGCCCAAGCCGCCGTGGTCTGCGCTGGAATTGGCGGGCTCGTCGCCACGCGAGGGCTCGGTCTTGTGCCGCGCAAGCTGCGGGATGCTCACCCGTTTCGTTCGGGCCCCGTAGGCTGAGCCTTGCGTCTGTTGAAAGAGCGCGTCACCCTAGGCCCATCATGCTCGAGCTTCTCGCGGGTGCAGGTCTCTTCGTCGCGCTCTTCTTCGTGGCCCGAAGGCTCTTCTCGAAAAAGGTGGTAGCGCCCGTGCAAACCGTGAGTCCGCAGCTTGTGAATTGGATCCATGAGGAGCTCGGGCGGTTGCTCTCCGAGCGGCTGAAGGAAGAGCCGCGTGATGTGACGGCCTCACTCGTTGGCGCACCCGACGCGGAGATCGTGACCAAGATCGAAGAGGCTGTGCAGCGCGTGGAGCTCGTTTATGAGCGTGCGCTGGATCAGCAGGGCTTTGCGGATTTGCGGGTGGAGATTCGTTTTGAGAACGGCGAGCTCGACCGCTCGATCAAGCGCATCCCGTGGAGTGAGTTGCCCGCCGAGGTTGCAAAAGAGTTCGCCGAGGGTGGCGCCGCTCAGCTCTACCGTGAGTGGCGCTTCTCCTGGCAACAAGGCTGAGCACTACGCTCGCTCGAGCTCGGCTCGCACTTCGGCATGAAGCTGCGCAAGCTCGGCTAAGTCCTCTTCGGCGTAGTATTGCTCGCCATCCACCTGCTTGCCTGGAGCCTCGGCGCAAACAGCTTCGAGATGCTTGAGCACCGCTAGTCGGTCAGCCCCGGAGGCGAGCTTGCGACGCCACTTCCACGCTGCGAGGTTTTCGGGTGAAAGCTCGATGATGAGGGCGAAGCAGCGGTCCTCGAAGGCGCGGGCTTGCGGGCTGCGGTCGAGGTTCCCAGCTTCGCGTTCGGCTTGCCACGGAATGGCTTTGAAGGCCTCATCACCGCGCAAACCGTAGGACGGCTCGAGGGCTGCCCGCAGCGCAACGAGAGCGTCCTTTTCACGACCAAGTTCGAACATCGCTCGCACCTGAAGGTGACAGACCTTGTCGCGCTGAAAGTCGTAGCTGAGCTCCACGGCTTTGGCGCCAGCTCGCTCAGCTTCCTTCCAGCGCCCGAGCTCGATCGCTGCTGCAGCTGCTTCGGTCCAAAGCCCAGGGTCCTTTCCTTTCCCGGCCTTGGCGGCGAAGTCGAGCAGCGCCTTGAGTCGATCTTCAGCCGAGAAACCTGCGATGCGATCGTGCTCGAGCAGCCGCTGGGCCTGAAGCTTCTTGGCGTCGAACGCGTAGCCGCCGAAGCGCATGCCGTCCACCACCGCAATCACTTGCTTGAGCGCGGTCTCGCGCACGCGAGGGTCCTTCGCTTCGGAGCCGAGCAACATCCAGGCGTCTTCATCGGATGGGTGAAGCTCGGTGATCAGCTGTAAACAGCGGGCACGAAAGGCCGGGTCCACTTCTTCGTGAATCAGTCCAACGCGGCTCGAGTTCGGGTTCTTGGCGATCTCGACGGCCTTGCGCAACCACCCCAGCGCTTCCTCGTCTTTGCCGGTGCGATGCAGGGCCAGCGCCAGCTGCGGTACATGCCACGGCTTCGAATCTTTGGGCGCAATTCGATACGCGGCGGACGCGGCCTCGATCACCAGCGGCCACCGCTCGAGCTCGGTGGCGGCGGTCGCAAACGCCGACCAAAGTTGCTCTTCCGCGCCGTATTGCCGCACCAGCGGCTCTAGCAGCGCGAGCCGTTGTTCTGCGCTGGGCGCAGGCTCATCCTCTTCACCGTCGAGTTGTTTGAGCACCGCCTTGAGCTGCTTGGGTGGCAGCTTGGGAAGGCCGACGGCCTTGGCCTCTGCGGTGAGAGCTTCGATCGTCTCGTCTTTGTCCTCACGTGCGCGTTCGTTGAGCAGCTTCTTCTTTGCGAGGTTGGTCAGCAGGCCAACGAAGGCGTCGAAGGAGGTGAACTCGCGCTCCGGGCCGCTCTCATGATCGTAGAACAGCACCTGCCCGGGCTTGCCTGCGTTGCAACTTCCGCCCGGATCGATGCAGTAAAACTGGCCGTCTCCATCGGCCATGAAGGGCACCCAGCGACTGTCCCAGGTGCCTTCCTTCGCCCACGCGGGGTTCTCCGCAAGCAGCTGGTTCATCGTCTTGCGCTCCTCCTCGAGCGAGGCGACGGGCAACAGCCGATACGGCCCCATGAACTCGTTCTTGGTGCCGTCGTGGAGGCTGTAGAGCGCGAGCAGCGCCTCAGGTACGTCGAGCTTGCGCAGCTTCGTCAGGGCATCGGCCGAAGCCGGCTCACGCAGCTCTTTGAGGAGCCACTTCTCTTTGGCCGCGATGGTGTCGAGCAGCTCGCGGATGGTCTTGGGGACCGCCACGGTCGACTTGGTGATGCTGGTCTTGGCCGGCGCAGCTTTGGCTTCGGCGGGCTCGGGCTTGGCCGCAGCTTTGGCCTTGGTCGCGGGCACGGTTGCGGGCTCGGGCTTGGCCGCCGCTGTTGCTTTTACCGCAGCCTGCGCCTTGTCCGCGGGCTTCTTCGCAGGCGCGGCCGCCTTGCTGGAAGCCTTACCGGAGACGGCTTGATAGCCCTTCTTGGTCTTTTCGTTAATCAGCTTGGTGGCCTCTTTTTCGGCCTCGGCATGCGAGCTGAAGGTCTTGTCTTTGGCCGTGCCTTGGGTGCCGATGCGGCCGAAGGTGACGGTCATGGTCGTGCCCTCGACCTCGACCTCCCAGAACTTGTCGGAGGTACCGTCACTCAACTCGAAGCGCCGCTTGCTCATGGCGCTGAGTTCAATCGCAGCGTCGGCCTTCGTCAAGGTGGGAGCCCGCTCCCCGAGCCGACCCCGTTGCCGTCCCATAACGCGCGGTCGTTCCGGGCGAACGAGCGATATGGGACATGCTGCGGTGCGCGTGGCCGGACGGCCTGCGTTCAGTTGAAGTCGAGCGTGGTTTCAGCGAGCCCGTCCGAGGCCGCGCCGGGACCAACGCCCGCCGCGCCGAGCGTTACGGGGGTGTTCATCAACGTGGGCGCATTGCCGAAGAAGGCGATGCCAGCGGAGTGACCACCAGCCCCAGCGCCACTCGCGCCGCCAGCGCCGCCGGGCGTGCCGTTACCGCCTGCACAACCCGCGTAGCCATTTCCTGGCGACACCACCCATCCCCCCGCAGCGCCGCCAGTCCCCCGCGTTCCGCCGTTGCCTCCGATAGCACCTACTCCGCCCGCGCCAGCCGAGCCGGTGCTCAACGCGCTGCCCACAAGGGATACGGCGCTCGAAGAGGACACAATCGCGATGCTCGCTCCGCCGGGGCCGCCGCCAGTGGCGCCCATGCCCCCACAGCCCCCGGCTCCGCCACCAGCGCCGACGACCACAATCGACTGACCGGAAACCTGCAGTCGTCCACCGCCCCCACCGCCCCCACCACGTGTTCCGTTGGTGCCGTCCTGCCCGGCTGCTCCTTGATAACCGCTGGAAGAAATCTGCCCGAGACCTGTGCCATCGGCGCCAGCGGCTCCGTTGACGCCAACGGTCGTTGCCGTGGTTCCAGGGGCGCAGACCTGTGGGGTGGTCGCGTTGGCTCCAGCGTTGTTCTGATTCGGTTGACCGGCGACCGGTGACCCTGGGTCCCCGAGCATGCCGGTTGCCCACCCCCCACGCCCACCCCCGGCTCCGCAGCTACTGACGCCACCAGCGCTAAATTCGCCAAAGTCAATCGGGCTATAGCCCATGCCAGCCACCCCATTCCCTCCATTGGCTCCCGGCATCCCATTGCTCCCAGCCGAACCCGCTGCACCGTTTCCAGCCGATACGCTGCTATCAACGATCTCCAGGTTGGCGAACTGCGCGATGACGCCGATCGACGATTCCCCAGCGACGATTGCGTTCGGGGCGAAGATGTCGAAGCGCTCGAGGCGCACCTCGGCGTTGTCGATCGTGAGCGGCACGGTGATGTTGGTCGCACAGCCGTTCAGACCGGGCTCGCATACGGCCATCAGCGAACGCTCGGCGGCCGTCCAAGTGAAGTTGATGCAATCCATGCCACCGTAAATCTCCACGTCGGTGCTGACGGTCTCCGGCTGGGTGAGCGGTTCGAGACAGACGTAGATGCGGGTTCCAGGTCCTGCGGCGGCGGCGGCCTCGGTCAGGTTGTTGAACGGCGCGAGCTTGGTCCCTCGCCCTCCCGCTGCCACCGCGGCATTCACGAACAGGCCGCATTCATCGGCGATTTCTCCGTTTTCCACCGGCGTGCAGTTGGGATCGGGCGGCGGTGCTCCACCCTCACCGCCCATGCCACCTTGGCCCATGCCGCCTTGCGCGCCCTCACCGCCCATACCGCCCTGGCCGATGCCACCTTGGCCGGCCTCTCCACCGTTTCCTCCCTCGTTGCCACCACCATCTGTCGTTGAGCCACCGTTCGCGGAGCCGCCGCTCGCCTCTCCACCACCGCCGGTCGCGGAGGACCCACTGTCACCGCAGGCAGCGAGAGCAAGAATCGCAACGAACGAGGCCAAAGCCGAACCTTCGAGTCTATTCACATTCCACATGGCGAGTCCTTTCGGGCGGCACAACGAGTCCGCCTTCTTCAAAGTTGGATTCGAAGGTTCGCGACCAACGTGGACAGCAAATCGACAAGGGCGACGCAACTCGCTCTGAGCGTGGCCGATAAGCCCCGGTGACAACCGCGACGAGCACGTTCCTCGATTCTTTCGGCTGGGGTAGGCAACACTCGGCCAGCGGGGTAGCGTCACCCGCACGGATGAACAGCCACGGAACAGGCCGCGCCGGCCCGCCCGCCCCACCGCCCGGGACGCAGGTCTCGCTAGCGTTGCGGACGCCCGCGGAGCCAGGCGCTGCTGTTTCGGTGGAGGGCGAGGTCACCTCGGTCGCGTACGAGAGCGAGACCACCGGCTTCCGCGTGTTGCGCGTGCGACTTGACGGTGAGCGCGCGGACAACACCATCGTTGGCGTGCTGCCGCCGGCCCCGCCGGGTGCACGCGTGCGCGCCACAGGCAAATGGGTGATCGATCCCAAGCGTGGTCAGCAGCTCAAAGCCGAGGCGCTGCTCGTGATCGCGCCCTCCACGCTCGCCGGCGTCGAGCGCTTTCTCGGCTCTGGCTTGGTCCCCGGCGTGGGGGAGGCCTTCGCCAAGCGCATCGTCGAGACCTTCGGTGATCAAACCTTGGCCGTGCTCGACAACCACCCAGAGCGCTTGCGTGAGGTGAACGGCCTCGGCGGAAAGCGCGTCGAGCAGATCCAGAAGGCCTGGGAGCATCATCGGGTGATCGGGGCGATCATGATCTTCTTGCAGAGTCATGGCGCCTCTCCCGCGCTCGCCATTCGCATTCACAAGCGTTTTGGTCACAAGGCCATCGCCATCGTCTCCACCTCGCCCTACCGCCTCGCGCTCGACGTGTGGGGCGTCGGCTTCAAGACGGCCGATCGCATCGCCAGCTCGCTCGGTATCGCGAAGAACGCACCCGAACGCGCGCAAGCCGGCGTGCTGCACGTGCTGCACGAGCGCAGCCAAAAGGGCCACGTGTTCGAGGAGCGTCGCTCGCTCGCGCTGTACGCCGCATCCATGCTCGAGATCGACGAGAACGACGCTGACCGGGCGATCGCCGAGTTGGGTCAGGCCGGCCGCGTCATCCTCGATCCGCTATCGGCCGACATTGGCACCGCCGTCTACTTGCCCGAGCTTCACGAGGCTGAGTGCCGGCTGGCCGAGAACCTGGCGACGCTGGTGGCGGCCAAAGCTTTTGGCGTGCAGCTCGAGCAGGTGGTGGAGAAGGCGATCGCCGGCTTCGAGGCCAGCACCAAGGTCTCGCTCGCGCCCGCCCAACGCACGGCGATTGAAGCGGCCGCAGCCGAGAAGGTCGTCGTCATCACCGGTGGTCCCGGCGTTGGTAAGACCACGATCGTTCGCTGCCTGCTGATGCTGTTCGACGGTGCCGGCCTGAAGGCGCGGCTGGCCGCTCCCACCGGGCGCGCGGCCAAGCGCATGAGCGAGGCCACCGGGCGTGAAGCCGTCACGGTGCATCGCCTACTCGAGTTCGATCCGCGTTCGCGTGAGTTTGCGCGCAACGAGGAGAACCCGATCGAGGCCGGCGTGGTCATCCTCGACGAGATCTCGATGGTGGATCTCGAGCTGATGGACGCTGTGGTCTGCGCGCTGCCGCGCGAGACGCGGCTCGTGATCGTGGGTGACGTGGATCAGCTGCCGAGCGTTGGGCCGGGCGCGATGTTGCGCGACATCATCGACTCGGGCGTGGTGCGCACCGTGCGGCTCACCACCATCTTCCGCCAAGCCGAGGGCAGCTTGATCGTGGAGAACGCGCACAAGATCAACGGCGGCATGTTGCCCACCTCGGCCGAGGGCAAGAGCGGTGAATTCTACATTGTTGAACGCAAAGGGGACGAGGCCACCGCCGACGGCCTGCTGGAGCTGGTGACCAAGCGCATTCCGCAGCGTTTCGGCTTGCACCCCGCGCGGGACATCCAGGTCCTCACGCCGATGCATCGTGGTGCTTCTGGCACCATTCTGCTCAATGAGCGTCTGCAGGCCGCGCTCAACCCGGAAGGGCCTTCGGTCAAGATCGGCCAGCGGCTCTTTCGCCTCGGCGACAAGGTGATGCAGCTCAAAAACGACTACGAGCGCGAGGTGTACAACGGTGACGTCGGCTTCATCGTCAACATGTCGCAGGAGTCCAAGTCCTTGCGCGTCCAATTCGACGATCGCAACGTGATCTACCAAGAGACCGATCTCGAGGAGTTGGTGCTCGCCTACGCCACCAGCATTCACAAGAGCCAAGGCAGTGAGTACCCGGCGGTGGTGATCCCGCTGACCATGAACCACTTCGTCATGCTCAGCCGCAACCTGCTTTACACCGCTGTTACCCGAGGAAAACGCCTGGTGGTGATCGTCGGGGACCCGCGCGCCATCGGCCTCTCGCTAGCCGAGGTGAGGCGCGAGGCGCGCAGTTCCGGCCTAGCTCAACGTCTGCGCAGCAAGTCCGGTCTCGCCTAGCCGCTAGCGGAGCCGTTTACGGCGCCCAGGTGCGCTGCTAGGGTCCACGCCTTCTCAACATCGGAGTAGCGCGAAATGGCCACAACTGGACCGGGTAATGGGCAAGCTCTTTCAGGGCTTCAGATTCAGGGCGGAGCAGCGATTGTCGCTCCGGTGTCGCAGTTTCAGAACGGCATCCCGCCGAATGCTCTGATCGTCCTTCCCATCCAGAAGATGACCGACGAGATGAAGGAGAAGCTGGAGCAAGGGCCGCTGGCCTGCACCCGCGAGCAAATGTGGGAAATGCTCGGCTTCAACGGGCCGGCCGTGCAAGTTCAGGATGACCAAGGTCGCCCGCTGATGATCGGCTTGGAAGACCTGCTCTCCGGGCTCGACAAGCACTTCGTGGACAAGCCCGAGGATCTGAACCGCGGCCGTATCTACGCCCAAGAGCTGATGAAGTACGAGCGCTTCCAACGCGCCGAGCAGGTGCTGGCCAAGGTCGTCGCCAAGGGCGGCACCGGGGAAGATTGGCTCGCGCTCGGTATCTGCCAGTTGCAGCAAGACAAGCAGGACAAGGCCGAGAGCACGCTCAAAGGCGCACAAAACCTGCTCAAGACCAGCCCCTACCCCTCGCTCCACCTCGCCAAGCTGAACAAGAAGAAGGGCGACGCGGCGGCTGAGCGTCAACACGTGGACAAGGCGCTGGAGATCGATCCGGAGCTCGTGGACTCGTGGGCCTACCTTTTCACGCACATCAAGGAGACCAGCACGGAAGAGGCCGCCATCGCCGAGCTGCAGAAGCTCGCGATCGAGAAGAAGAACGCGCGTCCTTTGGTCGCTCTCCAGGCGTTTTACGGCGCCAAAGAGGAGACGCGGGATCAAGCGCTCGAGTACGGCAAGAAGGCGCTCGAGCTCAACGGTGATGACGTGCTGGCGCTGCTCGCCCTCTCGGCGCTGCACGGCCAGAAGAATGATCTCGATGCGGTGGTGAAGCTGCTCCAACCGCACGAGGCGAAGATGACGCGGGACGTGCGCTTGGCGAACAACTACTTCGAAGCGCTGTTCCAGAGCCGCCAGATCGACAAGGTCACCAAGCTGCTCAACGCGCTCGCCGGCTCGCAAAACCCGCAGGTCAAAGAGTTTGCGATGCAGCGTGCCAAGGGCGTCAAGCAGTTCATCGACGCTCAGCAACGAGAACTCGCCAAGCTAGCGAACCAGAAGCCTTCCTGAGTTCCGCCTTCGTCATTCATCGCTGAGGTTCCGCGGCCGGAGCGGCCGTGCTAGGGCGAGGCTATGGCTCGCTCAGATGGTCGCTCCTGGTCGGAATACCGTGCGGTTGACGTTCAAGTAGGGTTTCAGCGCAATGCGGAGGGCTCGGTGTTGTACCGAGCCGGGCGCACCGTGGTGCTGTGCACAGCCTCGGTCGAGGCCAACGTTCCCTCGTGGATGGTTGGTTCGGGCAAAGGTTGGATCACCGCGGAGTACCAAATGCACCCGCGGTCGAGCCCGGAGAAGCGCGAGAATCGAGACGGTCGAGGCAAAGCGCCGAGCGGCCGCACCCAGGAGATTCAGCGGCTGATCGGGCGTGCGCTGCGCGCCAGCGTGGACCTGACGAAGCTCGGCGAGCGCAGCCTGGTGGTTGATTGCGACGTGCTCGAGGCAGACGGCGGCACGCGCACGGCCTCGGTCACTGGCGGCTTCATCGCGTTGGCCCTCGCGCTCTCCAAGTTGCAACGCAAAGGTCTGCTGACGCAGCCGGTATTGCGCGAGCAGGTCGCGGCGATCAGCGTCGGCATGCTGGACAACTCCGATGGTCCGGACGGCGTCGCTGTGGATCTCGTTTACGTGGAGGACTCGAAGGCGCGCGTGGATCTGAACCTGGTGGCCACCCCAGCTGGCAACGTCGTCGAGGTGCAAGGCACCGCAGAAGGCGCGCCGGTTCCCCGCGCCAACATCGACAAGATGGTGGACGCAGGCATGGAGGCTGTGAAGTCGTTGTGCGGCCTCCAAAAGGACGTGCTGCTCCGTGCCGATGTCGATCTGGCGTCGCTATTGCTGGGCTGAGCCGAGGAGCCATGTCACCACCGCTCATGACCGTCGTGCTCGCCAGTCACAACCTCGGCAAGGTTGCGGAGTTCCGCACGCTGCTTGGTGGTATCGGCATTGAGGTGATCACCATCGGGGAGATCCTCCCTGCGTTTCCGCCGCCGGTGGAAGACGGCTCCACCTTCGAGGATAACGCGCTGATCAAAGCGCGTGCTGTCGCGGCGGCCACCCAGATGATCGCCATCGCGGATGACTCGGGCCTGGAGGTGGATGCGCTCTTTGGTCGGCCAGGCGTACGTTCGGCGCGCTTTGCGCATGAGGCCGCCACCGACGCGGAGAACAACGCTGCGCTTTTGACCCAGCTCGCCGAGGTCGAGGACGGTCTGCGTACAGCACGCTTTCGCTGCGTGATCGCGATGGTGGATCCCTTCACTGAGGGAGACAAGCAGGTGGTCGTCGAGGGTCGTTGTGAAGGCGTGATCGCAACGAGCGCCAAAGGCGAGAGCGGCTTTGGGTATGACCCGCTGTTCGTGGTTGCGGGCGTAGGGCGCACGTACGCCGAGCTCGCGCACGATGAGAAGAACAAGCTGAGTCACCGAGGCAAGGCTGCGCGCGCGCTTTTGCCGCAGCTCGAGGCGCTGCTCGAGGCCCGCCGGATCGACGCGATGCGCGTCCTTGGGGACGGATGAGACAGCGCGCCGCCGTCTACAAAGGCCTGGGAGGCTTTGGCACGCTCGGTCTCGAGATCGTGCTGTCGATCCTGTTTGGTCTTTTTGGCGGCAGCTATTTGGACGGTCGTTTCGGCACCGAGCCGGTGCTGATGTGGATCGGCTTCGGTCTCGGGGTTGGTGCGGCCATCCGCGCGATTCAACGTGCGCTCAGCTTGATGCGGCGGGAGACAGCACGCGAAGAGCGCGCCGAGGGAAACCCGGTTCCGGCCTTCCTCTCGGAGAAAGAGCGCGACGATCGAAAGCGGGATTTGGCTTGGGAAGAAGACGCGCGCAAAGCGCGCGATCGCGATGACGGGGGCTCCAATGAACACTGAAGACACAGCCGAAGAAGTAAAAAAGCCTGAAGTCGTTGCCAGTGCGCCTGAGGCTGAAGTCCCGGCGGAGACGAATAACGCGCTCTCCGGCGCGATTCAGACCACCGGTATCGCGGCCGTTGCCCTTTCGATCCTAGGCGCCATTTTGCAGGGGCCTGCTTGGGCTCTGGGCACGGCGATCGGCGGCGTTTTGGCGACGTTGAACCTTGTGATCTTTGCGCGCGTAGCGGCGGCCTTCATCGCGCAGAAGGGCCGCAGCGCACCGTGGGCGGTGATCGGCGGGCTCAAGCTGATGGGCCTTTTCGCCTGCGTGTACATCATCCTCTCGCGCGGTGACATTTCGGCGCTGGCCTTCGTGCTGGGCTACGGCGCCCTGCCGATCGGTATTTCGGTGAGCTCGCTGCGGGCACCCCGCTGAGACCCAGCTGGTGCGCTGAGGGCGCTCCACTCAGCCAAAGGTGTCGACTCGAGTGATCAAGGTGATGACTGCGGTCGCCAGCACCCGTGGTCGCGGCTTCGCGAAAACCAGCGAAATACCGCAATTGACCGGAGGTCAACGTTTGGCCCGGCCTGTGCAATGAGCTGAGCACAAGAGGCCACCATGAAAATCTCCCTCAAGACCGTCAGCTTGCTCTGCTTCGCCGTAACCACCGCTGCATGCGCTCCGACGACCGAGTCGGACGAATCGGCTGAGGAGAAGTCGCAGAACGTCGTTTCCACCGACGAGGCCGAGGACGGCGATAGCGGCGGAATTGAAGGTGGGCTCGATGGTCTCGATGACGGCAGCGCAGGTGGCGACGCCGGCAGCGATCCCGGCGATCCCGGCGACCCCGGCGATCCCGGCGACCCCGGCGACCCCGGCAGCGACCCTGGCGACCCCAACGCTTCGGTTGATCTCTGTGCTTGCCTCGCTAACTGCGAAGGGCCGATCAACGACTTCTTCACCTACTTCGATCAGCAAGCGATCGACGACATCATCGCCTGCGGTTCGCAATGCGACTTCGGCAACGTTGACTTCACCGACGTGATCAACGCCTTCGACCAATGCATCGACTTGGGTGGCGGTTGCGACACCGGTGGTGGTTGCGACGCGGGCAGCGGCTGTGACGCAGGCAGCGGCTGTGACGCAGGCTGCGGTTGCGATGCCGGTTGCGGTTGCGATGCCGGTTGCGGTTGCGATGCCGGCTGTGATTGTGGCGACGACGGCAGCGGAGACGACTGGAGCGATTGGGGCCTGTGAGCGACTAGGCCTTCTGAAGGATCAGGCAACGAGCGCTTGCTGGTGGAATTGCACCACGAGCGCTCGAGCCACATGCGCGCGATAAACGCTCGTAGAGACAGCGTCGGTGAGCGGGGCGATGTCCGCATCGACCGCCTTCTCGATCGCTTGCGTGCGGATACGTGCGAGCGGGGTTGAGAGGAACAGCTCGCGCGTCCGCGTCATGAGCGCCGTACGCGGACCGACGGAGGCCATCGCAAGGCCGCAGCGAACGAGCTCACCGCCCACCTTGGTGGCCGATGCAGCGAGCGCAACCTTGCTGATCCAGCCGCGTGCATCGACGACCTTGCGCCAGTAGTTCACGCGGGTCCCCCCATCAAAGTCGATGGGTAGCGGCAGGTCGATCCGGTCGATCAACTCGTCGAGCGCGGTCTCCACTCGTTCATCGCTGTTCAGGAATTGTTCGACGCTCAGTGACCGCGGACCGTCGCGGCCGGTCAATACGAGTTCTGCATCCAAGGCCCCAAGCACGGCTAGCCCATCGGCATGTGCAGCGCGTTTGGCCACGTTGCCACCGAGCGTTGCGCGCGGCGCGATTTGCGAGTCGAAGCCACGGGCGGCCGCTGAAAGCAGCGGAGCATGGCTGCCGACGAGCTCGGCCGCTGCGATTTGCTCGAAGGTCACGCCGGTGCCCAGCTGCAAAAATCCGTCGACCATACGCAGCCCGCAGAGCTCGGGCATGCCGGCGATGTCGATCACGAAAGGCGGACGCGTGGCCCAGTCGCTGAGGGTCTCCGGCGGTTGCGAAAGCAGGAAGTCGGTCCCACCCGCCAGCAGCACCACCGGCTGATCTTGCACTGCGAGGCTGTAAATCGCATCGAGCAACGCGGCCACGTCGGGCACGCGACCCAGCTCGAGTTTCTCCAGTGCAGCCCGCAGCGAAGGCTCCGGTTGCAACGCGCTGGAGAGCCGTTTGACACGCGCCTTCATAACGCCAGCGCCAGGTGGGCTTCGAGCAGTCGCTCCGGTGAGAGCGGTAGATCGTGAATCGCCAAGCCCGATGCATGCTCGATCGCGGCAGCGATCCCAGCCGACTGCGTCGCCGACTCCAGTCCGCCGGCAAACAACCAAGGCTTGCCATCGTTATTCGTCGAAAGGTCGTCGGACCAAAGTTCGTGCAGCGTTGTCTCGTAGGTATCGAGATCGAACTCGAGTTGGGCGACCTGACACAAAAGCCCGAGGCGCTCGCTCGCCAATAGGCAGGCCCCAATACCCAGTCGGGTACGTTGTCCACGGCTCCGGCGCGCGCGGTTCTCCTCGCGGAACTGCAAGCGTTTGTTGGCGTAGCGGCTGAGCTCGAGGGTATGCCTCACGCTGGCCTCGCCGTCCGCGTCGGGCCTTAGGTTGCGCAGCTTGAGCTCGATTGGGTCGAGGCCCAATCGCGCTGCGAGCGAATCGAGGTGCCGCTCGACGGCCCAGTGGGTGAAGGCCCAGGCCGGACAATCCGCCGTCCACGTCGAAGCGGCGCTTGGTTGCACCACTCCGTCGAGCTGACGTGAGCCCCATTGGTAGCCGTGCTCGGCGCATAGCAGCGCTTGATTCAGCACCTCCGGATCGAGCGCATATGCGCCCGCGTGCAACACGAGCGAAAGTTGCAGCGCGCAGAGCAGCCCCTCCTCGCTCGCCCCGCAGCTGATTTCGCAGGACGAGATGGGGAGCAGCGTCGCCAGCGGCGCCGGCTCGTCGCGGAGTAGCCGCACCGGCTGTCCGGTTTTGCGCGCCAAGAGGGCTGCGTGCAGAGCCGAGGGTGAACTCGGTGCGAGCATCCGAGCGAAGCGCGAGAGATGCATGCCGTTGGGTACGGCCAGCAGCTCCTGCGCTGCCGCCTTGCCACCGACTTGGCGTGCGGTTTGGTAGCGACCGCGATGCAAAAGCTTCGCCCTCCCGAGCTCGCGCGCTGCATCGCCGTCGTGGCAATGAGCGGTCTGTGCCGTCTGCTCGGCGTACGGCAGAGAAAGTGGCTCCACCTCGAGCGAAACCGCGGCGGTCGCCCGTGCGAGCTTGGCGCGATCAGCGCACGCGAGCAGCAACACCGGCTGCTGGGGATGGCGGAACTCGCGGCTCACCAACACTGGCTCGTCCTCGAGCTCGTTGATCGCGATATCTTCGGCACGCAGGACCGTCACGTCCGACCAGTCGAAGCTCGGTTCGAGCCGAAGCGCACGCACGACTCCGGCGGCCGCTTCCGGGACCAAGCTCGCGACACGAATCGCTGCGCCGAAGAGCTCGGCGTCCTGTGGAGGGATGTTGTCCGCGAAAAAAACGCTGGGGTTCATGGATCCGAGGTCCCGAGGGAAACCGCACCATAGCGACCCCTGCTGCGAGCCAATAGGCCGAAACTGCGGGCGTTTCAGCTTAGGGAAAAAGAAAAGCCGCGTCGACGTGTGCCTGTGGTAAGCAGCGCGCGCTCGGAGCTACCGAGCGAAACCGCAAGACCACCCGAAGAAACGTATGCCCAAGCACACGTATTGGCTCACGTACCTGCTCGAAAAAGTCCCAGCCCTCAAGGCGAACGCGCACAACCTGGGAGAAAGCATCATCGGGCACCAGCATCCGGATTACCGCTCAACCGAGCCGGTGATCACGAGCATGCTGTACATGGGGATCCTCCTCCTCTTGGCGGTGATCGTTCGAGGTCGGCTGACCAACCTCAAAGAAGCGGCAGTTCCCAGTGACAAGCTCACGCTGACCACCTTCTTTGAAGTGCTCGTTGGCTACTTCTACGACATGGCCAAAGACGTCATGGGAGCCGAGCGCGCCAAGCGCTACTTCCCGCTGATCGGGTCGCTGGCCCTTTTCATCCTCTTCTCGAACTTGATCGGTATGGTTCCCGGCGTCGGCTCTCCGACGTCGAGCCTGAACGTGACGCTCGGTTGCGCCATCATCGTTTTCCTTTGCTTCAACTACTACGGGTTGAAGGAGAACGGCTGGCACTACCTGAAGCACATGGCCGGGCCGAAGTGGTATCTCGCTCCGCTCATCTTCCCGATCGAAATCATTTCTACCTGCGTGCGGCCCATCACTCTGGCCGTGCGTCTCATGGTCAACATCGCGGTGGACCATCTCCTAGCGGCGCTGTTCCTTGGTTTGGTCACGCTCTTCGTGCCTATCCCGGTGGCGTTCCTCGGTCTCATCGTTTGCGTCGTTCAGACGATAGTTTTCTGCCTCCTCACCACCGTGTACATCGGTCTCGCCACCGAGCCGATGCATCACGAAGAGGAGCACGGTCACGGTCACGGTCACGGTGAAGACGCGCACGCTCACTGAGCCAAGCTTCGGATCCCCTACTTTTCGATAACCCAAAAAAAATGCCGCGCTCCAGATTTCGATCTGGTCAAGCGCTGCAAATCAAACTAGAGAAGCGCACGTTTAGTTGTGTGCCCCTGAAAGGAGCAAGTTCGGATGTCCCTCAAGAGCAAGCTGTCGTTGTCCCTCGCAGCGTTCGCAGCCACCGTCCTGGTACCGGCCCTCGCGTTTGCGCAGGCCTCGGCTCCGGCAAACAAGTTCGACTCGAGCTCGTGGTTGGCGCTCGGAGCAGGGCTCGCGATCGGCCTTGCCGCCCTCGGTGGAACCCTCTCGCAGGGTCGTGCCACTGCTGCGGCGCTCGAAGGCATCTCGCGTAACCCCGGAGCAGCGGCTCGTATCCAGACGCCGATGATTCTGGGTCTCGCCCTGATCGAGTCGCTCGTGCTGCTCGCCTTCGTGGTGGCCTTCATTCTCCAGAGCAAGATCGTTCTCACCTGAGAACGTCGGAGAGCTTCACGCTCTCCGTCATCGTCTTTGGCGCGGTTCTCGGAAACGGGGACCGCGCCCTTTTTCATTTATGGCCTCGTCACCGCTGCACGGTCGTTCGCGGTCAAGTGTTGCGTAACGTTGTCTGGGCGCGTGAACCCTTGCTGCGTTTCCCAAAGCGAGCAAGATGCAGCCGGTGAAGACGCAATCGCAAGACCCGACGGCTTTTGCTGCCGAGCTCAACGAGGTCGAGGCCTTTGTGGCCGTGGTTCACGCGCAGGGGTTCACCCGGGCAGCGGAGCGGCTGGGTGTGCCCAAGTCCGGAGTCTCGCGGCGGGTGGCGCGGCTGGAGGCCACGCTGGGAGTGCGGCTGATCCATCGCACCACGCGCAGCTTCCACCTCACCGAGGTCGGGCAGCGTTACTTCGAGCGTGCGTCGCGCGCGCTTTCCGAGCTTGAAGAAGCGAAGAACGAGGCCTCAACGTCCTCGGGCTCGCCCTCCGGTGTCGTGCGCATCACCGTTCCGCCGGACGCAGGTGCAGGTCCAGTCGTGCGGGCGCTGGCTGAATTCGTGCGGCAATACCCGGAAGTGCGCGTGGACGTGGATTCGAGCAACCGCATGGTGGACCTCGTGGCCGAGGGGTTCGACTTGGCGGTTCGCGCTGGACGTCTCCAAGATTCGACGTTGGTCGCGCGCAAGCTCGGAGGCATGCCCTTCATTTTGGTCGCTCACCGCGACTACTTGAAGCGGCGTTCCGCACCGAAGACGCTGGCCGAGCTAACCGAACACGAATGCATTCTGTTCCGCGCCAAAAACGGTCGAACAGAGTGGAAGCTCACCGGACCCAACGGTGAGGAGAAGGTCGACGTACGCGGTCAATTGTCCGGCAGCGACTTCTCGTTCGTGATGGGAGCTTGCGTCGCAGGTGTGGGGATCGCGTTCGTCCCGGCCGCAGCATTGCCCTGCGACTCCTCACAGCTCGTGCGAGTGTTGCCAGAGTATGAAGGCCCGCTCGGCAGCATGCACCTCGTCTACCCGAGCTCGCGTCTGCTACCGCAAAGGGTCACCTTGCTACGTGACTTCTTGATTGAGCATCTCAAGTTCGCAGAGCCTCAAGCTGACGAGTGCGGTCTCGAAAGCAGCCGAAGGCCAACCAAGAAGAAGGCCGCAGCAGGCTGATTCAAAGCGCCGCGCTGCACCGCGGCGAGCATGACAGGCTCGCCAGACCCCGCGCGTTGCTCGATCACAAAACGCGCGGCAAATGTCGCATGGTCTTCGTCTTGCTGAAGGCCCTCCGTGCGCTTCCTTTTGCTTCTTGCCCTAGCTGTTCCTTCGACCGTGATCGCGGCTGAGCCGTCCGCCGCAGAGGACGGTTCTCTCGCTCCCACGGCTGAGGTTCACCTCGGAGCCGCGCCCGAGGTTGAGCTTTTGCGCTCGCTCTCTGCCGACGGGCGAGTGCGGTCGGCTCCAACTTACGTGTGTACAGCGCCTTGCGACGAGGCGGTGGAGCTGCGCCCAGAACAGCTGTTTTTCGTAGATGGTCCCAACATCCCACGCTCCGGCTCTTTCAGCTTCGACGCCGCCGCCCCAACGCAGGTGTTGGTGGACCCAGGCAGCCTCGCGCAACGCTACGCGGGCATTACCGTGCTCACGCTCGGAGCGGTCGGCTCGGTGATTGGCAGCACGGTACTGACGCTCGATCTGTTTGATGAAACGAGCTCCTCGGCGCGCTTGGGCGCGGGAGGCACTACGCTCGGTACCGGTCTCGCGAGTCTTGTCGTGGGCATCGCTCTCGTCGCAACCAGTGGCACCGAGGTCGAGCTGGTGCGTGCTGCCACGAGCGACCCGCTGCGCTTCGAGTTCTGAAGTTCGAACTCAGCTGCCCATGCGCTCGGCCAGCGCCCGTACGGTGAGCGGGCTCGAGCCCTCGAGCTTGTTGTTGACGATGATGTAGGTCTCGGTGCCGCGGGCTCGCGTGCGCTCGATCAACTCGAGCACGTGCGCGCGCACCTCATGCGCTGGTTCAACGATGCGGTCGAACGGCGCAAAGCGCTCTTTCATTGCTTGGTACTGCCGACCTTGCGGCAGTAGCAGTCGCGCGAGCGCAAAGCTGCCGTCCGTCGTGCGTGGATGCTGCAGCTGACGGCGCAACGAGGGCATGTTTGTCCAGACGTTGAGGCAATGCACGGCGCCGGTCTCCGCGAGCACGGCGAAGTAGCGCTGGGTGAGCAACGTCGCCTCGCGCAGCTCCACAGCGATCTGAAGATCGCGCGGCAGCGCCGCGAGAAAGTGAAGCAGCTTCGGCTCGAACGTCTCGCGTGCGAGATGGCCGCGCGAAGGCGAAATCTCGAGCACGAACGGCCCAAGCTTGGGCCCGAGCGCGCGAAGCGATGGCTCGACCTGCGTTTGGAGAAAGATCTCAGGGTTCAAGAAGTCGGAGTTGGGCAGCGACTTTCGCTCTCCGCACATCATCAGATCCACGAGCGGCGATGCAACGCGCGCCCACACCTTCTGCACGAAGCGAAACTCCGCAGGAACCTGCGCGGCGTAGGCCACGAGCTCCTCCTCCGGCACGGGTTGGTAGAAGGCTCGGTCCACCCCCACGGTGCGAAACAGCGGGTGTTCGGCGTACTCGCTCAAGGCCTCGCGGTTGAAGTGCTGCGTGCTCTCGTATTCGCGACGGTAGATGAGACCCTTCCAACCCGCGAACGTCCAACTGGAGGTACCGAGCCGAACATGCGCCGGAATGCGCGAGGCGACGGTTCGCAGCACCTCATCATCGACCGCAGGCTTGGCCTCGGGTTTGGCGAACAGATCGAGCTGACCCACCGCCTAAGGGTACTGCTGTCAGCCGCGTACGGGCGCAGCTTTCCGGCCGCGAAACAGCCGAATCAAGCGATAGCCGGCGTACGCCAACGCCCCCAACATCACCAGGCTGGGAGCAGCGCCCACCAGGATCACCCCGAACACGACAAGCATCTCGCCGGCCACCGTGAAGCCTTTGCCGAAGGCGCTCGAGATGCGCTCGCCGGGCGAGAGGGCGAGTTCATTGCGGTCGCTGCTGATGCGAATATCCAGCGTGGCAAAGGCAATCTGCTTGTCTAGCGTGGTCTCTTGCGCCTCGAGCCGTTCGATTGTCTCGCGAATCTCCGCTAGCGACTTCTCCGCCGTGAGTACGTCGGCCAGGTTGCCGGTGCGATCCGAGAGCAGCTCGAGCAGCCGCTTCTCTTGGGCCTTGGCGTTGCGAACGCGTGCTTTGATGTCGGCCTGCTGCTCGGTCACGTCCTCAGCCTTCTCCGACTCCTGGGCCACCGTACCGAAGCCGCGCAGGCTCTGACGGAACGCAGCGAGTTGGTCGGCGGGGACCTTGGCCTGGAGGGTGGCACTGCGACTGTCTTGCTCGCCGGCGAGCTGGGACTGACTGACGTAACCACCCGCCTCATTGACCGCCGTGCGCACCTGCTCGGCCGAAGCATCCACGTCCTTCGCGACCAGCGCCAGGTTCACGCTGATGCGCATGGCTCGATTCAGCGCCCCTGGCGCGATCGGGGCTGCGCCCTTGGCAGCGGCGGGCGCTCCCGTGGCCGCATCTGCTTTGGATGGGGCCTCACTGCGGTCCCTGCAGGCGGAGAGCGATAGAGCGACGAGAGCGACCGTGAGCAGGCGATGTGGCACGTTCATAGCGGCTCAACGCCCGGCGCTTGGCTTTCTTACAGAAAAAGATCGCAATCTGCTTTGATGGGCCAGTGACGCGTTGGCCGTGGCTCATGCTCGCACTTGCGGCCTGTTCGGAAGGTCAGCAACTCGCACCGTCGGCGGCGCCCAGCGAGGGCGCCAGCCTCGCTCTGAGCAGCGGCGGCCTTGCCCCAAGCGCCGGCCTCGCTCCAAGCGCCGCCAGCAGCCTCCCCATGCACGCGCCGCAGTCCTTCGAGTCCGCCCCAAGCCTCGAGGCTGCGGCGGCGCAGGCGCGAAAGCTCGGCTTGCCGCTGCTCGTCGACCTTTGGGCGGCCTGGTGCGCACCCTGCACGGCCTTTCGATCCAATGTGCTCGTGCCTTCGTTCCGGCAGGAGCTCTCGACGCAGGCGGTCCTTTACGAACTGGACGTGGATCTGGAGAGCTCGGCCAGCTTCACCGAACGCTACGGGGTCTTCTCCTTGCCCAACCTGATGGTGCTCGATCCCCAAACGCTGAACGTCGTCGCGCAGCGGACCGGCTTCATCGCCCGTGAAGACGTGACCGAGCTGCTCGCCTCGGCGCGCACGACGATGCAGGCCCCGAGCGCAAGCCGTGTGCGTTTGGAGCAAGCCCGCGAGGCTCGCAAACAAGAGCGGTTTATCGCGGCGAGCAAGCTGTTCGAGGCGGAAGCGGCCGACGCCAACTCGGGCGCGAAGGGCGAGGCGATGTTGGCCGCCCTCGATACGGCGCTCGCTGCCGGAGAGCCGGGGCGCTGTGTCGCGTTGGCCGGCAGCTACCTAAGCGTTCCCGAGGCCACGCTGCGGCTCGCGCTGCTGCAATCGATGGTCGCCTGCGCGACGTCGCTCCCCGAGAGCGATGCGGCTCGCCGGCCTGCGCTCGATCTCGCGCTGAGCGTGTGCGAGCCGATGCTGAAGCAGCCGAGCGCGAGCTTCTCGGCGCACGAGCGCGCTGAAAGCTTTGCGCTGGCCGCCTGGATCGAGTCGGAGCGTGGCAACGCGGCGCGGGCGCGCGAGCTGCAACTCGCGCGGCTCGATATCCTCGAGCAAGCAGCCGCGCGCGCTGCCGACGCGCTTTCCGCATCGGCCTACGATCCAGCCCGCGTAAAGGCGCTGTTGGCGCTCGATCGAGCCGAGCAGGCGCTCGAGCTGTTGACGACTCGCGCCCGCGAATTGCCGCAGCAATACGAGGTCCAAGGTCGCTTGGGAACGCAACTCCTCAGCCAATCGCGAGCGAGCGAAGCTCAACCCGTCCTCGCGCGCGCGGCCGAGCTTGCGTACGGTGCTCCCAAGTGGATTTACAAAGCGAGGCTCGCGGACGCCTACCTCCAGCTAGGCGATCTCAAGGCCGCGGCCTTGCACTACCAAGGCGCACTGAACGGCTTCGAGCGGTTACCTGCAGGGCAGCGGGACCTCGCGCGTGAGGCCGATACACGGGAGCGCTTGGCCTCAGCCAAGAAGCTGCTCGCCGCGGTACCGCAATGAACGACCGCTCCCGCACGCTCTTGCAAGCGGTCACTCATCTGCTCACTGCGTCGAGCGGCTGGCTGCGTGGCGAGCATGAGCACCCGCCTGCCGCGCTGCTCGAGGTGCTTGCGGAGCGTCAACGCCAGCTCGACCGCCGTAGCGACGAGCTCGTTGTTCGACTGCATGACGTAGTGCTCGGGCGGCTCGCTGGGGAGGTCGGCGAGGAGGAGTGTCGCACGGGGCTACGCTCCTTCGGGCTCGAGACGACGCCGCTTCCCGAGCCGATGCCAGCGAGCTCGCGCGTCGAACAGGCGGAGCAAGCCCTCGAGCTGCTCAGCTCCTTGCTCGGCGTACCGAAGAATTACGTACTCAGTTGCCATCGGCGTTTGCGCGAGCCTCTGCCAAACGCGCAGCCCTCGAGCGGCGAGGTTGCTGCGCGCAAGGTTCTGCACAAGCTGCTCGCTGAAAGCCAGAGGCACGACGAGTTAACTGACCTCGATCGTGCGACGAGCCTCTTCCTCGAGCTAGAGCAGGAGTCTCGCGCTCACGGGCTGAAGGACAAGGGGTAGCGCACCTTGATCGTTTGGCCTTCGAATCGAGGATAGGACACCTTGCTGAAGGTCTCGAGCAAGCAGCTGGTGAAGCGAGAGTCGGTCAATGTGGCGCCACTTCCCACCCCAGGCCGCGACACCGAGCCGTCGTTCTCGATCGTGAACTCGATGGTGACGTCACCCGCGAGCGTCGGCGCGCTCGCCAGCGCCGTCTCGTAGCAGGCTTGCATGGCCTTGCGCGAGGCGCGGATGCCCGCCTGAATCTCTTGCGGCATTAGCTTGCTCTCCAGCTTGATCCGCGTCGGCTCGAAGGGCAGCTCACGCAGCTCGGCGAAGGCTGCCTCCACTGCGTCGAGTTGAGCCTCCCGCGGGGCCGCGATCACGATCGTCGGCTTGGCGTTCTTGCGCTCTTTGGCCACCACCAAACCGTCCCCTTGCTCGAGGATCTTGGCGATCTCCTCGCTGGGCATCGGCAGGTATTCGTTGTAGCGCGCTGGTACCTTCAGATCGGCCAGGTCGTAGTAGAAGACGAGCAACGAGCGATCGGCGCGCGGCATATCGTCACCGGCGTCACCCAAGGCTTTGGGCAGCCCCACCCAGCTGCCGGTGCTCGAGATCGATTGCCCGACGTTGATCTTGGAGTTGAGCGACTGTTCGAGCTCGCGACGTTTGGCCTCGGCGATATCGAAGATGCCGTGGCTCGTGCCGCGACGATGCCCAAACACAAGCACGTCCACGCGGATCTGATTCTCCGCATCGGGCTTGAAGAAGTTCGCCATCGCCGTAGCGATGGGCGGCGGCGCAACCAGCGCCGGCAGTCGCACGCCCTTCTCCTCCTCCGAGCCGGTGAGCAAAAAGCGCAGTCGCTTCTCGGCGGCCTCGCGCATCGGCGAGCGCTCGCGTGAGGCGCCTTCCCGCAGCAGCTGCTCCACCACCTCGATCGCGCTCTCTGCGTCGCCCTGCGCTTCGTAGGCCCGGCTCAGCAACAGACGCAGCTCGTCTTTGCGCTCGTCGCTCAGGCCCTTCTGCTCGAGCAACCCCTCGAGCTGGTCCACCGACTTGTCCAGATTCTTGCCTCGTTCAACGTCGCGCGCGGTCTGCTCGATTTGCAGCGCGAGGTCATCGGCGGGCTGGGTCGCCAGCGGCTCAGCGCTCTCTGTATTGTCACTTCGCTCGAACGGGTCGACCTCGCGCGCGGGCTCACAGCCGACGCCTGCGAGCAACAACAACGAAGCGATCGAGAGAGACGAGCTTGATGCGTTCATGATTGGGTCCTCCTGCATTGGGCCGAGGTGTCGGCCTGCAAGAAGAACCTTAGGTTGCGCTGGTATTCGCCTTGTCTTGCCTGCGTCACGGTATTGTCACCGCCCCCGCGAGAAGCGATACCCGCCGCCGCGCATAGTGACGAAGAAGCGCGGCTTCTTCGGATCGTCCTCGAACTTCGAGCGCAAACGCGTGACGAAGTTGTCCACAGTGCGCTCAGTGCCGAAGTAGTCGGCGCCCCAAACGCCGTCCAAGATGCGCTGCCGCGTGAGCATCGTATCTTCGTGATCGAGGAAGAAGCGCACCAGCTTGAACTCCTGCGCGGTGAGCTCCACAGCCTCGCCCGCTTTGTCCGCACGCAGCGACTTGAAGTCGAGCTTCACCGCGCCAATCTTTACCAGCGTCGCAGCCTGCTCGCGGCGTCTCGGCCGACGCAGCAGGGCGTCGATGCGAGCCAATAGCTCGGCTACGCCGAACGGCTTGGTCACGTAGTCGTCAGCGCCAAGCCGAAGACCGCGCACGCGATCTTCCTCCTCGCCTTTGGCGGTTAGCATGATGATCGCAAGATCCGCGTCGGACTTGCGCAACTCCTCGCACACTTCGAAGCCGTTCTTCACCGGCAACATCACGTCGACGAGCACCAGGTCGAAGCGATCGTTCTGAGCGATGGTTTGGCCCTCGAGACCGTCTTTGGCGGTGGTCACGTCGAAGCCCGCCGAACGCAACGTCTTCACCAGACCGAGCCGCAGCGTCGGGTCGTCCTCGATTACGAGCACACGCTCTTGGCGTGCGCGCACCGTGTTGGTCATGGGGCGCTCTCCTCTCCTGCTGCTGGTTGTGCGTTCTGCCGCGGAAGCCGAAGTTCGAAGCTGCAGCCTGGCTGCTTCGGCAGCAGCTTCACCTCACCACCGTGGGCCTGGGCGATGGCTCGCACCAAAAAGAGCCCGAGGCCGGTGCCCGAGGTGGCCTTGGAAAGACGTGCATCCCCCCGCTCAAAGGCGCGGAAAATACGCTCTCGCGCAGCCGGGGCCACACCCGGCCCAAAGTCGCGCACGCTGAGCAAAATCAGCTTCGTATCCGCGCTGAGCGTGAGCTCGAAACCCTGCGGCGTGGCCCCGTACTTTTGCGCGTTCTCGAGTAGATTCTCGAGCGCCGTCTCGAGCAGCGCAGCATCGACAAGCGCCTCGAGCTGCTCCGGAAGCTCGAGCTTCAACGTGACGCCTGTATGCCGGCGTTCAAAGGCCGCAGCCACGCGGCGAACCAATGCCGCAAGCTCCGCTTGTTCGAGCCGCGCGCTGAGTACGCCCTTATCGGTGCGCGCGTAGATCATGAAGCGCTCCACCGTCTCGCTCATGCGCTTGGCCTCATGATTGAGCGCGCTGAACACCTCGCTTTGCTCGTCGGGCTCGACGCGGCCCTCGGCCAGCAACTCCGAAAGCATGCG
>CAITIQ010000292.1 GCA_903892415.1 uncultured delta proteobacterium | reverse complement strand
CGATGCTTCGGCCCCGTGTTTATCCTTAGGTCCTCCCTCGAGTACACGCGCATAGGTGGAACCGCCGCCCGCTGCGGGGTTGGTCACTTTGACGAATGAGCCAAACGTGGGCGTAAAGATTCCTGGCCGGCGGACCACGTACGGCACCGTTAGCGGATCAGGGTAGTACCTCTTCTTGACGATGGTACCGTCTGCGGCCTTGGTGGTTTGGACGTAAGAGACGCTGGTCTCAGGCTGCCAATCAGGATCGTAGATGAGCCCCTTCGTCCCAAGGTAGCCAAACATGGGACGGCGCCGCGAGCTGTACTTGTCGGCGGTGAACTGGTTCGTCGCGCCGGGGAGCGTGCCATTGAGTAACTGCTCGAGTTGCGCTGAGGATTGCCACTTGAGGTTCCCCGCCTTGTCCGGCCCGAGCGCCTGCGAGGCCGCATTCATCGCGTTGGCTTGTCCTTCAGTCAGGGTTACCTTCGTTCGGTTCTTTCCTTTGCCGATCGAATAGCCCGCATAGTCCCCTTGCTTCGCGCTACCCAGCTTGTCAACGACCGAACGCCGCCAATCAGCAATGCTCAGCTGCGAAGCCTCCTGCGCGGCTTGAGCCTTTGCTGCGGCTACCGCGTCCTTGCTTGGCTTCTTACCGAGCTTGTTTATGAGTTCCTTTTCGCGGGCCTCGCGGGTTCGGCGTCGCATCTTCGCCAGCGACAGTTCCTCGGCCTTCGCTGAAGTGAGGCCGTCGACACAGGTTGCAGCAGCATATTCATACGCAGCAGTCATGGCGCCTCAACGGTAGAGTTGCAGTCGGTCAAAGGTGGATAAGAATTGAGGCTTACTCGCGGAGCCGAAGGCTTGCGAGCACGTGATCGAAGAACGTATCGCAGCCCTCGCGCGCTGCTACGGCAACGGTAGCATTGATGATTAGCCAAACCCCATTGGCGGGGACGTGACACTGCCGTTGGTAGATCATGGAGCCGTCGCTGCCGCGCCAAATCGCCGCACAATCGATAGCGGAGGCGTTGCTCAGCTCCACGTCGCGCAGGTGGACCGACGAGTATCCCCGAAGGCCCGTGCGTTCTCGCGTCAGGTGTTCGTCGACGAAGTCACGAAAGGGCTTGTCTTCGCCCAGCGGACGTCGCGCGACAGCAAATCCGACGGCGTCCCCAGAGTCGAGCCCGACGCTCAAGCTGTGGACTGTGGTGTCCACTATATCCACGTCCGGTAAGTCAAAAGCCGCTTCGTTGAGGTAGTAGGCGGGCATTGCCTCAAGCTCCTAGTTGAACGACCGCGCGTGGTTCGAGGTTGGCCAGCACGCTCGCGCTCGAGCTTGCCAAGATGACTTGGGCGTCAGGGGCCATGGCGTGCACGCCGTCGAGCCACTGTGCAAAGCCCTTTTCATCTGTCGCCTTTTCTGGTCGGTCGATAAAGAGGACGGACCTTTCGAGCCGAACCAGTACCGCCGTAGAAGCCAGAATTACGGCGTCCTCCTCGGTACCGGACAGTTCGTGAGGGAGCAGCACTGTTCCGCCACGGCTCGAGAAACAACGCAGAGGGTCTGAAGGCGAACCAGGCAGAAAACGGACAGTCGGGCTTAGCCGCGATAGCGTGTTAGCGAAGCGTTCGCGGAGCTCGGAGGAGCTCCCCATTACTGCAATCAGTCGCGGAACGAAGCTGTACTTGCGCGGATCCTTGGTCGTGCGCAGCAACCGCTGCTCTGCCGCGGAGATTCCCGCCGCGACTCCAGGCGGCGGGAGTGAGCGGTGCGCAGGGAAGTACTCGACTTTGCCAAAGCGGGGGTCGTGCTCGTAACGCTGGAGCACTGAGATGAGCCCCTCAGGCGCCTCCCTTTGGCAGCGTCTCTCGCTAAAGATGGTCTCGGCGTACACGCTGGCATCGCTGAGCCCCGCGTCAGCGAGCTCTTCCGGGTCTAACACGAAGGTGAGTTCTATCTTTGCGGACTTACCGGGCTCGACCCAAAGCGCGCCACGCACTGGCGCACCGTAGGGAGCGAGGACGTCCTTCGCTGCCAAGAGCGCCTCGAGAATGCGCGTCTTGCCGCTCGCAGGTCCACCGAACAACAAGGTCGTCGGGTGAGGTTTGGAGTCGCCCGAGGCGAAGTCAATCGTAAGGTCGCGCAGCCCTCGAATACCGAGGAACGTAGCTCGCTTTAGCTTCATGACGCGGTTGCTGCAGGTGCCGGAGTCTGCCCGGTCAGCACGGCCTGCTGCGCAATCTCTTCACCCGGGTTAAGCAGGATCTTCGGCGATTGAATGACGATCGCGTCTGGGGTCATATGAATCATCGATTGTCCCACCGAAAGGGTCGTTCCTGTTTCGCTAGTGAATCGGTGTGCGAGTGCGCTGGACGCCATCTCCAAAGCTGTCTGAAGCACGCGCTGCCCACCCGCCGACGAGATGAGGTCTCCCAATACGCTAGCCATCTTGTTGCCCAACACCGAACTCAGCTGCTCTCCGAGTACTGACTGGGTCTGGTTACCGTCGACGGATTCATTGTCACTGCCAGCAATGGCATTGCTGCGGTTGCCACCAATCGCTTGGACTTTGTGGCGCAGGATCTTCTTGGTTTCGTCGTTCTTTACTAACTTGTTGAAGTCCTTCTCGGCCTGAACCGCCATCTCTTCTTGGCCCGGCGTGTCGTCGGTTCTGAACATGTTGAACTGGTCGGCTGCGCCGCCAATGGTACGGCTCTTGAAGCCGTTCTGATTGACGTTTCCCGGTAGCGGCCAGGGGGGGGCGGTTTAGATTGGTGAACATTCTACCGACCACCATCGGCTCTTCTGGATCACCTCCGAGGAAGCTCACCATTACCTCCTGCCCAATGCGCGGAATATTGATGCCACCAAGGCCACCGCCTGCCCACGGCTGGTTTACTGGTATCCAGCAGGAGCTCATCTCGTCCATGCGGCCATAGCGATCCCAGTGGAACTGCACCCGCACACGCCCGAACTCGTCGCAGTGGAGCTCTTCGCCAGCCGGCCCGACCACTGTGGCAGTCTCAATTCCGTAAATCGCTGGACGCGGAGTTAGCATTTCAGGTTTGTAGGCCGCGGCAGCCGAGGCGGCCTCCACGACCACTGTTCCGTGGGTGTCGTGGGTGCCCGTTATCGTGGTACCGGTGATCAGCAGCTGCCCGACACGCTCGGCGATTGGTGTGTTCAATACCGTCACGCGCATACCCGGGAGCAAGTCGAGCGAGTTGGACTCAAACTGGTATCTGCGAGCCCGCGCCATCGACGCAGCGGCAACTTGACTAGCGATTCTGCGGGCCTCTCCCATGTCTGTCCGCGTTCTGCCTCGATCGTCTGCCGTGGGAGTGTCATTGGGGCCAGGGCCGCCAAAGCGGAAAGCGCCGGGCGCATACATGAACTTCTCCAACCTCGCCTCGGTGGCCTGTTGGCTCGCGATCGCACTGCTGACGAGCGGAGCGTTGGGCATCCGATGGTCGTGATCAGCTATCGAAACGTGGCCCGAGGTAACCGCGCGAGAGGCGCGCATCTTGGTCGCATACCTCGTAGTTGCCATCGGTGCGTCCTGATGCTCCAGCGGAGTAGACCGTTCTTGGCCGCGCTCAGGGGCGTCAATGAGCAGTATCTGCGCGCTGGTGTCGTTCGACTGAACGGAGTAGGTCACGCCGGCTGCTTCGAGCAATCTGCTCACGAAGGCGAAGTCTGTCTCCTGATACTGAACCCGATATTTGCGGGGCTTGAAGCTACTAGCGCAGCGGTCCTCGACTTGGAGGTTCCACTCGCTGAGGAGCGTCTTTACGATGTCGACGTCGGTCATCTGCTGAAACACGCGACAGTTCGACCGTTGGGTGAGCAACCAGAACTCGGGAGAGACCGTCAGTTGGTACGTGGAGAGACCATGCTCCTCCGCGCGCAGATGGTGCATCTCCGACACGATGCCGCGAAAGTTCCGTCGCGGGGTACCCGCATAGCTGGCCTCGTCGAGTTCGATCGTGAAGCGTGCGCCCTGCCCAATGAGAGACTCAAGGTCCAACGCCGGATCCTTCGAGACGACCACGAGTTCAATGAAGTGGAGCCGTTTCAGCGGACACCCTGGGAGGGGTTAGCCTCCCTTGTGGAGCCCGACAGTGACAAAGCAGCGAAAGTACAAACGGCATACGGATGAGTTCAAGGCGGAGGTGTTGCGCGCGGTAGAAAACCGCGGGCAACGCACGATTGCCGAGGTGGCGGCCAGTCTGGGAGTGAGCTTGAGCCTGGTTCACGAGTGG